>NZ_JBQFTH010000008.1:0-251336 GCF_056538565.1 Ruegeria sp. BG11 | reverse complement strand
CTGCGGTCAGCGTCGTCTTACCATGGTCAACGTGCCCAATCGTGCCGATGTTGACGTGCGGTTTTGTACGCTCAAACTTTTCCTTTGCCATGATGGCCTCCTTTTTCGGTAATGAAGGGAGCGTGATACCCACGCTCCCTCAAATCTTTGGTTATGCGTATTTCGCCTGGATCTCGTCCGAGATGTTCTGCGGAACCGGATCGTAGTGGTCGAACTGCATGGTGAACTGGGCACGGCCCGACGACATCGAACGCAGAGTGTTGATGTAGCCGAACATGTTCGCCAGCGGAACGAACGCGTCGATCGCGATCGCGTTGCCGCGCGGTTCCTGACCAGAAACCTGGCCACGACGCGAGGTCAGGTCGCCGATGATACCGCCGGTGTATTCTTCCGGGGTTATCACTTCGACCTTCATGATCGGTTCCAGCAGTTTCGCGCCAGCTTTGCGCATGCCTTCACGCATACACATACGGGCTGCGATTTCGAAAGCCAGAACGCTCGAGTCAACATCGTGGAACTTACCGTCCAGCAAGGCAACCTTGAAGTCGATCACAGGGAAGCCAGCCAGAGGGCCGCTGTCCATAACCGACTGGATGCCTTTTTCGACACCCGGGATGTATTCTTTCGGAACGGCACCACCAACGATGCGGCTCTCGAACGAGTAACCTTCGCCGGGCTCGGTCGGAGTGATCTCGAGTTTAACCTCACCGAACTGACCCGAACCACCCGACTGTTTCTTGTGGGTGTAGGTGTGCTCAACCGGCATCGAGATGGTTTCGCGATAGGCCACCTGAGGAGCACCGATGTTCGCCTCAACCTTGAACTCGCGCTTCAGACGGTCAACCAGGATGTCCAGGTGAAGTTCGCCCATGCCCTTCATGATGGTCTGACCGGATTCCAGGTCAGTTTCCACACGGAAGGACGGGTCTTCAGCGGCCAGACGGGCCAGACCCTGGGACATCTTCTCTTGGTCGCCCTTGGTTTTGGGCTCAACTGCGATCTCGATCACCGGATCAGGGAAGGTCATGGTTTCCAGAACCACCGGATCCTTCGCGTCACACAGGGTGTCACCGGTGGTGGTGTCTTTCAGACCCGCCAGCGCGATAATGTCTCCTGCAAACGCTTCTTCGATCTCTTCCCGGTTGTTGGAGTGCATCATCATCATACGACCGATGCGCTCTTTCTTACCTTTGGTCGAGTTCAGGATCGAGTCACCCTTGTTCATGGTGCCCGAGTAGATCCGGGTAAAGGTCAGCGAACCAACAAAGGGGTCGTTCATGATTTTGAACGCCAGACCCGAGAAGGCCATTTCGTCGTCTGCACGACGTGCGATGTCACGAACTTCTTCTTCGTCGCCGGGTTTGAAGCCCATGTAATCAACGACGTCCAGCGGGCTGGGCAGATAATCGATCACAGCGTTGAGCAGCGGCTGAACGCCTTTGTTCTTGAACGCCGAACCACCCAGAACCGGAACGAACGCGATGTCCAGCGTACCTTTGCGCAGCAGGGCGCGCAGGGTCGGAACGTCGGGCTCATTGCCTTCCAGGTATTCCATCATCGCGTCGTCGTCCATTTCGACGGCCGCTTCGATCATCTTGCCGCGCCATTCGTCAGCCATGTCTTTCAGGCTGTCGCGGATCGGAGCTTTGATCCAGCTTGCGCCCAGATCTTCGCCCTGCCACAACCACTCTTCCATGGTGACCAGGTCGATCAGACCTTCCAGCTCGGACTCGGCGCCGATCGGAATACCAACCGGAACAGCGCGTGCGCCGGTTCGGTCTTCGATCATGCGAACGCAGTTGAAGAAGTCTGCGCCGATCTTGTCCATTTTGTTGACGAAAACCATACGCGGAACCTTGTAGCGGTCAGCCTGACGCCACACGGTTTCGGTCTGGGGCTCAACACCGGCGTTTGCGTCCAGAACGCAGACGGCACCGTCGAGAACCGCCAGCGAGCGTTCAACTTCAATGGTGAAGTCAACGTGGCCGGGGGTGTCGATGATGTTCAGGCGGTGCTTGGGGGTATCGGCGGTTTGACCGTCCTCGGTGCGCTCCCAGAAAGTGGTGGTCGCAGCCGAAGTGATGGTGATGCCGCGTTCCTGCTCCTGCTCCATCCAGTCCATGGTGGCTGCACCATCGTGCACCTCACCGATGTTGTGGGATTTACCAGTGTAATACAGGATACGCTCCGAGCAGGTGGTCTTACCTGCGTCGATGTGCGCCATGATACCGAAGTTACGGTATAGTTCGAGCGGATATTCGCGTGCCATTTTTGATAAGCCTCTGAATTACCAACGGTAGTGGCTGAAGGCTTTGTTCGCCTCGGCCATCTTGTGGGTGTCTTCGCGCTTCTTCACGGCGGTACCGCGGGACTGTACAGCGTCCAGCAATTCGCCGGCGAGGCGTTCTTCCATGGTGTTTTCGTTGCGGCCACGCGCAGCAGTGATCAGCCAACGGATGGCCAGTGCTTCGCGGCGCTCAGGGCGCACTTCGACCGGAACCTGATAAGTTGCACCACCAACCCGGCGCGAGCGAACCTCGACCGACGGTTTGATGTTGTCGAGCGCTTCGTGGAACACTTCGACAGGTGCGCGCTTGATCTTGTTCTCAACGCGGTCAAAGGCGTTGTAAACGATGCGCTCTGCGACCGACTTTTTGCCGTCGATCATCAGGTTGTTCATGAATTTGGTCAGTACCTTGTCGCCAAATTTGGCGTCAGGCAGGACTTCGCGTTTTTCGGCGGCGTGACGACGTGACATATCAGCCTCTCCTTCTTACTTGGGACGCTTCGCGCCGTATTTCGAACGACGTTGCTTACGGTCTTTGACGCCCTGAGTATCCAGAACACCGCGCAGGATGTGGTAACGCACACCGGGAAGGTCTTTTACACGGCCGCCACGGATCAGAACAACCGAGTGTTCCTGCAGGTTGTGGCTTTCACCGGGGATGTACGAGATGACCTCGAACCCGTTGGTCAGGCGCACTTTGGCAACCTTACGCATAGCCGAGTTCGGCTTCTTCGGTGTGGTGGTGTACACGCGGGTGCAGACGCCGCGTTTCTGCGGGCACTGCTCCAGGTGCATGGACTTCGAGCGTTTTACTTTGGGCTGCCGCGGCTTGCGGATCAGCTGTTGAATAGTTGGCATTCCGGTTTCTTCCCCGTTTTGCAACACATGACATGCACGCGGCTGCGTGCGGTTAAACTTGCTGCACTCATGCGTCCACAAGCGCAAAACCCACGAGCGTTCCCATTCCGAGGTGAACGTCGCGGTTGTTTCTCAGAGGGCGCGAACGGTAAAATTGTCCGGGCCTTGACCAGTTCATTACTGGAATCGGTTTTGGGGCGGCCCCCGGCACCGAGATGACGCGCGTAATAGGGGGAGTCGGCCCGAGTGTCAACAGCACTTACCCCTGTGCGCCAAACTGGCCGGATTGCGCTGTGATATCAACGATTGCGCGCTCCGGCCAGCCTCTTCTGGCGTTGCGGGGGCAGGCATAGCCCGGCATAGTGCGCGCAGAACAGTTTTGCGATGGATGACAGATGCAGGTTATCGGCCTTTGCCGCTTTTCCTTTCCGGCCCTTGGCAGCTTTCAGACCGAACATGAAACCCTGGATGATCGGCGTCGTCACCTCTACAGCCCTGCCCGTCTGGAAGAGAGATTCCGGCTGTTCGAGTCCTCGACCCTGCCCTGTTTTCGCGAACACACCGACGAGGATTTCGAGCTGCTGGTGGTGATCGGAGACTGCCTGCCGAAAGATGCCCATGACCGGCTACACGACCTGACAGCAGATGTGAAACAGGTCCGGATCGTTGAGGATTCGCCTCGGGTCGACAAATCGCATCGCCATATCATGAAGGATATCCTGAACGCGGCCCGCAAAGACCCCGATCAGCCTTGCATCCAATTCCGCCATGACGATGACGACGCGGTATCCGTGGATTTCGTTGAGCGTCTGCGCGAAGCCGTCCGCGACAGCAAAGGCCTGATGGAGCGCAACACAATTGTCGGCATTGATTTCAACCAGGGCTTCTTTGCCCGGCTGAATGCCGATGGGATCACGGCGAAACCGACGCATAAACCTCTTTTGGGCGTGGGACTTGGGATGCATATCGCAGGCGGCTGCAAACAGACGATCATCAGCTTTACCCATCATCGCATGGGCCGCTTCATGCCCATCGTCAGCTATACCGACGCGCCGATGTGGGTACGTTCGCTGAACGGGTTCAACGACTCACGCGGGGCGCGCAACTATGACCGCGAACTCTCGGCCGTCAGCCCCGAGCTTGAGGGGGAGTTCATCGCCCGTTTTGCCATTGATCAAACCATCGTCCGGCAGGTTCACGGCGCGCCCTGAGTTGTCCTTTCGCGGAACAGGGTAAACAAACCGGCGGCGACAACCAGCCCGGCGCCGAACAAAGTCACCGCATCGGGCCATTCGCCAAACACAACCCAGCCTAGCCCCAAGGCCCAAATCAGGCTGGAGTATCGGAAAGGGGCGATAAACCCAACCTCGCCTTCTCGCATCACCATCACGCTGCATAGATATCCGATCAGGACAAATACAGCCGCCGAGGCCACCAGAACAACATTGCCGCCGGACAGGTTGACCCAGCCCTCAAACGTCGACACCAGCCCTGCGGCGACAGAGATCGACAGAGAGGTGGCAAGGGTTACCACCAGTGACGGAACCTGTGGTGACATGCGCCGGGTGATCAGGTCTCGGATCGTCACCGAGACCACGGCCAGCAACGCATAGATCGCATAGACGCTGAAACCGTCCGGCCCGGGCCGCACGATCAGCAGCATGCCCATGAACCCGACAACAATCGCCATAATCCGCCGCCAGCCGATATGTTCTGAGAAGAACAGGACCGCTCCCAGTGTCACGGTCAACGGCAAGACCTGGAGAACCGCTGTCACATTCGCCAGCGGCATGTTCTTGAGGGCGGTCAGGAAGAAAAACGTCGCGGATAGTTCGGCAACACAGCGAATAGAAACCAGCCATTTGTCATGTCGTGAAAAATTCAGGTGCAACGCCCCAAGATGGCGCGCCAACCCGTAAACAAGCAGAGTCGCCAAAGCCCCTCGGATCGCAACCAACTGAAACAAGGGCAGTTCTCGCAGCGCTATTTTGACCAGCGTGTCATTCACCGTAAATGCAGCCATGCTGGCCATCATCAGCAGTGCGCCTTTAACATTCGGACTCATTCAAACAATACTCGGCCTTCAAACAATGGCGATATTCACGCTTCAATCTCACGCAAAGTCAATTCGCGCGTCTCAATCCTAAAATTTTTCACGAAGAGTAACTGTAACCGGTTGTTTTCCAGCCGCTTCAGTCCGTCATCTGGGCTGATGGCGTCGATTTAGAGATCGCGATCTCCTCATCCGTCATCTCTTCCTCCACCCCTTCGAACAACGGGGTCGAAAGATACCGTTCACCGGTATCTGGAAGCATCACCAGCATCACCGATCCGTCCGGCGCGGTCTCAGCCAGTTTCATCGCAACCGCAAATGTGGATCCACCTGATATGCCGGTGAAAATCCCCTCTTCCGCAGCCAAACGGCGCGACCAGGCAATCCCGTCTGCGCCGGGCACAGGGATCAACTCATCATAGAAGCCGTTGTCTATGGCCTCCTGCAGGACCCAAGGAATGAAATCAGGCGTCCAACCCTGGATCGGATGCGGTTCGAAATTTGGATGGCTTTCGGTCGGCTGATGTGTGTCGTTGCGGGTATTCACATAGCCCGACGAGACAATCGCCGCATTCGCAGGTTCCGTCAGGATAATCTTCGTTTCCGGGCGTTCATTCCTCAGAACTCGCGCCACGCCCGAGACGGTCCCACCGGTGCCATAGCCTGTCACCCAATAGTCGAGCTTCTGCCCGTCGAAATCCGCCAGAATCTCTCGCGCGGTGGTGTTTTCATGAATGTCGGCATTGGCCGAGGTTTCAAACTGGCTCGCGAGGAACCAGCCATTCTGCTCGGCCAGCTCCTTGGCCTTGGTATACATGCCGAACCCTTTCTGGGCACGCGGGGTTAGGACAACCTTGGCCCCCAGGAACCGCATCAGCTTGCGCCGCTCGACCGAGAAACTGTCCGCCATGGTGACAACCAGAGGATAGCCCTTGGCCGCACAGACCATCGCCAGCCCAATCCCGGTATTGCCCGAGGTTGCCTCAACAACCGTCTGCCCCGGTTTCAGCCGACCGTCCCGCTCGGCCGCTTCGATGATGTTCAGCGCCAGACGGTCCTTTACGGAACTGGCCGGATTGAACGCTTCGAACTTCACGTAAACCGTCACGTCAGAGGGCGCGATTCTGTTGATCCGCACGCAGGGCGTGTCTCCGACAGTGTCCAGAATGCTGTCATACAGGCGCTTGCGTCCTTGCGTTTGCCGGGTTGTCATGGCGGCCCCCTCCTCTGCTTTTCGCAACCATGCCACAAACCGGGTCACATTGATAATTTTCTTTGCGAAAGAGCACTTCGGGGGGCGCAAACAAAAAGGCCCCGCGAAACCGCAGGGCCTTTTCTGTCTTTCAGGTCCGAGGGTTACTCGCGGCTTTCCGGTGTTTCCACCAGAACGTCCAGCTCATCCCCTACCATGTCGTCATCAAAGCTGGGCGCCGCCAGAGCAGCAGCGGCTTCGGCCTCTTCCCGACGGGCTTCGATGACCACATTGTCACGCGACTGGGCGATGTGGCGGACGGCCTGAGTGGCCCCACCGGTACCGGCGGGGATCAGACGACCAACGATGACGTTCTCTTTCAGGCCAACCAGCTTGTCTTTCTTGCCCTGAACCGACGCTTCGGTAAGGACGCGGGTGGTTTCCTGGAACGACGCCGCAGAGATGAACGAACGCGTTTGCAGCGAGGCTTTGGTGATCCCCAGAAGGATTGGCTCGCCTTGTGCCGGACGACCACCGCGGGCAATGGTCTTCTCGTTGGCCGCGTCGAACTCTTGCTTGTCGACATGCTCGCCTTTCAGCAGGGTGGTGTCGCCTGAATCCAGGATCTCCCACTTCTGCAGCATCTGGCGCACGATGACCTCGATGTGCTTGTCGTTGATCTTCACGCCCTGCAGACGATAGACGTCCTGCACCTCGTCGATCATGTAATCCGCCAGCGCTTCGACACCCATGATGGACAGGATGTCGTGCGGAGCCGGGTTACCGTCCATCAGGTATTCACCCTTCTGGATGAAGTCCCCTTCGGCGACCGGGATGTGCTTGCCCTTGGGCACCATGTACTCGATGGTCTCCATGGACTCGTCAGCCGGTTCGATGCTGATGCGGCGCTTGTTCTTGTAGTCGCGACCAAAGCGCACGTAACCATCGGCTTCTGCGATGATCGCGTGATCTTTCGGACGACGCGCTTCGAACAGTTCGGCCACACGCGGCAGACCACCGGTGATGTCCTTGGTCTTGGCACCTTCGCGCGGGATACGCGCAACAACGTCACCAGCTTCGACCTTCTGACCGTCTTCGACCGACAGGATCGCATCCACCGACATCGGGTAGTGAACCGGGTTGCCCGCATCGTTGCGGACCGGCTCGCCATCTTCGCCAACCAGAATGATCTCGGGCTTGAGGTCGCTGCCCTTGGGGGCCGCGCGCCAGTCGATCACGATCTTCTGGGTCATACCGGTTGCTTCGTCGGTCTCGTCGCGGACAGCAAGGCCCGAAACCAGGTCGACATATTTCGCAGTACCGGCTTTTTCGGCGATGATCGGCAGGGTGTAGGGGTCCCATTCGAACAGCTTGTCGCCACGGGCCACTTTGGTGCCGTCCTTGACGAACAGCTTGGAGCCGTAGCCCAGTTTGAAGCTGGCCCGCTCTTCGCCGTGTTCGTCGTTGATCACCAGCTTCATGTTCCGGCCCATGACCAGACTTTCACCTGCGGCATTGACCAGGATCTGCGGGTTCTCAAACGCAACAACGCCTTCCTGGTTGGCTTCCTGGAACGACTGCTGACCACCCTGCGCAACACCACCGATGTGGAAGGTCCGCATGGTCAGCTGTGTACCGGGTTCACCGATCGACTGCGCGGCGATGATGCCGACAGCTTCACCTGTGTTCACCATAGTACCGCGGGCAAGGTCACGGCCGTAGCAGGTTGCGCAGACGCCTTCCTCGGACTCACAGGTCAGAGGCGAGCGGATGCGCATCGAGGCAACGCCGGCCTCATCAATGGTGTCAGCCATACGTTCGTCGATCAACTGACCTGCGGCCACGATCACCTCATCGGTGCCCGGACGCAGAACATCGTCAGCCGCCACACGACCCAGCACACGTTCGGCCAGCGAGGCGACAACCTCTCCGTCATTCACGGCAGCTTCGGCAGTGATCGCACGCTCGGTGCCACAGTCGATCTCACGAACGATACAGTCTTGCGCCACGTCCACCAGACGACGGGTCAGGTAACCTGAGTTCGCCGTCTTCAGAGCGGTATCCGAAAGACCCTTACGGGCACCGTGGGTCGAGTTGAAGTACTCAAGAACGGTCAGACCTTCTTTAAAGTTCGAGATGATCGGCGTCTCGATGATGTCACCGTTCGGCTTGGCCATCAGGCCGCGCATACCGCCCAGCTGTTTCATCTGAGTGACCGAGCCACGCGCACCGGAGTGGGCCATCATGTAGACCGAGTTCGGTTCCTGCTCGGAGCCATCCTCAGCCCGATCCGACGACGAGATCGTCGACATCATGGCCTCGGTGACGCGGTCGTTACACTTCGACCAGGCATCAACAACTTTGTTGTACTTTTCGCCCTGAGTGATCAGGCCGTCCATGTACTGCTGTTCAAAGTCCTTCACCTGACCGCGGGTGTCATCAACGATGCCCCACTTGTCGTCTGGAATGACCATGTCGTCCTTACCGAACGAGATGCCCGCTTTGAACGCTTCTTTGAAGCCCATCGACATGATCTGGTCACAGAAGATGACCGACTCTTTCTGACCGCAGTAGCGGTAGACGGTGTCGATCACCTGCTGCACTTCTTTCTTCCTCAGCAGGCGGTTGACCAGATCGAACGGCGCTTTGTTGTTCATCGGCAGCAGAGCACCCAGACGCAGACGGCCCGGAGTGGTCTCATAGCGCTTTTGAACTTCGTTGCCTTCGTCGTCGATCTGCGTGATCCGCGCGGTGATTTTCGAGTGCAGATGCACTTCGCCGGAATCCAGCGCGTGCTGAACTTCGTCGATCGACCCGAACACCTTACCTTCGCCCGGCATGCCTTCGCGTTCCAGGGTCACATAATAGAGACCCAGGATCATATCCTGCGACGGAACGATGATCGGCGCGCCGTTTGCAGGCGACAGAACGTTGTTCGTCGACATCATCAGAACACGGGCTTCCAACTGCGCCTCAAGGCTCAGCGGGACGTGAACGGCCATCTGGTCACCGTCGAAGTCGGCGTTAAAGGCCGAACAGACCAGCGGGTGCAGCTGGATGGCTTTACCTTCGATCAGGACCGGCTCGAACGCCTGAATGCCAAGACGGTGCAGCGTGGGCGCACGGTTCAGCATGACAGGGTGTTCGCGGATCACCTCGTCGAGGATATCCCACACTTCGGGACGCTCTTTCTCGACCAGTTTCTTCGCCTGTTTCACGGTCGAAGACAGACCCTTGGCTTCAAGGCGAGAGTAGATGAACGGCTTGAAAAGCTCCAGCGCCATCTTCTTGGGCAGACCACACTGGTGCAGCTTTAGCTCGGGACCGGTCACAATGACCGAACGACCCGAGAAGTCGACGCGCTTACCCAGAAGGTTCTGACGGAAGCGGCCCTGCTTACCTTTCAGCATGTCCGACAGCGATTTCAGCGGACGCTTGTTGGCACCGGTGATCACGCGGCCACGACGGCCGTTGTCGAACAGAGCATCCACGGATTCCTGCAGCATCCGCTTTTCGTTGCGGACGATGATGTCAGGTGCGCGCAGCTCAATCAAACGCTTCAGACGGTTGTTCCGGTTGATGACGCGGCGATACAGATCGTTCAGATCCGAAGTCGCGAAACGGCCACCATCCAGGGGAACCAGCGGGCGCAGTTCCGGCGGAATGACCGGGATCACGGTCATCACCATCCACTCAGGCCGGTTGCCCGACTCGAGGAAGGATTCAACAACCTTCAGGCGCTTGATGATCTTCTTGGGCTTCAGTTCGCCGGTTGCTTCGGCCAGATCAGCGCGCAGCTGCTCGGCTTCGGCTTCCAGATCGATCTGGGCCAGCATCTCGCGAATGGCTTCGGCACCGATATTCGCGGTGAACGCGTCCATGCCATAGGCATCCTGCGCATCCATGTACTCTTCTTCGGTCAGCATCTGGCCGTAGGTCAGGTCGGTCAGACCGGGCTCGATAACGACATAGTTTTCAAAGTACAGAACGCGTTCCAGATCACGCAGCGTCATGTCCAGCATCAGACCGATGCGGGACGGCAGCGATTTCAGGAACCAGATATGCGCAACGGGCGCGGCCAGTTCGATGTGGCCCATACGCTCGCGGCGGACTTTCTGCAGAGTGACTTCCACACCGCATTTCTCGCAGACAACGCCGCGATACTTCATCCGCTTATATTTGCCGCACAGACATTCGTAATCTTTGATCGGGCCAAAGATACGCGCGCAGAACAGACCGTCACGTTCAGGTTTGAACGTCCGGTAGTTGATGGTTTCGGGTTTCTTGATCTCGCCATAGGACCAAGACAGAATCCGCTCGGGCGACGCCAACGAGACCTTGATCTCGTCAAAGACCTTCGGGGGCGTCAGCGGGTTGAACGGGTTGTTGGTGATTTCCTGGTTCATTTGTTACCTCAAATCTTGCGGAAGGGGGGAGAGGGGAGCGGAAACTTTAAAAGTTTCCGCCCAAGAATTTTTTCAAAATTCTTATTCCTCAACCTCCGCATCCAGGAGTTCCATATTCAGGCCGAGGCCACGGACTTCTTTCACCAGAACGTTGAACGATTCCGGTACGCCCGCTTCAAAGTTATCCTCGCCCTTGACGATCGATTCATAGACCTTGGTCCGGCCGGCGACGTCATCCGATTTCACGGTGAGCATTTCCTGCAGGGTGTAGGCGGCGCCGTAAGCTTCCAGAGCCCAGACCTCCATCTCACCAAAGCGCTGACCACCGAACTGCGCCTTACCGCCCAGCGGCTGCTGGGTAACCAGGCTGTACGGCCCGGTCGAACGCGCGTGGATCTTGTCGTCCACCAGGTGGTGCAGTTTCAGCAGGTACTTGATGCCCACGGTCACCGGACGTGCAAATTGCTCACCGGTACGACCGTCGAACAGAACCGACTGACCGCTTTCCGAGAAGCCCGCACGCAACAGCGCGTCGTTGACGTCTGCTTCCTTGGCACCGTCAAAGACCGGGGTTGCGATCGGAACACCGCGGGTCACATTGCCCGCAGCCTCGATCAGGCCATCCTCGTCCAGACCGGTGATGCCTTCTTCGTAGACATTCTCGCCATAGGCCAGCTTCATCGCTTCGCGCACCGGGGTCAGATCGCCAGAGCGGCGGTATTCACCCAGAGCGTCGTCGATGTTCAGACCCAGACCGCGTGCGGCCCAACCCATGTGGGTTTCAAGAATCTGACCAACGTTCATACGCGAAGGCACACCCAGCGGGTTCAGACAGAAGTCAACCGGCGTACCATCGGCCAGGAACGGCATGTCTTCCATCGGAACAACCTTGGAGATCACACCTTTGTTCCCGTGACGACCGGCCATCTTGTCGCCCGGCTGCAGCTTGCGCTTCACGGCGATGAAGACTTTGACCATCTTCATCACACCCGGCGGCAGGTCGTCGCCACGGCGGACCTTCTCGACCTTGTCCTCGAAACGGGCGTCCAGAGCACGCTTCTGCACTTCGTACTGCTCGTTCAGAGCCTCAACGATCTGTGCGTCCTGCTCACCTTCCAGCGCCAGCTGCCACCACTGACCACGGGTCAGGGTTTCCAGCAGGTCCTCGGTGATCACCGACCCTGCCTTGACGCCTTTCGGGCCTTTGACAGCGGTTTTACCCAGGATCAGGCCTTGCAGACGCGCATAGATGTTGCGGTCCAGGATCGCCAGTTCGTCGTCCCGGTCACGGGCCAGACGTTCGACTTCCTCACGCTCGATCTGCAGCGCACGTTCGTCTTTCTCGACGCCGTGACGGTTGAAGACGCGGACCTCAACGACCGTACCGTAATCGCCCGGCTTCACGCGCAGCGAGGTGTCGCGCACGTCAGATGCTTTTTCACCAAAGATGGCGCGCAGCAGCTTTTCTTCCGGGGTCATCGGGCTTTCGCCCTTCGGAGTGATCTTGCCGACCAGAATATCGCCCGGCTCAACATCCGCGCCGATGTAAACGATGCCCGCCTCGTCGAGGTTGCGCAGCGCTTCTTCACCGACGTTCGGAATGTCGCGGGTGATCTCTTCCGGGCCCAGCTTGGTGTCACGGGCGGCGACTTCGAATTCCTCGATATGGACCGAGGTAAAGACGTCATCACGCGCGATACGTTCCGAGATCAGGATCGAGTCTTCGTAGTTGTACCCGTTCCACGGCATGAACGCGACGACCACGTTCTTACCAAGGGCCAGTTCACCCATATCAGTCGACGGACCATCGGCAATAACCTCGCCCTTCTGGACGGTGTCACCCACCTTGATCAGCGGACGCTGGTTGATGCAGGTGTTCTGGTTCGAACGCTGGAATTTACGCAGACGATAGATGTCAACACCAGCGTCGCCCAGTTCCAGATCTTCGGTGGCGCGGATAACGATACGCTGGGCATCGACCTGGTCGATGATACCGGCGCGTTTCGCCTGGATCGCAGCACCAGAGTCGATCGCAACCTTTTCCTCGATCCCGGTACCGACCAGCGGCGCTTCGGCGCGCAGCAGCGGAACCGCCTGACGTTGCATGTTCGAGCCCATCAGAGCGCGGTTGGCGTCGTCATTTTCAAGGAACGGGATCAGCGATGCAGCTACTGATACCAGCTGTTTTGGCGACACGTCGATCAGGTCCACATTCTCGCGCGGGGCAAGCGTGTAGTCACCGGCCTGACGGGTCGACACCAGATCGTTGATGAACTTGCCATCAGCGTCCAGCGTCGCGTTCGCCTGCGCCACGGTGTGACGCATTTCCTCGGTCGCGGACATGTAGTGAACCTCATCGGTCACCTCGGCGTCTTTCACGACGCGGTACGGTGTTTCGATGAAGCCATACTTGTTCACGCGGGCAAAGGTGGCCAGCGAGTTGATCAGACCGATGTTCGGACCTTCCGGCGTTTCAATCGGGCACATCCGGCCATAGTGGGTCGGGTGTACGTCGCGCACCTCAAAGCCCGCACGCTCACGAGTCAGACCACCGGGGCCAAGCGCCGAGAGGCGGCGTTTGTGTGTAACTTCCGACAGCGGGTTGGTCTGGTCCATGAACTGCGACAACTGCGAAGAGCCGAAGAATTCGCGGACGGCAGCCGCAGCGGGTTTCGCGTTGATCAAGTCCTGAGGCATGACGGTGTCGATTTCGACCGACGACATACGCTCTTTGATCGCGCGCTCCATGCGCAGCAGGCCAACGCGGTACTGGTTTTCCATCAGTTCGCCGACCGAACGCACACGACGGTTTCCGAGGTGGTCGATATCGTCGATGTCACCTTTACCGTCACGCAGTTCCACCAGTGCCTTGATGCAGGCCACGATGTCTTCGCGGCGCAGGGTGCGCAGAGTGTCGGGCGCATCCAGAGCCAGACGCATGTTCATTTTCACGCGACCAACAGCGGACAGGTCGTAACGCTCGCTGTCGAAGAACAGGGTGTCGAACAGGGCCGACGCAGCTTCGACGGTGGGCGGCTCACCCGGACGCATGACGCGGTAGATGTCCATGAGCGCGCTTTCGCGGTTCATGTTCTTGTCCTGCGCCATGGTGTTGCGCATGTACGGACCAACATTGACGTTGTCGATGTCCAGAACCGGAATGTCGGTGATGCCCGCGTCGATCAGTTCTTTCGCGGTACCGCCGATCAGATCGCCGTCTTTGTCATATTCCAGCGTCAGCTCGTCACCGGCTTCGACATAGATCGCACCGGTTTCTTCGTTGATGATGTCCTTGGCGACATATTTGCCAACGATGTGATCAAACGGAACCAGCAGGTCGGTGACAGTGCCTTCGTCGATCAGTTTCTTCACCGCACGCGGAGTGACTTTCTTGCCCGCTTCCGCAATCACTTCACCGGATTTGGCGTCAACCAGATCATAGGTCGGACGGGTGCCGCGTACACGCTCGGGGAAGAACGGCGTGACCCAGCCCTTCTTCTTGTCCAGCTTGTAGGACACGGTGTTGTAATACGCGTCCATGATCGCTTCCTGATCCAGACCCAATGCGTACAGCAGGGTTGTCACAGGCAGTTTGCGGCGACGGTCGATACGGGCGAAGACGATGTCTTTGGCGTCGAACTCAAAGTCCAACCAGCTGCCGCGATACGGGATGATGCGGCAGGCAAACAGCAATTTGCCCGAGGAATGGGTTTTGCCCTTGTCGTGGTCAAAGAACACACCGGGCGAGCGGTGCATCTGGGACACAATCACACGCTCGGTGCCGTTCACGATGAAGGTGCCGTTCGGTGTCATCAGGGGCATATCGCCCATGAACACGTCCTGTTCCTTGATGTCTTTCACCGATTTCGCGCCGGTGTCCTCATCGACATCAAACACGATCAGACGCAGAGTGACCTTCAGCGGCGCGCTGTAGGTCATGTCTCGCTGCATGCACTCTTCGACGTCGTATTTCGGTTTTTCCAGATCGTATTTCACGAACTCCAGAACGGAGGTCTCATTGAAATCCTTGATCGGGAAAACCGACTGGAACACACCATTGATGCCTTCGCCGTCAGTGGGCTGTTCTGCATCGCCGGAGCGCAGGAAAAGATCATAAGAAGATTTCTGCACCTCAATGAGGTTCGGCATCTCCAGCACTTCGCGGATTTTGCCGTAATATTTACGAAGACGTTTCTGGCCAAGGAACGTTTGAGCCATGTCAGATGTCACCTTTCGATGTTCTCAGCGGGCAAAGACACCGTCGGGCCCCGGCATCTTGCACATTCGAGACGACACGCCCGGATCAATTCGTGGCCACCGTCCCGAAGGCGGCCTCCCGATCCGAAAACCGTGTCTTAGAAAACGCCCCACGACATGAGGCCCTTTCTAAGACAGGTTCGGCTGGACCCGGATTTCTCCGGACCCAGCCAAATTTTTCGGCACATCAGCGATGCGCCAGAGACTAAGCTTAGGCCAGCTCGACTTCGGCGCCAGCTGCTTCCAGCTTGGCTTTGACGTCTTCTGCTTCTGCTTTGTCTACGCCTTCTTTGATCTTGCCGCCGGCTTCGACCAGTTCCTTGGCTTCTTTCAGGCCCAGGCCGGTGATGCCGCGAACTTCTTTGATGACGTTGATTTTCGATGCGCCGGCGTTCTTCAGAACGACGTCGAATTCGGTTTTTTCTTCCTCAGCTGCACCGCCGGCGTCGCCACCAGCAGCCATGACAACTGCGCCGCCTGCTGCGGGCTCGATGCCGTATTCGTCTTTGAGGATGGTTTTCAGTTCTTGTGCTTCCAGCAGGGTCAGACCCACGATGCTTTCTGCGAGTGCTTTCAGATCAGCCATTTTATCAGCTCTTTCCGTTTACAGTGTGTGTTCCAACGTCAGGGGGTATCCCCCACGCAGATCATTCAGTGCCAACCGCTTACGCAGCTTCCGCCTTCTCTTCGATGGTGGAAAGGATGCTTGCGATGTTGCTTGCAGGTGCGCCAATTGCACCGGCGATGTTCGAAGCAGGCGCGCCAAGCATACCAGCGATCGAAGCAATAAGCTCTTCACGCGACGGCATTTTCGACACGGCTGCAACACCAGCCCGGTCCAGAGCGTTCTCTCCCATTGCACCGCCAAGGATTTCGAACTTTTGGTTCTCTTTGGCGAAGTCCTCGGCCACCTTGGCTGCTGCCACGGGGTCCTCGGAATAGGTCAGAACGGTCATCCCTGTCAGCAGGTCGGCCATGCTTTCACACGGCTTACCCTCAAGGGCGATTTTGGCGAGCCTGTTCTTGGCAACACGCACGGAGCCACCCGCGTCACGAGCACGTGCGCGAAGGTCCTGCATCTCGGCAACTGTCAGACCGGCGTAGTGAGCAACCACTACGACGCCAGAGCTTTCGAAGATTTGGCCGAGTTCCTCGACCACTTTCTCTTTCTGGGCTCTATCCACAGTTCTCTCCAAGTTTGGGGCGATCACTCACCCCGGCTCATATTTGCCGAGGGGTTAACCCCGGCGTTCAGGTCCGTTGTTACGGGATTGGCCAAAATGCGCCCGAGGGTGGGACCCTCAGAATTCTTTGGTCTTACCCGTCTCAGGCAGGGAATTAAGGGGCCATATGGCACCACCCACCGTCTTGGACGAAACGAAATAAAGCGCACGACGAATCGCACGCTTTACTTCGCAGCCCTACTTAGGGCAGATGGAGGGGGTTTCCAAGGGGTAAATTGCCCCTATTTGCACTTGCGGCATCAGGTCCGAACCGCCCTTTGTATGCGGGGCGACCCGCAGAGCGGTCAATACACGCCAGCAATGTCATTGACAGTGGGTTTCAGCTACGGTCACCTCCGGTATGAATGCCCGAAAACACTCCGGGCTTGAGGCAAAATGACAGCGGTTACTCTGGAAGAATTCGACAAGGCCAGTGCCTACGCCCAAGAGTTGGCGCAGGACTGTCTGAGCACGCCCATCACACAGGTACGCTTTCACTGTCGATCCCACGCTTTCCCCGATACCCGTCTGGTGTGGAAGGTCGAAACCTCGAACCGCTCCTATGCGCTGAAGCTTGATACCTTGTCGCCTGAAACGGGACGCCTGCGTAAAGAGTTCGACCTGCTGGTGCAACTGACCGAACACTTCAAGACGTTCCAAAACAATCGAGTCGTTCGTCCCGTCTACATGTCGCCAAGCGGCGTGTTCATGGTGACTGAGTTTGTTAAGCGTCCGACCGCGACGGACATCATCTACAACAGCGAAGACGACGCCCAGGTGGCGCAAGTCTATCGCCGTGCGGGGTCGTGGCTGCATGACCTCCACGGGGTTCAAAACGCCACCGACTATGCATTTCGACCGCGTTGGATGACCGACAACATACGCGAGCAGTCTACCCAAGTTCCCTCGCATATCTCAGACATCAGCCAGCCCATGGTCGAGGTGTTTCTGGCCGAAGCCGCATCCTTGAAAAACCGCCCTGACCTGCGTGTATTTTCACATGGGGATTTTCACGGCCTGAACCTGATCATGGGCCAAGGAACTGCCATCGGGCTGGATTTCACCGAGGCCCGCGACAAGCTCGCCGTCTATGATATCGTCGACTTTCTGAAGGCGGATATCTTCCGGGACGGGGCCGATAGGGACGTCGACCGAAGCGGCGCTCTGACCCGCAACAAAGAGATGTTCTTCCGCCAGTATCGCCACCCGATCGACACGCAGATTCTCGATTGCTGCTTGCGGGGCCGGTTGCTGAAGGACTGGCTTCGCCTCTGGCAACCGGACATCACCTGTAGCGATTTCGAACTGCGTAAACGCGACCGACTGCAATTGCGCCTGCAACAGACCTTCCGCTAAGGCAGCAAAAAACCCGAGCAGCTTGCGCTACTCGGGTTTCAAAGATTGTTTCGTCTGCTTTAGGGCTTATTCGCCCGCAGCAGCCGCCACGTCCAGAGTCACACCCGGGCCCATGGTCGAGCTGAGTGCGATTTTCTTCATGTAGGTGCCTTTGGCGCCCGACGGCTTGGCTTTCGCAACAGCCGAGATGAAGGCACGGACGTTTTCAGCCAGCTTGGCTTCGTCGAAGGACGCTTTGCCCACGCCTGCGTGCACAACGCCACCTTTTTCAGCTTTGAACTGAACTTCACCACCTTTGGCTGCTTCCACGGCCGCTTTCACGTCCATGGTCACGGTGCCAACTTTGGGGTTCGGCATCAGGTTGCGCGGGCCCAGAACTTTACCCAGACGACCAACGATCGGCATCATGTCAGGGGTCGCGATGCAGCGATCGAATTCGATGGTGCCGCCCTGGATGGTTTCCATCAGGTCTTCTGCGCCAACGATATCTGCGCCAGCTTCTTTCGCTTCGTCCGCCTTGGGGCCACGCGCGAATACTGCAACGCGCATCGCTTTACCGGTGCCGTTCGGCAGGCCAACAACGCCACGAACCATCTGGTCTGCGTGACGCGTGTCAACGCCCAGGTTCATCGCGATTTCGATGGTCTCGTCGAATTTCGAGGTCGCGTTGCCTTTTACCAGGGCAACTGCTTCTTCAACCGACAGGTTTTCCTTGCCGGCGACAGCTTCGCGCGCAGCGCGGGTACGTTTACCGAGTTTTGCCATCTTACTTCACCTCGATGCCCATAGAGCGGGCCGAGCCCAGGATGATCTGCATTGCGCCTTCGACGTCGTTGGCGTTCAGATCTTTCATTTTGGCTTCGGCGATTTCGCGAACCTGTTTGGTGGTTACGGTGGCCACGGTCTCACGACCAGGGTTCTCCGCACCACGAGGGCGGTTACGCTTGCCAACCGGCTTCAGACCAGCTGCTTTTTTCAGGTAATAAGACGCGGGCGGCGTCTTGATGTCCATGGTGAAGGACTTGTCCTGATAATAGGTGATCACGGTCGGGCAAGGAGCGCCTTGCTCCATGTCTGCGGTCTTGGCGTTGAACGCCTTGCAGAATTCCATGATGTTGATGCCGCGCTGACCCAGCGCTGGACCAACTGGCGGCGACGGGTTCGCCTGACCTGCAGGAACCTGCAGTTTCATTGTACCAGCAAGCTTCTTAGCCATTTGGTTTTCCTTTCAACTAAGGCGAAACGCGTTTCGCCCAGATTATGTTGCGTGGTCCGGCCCGGGATCGCGATCCCTGAAACCTACCACGAGAGAATCTCGCCCGAAGACGATAGAGGCGGCGTGTATAATGGAATGTTAGGGTTGGCAAGTGATGTATCACGCAAACCTAAAACAGCCGCTCTGAGAAGCGAACAAAGAACCGTAACTTTCGCTACATGCTGCAAGTCCTAATCTAGGTGGAAATCAAAGTACATTTTCGTCATACAATTGACTTGCAATCCGTTAGAGCCTTTACGAAGAAAGAACAGACCAACAATACCCTAGAGGCTTATGTCAATTTCATTCATAACAATGTGTCACAGTGCAGATTTAATGTGGCTACGTCTTTGGATACAACACAACAGTGAGTTTGTCGCAGACAAAAGTGATCTTCTGATCATTCTGGATGGCTCATCGGAAGCACTGGACGATGTGACAAAAGACTGCTCGGTAATCCACTTGAACATGACAGCTGAGCAGCGTGCGAACTTTGATGGACACCGCATAAGATATATTTTTGAGCAGGTGAATACGCTGCTCCGTCACTATAGATACGTCGTATTCAATGATGTTGACGAGTACGTTGTGTTGCACCCAACGGTAGGTAGAAGTCTGCTCGAATATCTGGATTCTACCGCCCACCCAGGCATTGCCCTGAGCCCGGTCGGTGTAGAGCTACTATACACAGGCAATGAACCTCCATTAGATCCAGCGCAACCACTACTTCAACAACGGCCGTATGGCTTTCTGAGCGAAGCCTACTGCAAGCCTTGCATCATTCACAGAAACATTCGAGGCGGGCATCAGCACAAGCTGCGAAAAGACAAATGGACAGTAGATCGCAATATATTTCTATTCCACGGAAAATACGCAGATGAGAAACTGTTTAAGTCCAGGGTAGAAGATCGGCATCGCACAAAGAGAATCAGAATACGCAGACAACATCGCATGTGGGACCGCGACGTCGCATTGGACCTGTATCAAACAGCAATAGATGAGTTCTTTGCAGGGCAGGAGATGCAACTCTCTCCTCAATCAGTGGACCCCTTCATTCGCGCCTTCGAGGCTGACCGCGCCGAGACTGGCAAGGTAAGCTTCAAAAGATGCGGCAGATTCCATGTTCCCGAAGAAATGCAAAGTTTGCTCTAGAAAAAGCTATTGCTTCGGTCCATTCGCAATTCTCGCCTAGCGTCAAACGTCGTGAGCTTTAGAAAGCAAAAATGTTAGAGTTTGTGAGCACTCGCGGTACGGCAGCATGCTCGTCAAGCATGCGGTTTGTTTAAAACGACTTTAGCCCTGCTTAGTGACCTGAGTGAAGTCCAGCTCGACCGGCGTTTCCCGACCAAAGATCGAAACCGAGACCTTCAGCTTCTGGTTCTCATCGTCCACGCCCTCGACCATGCCGTCGAAATCTTCGAACGGGCCGTCGTTGACCTTGACCTTCTCGCCGACCTCGAAGCTGATCATCAGCTTCGGCGCTTCTTCACCTTCCTGAACGCGGTTCAGGATCTGGTTCACTTCGGCGTCGCGCATCGGCATCGGGCGGCCTTGGGGACCAAGGAAACCAGTGACGCGGTTGATCGAGTTGATAAGGTGATAGCCTTGATCCGACATTTCCATATGTACCAGAACGTAACCGGGCATAAAGCGGCGTTCGGTGGTGACTTTCTTGCCGCGACGGACTTCGATCACCTCTTCGGTGGGGACGAGTACTTCGTCGATATCGTCCTCAAGGCCCTGTTCAGCCACCGACGTGCGGATCTGCTCTGCGATCTTCTTTTCGAAATTCGAAAGAACGCTGACCGAGTACCACCGTTTCGCCATGAACCTGTCGTCCTTGTTTGTCTTGGGCCAAGTCCCGCATTGCGGGTTCGCCCTGTATTGAAATCCTGTCGCGGCCTGTCCGCGTGTTCCGGAATAAAAAGCGGCGCGCAGCCCGAATCGCCACACGCCCATTCCGAATAGTCCCGTGTGAACTACTCTGAGATTCCGCGCTGTGCAAGGGGGGGCTGCGGTGTTTCCGCGCCTGAGTGCGGTTAGCTGAACGCGCCCAGGATCAGTTGCAAGCCGCCACGAATGCCCAGATCGACCAGAGCAAAGAATACAGCGGTCAGAGCAGCCATGATGAACACCATGACCGTGGTCAACAGCACCTCGCGCCGGGTCGGCCAGACGACCTTGGAAACTTCGGCTCGAACTTGCTGAATGAACTGGATCGGGTTGGTGGTGGCCATTTGGCGGGTTCTCTCTGCTAGCGGATAGGCCGGACATAGCCGGGCATTGCGGCAATTTCAAGGGCGGTTGGGATCAACTGTGATTTTGCACCCTCAGCCAGCTACTGCTTGGGTTTGTCATCCCATTCATCGCTGAGGATACGACGCGCATCGCCTTCGGGGTCTTCGTATTGGTTCGAGCGGACCGTGTAGACAAAAGCAACCAGGCCAATTCCGCCCAGAAACAGGGAAATCGGGATCAGATAAGCGAGCACTTCCATGACAGTTACCTCAGCCGCAGGGCATTCAAAGATACGGTAATCGACGAGGTCGACATCGCCAACGCCGCGATTAATGGCGTGGCGAGCCCGATCACCGCCAGCGGCACCGCAATCACGTTGTAAACGGTTGCAATGCGGAAATTCTCGCGAATCCGTTTCGTGGCTTTGACGGCAGTGTCACATGCATCGGCGATGGGGGACAGGTCGGTTCCCAGCAGAACGATATCGGACGCAACCCGCGCCGCATCCAAGGCCGAGGCAGGCGAGATCGACACATGCGCTGCCGCCAAAGCCGCCGTATCATTCAGGCCGTCTCCCACCATCAGGACCTTGCGGCCCTGCTCGCTGAGATTCTGAATGCGCTGCGCTTTGTCCTGAGGCAACGCTTCAGCAATCCAGTTCTCGATCCCCAGCTTCTCGGCCAAAGCTTTCACCGCACCCGTCGAATCGCCCGAAATCAGGATCACCTGCTTTCCGGCCTTGGCGAAACCCGAGACAGCCTCGGCCGCGCCCGGCCGCAAGGTGTCGGTAAACTTGAATGCCACCGGCGCATTCGAGCCAACCGACAACCAGGCGGAAGTCTCGACCCCTTGTTCCGCTCCAACCCAAGCCGCGCGCCCCAGACGCACGCGCTGGTTTCTAAACAAGGCCTCGGTGCCATAGCCCGGAGCCTCGGTGATTTCGCGCAGCGTGGCGGGTTTGATCCCGGCCTCTCTCGCCGCTTTAGCCAGAGCGACCGACAAGGGGTGCGCCGATGCCTCGGACAGGGCCAGTGCGATCTCAAGATCGGCAGTGGTGTGATCGCCCAGATTGATCACCTCGGGCGCGCCGGAGGTCAGAGTGCCGGTTTTGTCGAAGACGACCGTATCGACCTCGGCCAGACGCTCCAGCGCGGTGGCGTGTTTGATCAGCATCCCTTTGCGAAACAACCGACCCGAGGCCGCGGTGGTCACCGCAGGAACCGCCAGTCCAAGCGCACAGGGGCAAGTGATGATCAGCACCGCTGCGGCGATGTTCAGAGCCGTGCGCAGGTCGCCGGAATAGATGTACCAGCCCACAAAGCTGAGCGCCGACAGGATGTGGACGCCGGGGGCATAGAGCTTGGCCGCCTTGTCTGCCAGCGAGGTGTATCGAGACCGGCCGGATTCGGCGATGGCCACCAGATCAGCCATGCGATGCAGGGATGTATCTTCGCCAACCGCTGTGGCGCGGATAGTCAGTGGGCCGGTCAGGTTGACCTCTCCCGCGCTGACGATCTGGCCTGCCTCGGCAAACACTGGCAGGGTCTCACCCGTCAGCAGGGAGCGGTCCAATTCCGACTGACCCGAGACGATCTGGCCGTCTACCGGCATCCGCCCTCCGGGCCTCACAAGGATCAGGTTACCAACGGCCAGGGTGGATACAGCGACCTCTTCTTCGGTACCGTCGATCAACCGAAGGGCGCGGGGAACCTCCAGCGCTGTCAGCTCCTCAGCCGCCGACCGCGCGGCGGCGCGGGTGCGGTAGTCTAAGTACCGACCCGCCAACAAGAAGAAGGTGAGCGTCAGCGCGGCGTCGAAATAGGCATGTTCGCCGCTCAGCGCTGTTTCCCAAAGGGATGTGACAAGGGCCAGCAGAATCGCCAGAACAATCGGCACGTCCATGTTCAGCCGACGCACGCGAAGGGCTGACCATGCGTTGGCAAAGAAGGGCCGCGCCGAGAAAGCGATCGCAGGCAGGGCGATGGCGGCAGAAATCCAGTGGAACATATCCCGCGTCGCGTCCGTCGCCCCCGACCAGACCGACACCGACAGCAGCATCACGTTCATCGAGGCAAACCCGGCCACCGCCAAGCGCATCAGCAGGTCACGCCCGGCCTTGTCCGCACTGGTGGCAGACAGGGCTCCGGCGTCCAACTCATGCGCTTCATAGCCCGCGTGCTCGAGCACCGGGATCAGATCAGCAGCGCGCATTTCCGGCGCGGCTTTGATCATCGCACGCTTCAGGGTCAGGTTGACACGCGCGTCCTCGACGCCGGGATGGGCGTTCAAAGTCCTCTCGACATTGGCGATACAGGCCGAGCAATGAATACCGGGCAAAGACAGTGCAATCTGCACATCCTCAGGGATCGGCCGCGCAGGTTCCGCCGGGGCGGCGATACACCCCGGACAAGCTGCCGTACCTGAGGAGAGTTGAGCCGTCACCGCCCTACCCTTTCACGTACAAAGGAACCCGCTGAGCGAACTCAGCCCCCGAATGATCGCGAGCAACCAGACGGATGTTCCAGTTCCCCTTGCCCAGCGTCGCAGGCGTTGCGTAGGCAAGCCCGTCGAAGGTGAAATCGGGCGAGAAATCATCGCGCACATGGGTTGCACGGCCTACAACGGCCTGCAACTCAGCCACTTGAACCGGCGCGCCAGTGGCGTCTGTGATATGCAGGATCAGCAGACCGCCTGTGTTTTCTGCGCGCACCTCCCAGCCCAACGCCTGATGCTCTTTAAGACGGTCGTTGAACTCCTGACTTGCAACGTAGGAGTTTTTGACCTCCAGCCCCGGGAAGGTTTTGACCGCGCTATAGGCCAGGATCAAGTTCACCGTGATGATCACACCAAAGGCACATACGAACACCGCAAGGGCGTGTTTGCCGGTGAATTTCCGCTCGGACATGATCAGTTCCCTCGTCCGTTGAAGCTTGTGTCTTTATAGGCGCGTTCACCGCTGTCGAGATCCTCGACCCAGATCCGAACGGCAGACGTATCCGTACGCGCAGGCCCTGTGTCAGGCGCCGCTGTAATATAGACCCGCACCAGTTGCGCAGTATCGGGGGCCACAGTAACAGTTTGCCCGTCAACGCCTTCGATTTCCAGTAGCAAGGCCGGATCGCCAGTCAGAGACAGATTGAACGGACGCTCTTCGCCATGTTTGTTGCGTAAGCGCACGTCATAGGTGTTGCGGATCGTGCCATCCGACATCGTCACAAAGGTCGGATTGCGCACAGGCGCGACCGTCAGGTCGATATCGGACCGGATGAACAGAGCAAACAGCAGCGCGAAACCGACCAGAGACCACAACGCAGTGTACATGATCGTGCGCGGACGCAGGATGTGTTTCCAGATATTCTTAGGGGGCTGACCTGCCCGTTCATGCGCCTCATCACTCAGCGCCATATAGTCGATCAAACCCCGAGGTTTACCGATCTTGGCCATCATGTCGTCGCAGGCGTCGATGCAAAGGGCGCAGGTGATGCACTCCAACTGCTGACCATCACGAATGTCGATACCAACGGGGCAGACATTCACGCAGGCCATGCAGTCGATGCAATCGCCCAGCTCGGAATCGGCCGCCCTCTTGCCTTTGCCGCGCGGCTCGCCGCGCCATTCGCGATAGCCGACGACCAGGGTGTCCTCGTCCATCATCGCGGCCTGAATGCGTGGCCATGGGCAGGCATAGATGCAGATCTGTTCGCGCGCGAAGCCACCAAAAAGGAAGGTGGTGCCGGTCAGGATCAATATGGTAGTGTAGGCAACCGGGTGCGCGTTTCCGGTCACAAGATCACGCAGAAGGGTTGGCGCGTCGGCAAAATAGAAGACCCAGGCTCCGCCGGTTGCGAGGCCGATCAGGAACCATGCGGTCCATTTCGTCAGACGCAAACGGGCCTTGCGGAGGTCCATCTTCTCTTGCCGGTGCAGGCGCAAGCGGGCGTTGCGATCGCCCTCGATCCAGCGTTCGACCAGAATGAACAGGTCGGTCCAGACGGTCTGCGGGCAGGCATATCCGCACCACACCCGGCCCAAGGCCGATGTGAACAGGAAAAGCCCAAGACCGGCCATGATCAGCAGGCCCGCAACAAAGTAGAATTCGTGCGGCCAGATCTCGATCCAGAAGAAATAGAAGCGGCGGTTGGCCAGGTCCAGCAGCACAGCTTGGTCCGGCAGGCTGGGCCCTCGGTCCCATCTGATCCATGGGGTGACGTAGTAGATCCCCAAGGTCACAATCAGGATAATCCATTTCAGGTTCCGGAACGGACCTGAGACACGCCGGGGAAAGATAGGCTCTCGGGCGGCATACAAGCTGGGGGCGGGATCGGAATCGCTCACTGGCTGGCTCCAAGGATGGGTCTTATGGAAGTGTGTTCTTCCAGATCATGGTCGCGCAAACATTGACATGGGTCAAAACGCGCATCGGACAAACACCTTTTACCGGGCGTCACCCGCCTGCCGCCTCAGCCAGCTGACAAAGGTCTTTACCGCCGGTCTAAGAGGCGTTTTGGCCGTTAAAACGTGGTATCCGCTGCTTTCCGGCTCAGTATGGAGCTCAACAAGGCGGCCCGCCTTGATGTCCTGCTCGACGAAATGTCGCACCGTGGCTGTGACGCCCTGCCCCGCACGCAGCCCTTCAAGCAGCAAGGTCCCCGGCAGCGAGATGCGCCGCCCCTGAGGCGGGTGATCAACTCCACGTCTGGCCAGCCAGGTCGAGGCCTCGGTGGTGCCAAACTCTTCCAGCCAAGGCAGCTGGCTCAACTCTTCCGGTGTCCAATCCGACCGACCGCCCAGCAGGCTGGGGGCCGCAACGACAACAAAAGGGGTTTCAAGCAGCATTTCGCAATCCACACCAGGCCACCCTCCGGAGCCGTACCTGATCGCGACATCGACGCCGCCCGGTGTCAATTCCACCAGATGCGGAGAAGGGTCGATCGTCAGACTGATTTCAGGGTATTTGGCCTGAAATTCCGGCAGTCGCGGCATCAACCACGAGGCGGCGAACGTTGGTGTCAGCGACACGTGAACCGGACGGGCGCCGCCTGCGCTCATCACCTCTTCCACGGCTGCGCCGATTGAACCGAAACCAAGCTGCACCGCACGCGCCAGATGCGTGCCTTCGGGTGTCAGGGAGAGCGACTTCCCATCGCGCCGGACCAGAGCGACGCCCATGTGCTTCTCCAACACACGCAACTGCTGGCTTATGGCAGCGTGACTCACATTCAGCGCCGCTCCGGCCTGCACCACACCACCCTTCTCAGCAAAAGCCGAAAAAGCGCGAAGGGACGAGAGAGGAGGCAGTTTCAACCAGTTCATATGTAATCCCAACTTACATATAGAAATAGCAATTAGCTCGCATCCTGTACAGGGAAACATCATCCTAGGCGCATACAGAAAACGCGAAAGGAAAGCCTCATGCTGAGTGTTTTTGCGAAATCGTTCATGACCGCGACACGGATCAACGAGCCAAATCTCAGGGATGCACCAAAACCAACCCGCAACAAATCGCGCTGGTTGCCCGAGCATCATTGGTGGAAGAAACACCCGCGCACGGTCGATCTTGACGACCTTTGAAACGCGGCCTGTTCTGGATTGGCCATTGGCTCTATGATGGTTTTGGAAATAGGCACCGGCTGTTCAGGAAACGCGCGAACAGATGGAACAGCCGGTGCCGGGACCTAGGGGCAGCAAGCCGCCCCAAGGTATTCTTGTAGCCTTACTGACCGCCACCCAGTTGGTGGACATAGGCGGTCACGGCGCGGATCTGCGCCTCGGTCAGGCGGGTATCCCACGGGGGCATCACGCCAAAACGGCTGTAGGTCACCGTTTCAGTCAGGGCCTCTTCGCTGCCGCCATAGAGCCAGATGGCATCCGTCAGGTTGGGCGCGCCCTGGAAGACGTCGCCTTTGCCATCCTCGCCGTGACAGGCGGCACAATTGTCTTCGAAGACAACCTTACCTGCCTGCGCAGCCGCATCATCGGTCTGCGCATTGGTCAGCGACATCACGTACTGGACCACCTGTGTGATCTCTTCGCCTTCGAGGAGCTCACCGAAGGCTGGCATCTCGGAGTAGCGCGCATCGTCGCTTTCCTCGTTCCGGATCCCATAGCTGACGGTGAAATGGATATCCTCCATCGTGCCACCCCACAGCCATGCATCATCCAGCAGGTTCGGGAAGCCAGCCGCGCCCTGCGCGCCAGAGCCGTGACACTGTGCACACCAGGTGCGGAACACAGCGCTGCCTGCGTTGACGGCATATTGCTGCAACTCAGGGTCAGCCGAAATCTCCTCAAGCGGGGTGTCCACCAGCTTGGCATTCCACGGAGCGTTGGCCTCTTCGAACGAGACCAGCTCTTGCTGGACTTCGGCCCGAGATGACCAACCCATGACGCCTGCCGTTGCCGACTGAACCAGTGGCCATGCGGGATACATGATCGTGTAAATTACACCCCAGAAGATCGTGGCGTAGAAGGTCCACAGCCACCAGCGTGGCATCGGGTTATCAAATTCTTCGATGCCGTCCCAGCTGTGACCGGTTGTATTCGGGTCACCCGGCTGTTTTTCAGGTGTCTTAGTCATTTCCGCGCCTCCTCGGATGTGGCGGGTTGGTCTTGCTGCGGTGCGGGTGCATCAACGTGCCGGAAAGGGATGTTGGCGGTGTCGCTGTATTCCTTGCTGGCGCCTGGGCGGAACACCCAGACAATGATGCCAACAAAGAAGGCGAACAGCAGAAGCAACATCCAGCTATCTGCAAACTGCCTCAGGAGAGTATATTCTTCCATTGCACCCTCCCTCAGCGGTTTGCGTCAGGCGTGAAGGTCGAGAAGTCGACCAGCGTGCCCAGCATCTGCAGATAGGCGATCAGTGCGTCAGCCTCGGTCAGGTCGGATTGACCATCGAAGTTGCGGACGTTGACCTTATCACCATAGCGCTCCAACAGCCCGTCATAGTCACTGTCGGGATCGGCCTGAGCGCGGAAGTCGGCTTGCGCGTTCTCCAGCATCTCGTCGGTGTAGGGTGTACCGACCACCGCGTTTGCCGCCATGATGTCGCCGATATACTTGCCATCGATCTTGCGGTTTTCGAGGAAGCCATATTTCGGCATCACCGATTCCGGCACCACCGATTGCGCATCGCGCAGGTGGCGTACATGCCAATCGTCCGAGTAGCGGCCGCCAACACGTGCCAGATCAGGCCCGGTCCGCTTGGACCCCCACTGGAACGGATGGTCATACATCGACTCGGCCGCCAGCGAGTAATGGCCATAACGTTCGACCTCGTCCCGCATGGGGCGGATCATCTGGCTGTGGCAGACATAGCAGCCTTCGCGGATGTAGATCTCACGGCCCGCCATCTCGAGAGGGGTGTAAGGGCGCATGCCCTCCACCTTCTCGATGGTGTTCTCCAGATAGAACAGCGGGGTGATCTGAACGATGCCACCGATGGTCACGACCAGAAAGCTGAAGATCAGCAGAAGGGTCGCGTTGGTCTCAAGCACTTTGTGTTTGTCGAGAATTGCCATTGCTCCGGCCTCCTTTATTCAGCCGGGACTGCGACGGTCAGGCTGGCCTCTTTGGCCGGTGCCTTACGCACAGTCATCCACAGGTTGTAGCACATGATCACCGAGCCAGCGAGGAACAGAACCCCACCAAGACCGCGAACCACATACATCGGGAACTTGGCGGCAACGGTGTCAGCGAACGAGTTCACCAGGAAGCCGTTGGCATCCACTTCGCGCCACATCAGGCCTTCCATGATACCAGTGACCCACATCGACGCGGCATAGAGAACGATGCCAATCGTGGCGAGCCAGAAGTGCCAGCTGACCATCTGCAAGGAGTACAGACGCTCACGCTTCCACAAGACAGGCACCAGATAGTACAGCGCACCAAAGGTGATCATGCCGTTCCAGCCCAACGCGCCCGAATGTACGTGACCAATGGTCCAGTCGGTGTAGTGGCTGAGCGAGTTCACGGCGCGGATCGACATCATCGGACCCTCAAAGGTGGACATACCGTAGAAGCCGACCGAGATGACCATCATACGGATGATCGGGTCGGTGCGCAGCTTGTCCCATGCGCCCGAGAGCGTCATCAGACCGTTGATCATACCACCCCAAGACGGCATCCACAGCACGATCGAGAACACCATGCCCAGCGTCGAGGCCCAGTCGGGAAGCGCGGTATAGTGCAGGTGGTGCGGACCGGCCCAGATATACAGGAAGATCAGCGCCCAGAAGTGGATGATCGACAGCTTGTACGAGAATACGGGACGTTCGGCCTGTTTCGGGATGAAGTAGTACATCATGCCCAGGAAGCCCGCAGTCAGGAAGAAGCCCACAGCGTTGTGGCCATACCACCACTGGATCATAGCATCCTGTACGCCCGACCAGACGATAACCGATTTCGAACCCCAGATGCTGACCGGGATTGTCATGTTGTTGACGAGGTGCAGCATCGCAACGGTTACGATAAAGGCCAAGTAGAACCAGTTGGCCACATAGATATGCGGCTCTTTGCGTTTGATGATCGTGCCCAGATACACGGCTAGGTAAGCCACCCAGACGATGGTCAGCCACAGGTCCACATACCATTCAGGCTCGGCATACTCCTTGGACTGCGTGCCGCCCAGAACATATCCGGTCGCTGCCAGAACGATGAACAGCTGATAGCCCCAGAACACGAACCATGCCAGGTTTCCACCCCACAGACGCGCCGCGCTGGTGCGCTGCACCACGTAGAACGAGGTCGCGATCAGAGCGTTGCCCCCAAAGGCAAAAATCACCGCTGAGGTGTGCAGCGGACGCAACCGCCCAAAGTTCAGATAGCCTTGCGCCCATTCGAAGTTGAGCGTTGGAAATGCCAGCTGGAACGCAATAAAAGTTCCCGCCAGGAACCCGACCACGCCCCAGAAGGCAGTTGCGATCACGCCGTAGCGGATCACGCCGTCCATGTACTCGCCGGAGCGATCGACAAGAATATCTGGCTCATCCGTGTTTCGAAGCGTCCAGATGAACAGACCACCGGCGATGATCATCACCAGTATCGCATGCACCTGATACGCCAAATCGCGTGCATAATTGGACCCGATCGCGGCAAACAGCACGACCAGACCAAGCACGATCAGCTTGATGTAATTCGACATATTGCGTCCCTTTACCCTGCCCTGCGCGATTTACGTGCCGCACAGAACCTTTTTGACTGTCCCCCGTAATGTCGAAGAACACCCTCTGCCGCTTTGATCTGAGTCAAGACAATCCGTTGTTTTCTGTGACACCCATAGTCAAGTGGAGGGGCGCTGGTCGCATTGGATCGGCTGCTCGAAAGACGAGGTCGATATGGCTTACAAATCAATTCTCACAATCATGACGGAAACTACGAATGCGCAGGCAGCGTTGTCTCAGGCAGCGGCATTGGCCGAGACGCAGGATGGTCATGCCGAGGCCCTGTGCCTGGGCGTCGATCGCAGTCAGACAGGGTATTACTACGCCGGGGCGAACGCACTTATCCTTCAGGAAACTCTCAGCCGGGCCAATGCCGAGGCCGATGAACTGCTAAGCTATGCCGAGGATTTTCTGGGAAAAACTGGCGTGCGGTGGTCGGCCGAAAACGGAGTCGCCCAGATCGCAGACATTGGACGCCACGTTGCCCATAGGGCGCGGTTTTCAGATCTGGTTGTCCTACCGCACCCCTATGGTGAAGGGCGCGGTGCCGAGGCAGAACCAATTGTCGAAGCCGCCATGTTCGAAGGTCACGCTCCGGTCATGGTCGTCCCGAACGCGGGGCAACCTGTTTCGAAGCCTAAAAACATCATGATCGCGTGGAACGAAAGCGTCGAGGCTATGCGCGCGGTGCGCTGCGCCCTGCCATTTCTGAAAGATGCCGATCTGGCACGTATCGTGTTGATCGACCCGCCACGGCATGGGCCCGACCGCTCTGACCCAGGTGGCATGCTGTCCCAGATGCTCGCGCGGCACGGTGTCCGGTGCGATATCGAAGTCCTCAGCAAAACCATGACGCGGGTGTCTGACATTCTGAACCGCCACGCTATAGACACGGAATCAGATATGATCGTTATGGGCGCATACGGCCATTCCCGCTTTCGCGAAGCGATTCTTGGCGGCGCCACCCGCAACATGCTGGAACAATCCGCCGTCCCGGTCTTCATGGCGCACTGATCGCGTGTTGACCCGAACAAAAAAGCCGCCCTGCGGGGCGGCTTGATCACCTTGGGATATGACTGTCAGGTGGCGTCGCTAAACGAGGAACCCTCCGTCCGAGTCGTCTCCGGCCTCTTCCATCAAACGACCAAGATCGGGGATGGTCACGTGACGCTTGCCTTCAAGTACGATAACCCCGTCCTTTTTCAGGGCCGATATCTGTCGGCTCACCGTTTCAAGCGTCAGACCGAGATAGTCCGCCATCGCCTCACGCGTCAGCGGCAGATCGAACACGAGCGGGCCTGACAGCCCTTTCTGCGTGATCGACGCATCCCGGCGCGCAATGATCGAAAGCAGGCTGGCGATCTTTTCCCGCGCCGTCTTGCGGCCCAGAACAAGCATCCATTCCCGCGCTGCATCCAGCTCATCCAGAGTCATCTGCAACAGCCGGTGCGCAATATGAGGGGTCTCACTCAACAACCCTTCGAACGGCTTCTTGCGAAAGCAGCACATCACCACATCCGTGGTGGCCTGAACGTCATATGGCGCAGAATCACGTCCGGGACGCCCGACGAAATCGCTGGGCAGCAGCAGGCCCACCATCTGGGTCCGCCCGTCCTCCATCGTCTGAGTTAGGGACGCGATACCCGAGACGACCGAACCGACAAAGTTCATCTGATCGCCAGACCAGATGATCGTCTGACCCGCTTCGAAACTTCGATAATATTTAATCTCTTCAAGGGACTGCAGCTCATCAGCATCGCACCGGGCACAGACAGCCCGATGACGAATCGGGCATTCGTCACAGTTGGAATGATCAAACTTTAGCTCTACTGACATTCGCTTTCCTACTTGATCTCTATCAAAGCAACCAAGACTTGGGTCCCTTAAAGGTATCTCCATGATAGATAAATCACAATTGGCAAGGCTTGGACTTTTTGACGCGAAGGTGCCTCGCTACACCAGCTACCCGACCGCCCCCCATTTCAGCAATGACGTGGGGGCTGATCTTTTTGGTGACTGGATCGCCCGGATCAAGCCTGGCAGCGCCATTTCGCTCTATGTCCACGTCCCCTTCTGTCGGCGCCTCTGCTGGTTCTGCGCCTGCCGCACGCAAGGTACACAAACCGACAGCCCCGTGGTCGCCTATGTCGACGTACTGAAGGCCGAGCTGGACCTATTGGCCGCGCGCCTGCCCGAGGGGGTGGTTCTATCCCGCCTGCATTGGGGCGGCGGCACCCCAACCCTGCTGAATGCGGACCTGATGCGCGATCTGGCGCGCTACATTCTGGATATCGTGCCGCTGGGACCGGATGCCGAATTCTCGGTCGAGATCGACCCGAATGAGATTGACGAAGCGCGTCTGGATATCCTCGCCGAAGTTGGCATGAACCGCGCCTCGATCGGAGTGCAGGATTTCGATGACGAGATCCAGAAAACCATCGGGCGCATCCAAAGCTACGATACGACGCGGGATGCGGTGGATATGATCCGCGCACGCGGGATCACCAGCCTGAATGCCGACATCCTGTTTGGCTTGCCGCATCAGACCAAGGCACGGATGACTGAAAGTGTGCAGAAGCTTCTGTCGCTCAGCCCGGATCGCGTCGCGCTTTATGGCTATGCCCATGTGCCGTGGATGGCGAAACGACAGCAACTGATCCCGTCCGAGGCGCTGCCAACGCCCGAGCAGCGTCTGGATCTTTTCGACACCGCCCGCCGCCTGTTCATGTGGGACAACTACGCCGAAATCGGAATCGACCACTTTGCGACGCAAGAAGACGGGCTGACCAAAGCATTGAAAGCGGGCCAACTGAAACGCAACTTCCAGGGCTATACCGATGATCAGGCCGAAGTTCTGATCGGCATCGGTGCAAGCTCGATATCGCGCTTTCCTCAGGGCTACGCGCAGAACAACCCCGCGACCTCGGCCCATACCAAGGCAATTCGCGACGGTCAGTTCTCGACCTCGCGTGGGCATGCGTTCAAGGGACAGGACGTGCTGCGCGCCCGTCTGATCGAAGCGTTGATGTGCGATTTCCGTGTCGACTCGGCCGAGATTCTGCGCGGTTATAATGTATCCAGCGCAGAGCTGAACAAGATGTATGCCGAGGTGAACGCAAGATTTGACGGCCTGCTCCGTGTCACCGAAGACGGGCTATTCATCCCGCCCGAGGCGCGTACTCTGACCCGGATGATCGCCCGCAGTTTCGATGCCTATGATCTGAGCAAAGCCGGACATAGCTCTGCGATCTGACCTTGAGCAAGCGGCCCGGTTTTCGGCGGGCCCAAGCCGATCCCGAACGGGGGCTTGACGCAAGGCTGTTGTTTTCTCCACACTCGGGGCGTGGGTCTTCGATCAGGTCCACCGCCCGAGGCAGGCAAATCCGCAGACAGACCATGCCAACGCATTTGCGCAAGGCAGCCCCTTTCGTGCAGCCACTCTGCAACCTGAAAGAGGGACAGCACATATGCGCGTTTTCACCGTCCTAGGCCCCAGTCAATCGGGCAAATCCACTCTGGTCGAGGCCATCAGTCGCCTCGACGGGCGCCCGACAACATTCGACATCTCCGGAACCGTGCATTTGCACGGTTTTTCTTATTTGGACGAACCGTGGTGCGCGGTTGACGTGGACGGCGGCGGCGATGCGCTGGCCTATGTGGGACCAGCCATGGCGATATCGGACGCCGCCGTGGTCGTCGTCCCGCCAGACCCCGATGCGGCCGTACTATGCGCGCCGTACCTGCGGCTGGTGGAAGAGGCTGGCATCCCTTGCTTTCTGTTCATCAACCGAATGGACAATCCCAATGGCCGTATCCGCGACATCATCGCGGCCTTGCAGACCTATTGCACCCATCACATCGCCTTGCGGCAGGTCCCGATCCGCGACGGCGATACAATCATAGGCGCGGTTGATCTGATCTCGGAACGCGCTTGGAAGTACCAAGAAGGCCAACCCTCGGCCTTGATCGAACTGCCTCAATCCGTCGAGGACCGCGAACAGGAAGCCCGCACTGAATTGCTGGAAACGCTTTCGGATTTCGATGACCATCTTCTGGAGCAACTGATCGAAGACAAGCAGCCCCCCAGCGCCGAAATTTACGATCTGGCCGCTCAGGTCCTGCAAAATCACCAGTTGATTCCGGCCTGCCTGGGGGCCGCGCAACATGGCAATGGGCTCACACGCTTGATGAAAGCCCTGCGGCACGAAGCGCCCGAGTTCGATATCGCCGCCGGGCGAGATGAGGCCGCGGACAATGCACGCGCGATTGCGGGCTTTGCCGATGTGAAGAAACATATTGGCAAGATCACCGTGCTGCGCGGGCTGGGCGATGGTGTCAAAGCGCATGAAGCCCTTGGGGGCGAAACGGTCGGCAATTTGACGAGCCTCGACGCCAAAACACAGATTGGCGCGTTGGAGGCCGGACAAATCGGGCTTGCGGTCAAATCTGATCATCTCAACCCAGGATACATTTATGACAGCCGGTCGGCTACGCCACTTCCGGATTGGGCGTCTTCGCATCCGGTTGCGCACCGGCAGGTCGTCTCACCCGCGCATGAGCGCGACGACGTGCGCCTGTCTAACGCCCTGAGCCGTTTGGTCGAGATCGACCCGGGGTTGCATATGGAACAAGACGAACTGAGCGGTCATTCCGTACTGGGTTCGCAGGGTCCGCAACACATGCGTCGCGTGACGGCAAAGCTGCTAGAGGATTTCGGGATCGAGATCGAAACCGACCCCGTCGAGACCGCCTATCGAGAAACCATCCGCACGCCAGTCGAACATCGCCACCGTCATCGCAAGCAATCGGGCGGCGCCGGACAATTCGCCGACGTTGTGATCTCGGTCGCGCCTCTACCCCGTGGCTCGGGCTTTCAATTCGAAGAAGTTGTGAAGGGCGGTGCGGTACCGAAGAACTACATCCCATCCGTGGAGCACGGGGCCAAAGACGCTTTGGTACAAGGCCCCGAAGGCTTCCCGGTCGTGGATGTCAAAATCACCCTCAGCGACGGCAAACACCACAATGTCGATAGTTCGGACTACGCGTTCCGGACGGCGGGCAAGAACGCAGTGCGTGAGGCACTGCCGCAGGCCAAGCCCGTGGTGTTGCAGCCGATTCTCACGGCCGAGATTCATCTGCCGTCAGATTTCGTCGGAGATCTGGTTCCCATGATCAGTTCGCTTCAAGGGCAGGTTTTGGGGTTTGAGGGCAATGCGGATGCCTCAGGTTGGGAAATCTTCAACGCCCAACTTCCGGCCGTGGCGCAAGATGAGTTGCACCGAACTCTCGCCAGTGCCACGCGGGGAACGGGGTGGGTCAATCTGAGCTTCGATCATTATGAAGAGTTGCGCGGACCGGTCCCCAAATCCGCCGATCGCGAAAAAGCCAGCGCCTGAGGGAAACGCGAGGCGGGCCTTAGCCCGCCGCCGCAATCAGTTCACGAGTGTAATCTGTTTGCGCATTTTCGAACAAATCCTCGGATGCGCCCATCTCAATCACGTCGCCGTTGCGCATGACGATGACCTTGTGGGACATCGCCCGCACAACTTTCAGGTCGTGGCTGATGAACAGATACGCCAGCCCGTATTTCCGCTGCAGATCGCGCAGGAGATCAACGATTTGAACCTGCACCGTCATGTCCAACGCGCTTGTCGGCTCATCCAGCACCAGTAGTTTCGGACGCAGCACCATGGCCCGCGCAATCGCAATCCGCTGACGCTGCCCGCCCGAAAACTCATGCGGGTAGCGGTCCATTGAGGCCGGGTCCAAGCCCACCTCTGTCATCACCTCTGCCACCAGTTCACGCGGGGCGCGATGAGGGTCGACGTTGTGAATAGACAGCCCCTCGGAGATGATCTGCTGGCATGTCATACGTGGGCTCAGGCTGCCGAACGGGTCCTGAAACACGATCTGCATGTCCTTGCGCAGGCGCCGCAACTCTCGCGTGGACCAGCGGCGAACATCCTGATCGCGGAAGGTGATCCCACCCTCGGACGCGATCAACCGCATGATGGCCAGCGCCATCGTCGTCTTGCCCGAGCCACTTTCGCCGACAATCCCAAGGGTTTCCCCGGCCCGCACGCTGAACGTCGCATCGTTGACGGCCTTCACATAGCCGACTGTGCGTTTCAGAAAGCCGCGCTGAATCGGGAACCAGACCTTCAGGTGATCGGTGCGGGCGACCTCTTCCGCGTCTGCGGCGACGGGGTCGGGGTGCCCCGAAGGCTCGGCCTCCAGCAGTTTGCGCGTATAGGGATGCTGTGGGTTGTTGAAAATCTCTGCCGTGATTCCGGTTTCGACAATCTCACCGTCTTTCATTACGCAGACCCGGTCGGCGATCCGACGTACAATGCCAAGATCATGGGTGATGAACAGCATCCCCATGTTTTCAGACTTCTGCAGTTCGGCCAGAAGTTCGAGGATCTGCGCCTGAATGGTCACGTCCAAGGCGGTCGTCGGTTCATCCGCGATCAGAACATCTGGTTTGTTGGCCAGCGCCATAGCAATCATCACACGCTGCCGTTGCCCGCCCGAAAGCTGGTGCGGATAGCTGTCCAGACGATCCTCAGGGTCGCGAATGCCAACCTTGTTCAGCAACTCCACAATTCTGTCGCGCGCGGCATCCCCTGCCAAGCCCTGATGCAGCGCCAGCGATTCCGCCATCTGCTTCTGGATCGTATGAAGCGGGTTGAGAGAGGTCATCGGCTCCTGAAAGATGAAGCTGATATCATTGCCGCGCACCTCCATCAACTTGTCCTCGGACGCCCCGATCATCTCGGCCCCGTCATATTTGACCGAACCTTCGACCATGGCGCTGTCGCCCAGCAGCGACACTGTCGACAATGCCGTCACCGACTTGCCCGAGCCGGACTCACCCACCAGGGCAACCGTCTCCCCCCGATCCACGGTGAAGGAGACGCCTTTGACCGCAGCCGATACCTCGCCGTCCTGGCGGAACGAGATCTTGAGGTTGTTTACATCCAAAAGGCTCATGAGAAGGTCTTTCTGGGATCAAACGCATCGCGGACGCCTTCAAAAATGAAGACCAACAGCGACAGCATGATGGCGAAGGTGAAAAAGGCGGTGAAGGCCAGCCATGGGGCCTGCAGGTTCTGTTTGGCCTGCAATGTCAGTTCCCCCAGCGACGGGGCCGAAGAGGGCAGACCGAAGCCAAGGAAATCCAATGAAGCCAGCCCGCCGATTGTACCGGTCACGATGAAAGGCATGAAAGTCAGCGTCGCAACCATCGCATTTGGCAGCATGTGGCGGAACATGATCGTCATGTTGCCCACGCCCAGCGCCCGCGCGGCGCGGACGTATTCCAGATTGCGTGCCCGTAGGAACTCGGCCCTTACAACGCTGACCAAGCCGGTCCAGCTGAACAGGATCATCAGGATCACCAGAAGCCAGAAACTTCGGCCGAGAATGGCGAACATAATGATGATGACGTAAAGAGACGGGGTCGCGGACCATATCTCGATGACCCGTTGAAATGTAAGATCGAGCCAACCGCCAAAGAAGCCCTGTATGGCCCCGGCGAAAATACCGATCAGGCTGGCTACGCCGGTCACCATCAACGTGAATAGGATCGACAGGCGGAAACCATAAATCACCCTCGCCAGCACATCCCGTTTGGTATCATCCGTTCCCAGCAGGTTCTGACCATTCGGCGGCAAGGGGGCCGCACCGGGGCGATCAACACTGGTGTTGTAGGAATAGGGGATCAGCGGCCAGATGGCCCAGCCGCGCTCGAACCCTTCGGCCTGATATGTCCCTGCCTCGATCTGCTCGATTATACCTTCTGGGTCGTCGAAACAGTCCTCAAGCCCGCCACTGTCGATCAGGCAGCGGACCTCGGGGTCGCGATAGATCGCCTCGGTCTGGAAATCGCCGCCAAATTCAGTTTCGGGATAGAAGTTAAAAATCGGCGTGTAGAATTGACCACGGTATTGCACGAGGATCGGCTTATCATTGGCAATGAACTCGGCGAATAGGGACAGGCCGAACAGCACCGAGAAGATGATCAGCGACCAGAAAGCCCGGCCATTGCGGCGGAAATTGCGCCAACGCCGTTGATTGAGAGGGGAAAGCGCCATTTACCCCTCCCTCTTCTCAAAATCGATGCGTGGGTCGACCAGCACATACATCAGGTCGCTGATGATACCTACAACCAGCCCCATCAGACCAAAGATGAACAGAGTGCCAAAGATCACCGGATAGTCCCGCGCCACGGCGGCCTCGAACCCGAGGCGACCCAGACCATCCAGAGAGAAGATCGTCTCGATAATAATTGACCCGCCGAAGAAGACACCGATGAAAACTGCCGGAAAGCCCGCAATCACGATCAGCATAGCGTTGCGGAAGACGTGACCATAGAGGACCCTACGTTCCCCCAATCCCTTGGCACGGGCGGTCATGACATATTGCTTCTTGATCTCATCCAGAAACGAGTTCTTGGTCAGCAGCGTCAGCGTCGCAAAGGCCGAAATGGTCAAGGCAATGATCGGCAGCGCGATATGCCAGAAATAGTCGGCGATCTTGCCCAAAAGGCTGAGGCTGTCCCAATTGTCCGAGGTCAGCCCTCGCAGCGGGAAGATCTGCCAGTAGGATCCACCGGCAAACAGCACCAGCAGCAGGATGGCAAATAGGAAACCGGGGATCGCGTAGGCCACGATAATAGCGCCGCTCGTCACCGTATCGAACCGCGACCCGTCCTTTACGGCTTTGCGGATGCCCAACGGGATAGAGACCAGATAGGCGATCAAGGTCGACCACAGGCCAAGCGAGATGGACACAGGCATCTTTTCCAACACCAAATCAATCACGCTGATCGACCGGAAATAGCTCTCGCCAAAATCGAGCGTTAGGTAGTTGCCCATCATTCCAAGAAAACGCTCAAGCGGCGGCTTGTCGAAACCGAATTCCTTTTCCAATTCGGCAATGAACTCCGGAGGCAGGCCGCGCGCGCCCACATATTTGTCGTCGAAGACACCGCCTGCAGGCTCGGACCCGGCACCGGCGTCTCCGCCCCCAGCGAAGCCCGCGAAGACATCGCCCTGTCCTTCGATCTGAGCGATGATTTGTTCAACGGGTCCACCCGGAACAAACTGCACCAGCGTGAAGTTAACGACCATAATGCCCAGCAAGGTCGGAATGACCAAAAGCAGGCGTCTTAGAATATAGGCGCCCATTTTACCGCAGCGCGCCTTTTGCCTTCAAATCGGCTTCTTTCTCGGGGTTGATCCACCAAAGGTCCAAATGTCCTAACGAATAGGGTGGCAGGTTTTCAGGGTATTCGTACATGTCGTAGTAGGCTGTCCAGTAGTCCGCGATGTATCCCACGGGGATCACGAAAAACTCATATCTCAGGGCACGGTCCAACGCCATAAGTGCTGCGTCCTGATCAGCCTGATTGTCGGTTTCAAAAGACGCTTCAATAATCGCGTCGACCAACGGGCTTGCCAGGCCAGCGGGATTGAACAGACTAAAGGCTGCCTCTTCGGACCCATACATCTGGCTCAATCCGCCGCCCGTCGACAGGAACGACCCATACCGCGTGGAATAGACCATATCGTAGTCGCGCTCTCGGCTACGCAATGTGTATTGTGCCGGATCAACCTTTTCCGCAGATGCATCTACACCCAATGCCTGAAGGTTCTGAACGTAGGTTTCGATCATCGTCGCCGTCGATGTTGGCAAATTCGAAGGGTAAGGGATATTCACCTTCAGCGTCTGCCCTTCGGCATTGCGACGCACGTTACCTTCGCCCACGGGCCAACCCGCCTCGTCCAACATCTTCGACGCTTTGCGCAGGTTGCGCCGGTCGTTCAGGCGTGCTGGGTTGGATTCATGAGCAACGACGACATCCTCGGATAGAAAATCGGCTGGGACGGCATCGCCAAGCGTTTCCAAGAAGGCCAGCTCTGGGCCCGCTGGGGTGCCCTGTGCTTCAAGAGGTGTGCCTTGCACAAAAGAGTTGCGTGGTGAATTCAATCCAAACAACAAGGATTCGTTTGCCCATTCGAAATTGAACGCCAGAGCCAACGCTTTGCGAACGTTCTTATCTGCGAATTGGGGCTTGCCGAGATTGAATACAAAACCAGACGGCGTCGGCGGGCTGCCATCCTTGATTTCGTCGCGCACAACCGAACCTTCTGTCAGCTTGGGGAAGTCATAGCTTGTCGCCCAGAGCTTGGGATCGCTCTCGATCCGCATCGTATATTCGCCCGCCTTGAAACCTTCGAAAGCGGCAGTCTGGTCAGCGAAATATTCGACGCGAATAGTGTCAAAGTTGTTGCGGCCCACGTTGAATGGCAGGTCTTTGCCCCAATAGTCGTCGCGGCGCTTGTAGACGATACGGCGGTTGATGTCATAACTGTCCAGCTTGTACGGTCCCGACCCCACCGCCACTTCCAGACGAGGTTCATCCAGACGACGCGACTCGTCAGCTTCAAACCACGCTTTCGAGAAGACAGGTGTCGATCCTACGGTTTCGATCAAGCTACGGCGGGTGACTTCTGGGTTAAACGTGAACCTCACGGTGTGATCGTCTAGCGCCTCGGCCCCGGTGACCATGCGCCCGACAGCCTGCGCGTAAGACGGCAGGCCCTGCTCGATGAACAAACGATGGCTGTAAACAACGTCTTCGGCCGTAACCGGTGTTCCATCCCAGAACATGGCCTCAGGGCGCAAGTTGAAGATGACGTAGTTGCGCCCTTCGTCGTACTCGAGGCTTTCCGCCAGCACTCCGTAGTACTGACCGACACTGTCATCCGCGCTTTCGAACAGGCGATCATATTGGATAGTGGTTAGCGCTCCGCTCCGACCCTTTCGTGAGTAAGGGTTCAACGAGTCAAAGGTTCCAGACGCTGCCAGTGACATCTCACCGCCCTTGGGAGCGTCGGGATTCACGTAATTCAGATGCGGATAGTCCGCCGGGTAGTCCAGATTTCCAAAATAGGAGTACCCGTGACTGGTTGTAACGTTTTCATCATTCGCTTGGGCGACCTCGGCTGATCCGAGCGTCACGGCGACCAACCCTAAGACCACCCCCCAATGCCGAATACTCATGTCGCGCGCAGCAGGCAGGAGGGGTTTCATAAGGCTCATCCTCTGGATTGTTGTCGTCATCTATGTTTGTTCCGCCAGCTAAATCGCCAGTCCTGGCTGATTCAAGTTTAGAATGCGTGAACGCTTTGTGAAGATTTTCGACATAAAAAAAGCCGCTGCACAAGGCAGCGGCTTTGGGTTTTTTCACAAACATGATGGCAATCAGTTGCCGATGGTTTGCAGATAGGCAATCAGGTCAGCGCGTTCTTGAGGCTTTTTCAGGCCGGCAAAGCTCATGGATGTACCCGAGATATATGCGTTGGGTCTTTCGACGAAGGCATCAAGCGCTTCGGGGGTCCAGTTGCCACCGTGCGCCTGCATTGCTGCGGAGTAGCCGGTGAAGCCTTTGGCCGACGCAACAGGCCGGTCTACAATGCCGTACAGGTAGGGTCCGGTGCCGTTCGCACCGTCTTCCAACTTGTGGCAAGCAGTGCATTTGCGGAAAACTCTGGCGCCCTTTTCAGGGTCTGCGGCGGCCAGCAGGTCTTCAAAGACCACCTCTTCGCCATCGGCGCTTTCACCCGAGCTTTCGGTCTCGATGATGTAGGCAGCCTGTGCATCCCCATGGCCCCCATGCGAATGGTACAGGATGTCACCACCCCATTTGGCAAGAAGCAGCACAAGGAACGTGCCGAACAGGCCCGCAGCGGCCTTGGTAACTGTCATCGTGTCGAACATTGATCGCTAGTCCATTTCAGCTGTCTGAAAAGGTGTCTAAGGCTTCCCCTTGCGAGAGGCAAGGTATAGACACCGCGACGAAACGCCCAATTTTGTAACTTGTTGCACGGGACCGACCAAATGACCAAACTCATTGCCTTTCAAGGCGAACCCGGCGCCTATAGCCACGAGGCCTGCCGCAACGCGCGACCCGATATGGAGGCGCTGCCCTGCCGCACTTTCGAGGATGTTATCGAATCAGTTCGCTCCGGCGCGGCTGATCTGGCGATGCTGCCGGTCGAGAACACGACCTATGGGCGGGTGGCCGATATCCACCGGCTGTTGCCTCATAGTGGTCTGCAGATCATTGATGAGGCCTTCGTGCGTGTCCACATCAACCTGCTGGCCGTGCCCGGCGCGACGCTTGACGACATCACCGAGGCGCATTCCCATCTGGTCCTGCTGCCCCAATGCGCGGGCTTCCTGCGCCAGCACGGTATTCACGGACGGGTCAGCCCCGACAACGCCCGCGCCGCGCGTGAGGTGTCCGAGGCGGGTGAAATCCATTCCGCCGCTCTGGCCAGCGAACTGGCCGGAGAGATCTACGGCCTGAACGTCCTCGCCCGCCATATCGAGGATCATGGCGATAACACCACGCGTTTTCTGGTTATGTCACCCGAGGCCGACCTGTCGCGTCGGGGCGAGCATGGCATGATCACCAGCTTTGTCTTTCAGGTCCGCAACATTCCAGCGGCGCTCTATAAGGCGATGGGTGGGTTTGCGACCAACGGGATCAACATGACCAAGCTGGAAAGCTACATGGTCGATGGCTCGTTCACGGCGACCCAGTTTTATGCCGATATCGTCGGGCATCCGGAAGACCGGAACGTGCAACTGGCCATGGACGAGCTTGAGCATTTCACCACCAATGTGGAAATACTTGGCGTCTACCCGGCGGCCCAGCCACGCGGCTAGGCCCGCGCTTCAGGTAAATGTGAGTTTAGGCGCCATGCCTGTGGCGCTGCTCCAGTTCTCGGGCGAATTCCGCAAGGCGCATTTGAAAGCGTTTGCGAAACCGCGCTTGGCCCAGCTTCATCGACTGCAGCAGCAACCGCGCCGGCAGGGACTTGGCGCTGAGTGACAGGTCCACACTCAAGCGGGTCCGACGCTGAGACAGGGCCATAAAGTCAACCACCGTAACCCCGGTCATGCCCTTGCCCGTCGCCTCGAATCGCATTTGCGAGGGGTGGTCGCAATCGGTCAGCAGTACGGACATCTTGCGGGGTTTGCCGCGCAGCTTGAACTCGGTCTCCCACGCCATGCCTGCGGAGGGTGCGACCCCGCCAGTGGTACGGCGCACGTCAACGCCACGGCGCATCGCCATACGTTCGAAGCGATCGAAATCGGCAACCATGTCAAAAACCGAGTGGATGGGAGCCTCGATATCTTCGCGCGCTGAAAACTGCATGTGGGCCCTTGCTGCTCGTTCTTGCTTGCCAGTGTTTCGTTAGTCCAACGTATCTGCAAGCCAGTTCTGCAGCAGAAAATGCGCAATCGCCCCCTTGCGAGCGGGCAGCAGGCGCGGATGCTCCCCCGCGAAGGCCTGCATCATCTCGGACTTGCTGACCCACATTGCCTCTTCGATTTCAACCGGGTCGATCTGAATGTCCCGAGACAAAGCCTCACCGGCACAGCCGAACATCAACGACGCCGGAAACGGCCAGGGCTGGCTGGACAGATAGGACACTGCGCCGACGGGAACGCCCGCCTCTTCCATCACCTCGCGCCGCACCGCGGATTCCAGCGTTTCGCCCGGCTCGACGAACCCTGCAAGCAACGAGAACATGCCCTCGGGCCACCCCGGTGAGCGCCCCATCAGCACGCTGTCGCCGTGGGTGATCAACATGATCACAACCGGGTCGGTGCGTGGGAAGTGTTGGCCACCACAGGCCGAACAACTGCGCTGCCATCCGGCTTGCGATACGTCGCTTGGCGCACCGCAGCGGGCGCAGAAGCGATGCGTCTCGTGCCAGCCGATCACCGCCTTGGCTGTCGCCGCAAGCTCGGCATCGCGGGCGGACAGGCGCGTCATGATCCGGCGCAGCTCGCCAAACACGTGACCCTCGGGCAGATCGGGATGCTGTTGCTCGGACGGGTCGATGAAATTGCCCAAGCTCGACAGATCCAGCCCCTCGGCCTGCCATTCAGAGATATCTGCGGCAAACATCGCCGCCCCGTCACCAGAGCAGCCAAGCAAGATCGGAGCCTCAACCACTCCACCGGGGCCATTGGCGACCAGAGGATGCGCCATGTTGACCAGACCCAACCGATCCAGAGCCTCGCCCTGCACCAGCACTTTTCCACGCCACAGCAACAAGCAGCGGGCGTTTGGATCTTGGGCCGCCTCAGCCAGCTTGTCCGCATCCCCCCGCAGATGGGCCGCACGATCAAGGCCCGAGCTGCCGAATGTCACGTTTTCTGCGTTTTTCATTGGGGTCCCCTCGGCCTTTTGCGCCTAGGGCTGCCATGTCCGCGCAGGTGTTGCAATGTCAATTCACTACTGCGGCATATCGACAGGTGCCACCGAAACACCGCATGACCGCCTCGGATTTTTCACTTATTTGTCCTCTTGGTAAATTTTCTTAGCTCTCATAGCGCAAAAGTAGACAATCAAACGTGACCGCAATCTCCCCGCGCATGAAAGACGCGCAGGACGCAGGAATGCATATCCGCATTCTGGCAACCACCGATCTGCATATGACCCTGACCGGGTTCGACTACTATGCGGACAAACCAGACCCGACCATCGGGCTGACTCGTACGGCGTCGGCGATCCGAAACGCCCGTCAACAGGTCGAGGACGGCTTGACTCTTTTGTTCGACAATGGCGACGCGCTGCAAGGAACACCGATTGGGGACTGGGCGGTGGAAAACGATGGCCCGCACCCGATGATGCAGGCCTTCAAGGCGCTGGAATATGACGCGATCGGCTTGGGCAATCATGATTTCGGGTTCGGGCTGGATGTACTTGAGCGCGTAATTACCCAAGCCCCTTGCCCGGTGATTTGCAGCAATCTGAACCATGTGAACGACCGGCAGCCTTGGCTGCGCAGTGTCGTTCTGACCCGGTCCGTTGCGCAGGAAGAAACGATCCGAATCGGCGTATTTTCAGTGCTTCCGCCTCAAACCACGATGTGGGAGGCGCATCACCTAAAAGACACGTTCATTGCCGAGGATATCTTGACCGCCGCCCGACGAACGGCTGAGGCGTTGCGCGCGCAAGGCTGTGATCTGGTCATCGCGCTGGCCCATTCGGGGTTGGAGCAATCGACGACTCAGCCGGGGCTTGAGAATGCGGTGATTCCCCTCGCCGAGATTGAGGGCATTGACGCGATTGTTGCCGGTCACACGCACCTGACAATGCCGGGCGCGGGGCATCTCGGGCTTGACGGCGTTGATGCCGAAAATGGTCTGGTCCACGGCACACCTGTGGTCATGGCCGGGTCCGCTGGGTCTTATCTGGGGGTCATAGACCTGCACCTGACCAAGGTACCCGAGGGGCGCTGGCAGATCACGGATCGCCACTGCAGCTTGGTCGCCACAGCCGATGAGGTCGAAGACAAGGACCTGTGCGAGATGCTCAAGCCCGCGCATCTGGCCACGCGCGTAAGGATGGCCGAACCTGTCAGTCATACCGCGCAGAGCCTGCACAGCTATTTCAGCTTCTGCGCGCCGGATCGGGGGCTAGCCCTGGTCGCGGCGGCACAAGCGGCGGGTTTGCGCCCGTTTCTAAACGGCACCGCGTTCGCCGAACTGCCGCTTCTGTCTGCGGTGTCTCCTTACAAATTCGGCGGCCGCGCCGGGCCGAGGAACTATACGGACGTGCCTGTGGGCGAGATTTGCCTGCGCCACGTCGCTGACCTGCATGTTTTCTCCAACGAATTGCGGGCCGTCAAAATCACCGGCGCGCAACTGCGGGACTGGCTTGAGATGTCGGCGGGTGTTCTCAACCAGATCCACCCAGACGCCGAAGCCGAGCTAACCGATTCCCGCCGGGCGGGGCATAACTTTGACGTCGTGTTTGGCGTGACCTATCAGATCGACCTGTCCAGCCCTGCGCGGTTCGATAGCAACGGCGCCATGACCGATCCAACCGCCCAGCGCGTCCGCGACCTGTGCTTGGGCGGGCAAATAGTCCGCGACGACCAGAGCTTTGTGGTCGCCCTCAACAACTATCGCGCCAGCGGTGGTGGGCATTTCCCTTTCGTCACAAAAGCCCGGGCCATTCCTCTGCCGTCCAGGGATATCAAAGAGATACTGCGGGACTACCTGTCAGATCGCCTGCCCGCGGACCCTCTGGATCAGGCGCCTTACCCATTCTCCTTAGCCCCGCATTATGGTATTCGCACGATCCTAAGAACCGGCAGCGGAGCGTTGAAGTATTTGCCCGAGCTAAGCAGATACTCCCCCGAATTGCTGGGGCCTGATACCGAGGGCTTTGAAAGGATACGACTGACCTTGTGACGGGTTGTCATTTTCACATCCCTTCCCTATATCAGGCGTTGAGAGGTTGGCGCGGGCGAGCGCCTCGCCAACCTGGTCAGGTCCGGAAGGAAGCAGCCACAACGAGCCCCGCTTGGGTCGATGTCCAACCTCTCACTTTATAGAAACCATCAGCCGCAGGAGGGCTTTATGATTGTAGCAAACACCCTTCGGGCAGATCGGTTCTAAACCCAACTCTCCGATTGCCTGAACACATCGCCAACGGATGCGCATCGGCCATCCGATGGGATTGCTATATCTGAACACAGGCAAACCAATGTCTTTTAATCTTTCGGACCTGGGATGGTCCTCTCACTTCGCTGCACAGCACGCGGCGCACGCGCAACTCACGCCTTTTCGTATCACCGGTGTTCACCGGGACCGCCTGGTCGGGATGAACGAGACTGGTGAAACATCTCTGTTTGCCCCTGGTCATTCCACTGGCGATTTTACGGTTGGCGATTGGGTGCTGGCCGATGACAAGAATCGCGTTCAGCATCTGCTTGACCGGCGCAGCCTGTTGCAACGCCGTGCTGCCGGAACCGGAGCCGAGGCGCAACTGATCGCAGCCAATGTTGACGTGCTGTTCATCGTCAGCTCGTGCAATGCGGATTTCAATGTGCCCCGGCTCGAACGGTATCTGGCACTGGCGCATCAGGCGGGCTGCTATCCTGTCGTGGTCCTGACCAAAGCAGATAGCTGCTCGGACCCCGCAGCCTACGCCAAGCAGGCCGAAGCGCTGGCACCGTTTTTGACAGTCCTGACGGTCAACGCGCATGAAGCGTTAGACCTGCAGCAGGTTCTGGCATGGTGTCCGGCGAGTCAGACAGCGGCTTTGGTCGGGTCATCCGGGGTTGGCAAAACAACGCTCGCCAACGGAATGACCGGGCAGGATCAGGCAACAGCCACAATCCGCGAGGATGACGCCCGCGGCCGCCACACCACGACGTCTCGCGCCTTACATCCGATGCAAAATGGCGGTTGGCTGGTCGACACCCCCGGCATGCGCGCCCTGCGCCTGCTCGACGCGCAGGACGGGGTGGACGAAGTGTTCTCGGACATTCTGGAGCTGGCCCAAACCTGCCGGTTCTCGGATTGCCAGCATGAGGCCGAGCCCGGTTGCGCTGTGCAGGCGGCGATTGAAGCAGGCACACTGGATGCAGATCGGTTGGAACGCTGGCGCAAGCTGAGGCGCGAGGATCAGCGCAACTCTGAGACCGTGGCCGAGGCGCGGGCACGCGACAAGGCTTTCGGCAAGATGGTCCGATCTGCGATGCACGGAAAATCCGCGCGGCGCGGCGATTGAAACACGGGCTGAAAAAGGGGCGTCGGTCCGCCGGCGCCCCCCATCAAGCGATCAATCGTGGCCAGAGCACCGCATTTCGGCGGGCAAACACACCGATATGGCCGATCTCCCGAACACCAAACTCTTCCGGTGACAACAGGTGACGGCGTGCTTTTGGACCATAAAGCTCGGCCAACCGCCAAACGGCAGCTTCTGGGACCATCTCATCATCTGTGAAGGCAAAAAGGTCGACGGGAACGTCAGCATCCTGCCACGTAGCTTGCGGCAGTGTGTCTCCGATCTCGGGCAGATAGCTTTGCGGCGCGGTGCACCATTTGCGCCATTGCCAATAGACCTTAGGCGGTAGGTCTGTTCCAAACCCAAGTGCCTTGCCCGGCAAATACCCCAGGCCGCTCACGACCAGAGGCACATGCCCATACCAGAACAACCCGGCCAGAGCGCGGTACGGCCAAGGATGATCGCCCAACTTCACAAGGCCAGAACAGACGCAGATCATGCGATCAATCTTGTCGATATCCGGCTGCACTGGCCCCAGCATCCCTCCAAGCGAATGACCAACTGACCATTGCTGCGACAGCGGGAACCGTCGGCGCATCTCGGCCCGCGCGGCGGGCATGTCCTGCAACGCCCAATCGGCCATCGAAATCTTCGACCGACGCTGTGGGCCCGATTTCGAATGCCCGAATTCCCGGTAGTCGTAGATCAGACAGGCGATATCACGATCCGAGGCCAACCATTGTGCGAAATGCTTGTAGTAGTCTCGCGGAACCCCTGTCGCGCTGTTGACCACCACTACGGTTTCGGGCTGCGCCACGGGCCGGTAGATCCACCCGGACAGGGCACCATCCCCCACCGGGATCTGAACATCTTCGATCAGCACTGTTTGGTTTGCATCCAACATGGGCATCCTCGGTGGAAAACTGAACTGATGAGTTCACATTGCAACTTGACCCCAGACAGCCCATGCAAGTCAACTGCGATCCCGCTTGACCACGCGTCCACTTTGCGGATCGTCTTTCCGCAGCGCAGAAAGTTCAACTTGACTCAGAATGGTTTTGAACGCTAGCGATGGTGTGATGGTTCCCGGCTTTCACAAGAGGTCGGGATGAAAAGGGAACACGGTGCGGTTTTCCCCGACTTACTCGGGACGAACCAAATCCGCGACTGCCCCCGCAACTGTAAGCGGTGAGCGATGTCGAAGAGCCACTGGCCGAAAGGCCGGGAAGGTCGGCAAAGCGATGACCCGCAAGTCAGGAGACCTGCCATCGTCAACATAACCCAAACTCGGGCGGGGTGTCCGGGCAGGCCGTGACAGACCCTATCTGCCCCACCTGATCCCAGCCCCTGTCCACCGCGCGGAGGGCGCAGGATGATCTGGAAGACGAAGACACATAGGTTCTCGGCAACTATCTGCCAACATACCGGCAAGACTTGCCCGGCGCTGGCGCGGCTGGCGCGTTCAATGGTTGACGCACTGGACCAAGCTGGTCCGGCGACCACATCGGACTTTGAAATCGAAGGCAGCAGTGACCTGACCCATTGCTCGGACGGCTGCCACGCCCGGTTTCGGGCCAGCCAATCTCGGGTGCGGGTCTATTGCGGAGCGGATCCTAAGGCCGACAGCGAGACCCTCGATCGCTATGCCGATTTGATGTTCGGTACCGACACGAGCAGCCTGCCTAGCGCAGCGATGACATCCCTGCCCTGCGCCATGCTCGAGGCATCAGTGATTGCGCCGCGCAAAACGACCCCGGCGGAACTGCAACTGTCGGCTTAGGAGTCTGCCAAAGCTCGGGCGGGCAAGGTGGCCCAGTGCTTCTGTGCATCGGTTTCGACCGCGCAGGGGCGTAGCTTGCGCAACCGATCCAGCGCTTGGGTTGGAGCCTCGCCGCATTCGATCATCAACCTCAGCACCACCATGCCAGAGCGACCACATCCGCCCTGACAATGGACAAGCACGCGCCCTCCGCCAGACAAAGCCTGCCGCGCCGCGGCACTAACATCGGGCCATTGCGCATCAACCTCTGACGGTGGCACGCCGAAATCCTGAATCGGCAGATGCACCCAGCGGCTGGCGCGCCCCTGAACGTCGCGGCCAAAATCGCGGGCTCCAAACTGGACCAGCTCGGCCTCGGTTGTCATCGACAGCACGAGGCCCGGCCTCCAATCTCCAATCGTTTCAAGGTCGCCTGCATAGTCGCCGCCCTTTCCCGGCATCGACGTTAGGGCAAGTGTGCCCCCGCCCACTTGCAAAGCATGAATGACCAAATTCGTCATGACAGCATCCCCCCGGAAGCGTTGATCCTGACTTTAGGCTTGATTCACAATCTGAAGAGTGTACCCCTGACGCGCCAGTTTCCAAAACAAAATCGTTCTTCAACTCATGTGGACGCGGGCGGCGCGGGCCTCTACGCTGCAGTGACGTTCCGAATCCGCCAGAGCAGACATGACCGACTCAGACAGCCCCGCCTATCAGGTTCTCGCCCGCAAATATCGCCCGGAAACCTTTGCCGATCTGGTGGGTCAGGATGCGATGGTCCGCACGCTCAAAAACGCATTTGAAGCGGATCGCATCGCGCAAGCCTTTGTCATGACAGGCATTCGCGGAACCGGCAAAACCACGACCGCACGGATCATTGCGAAAGGCATGAACTGTATCGGACCGGACGGAAATGGCGGACCCACGACCGAGCCTTGCGGCCAATGTGAACACTGCGTCGCCATCATGGAAGGTCGCCATGTCGACGTGATTGAGATGGACGCCGCCAGTCGCACCGGCGTGAATGATATTCGCGAGATCATCGACAGTGTTCGCTACCGCGCAGCCTCGGCCCGTTACAAGATCTACATCATCGATGAGGTCCATATGCTGTCGACCAGCGCCTTCAACGCGCTGCTCAAGACGCTTGAGGAACCGCCGGCGCATGTGAAGTTCATCTTCGCCACAACTGAGATTCGCAAGGTTCCCGTCACGGTTCTGTCGCGCTGCCAACGCTTCGACCTGCGCCGGATCGAACCCGAGGATATGATCGGCCTGCTGCGCAAGATCGCTTCTGCGGAGAGTGCTGAGATTGCCGAAGACGCCTTGGCGCTGATCACCCGTGCTGCCGAGGGATCTGCCCGCGACGCCACCTCATTACTGGATCAGGCGATCTCACACGGGGCCGGAGAGACGACGGCAGATCAAGTGCGCGCGATGCTGGGCCTGGCGGATCGTGGCCGGGTTCTGGACCTCATGGACATGATCCTGCGGGGCGATGCGGCAGGGGCGCTGACCGAGCTTGGTGGCCAATATGCCGCAGGAGCTGATCCACTAGCCGTGCTGCGTGATCTGGCCGAAATCACTCATTGGGTTTCGGTCGTGAAGATCACCCCGGACGCAGCCGAAGACCCAACTGTTTCCCCGGATGAGCGCGCCCGGGGCCAGCAGATGGCTGAGGCCCTCCCCATGCGGGTGCTGACTCGGATGTGGCAGATGCTGTTGAAAGCGCTTGAGGAAGTTTCAGCCGCCCCCAACTCTATGATGGCCGCCGAAATGGCGGTGATCCGAATGACTCACGTGGCCGACCTGCCTAGCCCGGAAGAACTGATCAAACGGCTGCAGGATACGCCTCCGCCCCCCAACGGCGGACCTGGTGGTGGGACGCCCATTCAAAGCAACGGCGCGGCCCCGGTCGAAGCCCGCGCCGCTACAAGCTACACCCCTGCGCCACGCGGGTCCGGCGGAGCACCCGTCGCCGCTTTGGCGCAAGACACGCAAACCGCATTGGCGCGATACCCGAGTTTCGAACATGTGGTCGAGCTGATCCGGAACAACCGAGACGTCAAACTTTTGGTCGAGGTCGAAAACGGCGTGCGGCTGGTCTCTTACCAGCCGGGACGGATCGAATTCACCCCATCTTCGCAAGCCCCGACCGATCTTGCACCACGGCTGGGCTCGGCCCTGCAACGTTGGACTGGCAACAGATGGGCGGTATCCATCGTGTCGGATGGTGACGCTCCGACGATCGCCGAAATCCGCGACAAAGCCGAACTGGCGCTGAAAGAAGAGGCCACGGCGCATCCGCTTGTTCAGGCTGTTCTGGCAAGTTTCCCCAAGGCCAAAATCACCCGCATCGAGACACCGGAACAACGCGCCGCCCAAGTCGAGACCGAAGCTCTGCCCGAGGTCGAAGATGAATGGGATCCTTTCGAAGAAGACTGACCTCTATACAAAGCAAAACCCTCCCGCGCCCGCCACGGGCAATCGGCTAAAGCCGATCACCCAGAGCGACCTTGGGCCCGGCAGCGCTCGGGCTTTGCCCGAGCGCTGCCGGGCCCAACGGGAGGAAAGGTCTTGCCAAAGACCTTGACGGCGGGCGGGAGCGCGCTCTGCTCTTGTGTCACTACGGTGACCCCCGTATCTAGGCACAAACCGAACTTACAGGAGAAGCAACATGCTCAAAGGACTAGGCGGCCTGGGCGATATGGCCAAAATGATGAAATCCGCGCAGGATCTTCAGACCAAGATGACCGAGATGCAGGAAGAGCTGAACAACCTGATGGTTGTAGGCGAATCCGGCGCAGGGCTAGTCAAGGCGACGGCAACCGCCAAAGGGGAACTGAAGGGCTTGGATATCGACCCGTCGATCTTCAATGGCGACGACAAGGAAGTGGTCGAGGATCTGATCCTTGCGGCCATCAAGGACGCTCAGACCAAAGCCGCCGAGCGCTCGCAGGCCGAAATGGCCAAACTGACCGAAAGCATGGGCCTGCCCGCAGACATCAAGCTGCCGTTCTGATCTCCATCTTTTCAATAATACTCCCGCCGGAGTCTCCCTCCGGCGTCAGACAGGATAGGCCGTGACCTCCAACAGCGACATCGACAATTTGATCGACCTGATGGCCAAACTTCCCGGCCTCGGCCCTCGCTCGGCCCGCCGCGCGGTGCTGCACCTGATCCGCAAGCGTTCCCTGCTGCTAACGCCCCTGTCCGACGTGATGCAGCAGGTCGCCATCACCGCCCGCGAGTGCCTGAACTGCGGCAATGTGGGCACCACCGACATCTGTGACATCTGCAACGATGAGGCCCGCGCGACCGGAGAGCTTTGCGTTGTCGAGGACGTCGCCGACCTGTGGGCGATGGAGCGCGCAGGCGTGTTCAAAGGCCGCTATCACGTGTTGGGAGGCACGCTGTCGGCGCTGGATGGCGTTGGCCCGGATGAACTGCGCATTCCCCGCCTCAAGGACCGGGTGGTGGCAGAAGGCGTCACCGAGATCATTCTGGCCCTGAACGCCACCGTCGACGGCCAGACCACGGCACATTACATCGCTGATCAGTTGGAGGGGCAGGTCCGCCTGACCTCACTAGCGCAAGGTGTGCCGATTGGGGGAGAGCTGGACTATCTGGATGACGGAACGATTACAGCAGCACTGAGGGCACGAAAAGAGCTCTGAGCATTGCAAAACTGAAGCAACCGAAACGCTTTCACGCCTTCCGATTGCACACCAGGCCCAGTCTCGTCGGTCAGGTGTAAGCACCCGACGAGTACGTCAACTCGTAGGAATGGCTGTAGATCTCGAAGACAATACCAAAGGGGTCTTCGACATAGACCATTCGGTAGGGTTTCTCTCCGGGATAATAGTATCGAATCGGCATCCGTTGTTTGCCACCCGCTGCAACGATTTTTTCTACCAGGCCTTCGACATCCGGGTCTTGGACGCAAAAATGGAACGTACCATTTTGGCGAAAGTCGATATTGTTTTCCGGCACATAATTCCCGTCAAACTCGAAAAGCTCGAACCCGATGCGATCAGCAGTCGCGAGATGCGCAATACGTAGTTTTTTCCACTCAGGACCAAACACATCAGTGCACATGACACCAATATCCGTGTCATCCTCTACCACATCAGTCGGTGGCATGATCACGTAGAAACCAAGGACTTCGGAGTAGAACTTTACAGCCTCGTCAACGTTTGGGACGGACAATCCGATGTGAGAGAACGTTCTGGGATGTTGCGGCATGGCTCGTTCCTTGTTTTATGGGGCGAAAGCTATTGCGCAGCAGCCGAGTTTCAAGCGCCTCCCCGGCTGGGCATAGCCGGCTTCCGCCATGCACATAGGTGTTCTTTCGTGGTGCGATCAGTCAAGAATGGCCTTTGCCTGCCGCACGCGGCGTGTACTATGGCCATGACCTTATCCGTTTGATTTTGGGAACTGTTATGAAACGCCTTTTTGCCCTCACACTTGCCGCCTTTACAGCCACTGCAGCGTTTTCGCAGCAACTGATCGACAAGGGCTTTGTCGACGGCTGGAACATCATGATGGACCCGGCGTTGGGCAATGGGTGCCTGATCCAGACGGTGTATCAGGACCTCTCGGTGGTGCGGATCGGTTATGACGCGCTTGGCAATCGCGGATATTTCGCTGTCTACAACAAGGCCTGGGGCGATATCGAGCAGGGCAAAACCTACCCGATCCGGTTTGCTCTGGACGGCAAAAGCTATGACGCCACTGCCATTGGCTTCAACGAACGTGATGTCCCCGGCGCGACCGTCTTTTTCACTGACCGGAATTTCGTCACCGCGATTGCTCAAAATAAGACGATGACGGTTTACAACCCGGCGGGCGAAGTGGTGATGGCCATCGACCTCAAAGGCACCGCCAAGGCGCTGGAATACGCGCGAGACTGTCAGAACAAAAAGCTCTAGCGAATCGGGTCGAACAGGGCGTCTTTGGCGGTGCAGTCCCGGATGACATCCCGGCCGCAGGGCACGGGATCAAGGTCGCGGGACAAGCACAGGCGAACCTCTTCGATGTAGCCCTGTTCGCAGGTGATGGTGATCATGTCACGCTCGAGCTTAGGGTTGGCCTTTAGAAAGGCCTCTTCGACAATCGACGCGGGCAGTTTGACCGAGGTATCAAGCTGGCGGAACACCTCGGGCCGGGTCACGCGACCATAGGCTTCGCGCGACAGATCCATATAGTCCCGCGCCGACAGTCCCGAACAGGTGCCGTGTTTCTTCCACTGATGCCATGCAAGGCCTCCACTTCCCTGAATATCTTCCATCGCGCGAGTCATCGCGCGTGAAGGCGGGGCCTTAGGTGTGCGGCAATAGGAGGGCCAGCCCTGATGGAACTGAGGCCACAGCCCGTGCAAAATCCAGCCATGGTCATGCCGGGCGTCGCATTGGTCCGACCCGCGGGCATCCCCTTCGCGCGCGCACCAGTTTGGAGACCAGCTCAGCGCCAGGACGTAGTAGTCGAACTCACCCGCTTTTTCGCCCTCGGCCAGCGCGGCGACGGCGCTTGTGACCCACAAAATCAGCGCTAGAAACCCTTGGCGCATTCGCCTCTTCCCTTCTTGCGTCGCGGCGACTATATACAGCCCAAGTTCCCCGACAACGGAAACCTGCCCCAAAACCCCGGGGCCGCCGAATTCCGGCGACGGGACAGATGTATTTATAGGAGACGGGCTGATGGCAAAACCGCTTATGGCCAAGGCAACAGCCGTATGGCTGGTGGACAACACGACGATCAGCTTCAAGCAGATCGCGGATTTCGTAGGGATGCACGAGCTTGAGGTGCAGGGCATTGCCGATGGCGATGTGGCCGCTGGTGTCAAAGGGTTCGACCCGCTTGCCAACAACCAGCTGACGCAGGAAGAGATCGACTCGGCGCAGAACAACCCGCTGCACAAGCTGAAGCTCAAGTTCAACCCGTCGGCAACGGGCGAGGAAAAGCGCCGTGGCCCGCGCTATACCCCGCTGTCCAAGCGTCAGGACCGTCCGAACTCGATCCTATGGCTGGTCAAGTTCCACCCCGAGCTTAGCGACGGTCAGATCGCCAAGCTGGTTGGCACCACCAAGCCGACCATCCAGTCGATCCGCGAACGCACGCACTGGAACATCGCCAACATGCAGCCCATCGACCCGGTTGCCTTGGGCCTATGTAAACAGTCCGAACTGGACGCTGTGGTGCAGAAGGCCGCCGCGAAGAAAGCCGCCGAAGGCGGCGTGATGAGCGATGACGAGCGCCGCAAGCTGGTCTCGACCGAGCAGTCGCTGGAGATGGATGCAGCACCGAAGATCCCGACCGCGATTGAGGGTCTGGAAACCTTCTCGCTGTCTGAAGAGCCGGAAGCCGACAAGGAAGACGGTGATCCGATCGTGGACGCCGACAGCTTCTTCAACCTGCCCAAAGGCGGTGGGGACGACGAAGACGAAGACGATCTGCGCCCCTGATTTCTGGCCCGCCCCGGTCTAAACTGGCCGGGGCGTTTTCTTGGGACCTCTCATGCTCAACATTCTATCTGCCATCTTTGGCCCACACCGCGCCGTAACGATCTACGCCTTCCTAAAAACCTGGGGTTTGGGTCTGGCCGCTGCCGTGGTCATGGCTTTCATCGTCGGCGGTCTTTTCCTGTTGGGGGATGACGGCGAGCATGAGCATCATTCTTTCATGACCGTCCCGGTTCTGTCGGCCACAGCGATCAACGGGGACCTGAAAAACGGGGTCATCGCTTCGGTTCGTCTGCCGGATGGAACGGCCACGTCGATCACCTCGACCGAGGCGCCAATATCCCAATCGGTGGGCACCAGCGCCTGCGTGGAAAAACGCGTCTACGTGGAAAGCGGAGAGGCACGGTATAGGTTCAAACTGCCTCGGTTCTGCGAGGCTGGTTAAAACCTAACGAACCAGAGAAAAACGCCCGGGCACTGCGCCGGGCGTTTTCTTTTTCAGAGCATCTGGAACAAGATCCCGGCGACAATCGCGCCCCCGACCCCGAGGGTCAGATAGGTGGCGAAGACGCGCGGTTTAACCAGTGACCAGACCGCAGCCATGGCCGGGATCGAGCTGACCGCCCCTGCCACCATGAAGGACATCGCAGCACCCGCCGTCATGCCTTGCTCCATCAACCCCGCCAAAAGCGGCGGCGCGACGTAGGAGTTCAGATAGGCGGGCATTCCGACTAGCGCGGCAACGACGATGGGCAGCACACCTTCTCCACCGACGACGCGAGCGATCAGGTCGGCAGGCACATAGCTGACCAGAAGCGCCTCAAGAACATAGGCCAGAGCAAGCCATTTCAGCAGGAAGATACCGTTATGCACGAACTCAGACCGGAAACGCTGACGGCGTTCGGGTTCCTGCCAGAACTTCCAGACGGGTTTGTCATCCAGCTTGGGGCCGCACCCACAGCATCCGGCGGGTTTGTATTCCCGCAGGGGCTGAGTGAAGGCTCCGTTGCGCATCAGAAGGCGCACGGCGAACCCGCCGAACAGACCTAAGGCAACCGCTGCAACGGCCTTGCCGATGGCAAAAGGCCACCCCAACGCGCCTGCGGTTATCAGCAATGTCGGCGGGTCGATCAGTGGCGAGCTGAGCCAGAACGCCATCACGGCCGAGAGCGGCGCACCCAGTGCCAGAAGCCCGGCAATGAACGGGATCACCTCGCAGGAACAAAACGGCGCAAGCCCTCCGAACAGGGCGGCCAGAAAGATCATCCTAGTTTCCCGCCCCTCAAACGCGCGCGCCACCATGACTTCGGCCCCAGTGGCTTTGAGATAGGACAGCAGAAGAACGGCGAACAGGATATACTGCCCTGTATGCGCCAGTGCCTTGGCGGCGAAGGTTACAACCTCTGCCCAGTTACCAGGATCGAAAACTGCGACAAGCGCCAGTATCGCGACGATCAAAGCCCAAGGCGTTTTGATCACATCCAACGCGAGTTTGGCCGAGGCTTTCGGGTTTTGTGATAGTTCAGCCATCGTTTGCGGCCTTTCCGACTTCGTCTGCGCAGCATTCACTGAGAATAAACTGCGCCAGGTTTCGCAATTCGTTGAAACAAGCGCGATTGATCGTCGTGCGCCCGATCTTTTCCTGTTCAACCACACCACCTGCAGCCAGAAACCGAAGGTGATGCGCAAGGGTGGAGGGGGCGATGCCGGTACGTGTCTGGATCTCACCCACGGTCAGACCGGCTTGCCCGGCCCTCACAAGTGTTTTCAGAACCTTCAACCGGGCCTCGGACCCCATGGCCGAAAATCCTGCTGCAGCGGTTTCCCACATCTGAATTCTCCATTAAACTAGATTTCTAGTTATTTAGGTGATTCGAATTTCCTCGTCAAGCCACATCACAAATTCACTCCGAGGCATGTAAGTCCAGATTGCCACCGCCTTAAGTCCAACCTATAAGCGCTCATGGCTATCTCGGTTGACACTTTCTTTCTTGAGCTGAACGGACAGGGGACGCTGCAGGCGCAAATCCAGCAGATGATCGCCGAAGGCATCCTGTCGGGCCGCTTCCACATCGGGGAAAAGCTGCCCTCGTCGCGCAAACTGGCGACCCATCTGGGCGTCAGTCGGATTACTGTGACGCTGGCCTATACCGAGCTTCTGGCCAATGACTATCTGACCGCCAAAGGGCGTTCGGGCTACTATGTATCCGAAAACGCGCCGGTCCCGCCGAAATACACGCCCGTCCCGCGCAGCGAAGAGACGGTCGATTGGGACAATGCGCTGGCCCGGCGGTTCTCGGGCGGCAATGTGCTAACCAAGCCTCAGGATTGGCGCAACTACAAATACCCGTTCATCTACGGGCAGGCCGACCGGACGCTGTTTGACCACGCGAACTGGCGGCTTTGCGCGGTTCGGGCACTGGGACACAAGGATTTCGAGTCCCTAACGACTGACTACGCTGATCAGGACGACCCGCTGCTGGTCGAGTTCATTGCCCGCCACACCCTGCCACGCCGAGGCATCACCGCCCGCCCCGAAGAGATCCTGATCACGCTGGGCGCGCAGAACGCGTTGTGGCTGGCCTCGCGCATTCTTCTGAAAAAAGGGCGCACAGCGGCAATTGAAGACCCCTGCTATTACGCTCTGCGTGAGCTGCTGAGCCATTCGGATTGCACTATGGCACCGATCCGCGTGGATGGTGACGGGCTGCCGCCTGAGGCTCTACCAGACGACACCGACGTGATCTTTACTACCCCCAGCCACCAAAGCCCGACAACGGCCACCATGCCCGTCAGCCGCAGAACCGCCCTTTTGGAACGCGGGAGCGAGCTGAACGCAATGATCGTCGAGGACGACTACGAGTTCGAGATGGCTTATCTGGGGGCGCCCTCACCCGCGCTCAAGTCGATGGATCGCGACGGGCGAGTAATCTATGTGGGCAGCTTCTCGAAATCGCTGTTTCCTGGGTTGCGACTGGGCTACATGGTTGGGTCCGAAACCTTCATCCGCGAGGCGCGCGCGCTTCGATCGCTCGTGTTGCGGCATCCTCCGGGGCATGTTCAGCGCACAGCAGCCTATTTCTTGTCCCTCGGGCACTACGACGCTCAGATCCGGCGCATGTCGAACGCCCTGGCCCAACGGCGCGAGGCGTTAGACAAAGCTGTTCAGGCCCATGCGCTGCAGGTCGCGGGGCGCGGCGTGCTTGGCGGGTCCTCCATTTGGATGCAAGCCCCTTCGCACGTAGACACCGCGCAACTGGCTGCCACATTGCAGGCGCAAGGTGTGCATATCGAACCCGGCGCGCCCTTCTTTTCGGGGCCAAGGCCGCCTCGGAATTTCTACCGTCTTGGGTATTCCTCAATTGCGCCCGACCGCATCGAGGCCGGAGTGAAACTGATCGCGGATGCGATCCGGGCCAGTTAACCGTCGGCTGGACGTATTCCGCCGCCGCATCTGGCCCTAACGCCATACGCAGGCTTGCGCCAAAACCGTATCAAAGGCCGGGCTGAACCCCTCCGGCCAATTCACGCATTCAGTCTTGGAGAGTCACCGATGAAAATGACCACGGAAGAAGCCTTCGTTAAGGTTCTGCAGATGCACGGGATCGAGCATGCCTTTGGTATCATTGGTTCGGCCATGATGCCGATTTCGGATATTTTCGGGAAAGCAGGCATCACGTTCTGGGATTGTGCGCATGAAGGCTCGGGCGGGATGATGGCCGACGGCTACACCCGCGCCACCGGCAAAATGTCGATGATGATCGCGCAGAACGGCCCTGGCATCACCAACTTTGTCACCGCCGTCAAAACCGCCTACTGGAACCATACCCCGCTGCTGCTGGTCACCCCTCAGGCCGCGAACAAGACCATGGGTCAGGGCGGTTTCCAAGAAATGGAACAGATGCGGATGTTCGCAGACTGCGTCTGCTATCAGGAAGAAGTGCGCGACCCGTCTCGGATGGCCGAAGTCCTCAGCCGCGTGATCACCAAAGCCAAGCGCGCCTCCGCCCCGGCACAGATCAACGTGCCCCGTGACTTCTTCACTCAGGTTGTCGATATCGAGCTGCCGGCCGTGGTCGAATTCGAACTGCCTTCGGGCGGCGCCTCTGCCGTAACCGAAGCTGCAGCTCTGCTGTCCGATGCCAAAAACCCGGTCATTCTGAACGGTGCTGGCACGGTGCTGTCAGCAGGCGGCATCGAAGCGTCGAAAGAACTAGCCGAGCGTTTGGACGCCCCCGTGTGCGTTGGCTACCAGCACAACGACGCTTTCCCCGGCTCGCACCCGCTGTTTGCCGGCCCTCTGGGTTACAACGGCTCGAAAGCTGCGATGGAGCTGATCAAGGAAGCGGACGTTGTTCTGTGCCTTGGTACCCGTCTGAACCCGTTCTCGACCCTGCCCGGATACGGTATGGAATACTGGCCGACCGAAGCAAAAATCATTCAGGTCGACATCAACCCAGACCGCATCGGTCTGACCAAGAAGGTCTCGGTTGGTATCGTCGGTGACGCAGCCACTGTTGCAACCAACATCCTGGTACAGCTTTCGGGCACTGCGGGCGATGAAGGCCGCGATGCGCGTAAGGCGAAAATCGCTGAAACCAAGTCGCGTTGGGCGCAGGAACTGACCTCGATGGACCACGAGCAGGACGACCCGGGCACAACTTGGAACGAACGCGCCCGTGCTGCCAAGCCCGACTGGATGAGCCCGCGCATGGCATGGCGTGCGATTCAATCCGCTCTGCCGAAAGAGGCGATCATCTCGTCCGATATCGGCAACAACTGCGCCATCGGCAACGCTTACCCCTCGTTTGAGGAAGGCCGCAAGTATCTGGCCCCGGGCCTGTTCGGCCCCTGTGGCTATGGTTTGCCGTCAGTGATCGGCGCCAAGATCGGCTGCCCGGATGTGCCTGTTGTTGGTTTCTCGGGCGACGGTGCCTTTGGCATTGCCGTAACCGAGCTGACGGCGATCGGCCGTGAGGAATGGCCCGCCGTGACCCAGATCGTCTTCCGTAACTATCAGTGGGGCGCGGAAAAGCGGAACTCGACCCTTTGGTTCGACGACAACTTCGTCGGCACCGAATTGGACACCAAGGTCTCTTACGCCGGTATCGCAGAAGCCTGTGGCCTGAAAGGCGTCGTCGCACGTACGCAGGACGAACTGACAGCTGCGCTGAACCAGGCGATCGAAGATCAGAAGAACGGCATCACCACCTTGATCGAAGCCATGATCAACCAGGAACTGGGTGAGCCTTTCCGTCGCGACGCGATGAAGAAGCCGGTTGCGGTTGCGGGTATCGAAGCAGCAGACATGAAGCCGCAAGTCGAGGCCTGATCGCGGTGAAGCCCCTACATCAAATTCTCGGGGCTGCGACCAGTTCCAAAAAGATCATCGCCCTTGCTGAGGGCGATGATCCACGTGTAGTAGAAGGCGCGTTGAAAGCACGTGCCGAAGATGCAGCCGATATTATCCTGGTCGGCGATCAGACCAAAGTTGCCTCTTTGCTGGCTGAAAAAGGCGGAACGGATGTTGCCGGGATAGACATCCACGATCCGGCTACTTCGCCCCACTTGGATCGCTTTGCCAATGCCTATTTCGAACTGCGCAAACACAAAGGCGTAACACCTGTGACTGCGAAGTCTCTGGTGCAAAATCGTCTGAACTACGCCGCTATGTTGGTCCATATCGGGCTGGCTGACGGCACGGTCGGCGGTGCTGTGGAAACCACCTCGGACACTGTTCGAGCCGCTTTGCAGATCATCGGTAAAGCACCTGACGCCCATATGGTGTCCAGTTTCTTTCTGATGATCTATGACCGCAACCATCACACGGTTCATGGCGTCCATATTTTCGCCGACTGCGGGTTGGTCGTTGATCCGAACGAACGCGAGTTGGCTGAGATCGCTCAGGCCTCGGCCGCGTCCTATCGTACACTCACCGGAAAAGAGCCTCGTGTTGCGATGCTGTCTTTCTCGACGAGCGGCAGTGCCAGCCATCCGAAAGTGTCCAAGGTGGTTGAGGCCACACAAATTGCCAAAACCGCCAATCCAAACCTGGTCATCGACGGAGAGTTGCAGTTCGACGCTGCCTATGTGCCAGAGGTCGCCAGGAAAAAGGCCAGGAATTCGCCACTGGAAGGGAAAGCAAACGTGTTTGTCTTTCCCAACCTAGATGCGGGCAACCTAGGGTACAAGATCGCCCAGCGCATTGGAGGTGCCGAGGCCATTGGGCCCGTTCTCCAAGGCTTGGCAAAACCCGCAAACGACCTGTCGCGCGGTTGTTCTTCGGACGATGTGTTGCACATGATCGCTGTGACCGCAGTGCAGGCACAACAAGTGGGTTCATCGCAAGAGCCAGTTCATCCAGCTACTGCATAACCTCTGCGGCTTTGCCGCTTAACTGTAAACGTGTTCAAGAAAGATCAACGAACCGATGCTGGGTAAGACTGAACTCAAAAGCTCCTTCGGCGCGGATGTCGCCCAGACGGCTCGAACATTGTTCCCCGGGGTTATGGTGGCGATCACTGTTGCTGTGACGGCAAAATTCCTGTCGGAACACTATGCGACCCCAGCCATGCTGATGGCCTTGCTGCTTGGCATCGCGCTCAGCTTTCTGGGCGAAGAAGGCAAGACCGTCCCCGGCATCGGTTTTGCGGCCAGATCCCTACTGCGCCTCGGCGTAGCGCTTTTAGGTGTGCGCATTTCCATGACGCTGATGATGGGGCTGGGTTGGGACCTGATCGCCCTTGTGGTTGGCGGCGTATTAGCCACCATTGCGTTCGGTCTTTTGATCGCACGGTTCTTTGGTCACAAATGGCGCTTTGCGTTCCTAACGGCGGGCTCTGTCGCCATCTGCGGCGCGTCTGCGGCAATGGCGATCAGTGCCATCCTGCCTAAAGACGAACGATCCGAAGAGCGGCTGATTTTCACCGTTCTCGGCGTCACTGTCCTGTCGACCATCGCCATGATCGCCTATCCGATTCTAGTGCGCACGCTGGGCATGGATGACGTAGCGGGCGGTGTGTTTCTGGGCGGAACGATCCACGACGTGGCACAGGTTGTCGGCGCAGGCTTCTCAATCTCTGAACAAACCGGCGACACCGCCACGCTGGTCAAACTATTCCGCGTGGCGATGCTGGCCCCGGTGGTTCTGGTCGCCTCGCTGATCATCCGCAGCGTCACCGACATGGACGAAGCAGGCAAGCGCCCTCCGATCCTACCCGGCTTTGTGATCGGGTTTCTGGTGCTGGCTGCGGCCAGCTCGTTCGGCCTGATCCCGCCCTTCCTGTCCGAGTTACTTAGCCAGACATCCCGCTGGCTGCTTCTGATCGCAATCGCTGCGGTTGGAATGAAGACGAACCTGAAACAAATCCTCTCGGTCGGAGGCGCAGCCATCGCCCTGATCGTCGTGGAAACTCTTTTTATTGCAGGAATTATCCTCGCCGGACTAACATTCCTAACCTGACCCGCCGCCCCGACATAAGGACGCCAGATGACAATCCAGCAACCGAAGATCGACACCAGCCCGAAAGTCTCGGACGAGATCCGGCGTACCACCTGCTATATGTGCGCCTGTCGCTGCGGCATCAATGTTCACATGAAGGACGGCAAGGTTGCCTATATCGAGGGCAACCGTGATCACCCGGTCAACAAAGGCGTGCTTTGCGCCAAGGGCAGCGCCGGCATCATGCAGGTTAACGCGCCCTCGCGCCTGCGCAAACCCCTGCGCCGCGTTGGCCCGCGCGGCTCGGGTGAGTTCCGCGAGATCGAGTGGGACGAGGCGATCAGCACCGCCGTCGGTTGGCTGAACGAGTTGCACGAGACTGCCCCGCATAAGCTTGCCTTCTTCACTGGACGTGATCAGAGCCAGAGCTTCACCAGCTTCTGGGCACAGAATTTTGGCACACCCAACTATGCAGCGCATGGCGGGTTCTGCTCGGTCAACATGGCAGCGGGCGGCATCTACACGATGGGCGGCGCGTTTTGGGAGTTCGGCCAGCCCGATTGGGATCACACCAAGCTGTTCATGCTGTTTGGCGTGGCCGAAGACCACGACAGCAACCCGATCAAGATGGGCATCGGCAAGATCAAGGCGCGCGGCGCGCGGGTGATCGGGGTGAACCCGATCCGCTCGGGCTATAACGCGGTGGCTGACGATTGGGTCGGGATCACGCCGGGCACCGACGGGCTGTTCATCCTGTCGCTGATCCATGTGCTGATGAAGGCTGGCAAGATCGACCTCGACTACCTTGCCCGCTACACCAACGCGCCGGTTCTGGTGAATGCTTCTGACGGCCCGGAAAAGGGCCTGTTCCTGCGCGATGCCGACGGAAAGCCTTTGGTGATCGACCGTGTGACCGGCGAACCAACCGCCTTTGACAAACCCGGCGTGCGCCCGGATCTGTCCGCCACCTACGACAAGGATGGCGTAACTCACCGCCCGGTCTTCCATCAGATGGCCGAGAAATACCTCTCGGACGATCACGCCCCCGAAAATGTGGCCGAGCGCTGCGGCATACCGGCCCAGAAAATCCGCGCCATCGCCGCCGAAATCGCCCGCGTCGCTTTTGATGAGGCCATCGAACTTGACCAGGAATGGACCGACTTCCGGGGCGAAAAGCACGCCAAAATGACTGGCCGCCCGGTCAGCTTCCACGCCATGCGGGGGATCTCGGCACATGCCAACGGCTTCCAGACCTGCCGCGCGCTGCACGTACTGCAAATCCTGCTGGGCACGGTCGAGGTTCCCGGCGGCTTTCGCTTCAAACCGCCCTACCCAAAACCCGTCGAGGCGCACCCGACACCGCACGGAGACCGCCGCCCAGGCCGCCCACTGGAAGGCCCTCACCTTGGCTTCCCGCGCGGCCCCGAAGACCTGCTGCTAGACGAGGACGGCACCGCTCAGCGTATTGACAAAGCCTTCACGTGGGAAAACCCGATGTCGGCCCACGGGCTGATGCACATGGTGATCTCGAACGCCGCCGCAGGCGATCCCTACAAGATCAACACGTTGTTCATGTATATGGCGAATATGTCGTGGAACTCCTCCATGAACACCAAAGGTGTAATGGAGATGCTGTCGGCCAAGACCGAAGACGGCACATACGTCATCCCGCATATCATCTACTCGGATGCCTATTCATCGGAAATGGTCGCCTATGCCGACCTGATCCTGCCCGACACCACCTATCTTGAACGGCACGACTGTATCTCGCTACTGGATCGCCCGATCTGCGAAGCCGACGCTGCCGCCGATGCCATCCGCTGGCCAGTGATCGAACCCGATCGCGACGTGCGCGGGTTCCAATCGGTGCTGATTCAACTCGCCAACCGCATGAGCCTGCCGGGCTTTACCAACGAAGACGGAACACCCAAGTGGAAGGACTATGCCGACTATATCGTCAATCACCAGCGCAAACCCGGCATCGGCCCGCTGGCCGGGTTCAGAGGCGAAGATGGCACCAAGGAAGGGCGCGGAGAGGTCAACCCAGACCAACTGAACCGCTATATCGAAAACGGGGGCTTCTACGTCGCGCATATCCCGGAAGGTGCGGATTACTACAAACCGTGGAATGCCGCCTATCAGGACTGGGCCGTTGGAATGGGTCTTTATGACAGCCCGCAGCCCTACCTGTTTCAGCTGTACTCTGAGCCGATGCGCAAGTTCCAACTGGCCGCCGAAGGACATGGACCGAACCAGCCCCCCGACCACCTGCGACAACGCATCAAGGATGCCATGGACCCTCTGCCAATTTGGTACGAGACCGACCAACAGGGCAACGAGGGCTTCACCGTCAACGCTCTTACTCAGCGCCCCATGGCGATGTATCACAGCTGGGGCACCCAAAACGCGTGGCTAAGGCAACTGCACGGGCGCAACCCGCTTTACGTCCCAACGAAGCTGATGCGCGAACACGGGCTGCAAGACGGCGATTGGGCCAAAGTCACCTCTCCTCACGGCGAGATCACCGTCCCCGTGATGGAAATGGCCGCGCTGAATGAAAACACCGTTTGGACTTGGAACGCGATCGGCAAACGCAAAGGCGCATGGGCTTTGCAGGAAGACGCGCCTGAGGCGACCAAGGGTTTCCTGCTCAACCACCTGATCCACGAATTGCTACCGCCTAAGGGCGACGGTATGCGATGGGCCAACTCGGACCCGATCACCGGTCAGGCCGCGTGGTTCGACCTGAAAATCAGAATCGAAAAAGCCGCCCCTCCAGCGGATACCGAAAGCCAACCCGAATTTGCCCCGATCAATTCCCCCGTCGGCACCGGCCCGAAGGATATCGCGTGGAAGGTAGGCAAATGAGCAGGATCCAATCTTCATCTGGCCAAAAATATCTCGGGGGTGAATTGAGCCAACGGCTCAAGAGGGGGCTGGCCCCCTGCCCCGCCTACCAAAGCCGAGGTTCCTTGCTATGACGCAACTCCCCCAATCTACCGAACGCAAAATGGGCCTCGTCATCGACTTGGATACCTGTGTCGGCTGCCACGCCTGCGTGATCTCATGTAAAGGCTGGAACACCGAAAACTACGGTGCACCCTTGTCTGATCAGGATGCCTATGGTGGCAACCCATCGGGCACATTCCTGAACCGAGTCCACTCCTACGAGGTCACACCGGCCGAGGGCCCCGCCCAACTGGTTCACTTCCCCAAATCCTGCCTGCATTGCGAAGACGCGCCCTGCGTCACGGTCTGCCCAACTGGGGCCAGCTACAAACGGGTCGAGGATGGGATCGTGCTGGTCAACGAAAGCGACTGCATAGGTTGCGGCCTCTGCGCCTGGTCCTGCCCCTATGGCGCGCGGGAAATGGACATGGCCGAGGGCGTGATGAAGAAATGCACCCTCTGCGTCGATCGCATCTACAACGAAAACCTGCCCGAAGTGGATCGGGTGCCGTCCTGCGTCCGCACCTGCCCAGCCGGAGCGCGTCATTTCGGGGACCTCGGCGATCCTAACAGCAACGTCAGCAAGCTGGTCGCTGAACGGGACGGCATGGACCTGATGCCAGAAATGGGCACCAAACCCGTCAACAAATACCTGCCGCCCCGCCCCAAGGATCAGATCGAGGACCAGATCGACATTCTGGCCCCACTGCTGGCCCCCGTCGCGGAAGAGCCCAAAGGGTTCCTCGGCTGGCTTGACAAAACTCTGGAGAAGCTCTGATGCATCCGGCCCCTTCCGTTATCATCTTCACCACCCTTTCAGGCCTTGGCTTTGGGCTGCTGTTTTTCCTGGGCCTCGGCATGCCAAAAGTTACAGGCTGGGTCGCCTTTGTTTTATTCCTGATTGCGTACGGGCTGGCCGTCGGCGGATTGCTGGCGTCAACCTTTCACCTCGGTCACCCAGAGCGGGCGTGGAAAGCGTTCACGCAATGGCGCTCAAGCTGGCTCAGTCGCGAGGGCTGGTGCGCGGTGATCGCACTGGTGCTGATGGGCCTGTTCGCAATCGGTTCAGTTTTCATGGGCGAACGCTGGAGCCTTTTGGGTTGGCTCGGTGCGTTGTTCTCGCTGGCCACGGTGTTCACCACGTCGATGATCTACACCCAGCTCAAGACAATCCCCCGTTGGAACATGAAGCTGACACCAGCCATGTTTCTCAGCTTCAGTTTGGCCGGAGGGGCCTTGATCGCCGGTCAAACCTCGGTCGCGCTGCCTTTGCTGTTGATCGCCGCTCTGGTGCAGATTCTGTATTGGCGTCAGGGGGACAAGGCGCTTGCCAGCTCGGGGACTGACCTTGGGACAGCAACAGGATTGGGTCAGCGCGGGTCGGTGCGGGCGTTTGAGCCTCCGCATACCGGGACCAACTACTTGCTACGCGAGTTCGTCCACGTGGTTGGCCGCAAACATGCCGAGAAGCTTCGGATCATCTCGTTTCTGTTGGCTTTTGTTCTGCCCGTCGTATTCATCGCGATCCCGTTGGAAGAGCTCGCGCTAAAACACCTGCTTGCGCTGCTGGCAGTGGTTTCTCACCTGGCAGGGGTTGCTGCGTCACGCTGGCTGTTCTTCGCGCAGGCGGAGCATGTGGTTGGGCTCTACTACGGCAAACGTTGAGCACCTTTGCAGCAAACGAAAAAGGGCGGCGCTCGATATTCGAGGCCGCCCTTTTCATTAGAACGTCTAATTTAGATCAGACCTGCATGCGCCATCGCGGCTTCGACCGCAGTCTTGGTGCTGTCTTCAAGTTCAGTCAGAGGTGAGCGAACTTCGGTGCTGCACAGGCCCAGTTTACTCAGCGCGTATTTAGCGCCGACTAGGCCGGGCTCGATGAAGATCGCTTCGTGCAGAGGCATCAGGCGATCCTGATAGTCCAGAGCCTTGGCGTAGTCGCCCGCCAGCGTGGCCTGTTGGAACTCGGCGCAAAGTTTCGGAGCCACGTTGGCCGTGACCGAAATACAGCCTACCCCGCCATGCGCGTTGAAGCCCAGCGCGGTGGCGTCTTCGCCCGACAGCTGACAGAAGTCGGCGCCACAGCTTGCGCGCTGCTGGCTGACGCGCGCCAGATCGCCCGTCGCGTCTTTGACACCGACAATCCATGGCAGTTTTGCCAGTTCACCCATGGTCGCGGGGGTCATGTCGATGACCGAACGGCCCGGGATGTTGTAGATGATGATCGGAATCTCGGCGCAATCGTGCAGAGCGCGGAAATGGGCCAACAGGCCATTCTGTGTAGGCTTGTTGTAGTAGGGTGTGACCACTAGTGCCGCATCGGCCCCGACATTCTTGGCAAACTGGACGAATCGAACTGCCTCGACCGTGTTGTTTGAACCTGCGCCCGCAATCACCGGCACCCGCCCCGCAGCAGCTTTGACCACTTCGGCCACAACGGTTTCGTGTTCCTCATGGCTCAGCGTTGGGCTTTCACCAGTGGTGCCTACGGGAACCAGACCGGTCGAGCCTTCCTTTATCTGCCATTCTACCAAGTGTTTGAGCGTATCCAGGTCCAACTCGCCGTTGCTGAACGGGGTGACGAGGGCTGGCATTGAGCCTTTGAACATGGGTCGCGCTCCTTGAAGTGCGGTTGCAGTATTTGCGCCATCCTCGCTCACGTTTTTGGCTTTGTGAGTTGATACTGGCGGCGCAAGGTTTATCCTGAATGGCTCTATCCTCGGTTGGTTGGGAAATGCAAGGGATGACACGCGTTCTGGCCTTTTTGGCAACAGTGATTCTGTGTTTTGGGATGCAGGCAAGCGCCGCGCGGGCTGATGCTGCCGGTGATCTGCGTGCCGGGATGGCCGAAATGCGCAAAGGCGACTGGAACGAAGCGCTGAGGGTTTCTGGCGCACGCGGCTCGGTTTCCCGTGACATCATCGTGTGGCACTGGCTGCGCGAGGGCTTTGGCAGCTCAGGCGACGTGCTGGTGTTTCTGGACCGCCGCCCCGATTGGCCCGGGCTGGCGTGGCTGCGCCGCAAGAGCGAGCCTTCCTTTACCGGGGCGGATCCGGATCGGGTGGTGCAGTTCTATGCCGATCAGCCGCCTCAGACGGCCGAAGGCGCGCTGAACTATGCCGTTGCGCTAAAAGCCAAAGGTCGGATTGGGGACGCCGAGGCCGATATCGTCACCGCTTGGCGCACCATGCCCATGGGGTCAGGGCTGCAGAAGGACTATCTTGAGAATTTCGGCACCTTGCTGAAACCTCACCATACCGCGCGACTGGATCGGATGCTGTGGGACAACCATCTGGTCAGCGCCGGGCGCATGCTGCCTCTGGTCAGCGCCAATCAGCGCAAACTGGCCGAAGCCCGAATTGCCCTGCAAAAACGGGAACCGGGTGTGGATGGCAAGATTTCTGCCGTGCCCGAGGCTCTGGCAGGGTCTCCGGGGCTGGCGTTTGATCGCTTTGTCTGGCGCGACAAGAAAGAGCTGGACGACAGCGCCATTGATTTGATGCTGGCGCGCTCGACCGGCCCAGACGCCTTGGGTGAGCCGGACAAATGGGCCGAAGGGCGACGCCGACTGGCCCGGCTTGAGACGCGGCAGGGCAGTGCGGCCCGTGCCTATGAGGTTGCCGCCAATCACCACATGACGCCCGAAATGGGTTATGGATACGCCGATCTGGAATGGCTGGCCGGGTTTCTGGCTTTGCGCAAGTTGAACGACCCCGCGACGGCGGTTCGGCATTTCCAAAACTTCGAAGGCGCAGTGAAGTCTCCGATATCACGAGGCCGCGCCGGCTATTGGCTGGGTCGCGCTTACGCGGCACAAGGGGATGCCGAGAAAGCCTATGACGCTTACGCAATGGGTGCAGATTATCAGACGTCTTTCTACGGCATTCTGGCAGCCGAACAGATCGGGCGACCTTTCGACAGCACCCTCGCCAACCCGCCCCGCGCCGCGCATTGGCGGCAAGCCGAGTTTGCGAACTCCAGCGTTTTGGAGGCGGGTCTGCTGCTGTTGAAAGCTGGGGAGGATAACCTCTCCGAACGGTTTCTGACCCACCTGGTCGAAAGCCTCGATACAGCGCAAGCCAATCAGCTGGGCGATCTGGTCATCGAGTTGAAAGAGCCGCATCTGGCCGTGATGATCGCCAAACGCGCCGCGACCACGGGAACGGTTCTACCCGCCGCCTACTACCCTGTGCATCCGGTCGCAGATATCGGCTTGCCAATGGCCAAAGAGATGACCTTGGCCATCGCCCGGCGTGAAAGCGAATTTGATCCCGTTGTGATCAGCGGCGCAGGCGCGCGCGGTTTGATGCAGGTGATGCCAGCGACCGCCAAACTGGTTGCACAGGAGCTGGGGATCCTAAGCGGACATCAGACCGGGCGGCTGACCACGGACTGGGAGTATAATGCCAAGCTGGGGGCAAACTACCTGTCCAGCCTTGCGGCGGATTTCAACGGCAATGTGGTCATGATGGCCGCCGGGTATAACGCCGGACCGCGGCGGCCGATCTCATGGATGGAGCGCTACGGAGACCCCCGTGCCGGTGAGGTGGATGTGGTCGACTGGATCGAGACCATCCCCTTCAGCGAAACGCGCAACTATGTGATGCGCGTGACCGAAAGCCTGCCGGTCTACCGCGCGCGATTGGGCAAACCCGCCCTGCCCGTGCCCTTCTCACAGGAGCTGACCGGATCAACCCTTGCGGCGTTCGCGCCATAGGGTGAACAGCCCCGCCGCGACAACGAGCCCAGCACCGATGACGACCTCGGGGCGGAGGACCTCGTTGAAGATTGCGATGCCAAGGATCGCCACCCAGACCAGATGGAGGTAGGCAAAGGGCTGCACCGCGCTGGCCTCGGCCGCCTCATAGCATTTGATCAGCAACCAATGGCCGAAGGCACCGCTAACACAAAGCGTCGCCATCCAGGCCCAATCCGCCTTTGCCATCGGCTCCCAGAACCACATGCCGACCAGCGTCATGGCAACGGCTCCGCTGACACCGGTCCAGAAAAAGCTGGTGGCGGCGCTGTCGCGGCGGGCGGCATAACGGGTGAGCAGCGAATAGACCGCAAACAGAAAGGCCGAGATCAGCGGAATGATTGCCCAAGGATTAAACACGCCGACCCCCGGTTGCAGGATGATTAGCACGCCGACGCAGCCGACCCCAATCGCCGTCCAACGCCGCCAGCCCACGCTTTCACCCAGAACCGGGCCGCTGAGGGCCGCGACCAGAAGGGGGTAGCAGATGAAGACCGCCATGCTGTTGATCAGACCCAGTTTGGTGAACCCGAAAACGGCCACGCAAATCTCGGTCACCAGCAGAACACCGCGAAATATTTGCAGTTTCGGCTGATCGGTACGCGCCGCCACCTTCAACCCACCCGTAGCACGGGCCGCCAATGCGATGACAAACGCTGCGAAAAACCAATAGCGGACCATCACCACCATGTAGGTGTTATACGTCCCCGCCAGATGGCGCGAGATCCCGTCCTGCAGGGCAAACACCACCGTCGAGGCGACCATCAGCGCGATCCCGGCCGAGATATTGTTCTGCTGCGTCACGCTTTCACCGCCCGTGTCATATGCCGTTTGCGACCGTAGCCGGGTGCGCGGGTGACCGAGAAACCGGCCTCTTCCAACCCGCGGCGGACAAAGCCTGCTGCGGTGTAGGTGGCCGCGGTGCCGCCCGGTGCCGTGTGATCGGCCACATGCTGCATCAACTCCGCGCCCCAGAGTTCGGGGTTTTTAGCGGGTGAGAAGCCGTCCAGAAACCACGCATCGGCCTTGCCGGTCCATCCGGGCAACGTCTGACGCGCGTCGCCTTCGATCACCTCGAGGTGCAGCGTGTCGAACTGACAGGACCCGCCGCGCCATTGCGACAGGAAGCGGTCGTTCCAAGGTTGCAATTCGGGGAAAGCGGCCAAGGCGCGCGCCATATCCTCGGGGGCCATTGGGAAGGCCTCAAAACTGGTGAAACGCAGCGGAGTGGTCTGGCCTGCGGCCTCCCACGCGGACCAGGCGGTCAGCAGATTCAGGCCGGTGCCAAAGCCCAGTTCGGCAATATGAAACCCTGGCGCAAAGCGCGCAGGCAGATCGTTGCCCGACAGAAAGACATGCCGCGTCTCTTCTAACCCGTTTTGCAACGAGAAATATGGGTCATCGAACTGGTCCGAAACCGGAATCCTGTCCTCTCTCCATGTCAATTCGGCGTGCTGGTCTGCCATCGGGGAATCCTGTAGCTAAGCGGCGCGACACTGAACAAGGAAGAGGGGTTTGGCAATGGTCGATGTGACGGTACGCGGCGCTGGCATTTTTGGCCTGTCCATCGCCTGGACCTGCGCCCGGCGCGGCGCAAAGGTGCAAGTCGTCGATCCCTTTGGCCCCGGCGCGGGCTCCAGCGGAGGGTTGGTCGGTGCCCTGGCTCCGCATGTACCCGAGAATTGGAATGCCAAGAAGGCCTTTCAGTTCGACAGCCTGATCATGGCCGAACCCTTTTGGGCGCAGGTCGAAGCGACCGGAGGGGTCTCAGCCGGCTATGGGCGTCTGGGACGTCTGCAACCCATCATGGATGAGTTCAGCCTGCAGTTGGCGCACCAACGACATGCCACCGCGCAAGAGCTCTGGCAGGGCCTGGCCGAGTGGCAGGTGCTGGCCACGTCGGAGGCAGGCCAATGGTGCCCGCCCAGCCCGACTGGCTATGTCATCCAAGACACCCTGACCGCGCGGATGCACCCGCGCAGGGCCTGTGCCGCGCTGGTTGCGGCGCTCTCGGTCATGGGGGTTGAGGTGGTCGCTGAGGCCCCGGACAAGGGCCATGTGCTGCATGCGACAGGTGTCGTCGGGTTACAGGAGCTCAGCCAAAGCTTCGGGAAAACCGTAGGCAATGGCGTCAAGGGACAAGCGGCATTGCTGCGCTTTGATGCGGGCGCGGTGCCGCAGCTATTCGCCGATGCGATCCATATCGTGCCGCATGCAGACGGTACGCTTGCCATCGGCTCGACCTCGGAGCGGGACTATGACGATCCAACCAGCACCGACGACGCGCTTGAGGATGTGATCGACCGCGCCACCCGCGCCGTTCCCGTGCTGCACGGAGCTGAGGTGATCGAGCGCTGGGCAGGCGTTCGCCCCCGCAGCAAAAGCCGCGCTCCGATGCTGGGTACACACCCGCTGCACGACGGTCAGTTCATCGCCAATGGCGGCTTCAAGATCGGCTTCGGCATGGCCCCGAAAGTGGCCGAGGTGATGGCCGACCTGATGCTGGACGGTCGAGATGAAATCCCTGCGGACTTCCGGCCCGAAGCATCACTCTGACCGCGCTTCTGCATGCATGCACTGCCGCCCATCGGGACCTCGAACCCACAGGTCTTGTCCATTGCGGCAGAGTGTGGCCGTCTCAAAGTGCAAAAGCGGCGCGGTTGCTCGGAACGAAAAGCGCGTCAGCGGGCCGATCACCTCCTCTGCAAATAGCATCAGCAGCTGCGCCAATAGCGGCCCGTGTACGACCAGCCCGCCATATCCTTCGACATCACGCGCATAGTCCAGATCGTAGTGGATCCGGTGGCCGTTGAAGGTAAGTGCGGAGTATCGGAACAACAGGGTGCTGTCGAAGCGCACTTCGCGGCGCTCAGTTTCGTCACGTCGCGCCATGGGCGGCGTTGGCTTCACCTCGTCCAGAGCGGGATCTTCACGATAGACCAGATCCTGCCATTCGGTGACGCAGAGCGCCCCATCCTGCCAGATCTCATGCTTGAGCGTGACAAACCCCAATGGCCCAGTTCGCCCGGCTTTGCGGCTCTGCTTCTCGAGAACGGAGTGCCGCTCGGCCTCTGCACCTGCCCGCAGGGGGGTATGGAAGTGCAACCGCCCTCCGGCCCACATCCGGCGCGGCAGGCCCATGTCGGGGATTAGATCAATCCCGACCCGAGGGTGCCCGTCGCGCCCCAGATCAGATGGTGCACGCGGGGACCAGAAGTAAAGCTGATGAAAGAACGGCGGCAACGCAGAACCATCAGAGATCGTAGGCTCCAACCCCAGCACAACCTGCAAGGCCGCCGCCCGGGCCGGGTCCATCACGTCGCTTTGTCGATCCCCCTGCATACCGTATCCGCCTAGAGACACTCGACCTCGGCCCGCAGTTTTTGCATCAACGCATGGATCGTCTTTTCGTAGCGCTCACTCGTCAGCCGCCCCCCGTCGTCAAATGCGTTGGAGCTGTCGGCCAGATGGACCTCGGGACCTTGCAGAATGCGTGGCTGAAACGGCACCATGTAGGCGCGCAGGATCATCTGTGCGCGCTCCCCTCCGGCCCGACCCGCTGCGGCGGACATCACCGCAACCGGCTTGCCGGCCCAAGGGTTGCCCGTCGTGCGGCTGACCCAGTCCAGAGCATTCTTCAACACGCCCGACGGCCCCTTGTTGTATTCCGGTGTGGAGATAATCACCGCATCCGCTTGCGCGATCTGGTCAGCCAGCGTTTTCACGGCGGCTGGGATGCCCTCACCCTCTTCCAGATCCCCGTCATAGAGGGGCAGGTTCAGATCCGCTTCGACAAAGCTGGCAGGATCAAAAAGGCGTGCCGCCTCTCGCAGTAGTTTACGGTTTGTTGCTGACTGACGCAGGGAACCGGACAGGCCAAGAAGGGTCGGTTGGGACATTGCGGGAAACTCCGTTTCAGTGTTTCCCAATAGGTAGACCGAGACGCGCCCGATCCAAACCCCATTTCTTGCACAGATCGTGCGCGCAAAAGGGCAGCCCTAAGACCGCCCGCAATGCACATAGAATTACGAGTTTGCGCTGGGTACGATGACGATCTCGACCCGCCGGTTCTGCGACTTGCCTTCCGGCGTCAGGTTCGAGGCAACCGGGTTGTTTTCACCACGTCCGATGGTGACGATCCGGCTGTAGTTCACACCGTTCGCCTGAAGGACGTCAGCAACCGCATTGGCGCGACGCTCGGACAGGCCTTGGTTGTAGGAGGCCTCGCCATCACTGTCGGTGTGACCGATGATCTGCACGTTCGAGTTCGGATAATTCACGAGGTTCTGACCGACCCGTACCAGATCGGCGCGCAAGGCCGGGCGGACTGTGGCACTGTCGGTATCGAAGGTGATGTCATTGGGAACGGTCACAATCAGTCGGTCGCCCGCGTTGACGATGGTGATCCCGTCATTGGCCAGCTGCTGACGCAATTCAGCAGCCTGTTTATCAAGTTGGTTGCCGATCAGGCCTCCGCCAGCCGCGCCGATCGCACCGCCTGCCACCGCGCCCAAAAGAGGGTTCGAATTATTCGCGATTGCGCCAACACCAGCACCAACCAAACCACCCAAAACCGCGCCCTGCTTGGCATTCTGATTCGGATCGGAGGGCAGGTTCAACGTGCCCGGATCGGTACAGGCCGCCAGAGCCATGGCCGAGCATAGCCCGGTTGCCAGAAAAAACTTGGAAATCGTCATGGTATCACCTTCTGCTCGGGCACCCGTTGATCGGGTTTGCCTTGTTGCAGATCAGTATATCACGGCAGCGTTGCGCGGGCTCAAGCAACAAAGCGGTGAAGTCGGCGAATCCCCGCCCATACCGGTTCAGACGGTCTGCGTGGCCGGATCTTTGCCCTCCTGCTCGTTCCACAAATCCCGGAGCGAACTGCCTTGGCCCCGGAAACTCTCGCCCGTGTTTTCACAGGCCCAGATACGGTCCGTCCGGAAATGCCGGAACCCGCCCCGCAGCTCACACCATCCGGCGAGCATCGTGCATTCGATGTGGTAGATCAAAGCCACAGGCCGAATGACCCGTTCCGAGCGTTCGCCCGCACCGTTGACATAGGTGATGTGCAGTTTCTGCTCGGCCCGTATCGCTTCGCGGTAACTGGCCACCGGGATGCATCCTTTCGCGGGATCATCAACCGGCGCACCCCAGGTCGAGACCTGCAGCCAATCGGCCGGGCAATGGAGCGCGTCGATCTTGTCACAGATGCGCCGCGCTGCCCGTTGCAGATGACTGTCCCCGGTGCGCGCCAGCATCGATAGCCCGACCCACAGCGCCTCAACCTCTTCGGCGTCGAAATTCAGTGGCGGCAGATCATAGCCGCGCCGCATCAGATATCCGACACCTGCCTCGCCCTCGATCGGTGTGCGCTGCGCCTGTAGCTCGGCGATATCACGGTAGACCGTGCGCGTGGAGACCTCGAGCTTTTCGGCCAGTTGATCCGCCGTCACGGGCGCATCTGCGGCCCTAAGCATCTGGATGATTTCGAACAACCGGGTCGAGCGGCTCATGTCGGGGTCTCCTGTCAAACTGCTGACAGCCTAGCACATCCCCCTGACAAGGGGGTGTCAGGAGTGGTGCGCGAGATTGGGTCAGATGTCAAAAACCCGGAGGCCCAATATGCCCAGTCTAGACAACCATGTTCTGATGCACCTGAAACTTGAACGCTGGTCACAGGATCATACGCTTCGCTCCTATGAGATCGAGCATGAACTGGCCGCAGATCGACACCGCGCACAGCCTGCGCGCCGCAAAAGATCGCGTAGGTTTTCCCTCGGGAACCTGAAACTGTTGTGGACCAACGTGGCCTGAACCTAGAAATCCGCCTTGGCACGAAACTTCATCGCAACGCCCCCTTCGGGGCTTTTCAGGCGCAATTCCTCGGAATGCAGCATGAGGCGCGGGAAATCGCGCGCTGCGCCTTCGGCGTAAAACGGGTCACCCAGAATCGGGTGGCCCAAGGCCAACATGTGAACGCGCAACTGATGCGAGCGACCGGTTTTCGGAAACAGCCGTACGCGCGTCGTACCGCCTTCGTATTTGACAACACGCCAATCGGTGACGGCCTGTTTGCCCGTGTCTTGGCACACCATCTGGCGCGGTCGGTTGGGCCAGTCGACGATCAGTGGTAGATCAACCGTGCCCGTCTTGGCTTCCAGCCGCCCCCAAACACGGGCAATGTAGGTTTTGCGGGTTTGTCGCTGCTCGAACTGCATACTCAGATTGCGTTGCGCGTGGGGCGTCTGCGCAAAGACCATCACGCCCGAGGTGTCCCGGTCCAACCGATGCACCAGCAGGGCCTGCGGAAACACCGCCTGCACGCGGGTCAGCAGGCAATCCGCCAAATGCGCACCGCGCCCCGGCACCGACAACAAGCCCGAGGGTTTGTTCACCACGATCAGTTGCGCATCTTCATGCAGCACATCCAGCGGTGTCTGGGGGGGATCGTAGGTCTCATTCATGCCCGCGTGCCTATCCCACAGCGTCCCTTCCCGCAACGTCGTCCTTGCGCGCGGCACGCGTATCGTGAACCGTTGAGGCAAAAGGGGAGAGGTCATGCATCCAACAATCGAACGCATGCAAGAGGTTGTCGCCAAAGGGGACGAAGCTCTCGTTCATGAGCTTTTGGCCGAGGACGTCCGCTTCATGCCGCCTACATACTACAGCACATGGACCGGCCGCGCGCCAGTTGCGGCCGTATTGGGCCATGTGGGTAAGGTATTCTCCGACTTCCGCTACCGACGGATCATGGGCAGTGGCAATGACTGGGCGCTGGAGTTTCAATGCAAGGTCGGAGATCTGGATGCGGTCGGCGTGGACCTGATCACACTAAACGACGAGGGTTTGATCCAGCAATTTGAAGTCGTCATGCGCCCTCACAAGACCATTGGTGCCCTGCGTGAGGCGATGATGGCCCGCGTGATGACCGACCCGCGGTTTCTGGAATTCAAATCCGCCCTGAGCTGACCATGTCAAATCCGCTTGCCGCTGATCAGATTCTGCGCGTGCCCCTGCTGCCAGTTCTGGCCGCTCAGGGCTTGGCTGTGCGCCGCAAAGCCCAGTTGCTGCCGGAACCGATTGGTCCGCGCGAAGGGCGAACGGGCCGTGGCCCACGCTTGCGCCTATTGATCGCGGGCGACAGTTCTGCCGCCGGCGTAGGCGCAGGAACACAGGATCAGGCGCTGTCAGGCCATTTGGTCAAACACTTGGCGCGGCATCACTCGGTCGAATGGCGGCTTGAGGCGACAACCGGACACACGACACGAGACACGCTTGAGAGGTTGCAAGCGATTGATGGCACATTCGATGCGGTTGTGACAGCGCTCGGCGTAAACGACGTGACCCGAGGCGTGACCTATGCGCGCTTCGTCGAACGGCAAAACCAGTTGGCCAGGATATTGACCCAACGCCTCGGTGCGCGACGCGTTGTGGTGACAGCAGTGCCACAGATGAATCGATTTCCGTCCCTGCCCCATCCTTTGGCATGGGTATTGGGTCGACAATCCGAGCGCCTGGATCGTGGTCTGCAACAGGTCGTTGCCGCCCATCCGCAACTCCGACACTTGTCGCTGGATTTACCGGATGATCCGGCTCTGGCCGCGCCGGATGGATACCACCCCAGCCCCAAAACCTACGCGATTTGGGCTGAAAGCGCCGCGCGGCTTCTACTTCAGGCCTGAGCCCGTGCCTGCCGGATCATCGGGATCGAATACACCACAAGCGCCGCCCAGATCAGAGGGAAGGCAATCATGCGGGCCCGGTCGATCTGTTCTCCGAACACGGCGACTGCAGTGATGAAGATCATGGTGGGCGCGATGTATTGCAGGATGCCCATTGTCGACAGCCTGACGAGCTTGGCCCCATTGGCATAAACCAGCAAAGGCACCGCCGTCACGACACCGGCACAAGACAGCAAGACAGTATCCGAGGCCAACGTTCCGAAATGCCCTGTGCCCTGAACCCCCAACCACGTCACATAGGCGATCGCGGGGATCAAAAGGATCAGAAACTCAAGCAGAAACCCCTGATTGGGACCAATCGGCAGAGACCTTTTGAAGAAGGCATAAAACCCCCAACTCACCATCAAACCCAGCGCTGCCCAAGGCAGACGCCCAGCCTCGACCACCAGAACCAAAACGCCCAAAGCCGCCAGACCGATAGCAACCAGCTGCATGCGCGTCAGCGGTTCTCGCAGCAACACAGCGCCCAAGGCGATACTGAACAATGGGTTGATATAATACCCTAGCGCCGCATCCAGCGCATGACCGGTTGAGATCGCCCAAACGTAAATCGCCCAGTTCACCGAGATCAGCGCCGCCGTCAAAGCCGCCATTCCCAACATCTTGGGATTGCCCAACGCCGCCCTAAGGTCTCGGGTGCGCCCCAGAAAGACCAGAAGAAGCCCCGTCACCGGCACCGACCAGATGACCCGATGCGCCACAACCTCAGCCGGGCTGATATGGCTCATCGCTTTCATATAGAGTGGCAGGCAACCCCACATGAAATAGGCAGAAATCGCCAGCACAAGTCCTTTTGAGGTGTCCGCATTCTGTGAGGGTGTGGAGGCAATCGCCAAAAGAAATCTCCGACAAGAATCGGACCTATTTACGGCAGTTCCTCAAGGGTTGAAAACTCTGAAAAGAGTGAAGTCGCTCATAACGAATTGTGATGGGTCAACGCCAAAGTCGCGCTATTTAGCGAGGCTCTGCCTCGCGCTCCGGGATATTTTTAGCCAGATGAAGACCGGATCCGCTGTTTCATCTGGCCCTAAATATCCCGAGGGAGTCGCGGCTTGCCGCGGCGGGGGCAGAGCCCCCAGCTCTGCGGGTCAAACCTTCACGCGCTCCGATTTGGGATCATACATAGGCTTCAAAGACGCCTCGGCCTTCACTTTGACACCACAAACGTCGATCTCGTAGCTCGATGCCAGAACATCAGCAGCTTTTTCGCCTGCGCACGGCACGTACCCCAGACCGACAGCACCACCCAGAGTGTGGCCGTAGTTGCCGGAACTCAGATAGCCGACATACTCACCATCGCGCACAATTGGTTCGTTGTGGAACAACAGCGGCTCAGCCTCGGTCAGTTTGAACTGCACGAGACGGTTTTTGGGACCAGTCTCTTTGCGCGCAATCACGGCTTCGCGGCCGATGAAGTCACAGCCCTTGTCGACCTTCACGGCAAAGCCCAGCCCGGCATCAACCACGTGGTCTTCACAGGTGATGTCATGCCCAAAGTGACGGAAGCCCTTTTCGATGCGGCAGCTGTCCATCATGTGCATACCGCACAGCTTCAGCCCCATATCCTGCCCGGCTGCGTGTAGCGTCTCGAAGGTATGTCCTGCCATGTCCGAAGAGACATAGATCTCCCACCCCAGCTCTCCCACATAGGTGACGCGGTGCGCGCGGGCGAGGCCCATACCAAGCTCAATCTCCTGCGCGGTACCAAATGGGTTGGTCGCGTTTGAGAAATCGTTGGGCGAGACCTTCTCGAGCAAGGCGCGCGCGTTCGGTCCCATGATGGCCAGAACGCCTTCGCCGGCGGTCACATCCGTGATGACGACGTTGAAGTTGCCTGCATGGCGCTGCATCCACGTTTGATCTGACAGACGGGTCGCGGCTGGCGTGACGACCAGATAGGCGGTCTCGGTCAGGCGGGTCACGGTGACGTCGGCCTCGATCCCGCCGGTGCGGTTCAGGAACTGGGTGTAGACAATCTTGCCATTCGGCACCGAGTAGTCGCCGCCGCCGATGTAGTTCATGAATGCCTCGGCGTCGGGGCCTTCGATGCGGATTTTTCCGAAGGAGGACATGTCATACATGCCGACATTCTCGCGCACGGCGCGGTGTTCTGCGGCAGAGTTTTCGAACCAGTTCTGACGCTTCCAGCTGTACTGGTATTCGCGTTCCTGCCCGTCATTGGCGAACCAGTTGGCCCGTTCCCAACCGGCTAGTTCCCCCATGACCGCGCCCTGTTCCAACAGGTGGTGGTGGAACGGAGTTCGCCGCACACCGCGTGCAGTGGCTTTCTGACGGTACGGGAAGTGATCGGCGTAAAGCAGGCCCAGTGTCTCTTTCGAGCGCTCGAACAAGTACTGCTTGTTGCCTTGGAAGGGCTGCATCCGGCTGATGTCGACATCGCCCAGATCAAACGGCTTCTCACCGCTGTCCATCCATTCGGCCAGCGCCATGCCCGCGCCACCGGCCGACTGGATACCAATGGAGTTAAAGCCCGCCGCGACCCAGACATTGTCCATCTCGGGCGCAAGACCCAAGTGATAGGCATCATCAGGAGTGAAAGATTCAGGTCCGTTGAAGAAGGTGTGGATACCGGCTTCGGCCAGCATCGGCATGCGGTTTACCGCGGCTTCGAGGATTGGTTCAAAATGGTCGAAATCCTCGGGCAGTTGATCAAACTCAAAGCTGTCGGAGATACCATTCATGCCCCAAGGCTTGGCATTCGGTTCAAACGCACCCAGCAGGATTTTGCCCGCGTCTTCCTTGTAATAGGCGCATTCGTCCGGAACGCGCAGAACCGGCAGCTGTGTAAGGCCATCGATGCCTTCGGTGACAATGTAGAAATGCTCGCAGGCATGCAGCGGAACGTTCACGCCCGCCATGCGACCCACTTCGTGGCCCCACATCCCGGCGCAGTTCACTACCATATCGCATTCGATATGACCCGAGGCGCTGCCGTCGTCGGCAACCCAGTCAACGCCGGTGACCTTGCGCCCTTGCTTGACTACATCGGTCACCTTCACACGCTCTTTCACAATACCACCGCGTTGGCGCGCGCCCTTGGCCAGCGCCAGCGCGATATTCGCCGGGTCACCCTGCCCGTCCAGCGGCAGATACACAGCCCCTTTGACGTCTTCGATGTTGAGATGCGGATACAGCTCGGCCACGCGCTCGTTCGAGATCTCTTCGACTTCAACGCCAAAGGCGCGGGCCATTGCGGCCTGGCGGTAGATCTCTTCCTTGCGCTCTTCAGTCAGCGCAACGGTGATTGAGCCGCAGCGCTTGAAACCTGTCGCAACTCCGGTTTCTTCCTCGAGCGAGCCATAGAGTTCCTGACTGTACTTCGCCAGCTTGGTCATGTTCGCCGTCGCGCGTAGCTGGGCGATCAGACCAGCCGCATGCCAGGTGGTACCGCTGGTCAGTTGCTTTCGCTCAAGCAACACGACATCTTTCCAGCCCTTCTTGGTCAGGTGATAGGCAACCGAGCATCCGATCACGCCGCCGCCAATGATGACCACGCGGGCCTTGCTGGGAAGATCAACCATAGTGAAGACTCCGTTCGTTCAGGTTTGTCCCTGAATGGCATGAAAAATCAGCGCGGAATCCATCAAAAACGTCATCGCATCCGCAAAAATCATCTCTGCGCGGCTTGTCTCTTTTGTTGACGCATCACAAAGGGCGTCACGCCGAAAAAACTCCGGTAAACAGATGAGAAACCGTTCGGGAAACCGCAGGCCAAGCCTATTTCGCGCACGCTCATAGTGGTGTTCAGTAGAAGGTTATTGGCCTTGGCTAGCCGCATTTCACGATAGAACCCGTTGGGTGTGGTGCCGAAGAACGCCTTGAATTTCCGCTCAAGAGACCGATTCGAGATATTCAGGCTGTCCACGAGGTCCTGGATCGGCAAAGGGTCTTCGATGTTGGCCTGCATCAGCTTGATGCACTGATCCAGTTTCTTGTCCCCAGTCGCTGTGTTTTTTGCGCCCGAGAACGGCTGCATCGACGAAAAATCGCGGATATTTTCATGCAGCATGACGTCCGCCACGGTCAATTGCGTGGGCCCCGAGATATGCCGCCCGATCACGACCAGTGCGATATCGGTGGTGGCCCCCATACCTGCACAAGTGACGACTGCGCCGCGCTCGGTTGCGATGGACAGTTTCGCTTCGAACCGTGCACCGCGCTCACGCAGGAATGAGGCGTTTTCCCAATGGGTTGCCAGATCGGCGGTACCCTGCTCGTCGATATACCGGCTTGCCGCCTCAGCCAACAAAAACACCTGCGCGCCGCGATAGGTATAGTTCGACACCACCCGGCCCAAAGACAGGTCGGGGTGATCCGGGTCCGAATTGCCAATCACAAACAGATAGGTGGCATCGGGTTGGTTCGGGATGGTTTCGGTCTGAACCTTTGCGTCGCTGCTGCTTGCCACCGGACCGCCACGCAGGGATCGGTAGGTATAGGTGAACGGCGGCGTTGCAGACACCCGATTAGAAATCCGTAGAACATCTACCAGCGACGCGAGTTCCAGCAGCACAAAGCCCGGCGCCACCAGAATGTCGAAATGCACGGGGCTGGTCTGACGCGTGGTGGGGGCTGGCGATGGTGTCTCGGACATACCTTTCCCTTGTCGGTTCAGACGATCCGATGACCGGCTGACTGCAGGCGACGCGCGAGGGCCTCGATATGATCCGGGCCGATTTCGCAGCATCCGCCAACGATTGTTGCGCCTTGGTCGACCCAGGCCATCGCGTGGTCGGCATAGGCCTCGGGGCTGAGATCGTGGCGCTGTGCGAGACTATCAACCGTGGGAGCGTCTTGCAAAAACCCCTCGGCGATATGCGTGAAGCCGTTGGCATAGGCACCAAATGGCAGTCCCATCCCTGACAATATCTCAAGCCCGGCTGGAACCGCTTCGGGACGGGTGCAGTTGATCAGCACCGCTTGCGGATTGTAACCCTCGACCAAGGGGGCAATCTGATCCAACGGCTCGCCGGATCGCAGACGCGTTCCGTCCTCATCCATCGGAGACAGGGCCAGCCACACAGGTTTCCCGCAGCCAGCAGTGCCCCTCAGGGCGCCTTCGGCCTCCATCACCGACGAGACCGTTTCGATCAGGATCAGGTCCACACCATCCCCCATAAGCGCGACCAGTTCAGCGAATTTGCGTCCGGCCTCCTCCGGATCAGGCTCGAGATCGGGTCTGTAGGAGGCCAATAGCGGCCCGAGCGCTCCGGCAATGCGCCCGCCATTCCCTGCGCGCGCCAGATCGGCCTGAGACACGGCGGTGTGGATCAATTGCGCCAACTGGTCCTCGATCCCTTCGCGCACAAGGCGCGAGCTGTGGACGGCATAGGTGTTGGTTGTCGCAACTGTGGCCCCGCGCCGGAAGTATTCCGCATGAACCTCGCGCACCAATTCCGGTTGATCCATCATCACCCGCGTCGACCAGAGCGGCGTTGGTTGTTTACCGCTGCGCTTGACCAGCTCCTGCCCGATCGAGCCATCCAACAGAGTAATTTCGGCCATGTCATAAACTCCTTACGGGATCAGCACCAATTTCCCCGGCAACGCTTTGGATTGGAAATCCTCTTGTGCCCTGGCGATATCCTTTAGGGGATAGGTGCGGGAAATCAAAGGCTTGATCCGACCAGCGTTCATCAGCTCAACCAGACGGCCAAACACCTCAGGCGATTGGTGAGTGCAGCCGTGAATGGTGATATCGCGCAGGTAGATGTCGCGTAGATCGGCCTGCACCATCGGGCCTGCAATCGCACCTGATACAGCATAGTGCCCGCCGGGTTTCAGGGCCAGCACGAGGCCCGCCCAGGTCGGGCCGCCAACCACGTCGATCACGACGTCGAACATATCTGCAGGCAACGCAGCATCGCGATCAAAGGTCTCAACCGCGCCTTGGGATTTCACAACCTCGGCCTTGGCGGCACCGGTCACACCCCATACAGACGCGCCGCGCAGGCGGGCCAGTTGCACTGCCGCCAGACCGACACCGCCCGAAGCCCCAGTGATCAGCACCTTGTGGCCAGCGGTGACCCCGGCGCGGGTCAAAAGGTTCTCGGCAGTGCCAAAGGCGCAGGGAATGGCCGCGATCTCGGTATCTGACAGTGGCGAGGCAGAGACATCGTAGAGATCATTCGCTTCGACCAGACAGTATTGGGCAAAGGCGCCATCAATCTCAGAGCCTAAGGCAATAAACCCCTGTGGATGGCCAGGTCGCGGGCGCGGCAGATTGATCGGGCAGGTCACGCGCTGACCGGGTTGAAACCCTGAACCCGGACCGGCTGCTTCGACAATGCCGCACAGGTCGCCGCCTTGAATTCGAGGGAATTGAAGCGCGCCGCCCCACCCTCCGGCATCGATATCCTGATCGACGTCATCGGTGGCCCCGGTCACGTCCGAAGAGTACCACCCGACCCGCGTATTGATATCGGTGTTGTTGACCCCGGCAGCTGCGACGCGGACCAGAACCTGCCCGGGACCGGGCGTTGGAACGGGAATATCCTCGCGCCACTGCAAAGCCTCCGGCCCGCCGTGATGAGTGAGGTAAACGCCGGACATATGTGCAGGGATCGTCATTTCAGCCTTCCGATTTGGACTTTGGTGAAAGGCAGACTGGGGCCCGCCATGGGCCCCAGCTTGGAGTTTTGTGCCAATTTGGCAATCCCCAAAGGGATCAGGCGCGCAGACGCTCGTTGGCGGGATCCCAGAGCGGCTGGTCTTCCTGCACCACAGCCCGGTACTTCTGGCCGTAGATCTCAACCTCAAGCTCTGTGCCCGGGTTTGCGACCTCGGTCTTGACCATGCCCAGCGCGATAGACTTGCCAACACGATAGCCCCATGCGCCCGAGGTCGTCTCGCCCACGATCTGATCGCCCTGCCAGATGCAAGACATGTAAGGCGCGTCGCAATCGCCTGCGTCCACTGTCAGCGTGACAAAGGATTTCTTCACACCCTGTTGCTTTTCGTTCAGGATTGCGGACTTGCCGGGGAAGTTCTGCGGTTTATCCAGTTTGACGAACCGCTCCAGCCCGCCTTCCAGCAGCGAGTAGTCGGTCGACAGATCGCCCTTCCACGCACGGTAGCCTTTCTCGATACGCAGCGAGTTCAGGGCGTACATGCCGAACGGGGTCGCACCCGCGTCGAGGATCGCTTCGTAGATCGCCGGCATGTCTTCGTTGAGGGCGTGAACCTCCCACCCCAGCTCTCCGGCGAAGGAGACGCGGATCAGGAAGGCCGGTTTGCCCGCCACGGTCGCGGATTGATGCGTCAGCCAGCCGGTGGACAGATCCGCATTGCTGAGGCCCGAGAGAATCTCGCGCGATTTCGGGCCGGTCACTATCAGCGTGTCACGAGTGGTAGTGACGTCCTCGACCGAAACACTTTCTGGCATTGCTGACATCAGGATGTCGCGGTCGTGCCACTGCGCGGTAGCGGCCGTGATCATCACGAACTCATCCTCGCCTAGTCGGATACAGGACATCTCGGTCAGGATACGGCCACGGTCGTCCGAAATGTAGACGAGGTTGATGCGGCCAATCTTGGGCAGACCACCGGTGATCAGGCCGCGCAGAGTTTCGGCAGCACCTTCACCTTTGACCATGAAACGCGAGAAGCCCGGCAGGTCCAGCACGCCGCAATTGTCGCGGACAGCTTCGCACTCTTCCTTGATGCGCTGCTCCCACGGGCCCGAGCGACCCCATGTATGCGTGGCCTCAAGCGAGGTGTCGTCGCCCGGCTTGGCAAACCAGTTTGCGCGTTCCCAGCCGTTATAAGCGCCCATGACGCCGCCCAGTTCCTTGACCTTGGCATGGACTGGCGACAGTTTCTTGTCGCGCGCAGCAGGCCATTCATGGTGCGGGAAGTGCATGGCGTATTCGTTGCCGTAGACCTCCATGCCCTTCTGGTTGCAGTAGTCCTGATCGGTGTAGTCGGTGTAGCGTCGCGGATCGACGGCCCACATATCCCACTCGGTGTGGCCATCAACGATCCATTCGGCCAGCACTTTGCCTGCACCACCGCCTTGCGCGATGCCGAAGGTAAAGCTGTGCGCTTCAAACGCGTTCTTCACACCGGGCATCGGGCCGATCATCGGCAGACCGTCCGGCGCGTAAGGGATCGGGCCGTTGATCACGCGACCAACCCCCGAGGTTGCCATCAGCGGAACCCGTTCCATCGCGTCGGTGATGATGTCCTCAATCCGGTCCAGATCGTCGTTCCAAAGCTGGAAGCTGAAATCCTCGGGCATCGGATCGTCTTCGGTCATCCACTCGCCCTTGCAGTTGGGCTCATAGGGGCCAAGGTTGAAGCCGTTCTTTTCCTGACGCAGGTAGTATGAGATATCCACGTCGCGCAGCAGAGGCAGTTTGCCACCGTTCTCCTTCGACCATGCCTCAACCTCGGGGACTTCATCGGTCAGCAGGTACTGGTGGCTCATGACCATCGCGGGCACCATGCGGCCGCCATAGGGTTTGAACATCTCACCCACACGCTGCGCGTAATATCCGGCTGCGTTGACGACATAGTCACAGGCGATATCGCCCTTTTCGGTGTGAACGGTCCAAGTGCCGTCATCGTGCTGCGTTACATCGGTGGCCGGGCAGAAGCGGATGATTTTTTGGCCCAGATCACGCGCGCCTTTGGCGAAGGCTTGCGTCAACTGCGCCGGGTCGATATCACCATCGGTCGGGTCGTATAGCACGCCCTCAAGGTCATGGGTTTCGAGGAATGGGTAGCGCTCTTTCGCCTGCTCTGGGGTCCACATCTCCATCGGGATGCCCTGGTACAGACCCATCGACATCGCGCGTTCGAATTCCTGCATGCGCTCTTTGCTGTGCGCCAAACGGATAGACCCCGAAACGTGGTAGTTCATCGGATAGTCGACTTCTTCGGCCAGACGCGAATACAGCTCGGTCGAATAGCGCTGCATGTTCATGATCGCCCACGAAGTCGAGAAGGTCGGCACGTTACCCGCCGCGTGCCATGTAGACCCCGCAGTCAGTTCGTTCTTTTCCAGCAGAACGCAGTCCGTCCAGCCCTTTTTCGCCAGATGATACAAGGATGAGCAGCCGACAACGCCGCCACCGATGATGACCACTCGGGCCTTGGTTGGAAAATCACTCATGTGTTTTGATCCTCTGTTACTGTGCCCGCTGGGGCAGATCGTCTGAGATGTCGTAGTAGTCACCCTTGTCCGCGACAAAGATGTGCTTTGAGAGTTTCAGGCCCGTTGGTTCGCTGAGCGCCCCCATCGAGATCGAAATCGTCTCTTCTTCATTGTGCTGCCAGAACAGGAATGAGCCGCATTCGCTGCAGAACCCACGCCGGGCGGTCTCTGAGGCGCGGAACCAACGCAGCGTGTCACTGGCGGTGAAGCTTAAGTTGTCCTGATGTGTCCAAGTCGATGACCATACATGACCCGATTGTTTGCGGCACTGACCGCAATGGCAGGCAGAGGGCGGCGAGAGGTCTCCGTCAATCGTAAACGCGACTTTGCCGCAAAGGCAGGATCCCGTCTGCATATAGCTACCCCCTTGCTGCGGGCGCAGAGCTGGCACCCAGCAACACGCCATAGATGATGAAACAGGTCGCCATGATCCGGCGGACCCAGATATTGAACACAGCCCCCAATGCCGCCTTGCCCATCAACGCGCCCAGCAGGGTGAAGCCGGCATAGCTGAGCGTGGTGATGATCAGAGCGGTCGGCATGATAACCCCCATCTGCTGCCAGATCGGCACGTCGGGCTGCACGAATTGCGAGAAAGCCGCCAGATAGCCAGCAACGCTTTTGGGGTTGATCGTCGCCACCGCCAGCGCATGCAGATAGACGTGCCGCGCCGGGCGTTCAGTGGCAGGCGCTGGCCGTTTCGCGTTGATCCATCCGCGAATACCAACCCAGATCAGGAACCCAGCCCCGACCAGTTTAGCGATGAAGAACGCGGTAGGTGAGGCTGCGATCAGGGCCGTTACACCCAATGCTGACAAGATCAGAAATGCGCTGGCCTGTGTCAGGATCGCAAGAACACCGAGCATCGCCTTCGGGAAGGGCAAGCTCATACCGTTTGAGATACAATTGACGGCATTCGGCCCCGGAGTGGTGACGAACACCACCCAGAACAGCGCGAATATGGTCCAGGCCTCAAAGCTCATCAGTATACCGGTGGTGCAATGACCCAGATGGCCACGGCGGGCTCATCATAGGGGTTTGCCCATTGATAGGGTTCGTGCTTGATGCGGAAACTATCGCCCGGCCCGACCGTGAAGTGCCGTGCACCGATCGTCAGGTCCAGTTGGCCCGAGATCATATATCCGACCTCCTGCGTTGGCCGGTCCGCGGGTTTTTGCATTTTGGATCGGGGCTCAAACGTGGAATGCACCATCTCGAAATCATCGGTCAGGTCTGGCGACAGCAGTTCTTCGATCAGACCTTCTTCACCCGAGCCCATAGGACGTCGTGAAACGGCGCGAACCACATAGCCTTGCTCCTCAACCGGAGCGGCAGAATGCGAAAACAGCATCGACATGGGAACACCCAGACATTCCGCGATCTGACGCAGGTCCGAGATTGAAGGGTCGGACATGTCCCGCTCGACCTGACTCAGCCAGCCGACCGAGCGGTTCAGGCGATCGGCAATTTCAGTCAGCGTCAAACCCCTTGCCTTTCGCAAGGCCCGCAAGTCCGCTCCGAGCGTCGCGCGCTGAGGGGTTTGCGTGTTCAAAACCAGACTCCGATTCTCGTGAAATTCCTTTTACGTTTTTCACGATGCCTCAGTTCCGTGAAATTTCAAAGCATTTTTTCACGACAGGTCGCAAGTCAGCGACCAAACCCAAACAAAACAGAGGTTTAGGCAGAGAACACGTTTTGGAGAATTTTGGTCAATTCGGACGCGTCCACTTCCGTGAAAGCATCCGGCTGGTCGCTGTCGATGTCAAACACGGCAATAACCGCGCCCGAGTCATCGCGAACCGGCAAAACAAGCTCTGACCTTGTGGAAGATGCGCAGGCGATATGACCAGGAAAGGCATCCACATCCGGGACCAGCTGCACCTCACCCGTGCGCGCGGCTGCGCCGCATACGCCGCGCTCGAACGGGATGACCAGACAGCCGTGACCGCCTTGATAAGGGCCGATCTTCAGCAGGCCCGGTTCGGTAACGCGATAGAACCCTGTCCAGTCAAAGCGATCATCGGCGTGATGCACCTCGCATGCGATGGTCGCCATCAGAGAAATCCGATCGGTTTCGCCTTCGGTCAGCGAGGCTATGGTTTTGGCGAGGGTGTCATAGTCGACGGTCATGTTGGAAATGCTCCGATCCGGGTCTTGGGGGGCGACGCCCCCAATCCCCGGAGTATTTGCAAAAGCGCAGAGGGTCAAACGCGTTCGATGGCGATTGCCGTGCCCTCTCCGCCACCGATACAGATCGCAGCGATCCCACGTTTCAGGTCGCGTTTTTCCAAAGCGTTTAGAAGGGTGACCATGATCCGGGCACCAGATGCGCCGATTGGATGGCCCAAGGCGCAAGCTCCGCCATTGACGTTGACCTTGTCGCGCGGCAAGCCCATTTCGTGCATGAAAGCCATCGGAACCACGGCGAATGCCTCATTCACCTCCCACAGGTCCACATCATCTTTGGTCCAACCCAGACGATCCAACAGCTTTTGAGCCGCAGGAACCGGAGCAGTTGTGAACAGGCCCGGGGCCTGCGCATGGCTGGCGTGGCCTAAAACGCGCGCGCGGGCGGTTAGTCCTTTTGCCTGAGCGGCGTCTGCAGAGGCTAGAAAGAGAGCCGCCGCTCCGTCAGAAATGGAGGAGGAATTCGCCGCCGTCACCGTGCCATCCTGACGGAAGGCTGGTTTCAGTGTCGGGATTTTCTCGGGTCGGGCGGATTTGGGTTGCTCATCGGCCTCAAGCACCAACGCCCCCTTGCGGGTTTGCACCGTTACTGCGGCAATTTCCTTATCAAACGCGCCACTGTCTTGCGCAGCCAGCGCGTTCGAGAGGGATCGCAGCGCATATTCATCCTGCGCCTCGCGGGTGAACTGATAGGTCTCGGCGCAGTCTTCGGCAAACGTTCCCATCAGACGGCCTTTGTCATAGGCATCTTCAAGCCCGTCCAGAAACAAATGGTCCACAACCTGCCCGTGCCCGATCCGCTCACCGCCGCGCATCTTGGGCAGCATGTAGGGCGCGTTTGTCATACTCTCCATCCCGCCCGCGATCATGGTATCTGTGTGGCCCAAAGCGATCTGATCATAGGCGATCATGGCGGCCTTCATACCCGAGCCGCACATCTTGTTTAGGGTGGTAGCGGGCACTTCTTCTCGCAACCCGGCGGCAAACCCCGCCTGACGCGCTGGGGCCTGCCCTTGCCCCGCCGGAAGCACGCAGCCCATCAGGACTTCGTCGACAGTTTCCGCGCCCGCCTGCTGCAAGGCGGCGCGAATCGCGGTTCCGCCAAGTTCGGCAGCGGGAACACCCTCGAACATGCCCTGGAACCCTCCCATAGGTGTACGGGCCGCGCCTGCGATCACAACGTCTTTCATCGGAAATCCCTCCTCTTGCCGGGACTTGAATACCGAATGGTAAGATTTGCCGTCTAGCGTATTTCTACGACGCAATTTCAGCTGAAAAGGGCGGTCAATCATGAGGCTGACCAGCACAACTAACGAAGGGGCACAGATCATCACCGTTCATTCGGAACGGATAGATGCGGCCATCGCGATCCAGTTCAAGGAAGACATGCGCCGCGAAACAGAAACCGACGCAACGCGCTTCGTTCTGGATCTGGCAGGCGTGGAATTCATTGATTCAAGCGGATTGGGGGCCATTGTCGCCTCGATGAAACAAATCGGAAGCGAACGCCGCCTGGATCTGGCCGGGTTGCAACCCGTGGTCGAAAAAGTGTTTCGTCTGACGCGAATGGATACCGTTTTCAGGTTGTTCGATTCCCTCGACGACGCGCTGTCAGCACAAGCAGACTAACGCGGCCAACGTAGATGTGTGTAACGCCGTCCAGTGATCAAACCTGCCTGCAGCTGAGTTTTCCGGCTGTAGAAACGGAAGCCAGCGCTGGCATTGCAAAATTGAGCGCAGGCCTGGCCCGTCACGGCTTGCCTGTCGAAAAGGCGGATGACGTGAAGATTGCCTTGGCGGAAGCAATCAACAACGTCGTCGAGCATGCTTATTCTGGCATTGAACCCGCCAAGGTGCAGGTTTGTTGCCGGTTGGAGCACAACCAGCTGGACATTCTGATATCGGATACGGGGCGTCCGCTGCCCGGCTGCAAACCTCCGGATGGGACCCCGGCCTCGGTTGAGACCAGCCTGCAGAACCTGCCAGAAGGGGGTTTTGGTTGGTATCTGATTCACGAACTGACAAGCGAGATTCGGTATGAGCGTCGTGATGGTTGCAATCTGTTGTCGTTGCGGTTCGACGTCCCAATGCCCGAATGACCCGAGGGATTTGACGCGAAATGGCCACAATAAGGCCTTTTTCGAACCATTACGCCGCCCCAAACGACTGTCAAACATAACACCGTAGCTCAGATAGCTTCCCTCGGCGCCAAGTGTCACAGCCCCCACCCAGTGAACGGCGCCGAGGAACCTCCCTACTCTCATTGAAGAACTGGACAATCATTCCCTGCGCGATAGTTTCGCGTTGTTCAAAACAGGGGGATGATGATGCGGGATTTACACAAGCCGGGCCGGTCCCAAGTTCTGGCCACAAACGGGATATGTGCGACCTCGCACCCCCTTGCGGCGAAAACCGCCGTCGACATTCTGGAACGCGGCGGCAACGCCATGGATGCAGCCATTGCCGGGGCGGTCTTGCTGGGGATTTGCGAGCCGCAGATGACCGGTTTGGGTGGCGATTGCTTTGTCCTCTACAATCGCGCGGGAGAAACCCAGATCCGAGCGTTGAATGGTTCAGGCCGGGCACCTGCTACTGCGCAAGCCAGCGCGCTGCGGGATCGGGGCTTGACTTCGGTGCCTTTGACCAGCCCCGACGCGGTTACAATACCGGGCGCGGTCGACGCGTTCTGCCATCTCAGTCAAATCGAAGGCCGACTGGGGCTGGGTGCCATTCTGCAACCGGCCATTCACTATGCAGAACAGGGTGTGCCGGTCGCTCCACGCGTTTCTTTCGACTGGCGCAACGGCGAACCGACCCTCCAAGGGGCCGCGCGGGATCACTATCTGATCCACGGGCAAGTCCCCAAGACAGGTCAGGTCTTCCGCGCGCCAAAACAGGCGGAGGTCCTGCGGCGGATCGCAAAGGATGGCCGAGAGGCCTTCTATTCAGGTGAAATCGCGGAGGATATGATCGCCGCCCTTTCCGCCTTGGGAGGCCTCCACACCGCCGAGGATTTCCAATCGACGCAATGCACCCCCTCCGAACCGATGCGCGGCACTTATCACGGCGTTGATCTGGTCGAGCATCCCCCTAACGGCCAAGGCGCAACGGCGATCTTGCTGCTCAATATTCTCAAGCATTTTGACCTTACCAGCATGGACCCATTGGGCGCGGAACGAGTGCATATCGAGGCCGAAGCGACAAAACTGGCCTATGACGCGCGCAATCGTTTCATCGCAGATCCCGACCATATGGCGCGGGCCGAGCGGTTTTTGGACAAAGACATCGCCGCATCCCTCGCGGCTTTGATCGACCCTAAACAGGCCATGCCCGCTGCCGCCCCGCTGACCGAAGCGATTCACAAGGACACCGTCTACATTACCGTCGTCGACCGCGATCAGATGGCCGTGTCGTTGATCTATTCGATCTTCCACAGTTTCGGCTCGGGGATCGCATCCGAGAAATACGGCATCTTGCTGCAAAACCGCGGCGCAGGCTTCACCCTGCAAGCCGGGCACCCAAATGAGCTGGGTGGCGGCAAACGCCCGATGCACACGATCATTCCCGGCATGCTGGCCGAGAACAACGGCGTTACGATGCCCTTCGGCGTCATGGGTGGGGCGTATCAACCCACAGGACATGCGCGGTTCGTGTCAAACCTGATGGATTTCGGTTTTGACCTGCAAGAGGCCATCAACGCCCCCCGTGCCTTCGCCGACGGAGGCATCCTGAAGCTCGAGCGCGGGTTCCCCGAAACGGTTGCTCAACAATTAAGCGAAATGGGTCACACTGTGGAGGTCCCAGAAACTCCACTGGGTGGCGCACAGGCCATACGAATCCGTGAAGACGGTGTTTTGGAGGGGGCCAGTGACCCCAGAAAGGACGGTTGCGCGTTGGGGTATTGATCAACGCGCAGGCGCGCCGCCCCGCTCAGTTCAGATGGAAGTGCAGCGGGTAGGATCCATCTTCGAATGGGCCGAACATGTTAGGGATGTCGGGATGCTCAACCGGCTCACCCGATCGGTCCTCGATCAGATTTTGTTCTGAAACATAAGCTACATAGAAGGATTGGTCGTTTTCAGCCAACAGGTGATAGAACGGCTGATCCTTGATCGGCCGACTGTCTTCGGGGATGGCTTCGTACCATTCCTCGGTATTCGAAAACTCTGGATCCACGTCAAAAATCACCCCTCGGAAGGGATGTTTCTTATGTCGCACAACTTGTCCCAGGCCGTACTTGGCATGTGTCTTTAGCATTGTTTCAGCCCCCAAAGAGGTTACTACCTCTTTCCGGGCAGAAAAGCCAATCATTGATGTGAAATTAAGGGAAACAGTCTGTGAACCTCTTACTGACAGTGTTCGAAATTGCGGCACCCGTGTTCCTTTTGTCAGCAATCGGCTTTGTCTGGGTCAAGCTTGGCTTTGAATACCGCCTACAGTTTGTGACGCGTTTTGCGATGACGCTGGCAGTCCCCAGTCTGATTTTCGTGGCCTTGATGCAGACCGAAATTCCCGGTGGTGACCTGTCACGGTTCACTCTAGCCACCATTGCGGCCAATCTGGTTCTCGCAGTCGTTTTTTGGGTTATTGTAAAGGTGCTAAAGCTTGAGCAACGCACCTACCTTTCTCCGCTGATCTTCGGAAATACCGGCAATTTGGGCCTTCCCCTATGCATCTTTGCATTTGGTCAGGCCGGTTTGGGATATGCGGTTATTTTTCTGGCCGTGACCGCACTGTTTTCCTTTACCTACGGAATCTATCTGGTCGCGGGCAAAGGCGCTTTCGGACAGGTCATCCGTCAGCCCATGGTCTGGGCCACGCTGCTGGGGGCGCTGTTCTTGTGGCAAGACTGGGAAACACCTCTCTTCCTAACCAACACCTTGGATTTGCTGGGGCAAATGGCTGTTCCGATGATGCTTGTGACCGTCGGAGTTGCGATCGCGCGCCTGACCTCTCGCAGTCTTCGCCAGGCCATTTGGCTGTCGCTTCTCAAGTTGGCGGTTTGCTTTTCCTTGGGATGGGGTGTTGCGATCCTCTTCGGGCTTGAAACCATCGCATTCGGTGTTCTGGTCTTGCAAATGTGTACCCCGGTCGCGGTCACCTCATACCTGCTGGCCGAGCGGTTTGAGGCCGATGCAGACGCCGTTGCGGGCATGGTGATGGTCTCAACGGTGCTGTCTGTCGCCGCGTTACCGGGTGTTTTGGCTATCGTTCTGTAACGATTGTGATTTCCTCAGCGCTCAATCTGCGCTAGAATGCCAGAAAAAAGGCACGAGGCACATGAGCAGAATTCTATTCGTACTCCTAGGGGTGCTGCTTTTGGCATCCTGTGGTGGCGGGTCTAAACAGCCACCCAGCAGACTAAATGACGCGTGCAGCATTGCGCGCGAGAAACCTGACTACATCAAAGCCTTCAAAAAAACCGAGCGGAAATGGGGTGTTCCCGTTCACGTTCAGATGGCGACGATCTATCAGGAAAGCCGTTACCGCCACGATGCGCGCACCCCGCACCGCTATGTGCTGGGCGTAATCCCGATGGGTCGGCAAAGCAGCGCCTTTGGCTACAGCCAAGCCCTGGACGGCACGTGGGAAGAATACCAGCGTGAAACCGGAAAACGCCGCGCCAAGCGGGATCGCATTCGCGACGCGTCCGATTTCATCGGCTGGTACATGAACAAAACCTACGAGCGGAACGGCATCAATCTGGGCGACACGCGCAACCAGTACCTGGCCTATCACGAAGGCCATACAGGCTATGCGCGCGGTAGCTACAACCAGAAATCCTGGCTGTTGAATGTGGCCAGCGATGTTGATGCACGGGCCAACCTGTATCAGGCTCAGCTGGCCGGCTGCCGCTACTGACTTGGGCGGGTCAGCGGTCGCTAGACCCGACCCGCTTTCCGTTCGAGAACAAGCTCTGATCGAGGCGCGCCCCCTCGGTCAGTTCCCCTAGAAGAACCGTGGTTTGTGTGCCTGCATTGTCGTGGATCACCCATTTCCGCAGCTCGACGGGGTTGTCTGTAAACATCAGCTCAATCCGGCCCGACTCAGGGTTTTTGGGGTCCTGTGCCGTTACCACGGTCGCGGTCCCGTCAAAGTCGTGTCCGACGACCATGTTGGCCTGCCCCAGATTTACGTTCCGAGCCAGCACAAGTGAAAGAGGCGTCCGTTTCAGCGGGTATTGTTCGGGCGGCTGGTTGGATTTCGGATCAAAGATCTGAACACTCCCCGAACGCGCAAGAACAACCGCGCTGTCGGGCGGATCATATTCAAACCGCATCTTACCGGGCCGTTGGATCCATAGCTTGCCGGTACTCAGCGAGCCATCATCATTCACTTGGGTAAAGCTGGTCTGAACCGTTTTCATCTTGTTCAGATAATTAGAGATCTCCGACAGCGGCAGCTTGTCCGCAGCCCATGCGGCAGGCGCGGCCAGTGTCAGAGCAAGGGCAAAAGCAATCTGTTTCATACGACTCAGATAAGGCTTCTGCCCTTGTTATTAAATATCCTACTGCTCGGGGACGAGGATTTCCCTCTTACCGACATGATTTGCCGCCGAAACAACGCCTTCGTCCTCCATCTGCTCAACCAGCCGGGCGGCCTTGTTGTAGCCGATGGCAAGTTTCCGCTGGATGTATGAGGTCGAGCATTTGCGATCCTTGATCACAATCGCCACCGCCTGATCGTAAAGCGCATCCTCGCCGTTGGTATTGCCACCGGTACTCAGGCCCAATACGGCGTCGATGTTGTCGGCTTTTTCCTCAGCCGGGCCATCGACCACACCGCTCATGTAATCGGGCGGACCGAATTGCTTCAAATGGTTGACGATTTCCTCGACCTCTTCGTCCGAGACAAACGGGCCGTGGCAGCGGGTAATCTTGGCACCACCCGCCATATAGAGCATGTCACCCTGCCCCAGCAGTTGCTCGGCGCCCATCTCACCCAGAATGGTGCGGCTGTCGACCTTCGATGTCACTTGGAACGAAATCCGGGTCGGGAAGTTCGCCTTGATCGTACCGGTTATCACGTCGACCGAGGGGCGCTGCGTGGCCATGATCAAGTGAATACCCGAGGCCCGCGCCATCTGCGCCAGACGCTGAATGCAGGCTTCGATCTCTTTGCCCGCGACCATCATCAGGTCGGCCATCTCGTCTACGATAACGACTATATAGGGCATCGCCTCGGGCGCGAATTCTTCGGTCTCGAAGGTGGGTTCACCTGTTTCATCGTCAAAGCCCGTCTGGACCGTGCGGCTGAACATCTCGCCCTTGTCCAGCGCGTCCTTCACGCGGCCATTGTAGCCTGCGATGTTGCGGACACCCATCTTGGACATCTTGCGATAACGATCCTCCATTTCGCCCACGACCCATTTCAGGGCGACAACCGCCTTTTTCGGGTCCGTCACAACGGGTGAGAGCAAGTGCGGGATGCCGTCATAAACCGACAGTTCCAGCATCTTGGGGTCGATCATGATCAGGCGGCACTCGTCCGGCGACAGCTTATAGAGCAGCGACAGGATCATGGTGTTGATCGCCACCGACTTACCCGAGCCGGTCGTCCCCGCGATCAACAGGTGAGGCATCTTCGCCAGGTTCGCCACAACGGACTCACCACCAATATCCTTGCCCAGCGCAAGAGGCAGCGCATGGTTGCCATCACCGAAATCGCGGCTGGCGAGGATTTCGCGCAGCACCACCATCTCGCGGTTTTCATTGGGCAGTTCGATCCCGATCACTGAGCGTCCGGGCAGGGTCGAAACACGAGCCGACAGCGCCGACATCGACCGCGCGATATCGTCGGCCAGACCGATCACGCGGCTGGCTTTCAGACCCGGAGCGGGCTCCAGCTCATACATGGTGACCACGGGGCCGGGGCGGACGCTGACGATCTCACCCTTCACACCGTAGTCGTCCAACACGTTCTCCAGCATCCGCGCGTTTTCTTCCAGCGCCTCGTCGCTCAGGTGGTGACGCTGAATGCTGGCCGGGTTGGACAACAGGCCCAAGGGGGGCAGTTCGAAATCGGAATGCCGTTCTTCGAAGGACAGGGTCGGCTGCGCCTCGGCCTGTGCCCGACGGGACGGCGGCGGAGTGCGACGGACGGGTTGGGCCACTACCGGCTTGCGCGGCTCGGCCACCGGGATCTTTACGGCTGGGCGCTGTGGCACAACCGGTCCAGGTGTCGCCGTATCTTCGAACACCGCGCCATCGTCGTAGGCATGCGCGTCACAGTCATCTTCGGGCATGTAGTCTGCCTCTGGCTCATAGTCGGGCTCGGGCTGATAGTCATGCGCCGTGTCTTGCCACGTCGGTTCAGCCGACAAAACAGGCTCGGGTGGCAGACCAGCAGCGGTCATGGGCGGCTCGGGCGGCAATTCATTCGCCCCTCTGGGATTGAAGATCAGCGGGTCCGGTCCACGACCGCGGCCCTTGGTCAGGGGTAGGTTGGGGTCGTGTTCAGGGGCCATCTCACCGGTCGCCACCTTGCGATTGCGCACAGCGGCCGAAATCTTCGAGCGGATACGATCTTCACCCGGCATTTCATCAAAACCCTGCACTGGCATGGCTTCGACCAATTCAGGCTCTGGCAGCGGCTCGGGGCGACGGATCAGGGCTGGCATCCGGGCCAGAAGGCCGGTTTTGGGGGCGGGTTCGGGTTCTTCCTCGACCTCTTCGAAGATTGGGTCTTCAAACGCGATCTCGTCGTCGAAAACGGGTTCGATCCGCGCGGCGCGGTGCTCTTTCCATTGTTCACGACGCTCTCGCGCGGACTGTACCGTGGCCGAGGCGCCCCGACCCAGTAGGTTCATCAGCATGTCGTATGACATCACCAGCCCCAGCAGGAAAGCTCGCGTTCCACGCGCGACATCAACTTTGGTGAAGCCAAGAACAAAAATACCCAGCGCCAGCATTCCGACGGCCATGGCCAGCGACATCAGCTTGACCAGGAAATGCGAGGAGATCGGCAGAAGCGTCAGCAAAGCCCCCATGACGGTGTCGCCAAACAGTCCGCCCAACCCATAGCTATGGGTCGCGCGCCAGACCTCGCCTGGAACCAGAGTGGCGGCGTAAACCGAGACGACGGCGATCCAGATCGGCGCAAAGATCAGCCGCGCCACGGCGCGGTCTTCGCCGAAATGACCGGCAAAACGCACACCCCAACCAATCAGAACCAGCGCGATCCCCCAGCTGCCCCAGCCAACGATCATGAACAACGGCGCAGCGATCGAGGCACCGATCCGGCCCATCCAGTTCTGCACTGGCGCGTCGGTCGAGACCATCCAATTCGGATCTTCCGGAGTGTAGGACCAGATCATTGCCGCAGCGGCCAGCCCCAACAGGATCAGAGCGATCCCGATCAGTTCCTTGGTTCGCCGCTCAATCGCGGCCTGAGTCGTGCTGTCCAGTAATGGATCGCGGTTGCGCGCGTTCAATGATGCCATTTTGCCCTCGTACCTCACGAATAGATGCAGTCACGAAGCTTGATCAGCCCCTGCTGCAACTCTTTTTTTGGAGCCACCAAAGCGGCCCGGATAAATTGCTCGCCCGGGTTTTGCCCCGGATCACCTTGAGAAAGATATGCGCCCGGCAGGACCCGAACGCCGGTCTCCTGCCAAAGCTTCAATGCGGTTTCCTCGCCGTTCTCGACTGGCAGCCACAGGAAAAACCCGGCCTCGGGCGGCATGTAGCCCTGCAGGCCTGAGAAGACGTCATCCGCGATGGCGTATTTTTCTTGATAGAGCGCGCGGTTCTCGATCACATGCGTCTCGTCGGCCCAAACGCGCGCGGCAGCAGCCTGTAGCGGCAGTGGCAATGGCGCACCCGCATAGTTGCGCAGCTGTTTGACCCGTTTGATACTGTCCGGCCCGCCCGCAATCAGGCCCGAGCGTAGCCCGGCCAAATTCGACCGTTTCGAAAGAGAGTTGAACAGCAAGACCCGCTCAGGATCCGCGCCCAGCTCTTGCGCGACGGTCAGGGCACCAGTTGGGGCCTCATCGCGGTAAATCTCGGAATAGCACTCATCGGCGAAAATGCGGAAATCGTATTTCTCGGCCAGGCCGATCAACTCGGCCCAATAGTCGCGCGAGGCGACAGCCCCCTGCGGGTTCGCAGGCGAGCAGATATAGGCGGCAACCGTCCGGTTCAGCACATCCTCAGACAGGCTGGTATAGTCCGGCAAATGGCCGGTCGCGGCGGTGGCGGACACGAAGCAAGGCTGCGCCCGGACCGAGATCGAGGCGACCATATAGACCTGATAAAACGGGTTCGGACACAGAATGATGGGATCTTGCCCGTTCTTCTGTTCGGGGCACAGCGCCATGGCAGCATTGTAAAGCCCCTCGCGCGTGCCGTTCAGGGCCATCACGTTGGTATCGGGGTCCATCGTCACGCCATAGCGGCGCCTGATCCAGTCAGTGATCGAACCTCGCAGCTCGGGCGAGCCTTCATTCGGGGGATAGCCCTGAAACCCAGCCGCGTTTTCTGTGATAACGTCTGTGACCCAAGCGGGGAAGTCATGCATCGGCGCGCCGATGGTCATGTGAATCACGTCTCCGCCCGGTTGATGGTGGTCCAACAGGGTGCGCAGACGCGGGAATGCGTATTCCGGTAGGTTCGAAAACCGCTCGGGAAAATTCATATCTACTGCCTCAATATCGGGATCGTTTTCGCCCCGTTTGATTGGCAGATTACAGATCAGACCCCGCCCCGTCCAGACAAAGAGGTTCCGAATCAGGGGATTGTGGCATTCACGCCAATGCGGTTTCCGCCGCCGAACCCAACCGCAGCAGCGCTTCTTCCGAGCCGGGATAACCCAGCATCATCAATCCACAACCCGCAGTTCTTGCTGGTAGCGTCAGCGCCGCAAGCCCCATCAGATTGCCGATACGCGTATTACGCAGGGCCAACAGATTCTCGGTTACGTAATAGTCGTGATCGCTGAGGAGCCGCTCTAGGTTGGGCGGTAGGATGGGAGCGGTTGGCGCCAGAACCGCATCAAAACCAGCGGTCGCCGCATCCCATGCCGCACGGCAGGCCTTGAGCTTGGACCACGCGGCCACATAGTCGGGGCCTGAAACATCTTTGCCGGTGCGGAACCGCTCAAGAATCTCGGGATACATCGCCTCGGGGTTGGCTTCGATGACGTCTTTCCACAGCCCGTAGGCCTCAGTCGTGTAGAGAACACCCGAAAGCGCCATAGCATCGTGCAGTTCAGGCACCTCCAGCGGGACAATCTCGGCCCCGGCATCGCGCAAACGATCCAGCGCATCGTCGAAGGCCTGTCGCGGCGCATCGCGCAGGTCGTCCTTGGCGACGTTCTGCAACTCGGCAAAGCGGCGGCCTTTCAGGCTGGCACCCCGCAGATCCGCAGGTGTGCCGCCTTCCAGCATGGCCAGCATATGGGCGGCATCTTCGACGGAACGCGCCAGAGGGCCAACCGTGTCGAACCGCAGACAAAGTGGCACGACCCCTTCAAGGCTGAGCCGCCCGGCCGTGGTTTTCAGCCCCACCAGATTGTTCCAGGCTGCCGGGATTCGCACCGACCCACCCGTATCCGAGCCAATCCCGCAGGCCGCCAGCCCCCAAGCCACCGAGGCCCCGGCGCCCGAGGATGAACCACCAGGCACAGCATCCTCATCATCCACACAGGGCGGCGTGTCCGTGATCGGGTTCAAACCTAGCCCCGAAAACGCCAGTTCGCTCATGTGGGTTTTGCCGAGGCACACGGTGCCCATGGCCGTTGCGTTGCGTAAGACCACCGCATCCGCGTCCGGCACTCGCCCTTTCAACAGGGCCGAGCCCGCCTCGGTTCCAATACCAGCCGTGTCGAACAGATCCTTCCAGCTGATCGGCACGCCATCCAGCAAGGATCGACGCAAGCCCAAGGCAGCGCGCTCTTTCGCGGCTTTCGCCTCAGACCGGGCGCGGTCATGGGTGACGCGTGCATAGATACGGTCGCGGTGGGGATGGGCGTCAATGGCGGCCAGATAGGTCTCGGTCAGTTCAACGGGGTCGATTTGCCCCTTCCCGATCCCACGGCCCAAATCACAGGCCGTCATGGTTAGCCATTCCTGCATCACACCCCTCCTTGCGTCTGACTTTCTGGGACGGTAGCGACAGGACCGCACATGGACAATCCCGAAAGGGCGCGCATATTGCAGGGCATGACACAGGCATCGAAAATCCTGATCGTGGGCGGAGGCCTGAACGGCGCGGCCCTTGCATTGGCACTGGCGCAAACCGGGCATTCTGTTTGCGTGATTGACACGTTGGGCGAAAAGGTCCGCAAGAACGCGGCATTCGACGGGCGGTCTTATGCGCTGGCGCTGGCGTCCAAGCGGTTGCTTGACGCAATCGGTGTCTGGGGGCGGGTTGAGGAACATGCCCAGCCCATGCTTGAGATCAAGGTCACCGATGGCCATGCGGGTATCGGGCCGTCACCCTTTTTCATGCATTTCGACCATACCGAGATCGAGGAAGGCCCGATGGGCTACATGGTCGAAGATCGCCACCTGCGCCGCGCGTTTCTTGAGGCGATGGCGCAAGACAAAGCGATCACCCAGATCAACGGCAGAACGGTCGTTTCGCAACAGGTCGATGCAACTGGTGTGACGTTGACGCTGGATGATGGTGCGAGTGCTGAGGGCCATCTGATCGTAGGCTGCGACGGGCGCAGTAGTGGAACCGCGTCACGCGCCGGGATCAAGCGTACCGGCTGGGATTACGGCCAAACAGCCCTTGTCTGCGCAATTGAACACGACCTGCCGCATCACGGCATTGCCCATCAGTTCTTCATGCCCCCCGGCCCGCTTGCGATCCTGCCACTGACCGGCAATCGTAGCTCGATCGTCTGGAGCGAACGCACCGAAGCAGCACAGCGCATCAACGCTTTGCCTGAGGCCGAATACCTGCAGGTCTTACGCCCTCGGTTCGGGGATTTTCTGGGCGATATCCGCCTGCAGGGTGACCGCTTTACCTATCCACTGAACCTGACCATCGCCAATTCCTTCATCTCGGATCGCCTGGCCCTTGTCGGCGACGCCGCACACGGGATGCACCCTATTGCAGGCCAGGGCCTGAACGCCGGGCTGAGGGACGTGGGCGCCTTGGCCGAAGTGCTGACCTTGGCCGGACGGCGTGGCGAGGATATCGGGTCGGTGTTAGTGCTGGAGCGCTATCAGGAATGGCGGCGGTTCGACACAGCCTCGCTGGCGATGGCAACCGATATGTTCAACAAGCTGTTTTCGAATGACAACCCGCTGCTGCGCCTTGGTCGGGACATCGGGATGGGCATTGTCGGCTCCCTTCCCGGCCTGCGCCGGGGCTTCGTTCGCGAAGCCGCCGGGTTGACCGGCGACCTGCCGAAGCTCTTGCAAGGACGGGCAATCTAGAGCGTAATTGAGCGTTCAAAAACGCTCAGTCCAACGCGCGGGCTTCATCGACCAGCATCACGGGGATGCCGTTGCGGATCGGAAAGGCCAAACCGGCAGCCTTCGACACCAGCTCCTGCTTGTCAGCATCATAGTGCAGCGTCGTATGCGTCTGAGGGCAGATAAGCGCCTCAAGCATATGGCGGTCAAAAGCGTGTTCAGTCTCGCTCATTGCAGTTTTTCCTCATTTGATCCGCCCCGCAGCGCGAATTCGATCAATGTCACCAGCGTCTCACGCCTTGTGCGCAGACAGGGGGCCTCTAGCAGGGCCTGTTTGTCCTCCGGATCGAAATCCATCAGCATCGACAGGGAATTCACCAAAAGCTCATCATCTGCTTCTTTCAGCGAATCCCAATCGGTCGACAGATCACGCGAGTCGAAGAAGCGTTCCAGCAGGTTCAGAAAGCGGCTGCGGTCGAAAACGTCGTCCTTCTCGGCCTTGCCAAGATCGCGGTCAAACCCATCCCAGGACACTTCGCACCGGCGATAAGGTGTGAAGGCGTCCAGTTCGGACTTGATACGGAACCGGGACACGCCGGTCAGGGTGATCAGATAGCGGCCATCCTCAGTCTCGGAGAATTGCGTTACGCGACCAGCACAACCGATCCGATGCAGCTTTGTGTCATCGTTCAGCGAGGGGTTCGGCTGAACCATTCCGATAAGCCGCTCCTTTGTTTTCAGGGCATCGTCCAGCATCTGCAGGTAGCGCGGCTCGAAGATGTGCAACGGAAGTCGCGACCGGGGCAGCAGCAGCGCCCCGGGCAGTGGAAATACGGATATCGTATCCGGCAAGTCGGCGGGATGAATCATAGACCCGAGTCTAGCTCTGATCCGAAATTAGGCAAATATCATCGAGCTGAGTTTGCGCCGCCCGTTCAGAACAATCGGATCGTTTGGCTTGAGCGCGTCGAAGATCGTGAACAGCTGCGTTTTGGCAGCACCCTCGTTCCACTCACGATCGCGGCGGAACAGCTCCAACAGCTGTGTCACGGCCGCTTCCACATCGCCATTTGCGTGCAGGGCCTGCGCCAGATCGAACCGAGCCTGATGATTGTCGGGATCGGCCTCAACGGCTGCGGTCAACTCGGCCACCGGGCCCGCATCCGCCGCTTGCTTGGCCAGCTCCAATTGGGCATGAGCGGCTTCGAGTTCCGGAGCGTTGGATATCTCGGCAGGCGCACCGTTCAGGATCGCCTCGGCCTGTTCCAGATCGCCCGAGGCAATATGCGCCCGCACCAGACCACCATAGGCAGCGGCATGGTTGGGGTCTTCGCCCAGAATCGCGGCAAAGGTCTGCGCCGCATCCACGGCTGCGCCTTCTGCCAGCATTTCCTCGGCTGCTTGTACGGCATCCTCCAGTTGACCACCGGGGCTTTCGCCACCGGTCGCCTCGATCACGCGGTCGATAAAGGCCTTGATCTCGGAACCCGGCAAAGCGCCTTGAAAGCCGTCCACCGGCTGACCCTTGAAGAATGCATAGACGGTCGGAATCGACTGAATGCGCATCTGAGACGCGATCATTTGCGCCTCATCTACGTTAATTTTGACCATCTTGACCGCGCCTTTGGCCGCGGTCACCGCCTCTTCAAGCGCGGGCCCAAGCGTCTTGCACGGCCCACACCAAGGGGCCCAGAAATCCACGATCACCGGAATTTCCTGCGACGCCTCGACAACATCCTCCATAAAGGTGGCTTCGCTGCTGTCCTTGATCAGATCGGTGGCTGAGGTGCTTTCCGTGCCGCTCAGAAGGTCCATGGCATTCACTCTCCGGTTCAAACGTGCGCCCTATATGCAGTCCCTTGCTGCAGAAACCAAGAGCCGAGTTGCAAGTCTAAAGGTCGAAACTGGCGAAAACCGGGGCGTGGTCGCTTGGTTTTTCCCATCCGCGCGCGTCCCGCAGGACCCGGCTTGAATGCCCCGCGTTCGAGATATCCGGCGTGGCCCAGACATGATCCAGCCGCCGCCCCTTGTCAGCTGCATCCCAATCGCGCGCCCGGTAGGACCACCAGCTGTAAAGTTGCCCTTCAGGGATGTCTTGCCGGGTGATATCCACCCAACCGCACGCATCCTGTGTTTCGGCCAGCGCTTCAACCTCAATCGGCGTGTGCGAGACGACCTTGAGCAGTTGTTTGTGCGACCACACATCGTCCTCGCGCGGGGCGATGTTCAGATCACCAACCAGAATGGATTTTTCAGGCTTTTCCGCATGGAACCAGTCGCGCATATCGGTGAGGTAGTCGAGCTTTTGCCCGAACTTCTCATTCACCGCCCGATCCGGCACATCCCCGCCTGCAGGGACATAGAAGTTTTGGATGGTGACGCCATTTTCCAACCGCGCGGCGATGTGGCGGGCATGGCCGAGACTGGCGAAATCCTTTTCGCCTACCTCCTCCATCGGGATGCGCGACAGGATGGCGACACCGTTGTACCCCTTCTGCCCACGAGCCACCATGTGGGTGTATCCCAGCTCCGCAAATCCTTCGGTCGGAATCTTTTCAACCGGAGACTTGCATTCCTGCAAACACAGCACATCCGGAGCCTCTTCCTGCAGCAATTTCAGCACGATAGGCTCGCGCAGGCGGACCGAGTTGATGTTCCAGGTGGCAAGGGTGAAGGGCATAGTAGGGGAATCCTCTGTCGAAGTCGGGCTTGGCGTGGCACGGCGTTGGGCGCCACGAGAACAGGCCACAAACGGCTAGGGTTCGTCAATGACTGCTATGCGGGCGACACAAGCTTTTGCTGCGATCAGTCCGCATCGCCGAAATAGACGAAACTCATTTTGTTGCCATCAAGATCCCGGACGTAAGCTCCATAGAAGTCAGGGCCATATTGCGGGCGTGATCCCGGCTCCCCTTCGTTGGTCCCGCCAGCAGAGAGAGCCGCCGCATGGGCTGCCTGCACTTCTTCTTCACTTTCACAAAGCAAACCGACCATATTCCCATTGCCCGGCGTTGCTGTTTCCTTGTTGAACGGCGGCGCGACCCAAATCCGTCCACCACCGCGCAGACCATAGCAAAATCCATGGGGCATGAATTCCATGACCACCATTCCACCAATCAGAGGCAGGACGGCATCGAAGTAATCCCTCGCCTTTGCTACATCGTTTGAACCGATCATCACGTAATTTAGGGACATAATATATCTCGCGAAATAGATGGAACATACAGAGAACAAATGCCATCCTGTCGACCGTAACGCAACCCCCGAAGTGCGTAGACCGCGAAAGGACCTATGCCTCAGGCACCGGTTCGTAACACGAATCTTGCCGAGTAAACCAAGCTTTTTCTGAGCGTGTAGTGACAAGCGGCCCGCAACCCAAGAATGAGCGGTTGCGAAGGCGCTCAACGAAAAAAGCCGGGCCATCTGGCCCGGCAGTCCAACAGGGAGGTACATGTCATTACCCGGACATGCACGGGTTGGGAGTAACCTAATTATGACTTCAGGGTATCACTTTGATCCAAATCAATCCACCTCGGATCAAGATACCAGTCGATATCCACCTGACTCTGTGACCAAAAGGCGAGCATTTGACGGATCAGGCTCGATTTTCTGACGCAGGCGGTAGATGTGCGTCTCAAGCGTGTGAGTCGTCACACCCGCGTTATAGCCCCAGACCTCATGTAGCAGGACGTCGCGCGCCACCACACCATCGGTCGAGCGGTAGAGGAACTTGAGGATGTTGGTTTCCTTCTCGGTCAGACGGATTTTCCGGTCTTCCTCGGTGATCAGCATCTTCATTGCAGGCTTGAACGTGTAGGGGCCAAGCACAAATACGGCGTCTTCGGACTGTTCATGCTGACGCAACTGCGCGCGGATGCGGGCCAGCAAAACCGGGAATTTGAAGGGCTTGGGGACATAGTCATTGGCACCGGCATCCAGACCCAGGATCGTGTCCGCGTCACTGTCATGGCCGGTCAGCATCAGGATCGGGCTTTTGACACCCTGCTTACGCATCAGGCGGCACAGCTCTCGACCGTCCGTGTCGGGAAGACCCACATCCAGAATCACGAGGTCATAGATCGCTTCGCGCGCGCGCTCCATTGCGGACGCTCCGTCAGAGGCTTCGAACACGTCGAAATCCTCGGTCATCACAAGTTGCTCGCTGAGCGCCTCGCGCAGGTCCTCGTCATCATCCACCAATAGGATTTTCTTGAGCTGAGCCATTCTTGGGTCCTCCAAAGCCTTTCCCATCACTTGCGTGTGGAATATGCAATCAACAAGATTTACTGCAACCGTCTCACGCCTTCGTGTCAGACGCAGCGGAAATGTTTCACAATTCCAGCCGAAAGCGCTAGGAAAAGGGTCGAACGTTATAGGGTAACATAGATGAGTCTCATCCCCGATATCACCGAATTGCTGGCGCGCGCGCGGGCTGACCTGCGGATGGGCGTGCCAATCGTGCTGGTGGATGACAATGGCGGCAGCGTTCTGGCCATCTCGGCTGAGACGATCACGCCCCAACGACTGGCCGATCTTCGCAGTTTGGGTGGGGCACCTGTGGTGGCCATCACCGGGCGACGGGCGGAAACGCTGAAAGCACGCGCTTACGATGGCGATCTGGCGCGGGTGTTGATCCCGGCAGATGCAGACATGGCATGGGTTCAGGCGGTGGCGGATCCATCGGACGATCTGAATGCGCCGATGAAAGGCCCGCTGATGACCGAAAGGCAGGGCAATGCCAACCTGCACCGCATTGCAATCGCTCTGGCCAAATCCGCCCGATTGCTGCCGGCCGCCGTGGTGCTGCCGGTCGAAGACGGCCGCAATTTCGTGGCAACCCACGGGTTGACTTGCATAGATCACTCCCGGGCCGCGCCGCATCTGGCAGATCGCAGCGCCCTGCACCCGGTTGTCGCCGCGCGCTTGCCGATGGAGGTGTCCGAGGCCGGTCGGTTGCACGTTTTCCGCCCTGAAGACGGCGGGGAAGAGCATTACGCGGTCGAGGTCGGGCGACCGGATCGCAGCAAGCCCGTCTTGGCTCGGCTTCATTCGGCCTGTTTTACCGGCGACATCATGGGCAGTCTGAAATGCGATTGCGGCCCTCAGCTGCGCGGCGCACTGGCTCAGATGGGTGCCGAGGGCGCTGGCGTGTTGCTCTATCTAAATCAGGAAGGGCGCGGAATCGGACTGGCCAACAAGATGCGCGCTTACTTCCTGCAGGATCAGGGCTTTGACACGGTCGAAGCCAACCACCGCCTTGGGTTTGAAGATGATGAGCGCGACTTCCGCCTCGGGTCGGATATTCTGAAATCGCTGGGCTTCAGCTCTGTCCGGTTGCTGACCAACAACCCTGCGAAGATCGCCATGATGGAGCGGACAGGGATCGCCGTCGCCGAACGGGTTCCGCTGAAAGTCGGGGAGACCGCCCATAACCGCGGATATCTTGAGACCAAGGCTGCGAAATCCGGGCATTTGCTGTGACACCCGCAGATTTGGTGCTGACCCCACGTGGTATTCGGTTCCGGGGACGGTCCTTTCCCTGCTCGATCGGGAAAGGCGGGCGAAGTACTGCCAAACGCGAAGGCGATGGCGCTACGCCGGTCGGTGTTCATCGCATTGTCGGAATGCTCTACCGCGCGGATCGGATCTCGGCCCCCACGTCATGGGCGATTCCGATCGGCCCGCAAGACCTTTGGTCAGACGATTCCAAAGACAGCCGCTACAACCAACTGGTCACTGCCCCCTATCCGTTCAGCCATGAACGGCTACGCCGCGCGGACCCTCTCTATGATCTGGTGCTGCTGACCGATTGGAACTGGCCGAATGCGGTGCCGGACAAAGGCTCTGCCATCTTCCTGCACCAGTGGCGGAGACTGGGTTATCCGACAGAGGGTTGCGTCGCCTTTCGCCGCGATCATCTACGCTGGATAGCCGAGCGGATCACGTCCGGCACCCGCCTGATCATTCCTGAGGTCTGACCCGTTCGCCAAAGATGGCCGATCCGACACGCACATGGGTGGCCCCAAGCGCAATCGCCTGTTCGAAATCGCCGCTCATGCCCATTGAAAGACCCTCGAGGTCATTGCGGGCAGCAATCTTCGCCAGCAAGGCAAAATGCAGCGCGGGTTCTTCCTCGACCGGCGGGATGCACATCAGACCGCGTATGGGCAGGTCCAGCGCCCGGCATTCTGCAATGAACCCGTCCGCATCTGCAGGAAGGATACCGGCCTTCTGTTCCTCTTCCCCCGTATTGACCTGAATGAAGAGGTCCGGACAGGACCCAAGCTCCTGCGCCAACCGTGCCAGAGTATTGGCCAGTTTCGGGCGATCGACCGAGTGGATGGCATCGCAAAGCTCCATCGCCTGACGGGCTTTGTTTGTTTGCAGCGGGCCGATCAAGTGTAGATCAATGCCGGCGAATTGCTCCTTGAACGCGGGCCACTTTCCGGCTGCCTCCTGCACGCGGTTCTCGCCAAAGCACCGATGACCCTGTTCCAGCACATCCTGCACACGCTCATTTGGCTGTACCTTGGATACGGCGATCAGCTTCACCGACCCGGCAGCCCGCCCTGCTTTGGCTTCGGCTTTTGCGATACGGGCGGAAATCTCTGACAGCGACATGATGATCCTCAAATCTGGTTTGCAGCGAGACAAACACCATGTCGGCGCAAAAGAAAAGGGCGGGTCCGAAGACCCGCCCTAGAACCGTTTGGTTTAGATCAACTTAGAAGTTGAACTGGGCACCAAAGTCGGCGCGGACAAAGCTGTCTGCGTCACCTTCTTTGATCTGGCCGATACCACCGCGCAGCGATACACCGCCACCCAGGTCGTAGTGAGCGCCGATACCAACGTTGCGGGTATCGCCATCAGCCGAACCGTCACCGTAGACGAACTGGATGGTGGTCGCAGCGCCAACGTTGTAGGCCAACGACAGGCCGTATGCAGTGCCGTCTGTTGCGTCTACTTCGGTGTTATCGTCTGCAACAAACAGGGTACCTGCCAGGTCGCCGAATTCACCACCCAGGGTAAGAACTGTCAGGCTTGGGTCGTCGCCCGTACCACCGTCGGTCTGACCGTAGGCCAGAGCGGCAGTGATGTTGTTGAAGGTGTAGGTCGCGCTGATGTCCCAACGGTCTGCATCGGTTTCGGTCACAACGAGGGCTGGATCACCTGCAGCACCAGTCGAGGTGATGGATGCAGCTTGGTCGTACGACGCGCCGAATGCGAAGTCACCAACAGCGTACTGGAAGAAGACGCCGTTTACGCCTGCGCCACCCGAGCTGTAGGTTGCGAAGCTATAGTCAACACCCGAGTACTGACCCAGGAATGTTTCCAGACCTACTTCGTAGCCGTAGTAGTTTGCGAGGTTGTCGAACGAGCCGGCGATGTTGCCAGCGTCAACACGCAGACCACCGAAGATGACCGAGTAACGTGCGCCGTTCAGCTGAGCTGTACCAGCTTCACCTTGGCCATCGTCGTCAGCCTGTACACGAACACGACCTTCGAAGCGAACGCCGCCATCAGTTTCTGCAATGCCGTCAATGTTCAGGCGGAAGCGCGATACCAGGATTACGTCATCAGATTCGATGGAACCGGATGCGCTCACGTCGTCAGCAGTGCCGTTCAGGCCATCGGCACCAGGACCGGTGGCGGTCACGGTGCGGCTACGATCTTCAACGTAACCCAGACCAAAACGGCCGTAACCGCTGAAGTTAACTTCAGCTGCTGCAACGCCTGCGGTCGCTACCAGCGCCGTCGTTGCGAAGAGAACTTTTTTCATCTTGTTTCCCTCGGTTTCAAAAAGTTTTATCTACTCGACACATGCAAAGCATATGTCTCAGCACGGACATCGTTTCGCTCTTTTCCCCCCCTTTGTGCAAGGTTGGGCTAAATGCCGGGACTGCATTGAAGTTGGATTGGTGCAAGGATGCCACAGTCCTGATCACCGTCCTGTAACTTGGATATAGTGGGATTTGATAAGAATAGGCTTGTTGCGCAAAGGGTCCTTGGCTAGGAGTAACATCCAAAGAACGCAAATACAGCGAAACAGGACCAACCGACCATGCGCTTGCCGACGACTTTGGGTTTGATCATGCTGACCGCAGCCGTGTCGGCATGTGGGCAGAATCGGGGTGCTGCGCCGAATCCCGATTTGCTGAATACGGAAAGCACACGCACCGAAGAACGAGAGCTGAACGATCCCAACCGATCCACGATCTGGGACGTCTTCGGACCCAACAATGCAGAGCAAACCACCAATGTGAATCGCTACCTTTGGGCCGCGTCTCTGGACGTATTGAATTTCCTGCCCGTGCAAGAGGTCGATCCGTTTACTGGCGTGATCGTAACGGGTTACGGCACGCCTCCGGGCGGAGGGCGGCAATATCGGGCCACTGTTCACATCAGCGACCCCGCGCTGGCCGCACGGTCATTGTCTGTTGCCTTGCAGTCCAGCGGAGGGTCTCCGGTCAGCGCTGCTACGACCCGCGCGGTTGAAGACGCCATCCTCTCGCGCGCACGACAACTAAGGATTGCAGACAACAAGTTCTAGCAACCCGATCAAAATCGCTCTAAAGACCACGCCGGGTTCCTACCCGGCGTTTTCAGTTACGAAGGACCGCATGATGTCGCGCTACTCGGCCAGTGAAATCGAAGCAAAATGGCAAGAGGCCTGGGACAAGGCCGGAATCTTCACCGCCGACCACAAGGCGGACAAGCCGAAATACTACGTGCTTGAGATGTTCCCCTACCCGTCTGGCCGAATCCACATGGGTCACGTGCGCAACTACACGATGGGTGACGTGATCGCGCGGCACAAGCTGGCGACCGGCCACAACGTCTTGCACCCGATGGGGTGGGACGCGTTCGGCATGCCGGCCGAGAACGCCGCGATGGCGATCGGCGGCCACCCCAAAGACTGGACCTATGGTAATATCGCCGACATGCGCGGGCAGATGAAACCTCTGGGCCTGTCGATCGACTGGTCGCGCGAATTCGCCACCTGTGACCCGGAATATTATGGCCAGCAGCAGGCGCTGTTCCTCGATATGCTCGAGGCCGGGCTGGTTTACCGTAAGAACGCCGTGGTGAACTGGGATCCGGTCGATATGACCGTTCTGGCCAACGAGCAGGTCGAAAACGGGCGCGGCTGGCGCTCGGGCGCTCTGGTGGAACGGCGCGAGCTGACGCAATGGTTCTTCAAGATCTCGGACTACTCCGAGGAGCTGCTGAAGGCCCTGGACACGCTTGAAAACTGGCCCGCCAAAGTCCGCCTGATGCAGGAGAACTGGATTGGCAAATCGCGTGGTCTGCAATTTGGCTTTGAACGAACCGATGGAGGTGAGCCGATCACCGTCTACACGACTCGCCCCGACACCCTGTTGGGCGCGTCATTTGTCGGCATCTCGCCAGATCACCCGATTGCCAAACAGCTTGAGGCTGAAAACCCTGAAGTCGCTGAATTTGTTGCTGAATGCCGCAAAGGTGGCACCACCGAAGAAGCGATCGAGACCGCCGAGAAACTGGGCTACGACACAGGTATAAAGGTCAAGCACCCTCTGGATCCGAATTGGGAACTGCCGGTTTGGATCGCAAACTTCATCCTGATGGACTACGGCACCGGCGCGATCTTCGCCTGCCCGGCCCATGACCAGCGCGATCTGGATTTCTGTCGCAAATACGGCCTGCCCGCGGTCGATACGTTCTTTGCGCTGGACGATGAGTCTCCGGTCGACAAGCTCGCATTCGTTCCGCCAAAAACCGAGAAAGTCCGCTGGGTGAACCATTTCGCGGGCCTGACCGAGGCAACCGGCGAAGAGGCCATCAACGCCACCGTCGATTTTGCCGAAAAGGCGGGTTGGGGCGAAGGTGTCACCAAATTCCGCCTGCGCGACTGGGGTCTGAGCCGCCAGCGCTACTGGGGCTGCCCGATTCCCGTGGTCCACTGCGAAAAATGCGGCACGGTACCCGAGAAGAAAGAGAACCTGCCGATCGAGCTGCCCTATGATGATGGCAACGGCAAAGCCATCGACTTCTCGATCCCCGGAAATCCGCTCGACCGGCACCCCAGCTGGCGGGATACGCCCTGCCCGTCCTGTGGCGCTCCGGCCAAACGTGAGACCGACACGATGGACACGTTTGTCGATTCGTCTTGGTACTACGCCCGTTTCACCGCTCCACGCGCGGAAACCCCGACCGATCTGGCTGAGGCCGAGTACTGGATGAATGTCGACCAGTATATCGGTGGTATTGAGCACGCGATTCTGCACCTGCTCTATTCCCGCTTCTTCGCGCGGGCGATGCAGATCACCGGCCACCTGCCGCAAAAGGCCATTGAGCCGTTCAATGCGCTCTTCACTCAGGGCATGGTCACACATGAGATCTACCAGACGCGCGACACCAATGGCCGTACGGTCTATCACCTGCCCGAGGACGTGACCGACGGCAAATTGGCCGATGGCACCGAGGTCGAGATCATCCCTTCGGCCAAAATGTCGAAATCCAAGAAAAACGTTGTGGACCCGGTAAGCATTATCTCGGCCTTTGGCGCAGATACTGCTCGTTGGTTCGTCCTGTCCGATTCGCCACCCGAGCGGGACGTGGAATGGACAGCTTCCGGTGCCGAGGCCGCGTTCAAGCACCTCAGCCGTGTCCATCGCATCGCCTCCGAAATCGCCGAGTCGGACGTTCCGGCCAATAGTGAAGACGAAACCCTGCTGCGCGAGATGCACAAAGCGATCCATGACGTGTCGGGGGGAGTAGAATCCTTTGGCTTCAACGCCTCGATTGCCAAGCTTTATGCCTTCACCAATACTCTGGCGAAGTCGAAAGCGGGAACCGAGGCCAAGCGCGAAGCCGCTAAGACTTTGGCACAGTTGATGTCGCCGATGACCCCACACCTGTCCGAGGAACTCTGGCAACTGCTGGGTGGTGAGGGTCTTGTGGCAATAGCTGCTTGGCCGGTCGCGGATGAGGCGATGCTGGTCGATAACACCATCACCCTGCCGATCCAGATCAACGGCAAACGCCGCGCGGAAATCAGCGTTCCCAAGGATATGCCCAAGGATGAGGTTGAAAAAATCGCGCTCAGCACCGAAGCTGTGCAAAAGGCGTTGGAGGGAGCCGCGCCGAAGAAGGTGATTGTTGTCCCGGGCCGGATCGTGAATGTCGTCGTTTAACCGCAGAAGTTTTTTGTTTGCCCCGCTGACGGCCTGTTTTCTTGGGGCCGCCTGCGGGTTCGAACCGATCTATGCGCCTGGCGGAGCGGGCTCGGAACTCTTTGGCAAGGTTGAGGTATCGGCCCCAAACACGGTCGACAGTTTCCTGCTGGTTCAGAACCTCGAACAAAAGCTGGGGCGCAGCGCGACCTCAGGCAATGCCTATCGTCTGGATGTCCGTGTTGAGACCGCCGTGCAGGCCGCTGCGATCACGACCACCAACGAAATCAACCGCTTGTCTATCGACGGGCGCGCCGAATACACGCTGAAATCGAATGAAACAGGGCAGATTCTGGCCTCGGGCGAAGTTACGGATTTCGTGGGCTATTCCGCGGCAGGCTCGACCGTTTCCACCCTTGCGGATGAGCGCGACGCCCGTGAGCGCCTGATGGTGATTCTGTCCGACCAGATCGTCAATCGCCTCTATGCGACGCCGGGCCTGACCTCATGAAGTTGAGCCCGCGCGAGGCTGACGGGTATCTTGCCAGACCGGACGCGGACAAAACCGGGTTGCTGATCTACGGCGCCGACACCATGCGCGTGGCTTTGAAGCGCCAACAGGTGTTGACCGCGTTGCTTGGGGCAAATGCCGAAGAAGAGATGCGTCTGACCCGAATGCCTGGCAGCAATCTGCGCGGCGACCCGGCGCTATTGCTGGATGCGGTCAAAGCGGTTGGTTTTTTCCCCGGCCCGCGCGCGGTGTTCGTGGAAGAAGCAACCGATACCGCCGCGCCCTCGATCCTCGCCGCGCTTGAGGATTGGACTCCCGGCGATGCTCAGATCATAGTGACAGCAGGCCAGCTGAAAGCCAGCTCGAAAATCCGCAAGGCCTTCGAATCGCACCCGGCGGCCTACGCGGTGGGCATTTACGACGATCCGCCCTCTCGGGCCGAAGTCGAACGGGTTCTGACGCAGGCCGGCTTGAAGAACATCCCGCGCGACGCGATGTCGGCGCTGGGAGAGTTGGCGGTCAGCCTCACCCCCGGTGATTTCACCCAAACGGTCGAGAAGCTGTCGCTTTATAAACGGGGCGACGAGAGCGAACTCGGCCTGGAAGATATCGAAGCCTGCGCGCCCCGCTCGACCGAGGCCGCGCTGGATGATGTATTGAACGTGGTCGCCGAAGGCCGCGCCGGAGAGATCGGGCCGCTGATCCGTCGTCTGCAGGCGCAGGGCACCAACGGGGTGACGCTGTGTATCGGCGCGACCCGCCATTTCCGCACGCTTTACGCCTGCGCATCTGATCCGGGCGGTGCGGCGCAAGGCATCGGCAAGCTGCGCCCGCCCGTCTATGGCAAACGACGCGACCGTATTTTGCGGCAGGCTCAAGGTTGGGGTGCGCCCAAGTTGCAAACGGCGCTGACAGTGCTGACAGATACCGACCTGTCGCTACGCTCGGCCGGGCAAACGGCCCCTGCGATGGCCTTGGTCGAACGCGCGATGATCCGGCTGGCGATGCTGGCCCGGTCGCGTTAGCGCCTCAGCCAATCCCCAACCGACCTTCCTGCCCAACGCCCCGTCGCCAGACAGGCCGTGAGAAGGTAACCGCCGGTGGGTGCCTCCCAATCCAACATCTCACCGGTACAGAACACTCCGGGCATCGCAGTCAGCATCAATTCGTCGTTCACAACAGCGCGTTTGACGCCTCCAGCGGTCGAGATCGCCTCATCCATCGGGCGCAATCCCGCATGGCGTATTGGCAGGGCTTTGATCAACGCGGCCACGTCTTCCGGCGCAGTTGGAAGCGGGCGGGCGAACTCCATCAGCATCGCGGTTCGCACCGGTCCAAGTTTCAGGGCTTTGCGCAGGTGATTGGACAAGCTCATCTTGCCGCGCGGTTTTGCCAGGCGCGCGACCACTTCCGAGGTCGACAAGTCAGGCATCAGGTCAATCGTCAGCGGCTCGCCCTCTCGCACCGGCTTGCAGATGGTGTAGATGCCTCCGCCTTCCAAGCCGCGGGCCGAGATCACCGCCTCGCCCCGTGTGCGCTGGGTGCCGGCTTGTAGCGCGACCCCTTTGATCGGCGCGCCAAAATGCACGGTCATGTGATCTGACCAGTCGATCAAAAGCCCAGCATTTGCGGGTGCAAACGGTGCGAGTTGCACGCCTTTCTCTGCCAGCCATGGCGCCCAGGCCCCGTCCGAGCCCAACCGCGCCCAGCTGGCCCCGCCCATGGCAAGCACGGTTGCGTCGGGCTGCAGCCGTTGCGGACCATCCGGGGTATCAAACACCAGAGCTTCGCCCTCCCACCCAGTCCAGCGCCAGCGGGTTCGGATCTCGACACCACTATCCGAAAGACGCGCCAGCCATGCACGCAGCAAGGGTGAGGCTTTCATAACGGTTGGAAAAACACGGCCTGTTGAGCCGGTGAAAAGCTCTTGCCCCAAGTCGCGCGCCCAGTACTGCACAGCCTGCGCGTCGAACTCAGCCAGCATCGGGCGAAGCCAGCCTGCGGCTTCATTATAAGATTGAATCAGTGTCTCAAGGGACTCATCCTTGGTTAGGTTGAGACCCGACTTGCCCGCCATGAGGAACTTGCGCGCGACCGAAGGCTTGGCTTCGGCCACCAGAACCGAGTGACCGGCAAGGGCAAGCTGCTCGGCCGCCATCAACCCGGCCGGTCCTGCCCCGATCACCACTGCCTGCGCCATCCTCGCCCTCTTGCCTTCGCCGCCCGCAGGCGCATCATTCCCAACCATGGCGAACAGTGATCCGATCTGCCCGCTTTGCGACCGCCCCATTCCCGATGGCGGCGGCAGCCTGCATCATCTGATCCCAAAACTCAAAGGAGGCAAGGGCGGACCAACCGTTCTGCTGCACCAGATCTGCCACAAAGAGGTCCACGCCACCCTGTCCGAGGCCGAGCTGGCACGCAGCTTCAACACGGTCGAGGCCCTGCGCGCCCATCCAAGGCTTGAGAAATTCCTGAGTTGGGTGCGCAAACGCCCGCCCGGTTTCCGTTCGAAAGTTCCGGGCAAACGACGCGGGCGCTGATCAAATCGCTTTGCGTTTGATTTGAAGCGAAATACGCTGCCTCTCCCTGCGGTCGAACGCGCATTTCGACGATCTCACCTCAAGTAAAACGCGAAGCGCTTTAGCCTGGCAGAACCGGATCGCCAAACGCATCTGAAAGTGCGGAGGGCAGACCCTCGACCTCGATCCCCTGATAGTCGGGAACAGGCGCGAATTGCGCGCCTTGCACATGCTGGAACTCCAGCGTTGTGTAGGGGCGTTTCCAGAGCCATTCGCGATTCTCGACCGCCCAAAGGTCAGGATCAGGCGGAGCCTCTTGCGTGAAGGCATAGAAATGCAGGTCAAACCCATAGGCCGCTACGTCCTGCATCGACAGAAGCTTCATACCCTGAGCACGACAGAACGTATCCTCGACGGAGATATCCCCAGTGCGCAAGGTGATCTGACCCACTCGCGCGCCGGCGAACGGGACCGCAGGGTCGGCGGCATTTTCCGGGCGGTTGCCTTCAAAATCGTGCTGCAAAAGCTCGATCACAAAGCCTTCAGGGTCGCTGAGATGCGCCATATACCCAATATCGAGGAACTGACGTGGCTCGCTGACAATATAGCCTTTGGCTCGAAGCGTATCGGCGGCCAGATCGACATCGGGCAGAGTGATCCCAATCTTCCAATAGCGATGCCCCTGATCGTGGGAATACCCCCTACCCCCCGGTAACAGCAGCAGATCAGCATCTTCGCCAGCGTATCCTACACGCCGGGATTCGCCGACTTCCTGCACAGACATACCCAAAACATCCCGATAGAATCCGGCCAGACGAACCGGATCAGCGACGCGCAGCCTGACTGCGGACAATCTCAGCGACAAAGCTCTGCAATCCCCGCTGCGATCTCTGGTTTGGCCGCCAGGCTGTCGGCCACCAGCTCGCGCGCCGTCGACATCAGATCGTCCGGCGAGACAACGCGATCCACCAGACCGAACACATAAGCCTCCTCAGCCGAGATCTTTTGGCCCGACATCAGAATCAACTTGGTGCGCGCCGGACCAATCAATGCGGCCATGCGCTTGGGGTCGGAGGGTTGTGGCAGAAAGCCCAGCTTCATCACCGGATAGAAGAACTTGGCGGAAGGCACAGCGATTCGCAGGTCGCAAGCCAATGCCATGCCGTTTGCACCGCCCGCCAGCGTTCCGTTCAGTGCCGCAACGGTCAGGCAGGGCAGCGCCGCGATTGCACCTGACAACCGCTCCCAGACATCCGAGGTGGCAAGCCCCGCGCGGGCTTCCTCCAGATCAGCGCCGGCGCTGAAGACCTTGCCCGCGCCGGTCAGGATCAGGGCGCGCGCCTCGGTTGCGGCCTCAGAAATTTCGGCCAACTCGGTCAGCATCGCGCCGGTCAGTGCGTTGGCCTTGCCCGGATTGTTGATCGTGACGGTCCACAAACCTTCTTCCTTAGTCAGTTCAATCACGTCAGGCCGATCCTTTGGCGAATGTCGTCTTGGCGCAGGGAAATCTCAGCCCCCAAGTATTCGTCAGCGTCCGAAGAACACATCCACAGCAATGCCCGTGCGGGCCAATCCGCCGGGATGTGGACATCCCAGTCCAGCTGGCTGACGGGGTTGATGCCGCTGGCCTTGATGACACGCTGCATATCGGTTGCCACTGTGCCCGGCGACAAGCCCATGGCGCGGATGCCGTTGTGAGCCTCTTCCAGATGCAGACATTCCGTCAGCATCTTGGCCCCGGCTTTCGAGGCGCAATAGTGGCTCCACGCCTCAACCGGGTTCGAGGCAGCGCCTGAGGAAACGGTCAGAACCGTCCCTCCACCCGCCGCCCGCATCACCGGCAGAGCGGCACGCATGCCGTAGAAAACACCCTTCAGGTTGATATCAATGGCCTGACTCCAGGCGCTGACATCAGCGTTCGACAGGTGAAAGATCGGCTCGATGACACCCGCGTTGCCAATCAGAACGTCCAAACCGCCGAAACGCGCGACGCAATCGGCCACCGCTTGTTCGACCTGCGTGAAGTCGCTGACGTCGCAAGCCAGTGCCATCGCATTGTCGCCCAACGCAGCCGCAAGCGTATCAATTTGATCATGACTACGGGCCACCAGCGCGACTTTCGCCCCCGCTGCGGCAAACACGCGCGCGGCCTCGGCGCCGATTCCACGGCTGGCCCCTGTTATGAGTACTGTTTTTCCCTGCATTTAACGCTCCTCACGTCTTGGGCTGACCTTTGGCTACAGGCGTAACGCGGAAACGGGGAAAGGGTCCAGCCCTTGCCCCCTTGACGATGCCTGCCACAAGCCCGACCATGCGCGCAAATTGATCAAGAAGGGTTACCTTATGTCTGTTTTCATCCGCCGCAGCTGTGGCGCCGTTCTGGCTTGTACCGTCGCAACTCAAGGTGCATATGCCGACCTGACTGCAAATGACGTCTGGAACGACTGGCAAGAGTATTTCCGGTCCGTAGGTTACACGGTCGAGGGTGAACCCAGCAGCGCTGGCGATGTCATGACCATCAACGACATGACCCTGTCCATGGACTTCCCTGAAGAGGACGGCCAGTTCCAGATGACCATGCCCGAGGTCACACTGACCGAAAACGGCGATGGCACCGTCAACGTCGGCTTCCCCGGTAGCTTTCCGATGGTCATTTCGGGCGGCGTCGAAGATGAAAAGTTCACAGCAAACCTGACCTACAGCCAGACAGATCTGGAAATGGTTGTGTCAGGTGATCCTTCCGACATGACCTATGACTACACGGCGGCAGCCCTCGGGATTGTGTTGGATTCGATCGAGGGCGGAGACGAGCCAATTCCCGAAGATGCGCTGGAAGGTGGTATCGAATTTACAGGTATGGCTGGCACATCGCGCATGCTGATCGGCGACAATCGCGAAATCACGCAGACCCTCGACGCCGACCAAATGGCCTATAAGTTCAGCTTCAAAGACCCCGAAACCGGGGAATCGGGGTTGATTGATGGGGTACTGAACGGCCTGACATCCAGCGGCGACAGTGTCCTGCCCACTGGGTTTGATCTGGCCGACCCGCAGGCACTGTATGACGCAGGCTTCGCCTTTTCCGGCATGGTCGCCTATGGCTCGGGCAAGACTGACATCAGCGGCGTTAGCGAAGGTGAGCAATTCACCATGGCAAGCTCGTCGCAAGGTGGCCGACTTGAGGCCAGCGTAGATGGCGAACGTGTGGCCTATGACCTTGAACAGAATGACGCGAAACTGGCAGTGACCACGGGCGACCTGCCCTTCCCGATTGAGATCGCAATGGCGAAGGCGGGTCTGAACCTGGACATCCCGGTGCAGGAATCGGAGGAAGCCGCGCCCTTCGCCTTTGGCTTGAACCTGACCGATTTCACCATGTCTGATGTCCTCTGGAGCATTTTCGACCCCGCGGGCAACCTGCCACGCGATCCTGCCACCATTGCGCTGGACACCACCGGCACCGCGAAAGTTCTGTTGAACATCTTCGATCCGGAACAGGCTGCTGCGCTTGAAGAAGAAGGGGAAGTCCCTGCCGAGCTGCATTCGCTGACAATCAACGAATTGCTGGTCTCGATGGTAGGCGCGCGTTTGACCGGGGATGGTGATTTCACGTTGGACAACGAGAACCTCGACGAATTCGGCATGCCCATTCCGACTGGCGTTGCGAACCTGCAATTGGTTGGGGCCAATGCGCTGATCGACAAACTGATCGGCATGGGCCTGATGTCCGACAACGACGCCTTGGGTGCGCGGATGATGATGGGCATGATGGCCGTTCCGGGCGATGAACCCGACACACTGAATTCGACAATCGAATTCACTGAAGACGGTCAGATTAAGGCCAATGGTCAGCGCATTAAGTGATGATATCCGGGAGGGCCGCAGGTGATCGGCCCTCCCACACAATACCGTCAGGGTCTTGCGAGAGGCGCGGTGCAAGGCTAGGTCCTTGGCAACACATCCGGAGGCCGCATGACCCGCACACCAGAAGAAATCAGCCAGCAATTGCTTGACGCCGCACGCCTCGCCGGGGCCGAGGCGGCAGATGCCATCGTGATCGACGGATCCTCCGTTTCGGTCGAGGTACGTGGCGGCGCGCTGGAACATGCGGAACGCTCAGAAGGCACCGATCTGGGGCTGCGGGTGTTTCTGGGCAAACAGCAGGCCATTGTTTCAAGCTCGGACAGCCGTCCCGAAACGCTGACGGCCATGGCCGAACGGGCCGTCGCCATGGCGCGCGAAGCGCCCGAGGACCCTTTCACCGGTCTGGCGGCCAGCGAGGAATTGACCAACGGTTGGGATCTCGACGCGCTTGAGTTGTTTGACCCCTCCCCGGAACCTACTGCCGAAGCGCTGATGCAAGATGCGCTGGCGGCCGAAGCCGCTGCTCTGGCCGTGCAAGGCGTATCGCAAGTCTCGGACGCGGCGGCGGGCTATGGCACACATCGGGTGCATCTGGCGGCCACCAACGGATTCTCGGGCGGGTATGCGCGCAGCAGCCGGTCAACATCCTGCGTTGCGATCTCGGGCGAAGGCACCGGGATGGAGCGGGACTACGACGGCGACAGCCGCACCTTCCAAGCCGACTTGCGGGACGCCGAGGAGATCGGACGCAGGGCCGGGGAACGCGCGGTCGAACAGGTTGGCGCGCGCCAGCCCGCAACGGGCGGTTTTCCGGTGCTCTTTGACGAGCGCATTTCATCCTCACTGATCGGGCACTTACTGGCCGCCAGCAACGGCGCAGCGATCGCGCGAGGGGCGTCGTGGCTGCAAGATTGTCTGGGCGAGCAGGTATTGCCCGAGCATCTGTCGCTGATCGAAGACCCGCACCGCCCACGTATCTCAGGCTCGCGCCCGTTTGACGCCGAAGGGCTGGCAACGCGCCGCCGGGCAATTGTCGAGAACGGAGTGCTGACCGGCTGGACGCTGGATTTGGCCAGCGCCCGTAAGCTTGGCATGACCTCAACCGGCAATGCAGCGCGCGGCGTCTCGGGGCCGCCCTCGCCCAGCAACTGGAACCTCAGCCTGACCCAAGGCACCCAAAGCCGCGCGGATCTGATGCGCGATATGGGTACCGGGTTGCTGGTCACCTCGATGATCGGATCGACGATCAACCCCAATACGGGGGATTACTCGCGCGGGGCCTCCGGGTTTTGGGTCGAGAATGGCGAGATCACGCATCCGGTCAATGAATGCACCATCGCGGGCAACCTGCGCGACATGCTGAAACGGATCATCCCAGCCAATGACGCACGCCCTTACCTGTCGCGCGTTGTTCCCTCGGTGCTGATCGAAGGGATGACCCTTGCCGGCAACTGACCTGCCACTCCTGATCGACGCCGCACGCAAGGCCGGAGAGATCGCAACCCGTTTCTCGGGCGCGCATGCCCAGCGTTGGGACAAGCCCGACGGTGCCGGACCGGTGACCGAGGCCGATCTGGCCGTCAACGAAATGCTGGAACAGATGTTGCCCACGGCGCGGCCCGACTATGGCTGGCTCAGCGAAGAGACCGAGGATAGTCCGGAGCGCCTGTCGCGGGACCGCGCCTTCATCATCGACCCAATTGACGGCACCCGTAGTTTTGCCGAAGGCTCGCGCACCTGGGCACATTCGTTGGCCGTTACGGAGCACGGAGAAGTCACCGCCGCCGTGATCTACCTGCCCCTGCGCGACCTATTCTATGCGGCGGCGAAAGGTCAGGGCGCCACCCTAAACGGTGCGCCAATCCGCGCCTCGGAGGCTTCAGCCCTCAGCGCGGCTACCATTCTGGCCGCCAAACCCAACATGAACAGCCACCATTGGCGCGATGGCGACGTGCCGGAGTTTGACCGTGCCTATCGCCCGTCGCTAGCCTATCGCATGGCCCTGGTCGGCGAGGGGCGTTTTGACGGCATGTTGACCCTACGGCCCAGTTGGGAATGGGATATCGCGGCGGGCGACCTGATCATTCGCGAGGCCGGAGGGGTCTGCACTGATCGCGCAGGCCAGCCCCTGCGGTTCAACAACGCGCAGCCACGGCTAAACGGCGTTCTCGCCGCGGCGCAGGATATCCACAACCAGCTTTCGTCCCGGCTTGATCCGAACGGCCCTGGCATCGCCCCATGAGCAAACCGCGATCTCTGAGTCTTGCGGCCTACCGGGTCCTGTCCTGGGTGGGTGCACAGCAAAGCATCCGACCGGATCAGCCCCGCCCAGACGGAGAGCTTGTCTGGGTTCACATCGCAACACGCGACCGCTTGCGTGCGATCAGTGACTTTTGCCTCAGACTGCAACAGGCCCGACCCGGCCTGTCGATTCTGCTGAGCGCCCCGCCAGAGATCGACCTGAGCCGCTGGACTGGTAGCCCCTTTCACATGGTCAACCTGCCCGCCGAACAAACCGGCGCAGCGCGGGCTTTTCTGGACCATTGGAAACCCGATCTGGGTCTGTGGGTTGGAGGGGGATTGATGCCCAGCATCATCACCCGCGCGGAAGAGCGCAAAATCCCGATGCTTCTGATTGAGGCGCAGTTGGATGTCGTCTTGTCCCGCAATGCGCGGTGGCTGCCGGATATCAGCAGATATACGTTCGATTGCTTCGAACATATACTCACCACCACCGACGAAACGGCCCGCCAGATCCGGCGAATGGGGGTTGCCTCCTCCAAAGTGCGCAAAGCGCCGCCGCTGCAGTTCAGCCCGAACCCCTCACCCTGGCCTGAGGACGAATTGATCGAGACCAACCACGCCCTCGCCGGACGTCCGGTCTGGCTGGCGGCTCGGGTTCAGGCGAAAGAGTTCATCTCGGTCCTCAGTGCGCATCGGCAGGCGCTTCGCATTCTGCCGCGATTGGCGTTGATCTTACACGTTGCGGATCGGGCCGAGGCCGCGCCGCTACAGCGACGGCTTGAAACCATGGATCTGCGCTGTTCCAATTGGGATGACGGCGGCCCTATCGAGGACACGACGCAGGTGATTGTCAGCTCTGAGCCCGAAGATCTTGGCCTTTGGCAACGCGTTTCACCGGTGTCCTTCATGGCCAGCTCGCTGGAACGCGGCGCGGGCGGGCAGGACCCGCTGGATGCTGTCGCGCTGGGATCGGCGGTTATCTATGGCCCTCATATCGATATCTATCAGTCGGTCTATGCCCGCCTTGCCGAGGCCGATGCCGCCCATCCGGTCAAAACCGCGACCGAGCTTGGAGATGCGGTCGTCGCCCTTCTGGCCCCGGATCGCGCGGCGGGGATGGCGCTGGCGGGATGGCAGGCGATCACCGAAGGGGCACCTCAGGCCGAGCGGCTAGTCGACATGCTGCAGGACCTTCTGGACCAGCGGAGTAACCACAATGCGCGCGCCTGACTTTTGGAACTCGGACCCCGCGCGCCCGGCGTTGCGTGCCAGACTGCTCAGCCCATTGGGGCGGCTTTATGCGGCGGCCACTGCGCGACGGGTCGGCTCTAATTCTGGACTGCAGCCGGGTGTGCCAGTGATTTGCATCGGCAACCTGAATGCTGGCGGAACCGGCAAGACCCCCACGGTGATCTGGGTGCTGGAACAGCTGCGCAACGCATGGCACGAGCCGCATGTCGTTACGCGCGGGCATGGCGGGTCGCTGGAAGGCCCGGTTCGGGTCGACCCCACCCAACACAGCGCCGCGCAGGTCGGGGATGAGCCGCTTCTGCTGGCCATGTTCGCCGAGGTCTGGGTTGCCAAGGACCGTGCCGCAGGCGCGCGCGCTGCGGCCGAGGCGGGCGCAAGCGTGATCGTTCTGGATGATGGCTTCCAGAATCCGGCGGTCGCCAAGGATTTCTCGATCATTGTGGTGGATGCCGAGCGTGGGTTTGGCAACGGCCTGTGCCTGCCAGCAGGTCCCCTGCGCGAACCCGTAGAGGTCGGCCTGAAACGCACCGATCTGGTTCTGTCATTGGGCGATACGCAAGCGCAAGAAGTCTTCGCCGCACAATGGGCCCCTAAGCTAACGGTGCCCCATGCGACGGGCGTTGTCGCGCCGTTGCAAACCGGCATGGACTGGGCTGGATCGCGGGTTCTGGCTTTTGCCGGGATCGGCCACCCTGAGAAATTCTTTCAGACCCTGCGCCAGCAAGGGGCCGAGCTCTTGCGTGCCGAGGCGCTCGACGATCATCAACCACTGACCCCGGCGCTGATGACCCGGCTTGAAAACGAGGCGCGCCTGCTAGGCGCTCAGATGGTAACGACGGAAAAAGACGCAGTGCGCCTGCCGCAAGCCTTCCGCAACAAGGTCGTCACCCTGCCCGTCCGGCTGCAAGTGAATGACCCAGAGCAGGTCACAGAGATGATCCTGAAGGCGGCCCCATCTCCCAATTGACCGGAATGGTTGGCCTGAGAACAGGCCGACCAAAAGGCGCTTAGCTGCCCAACTCGTTTTCGATCAGTTGCTTGAAGTCCTCATAGGACTGGTTCGAAACCTTCTTGCCGTTCACAACAAAGGACGGGGTGCCCGTCACATCGTCGCGTTCAGCGTTTTCCTGATACCACGCCACCAGAGTCTGGGCGCGTGTACCGTCCTGCAGGCAGGCTTCCAGCTGGTCATTGTCGATACCCGCCAGACGACCGATCTTGCGCAGCTCATCCACGATCTCTGTTGGACCACCGGCTCGGGTCCATTCGGACTGGCCCTGATAGATCAGATCGGTAATGCCAAAAAACTTCTCAGGCCCTGCGCAGCGCGCAACCATCGACGCCCACAGACCATAGCGGTCAAAGTAGACCTCACGATAAATGAACTTGACCTTGCCGGTGTCGATGAAGTCCTTCTTCAGCTGCTTATAAGCGCCCTGATGGAAGGTGGCGCAATGCGGACAGGTATAGGAGGCATACTCGATGATCTCTACCGGCGCATCCTCGGCCCCCTGCACCATCTCAATGATTGTAGAGGTGTCCAGGTTGGCCTCTTGCGCGATGGCGCTGCCGACCAGAGGATTGACGGAAGACGTGTTCGAAGCTGTCATCCAATAGCCACCAGCGGCCACTGCGACAGCCGCACAGATTACGGTTGCAATACGGCTCATTCTCAGCCCTTTCTCAGCGTTTCTGCTTGGATAAAACGTTGCGGCCCAGACGTTCAAGGGCCGCACGCAAATCTTCATCATGCACATCCTGCGAGACTCTGCCCGCTTCGGCCATGATTTCAGGTTTGATCTCTGGTTTCGCTTGTTTCGGCTTGTGGTCGAAACTGGCCTGCCCCTCGGCAAATCCGGTCGGAGCGGTCTGGGTGATGCGCACACGGCTGATCGCGTTGTAGCCGTAAACGGCGTTCACCTTTCCGCGTAGTTGTTCTTTCTGCATTTCCAGCATGGGGGCCTGCGGCCCGGTTGTCAGCACGGTCAGGGTCGCCCCCATCCCGTTCCTGCCATAGCCCACATTCACGGGTCTTGCGATGGCGGCAGTGTCCTGGCCCACGATCTCGGCCCAGTGGGTCAGAAGGCGCGACACGGCAAAGCCCCGGCTTTCGCCGGCGCGCCTGATCTGATCGTTCAGCAATGTCGCGGTGCGTTTGAACCCGCGGGTCGAAGAACGTCTGCGCTGCATCTGGTTTCCAACTCCTGCACCGCTATTGTAGTAGGCAGGCCAGCAGGCGCCAGCGAAACCCGACAGTGAGATAGATAAAACTTGCGTGACAGCCCCGAATTTAACCTGAGCGCTGAATTGCTCGACTGGTATGACCGCCACGCGCGCGAGATGCCGTGGCGTGTTGGCCCAACCGACCGCGCCGCAGGCGTGCTGCCGGACCCTTACCGGGTCTGGTTGTCCGAGGTCATGCTGCAACAGACAACCGTCGTCGCCGTGTGGGACTATTTCACCCGCTTTACAACGCGCTGGCCGACCGTGCAGGCGCTGGCCGCCGCCCCCGATGATCAGGTCATGGGGGAATGGGCGGGCCTCGGGTATTATGCCCGCGCGCGCAACCTGCTGAAATGCGCTCGTATAGTGGCCGACAAGCACGAAGGACAGTTCCCCAACACCTATGACGCGTTGTTGGACCTGCCGGGGATCGGCCCCTACACCGCCGCCGCGATCTCGGCCATTGCGTTTGACCGGCCCGAAACTGTGCTGGATGGCAATGTCGAGCGGGTGATGGCTCGGCTCTACGACATTCACGACCCTTTGCCCGGATCAAAACCTGTTCTAAAAGAGAAAGCCGCCGCGCTGACACCACAGTTGCGACCCGGCGACTACGCACAGGCCGTAATGGATCTGGGAGCCACAATCTGCACGCCCAAATCCCCAGCCTGTGGAATCTGCCCCGTGCAGACCCCCTGCCTTGCCCGCGCTGCAGGCACGCAGCCGGAGCTGCCGAAGAAATCGCCCAAAAAGCCGAAACCCACGCGATTCGGCCATGTCTACATTGCGCAACACTCAAACGGAGCGTTCCTGCTGGAACGCCGCCCCGACAAGGGTCTTCTAGGTGGTATGTTGGGCTGGCCTGGCTCGGACTGGTCCGAGGCCCCGCCCGAGGCCCCTCCGTTTTCGGCAGAGTGGCGCGCATTGAACAGCGAGGTGCGCCACACCTTCACGCATTTCCATCTGGTGCTGCGAATCTGGACCGCACCGCTGCCCGAGGGCACCGAACCCGACGGGCTGACCCTATTGCCCAAGCATGACTTCAAGCCTAGCGACCTGCCGACAGTGATGCGCAAAGCCTACGACCTGTGGCGGGGTTAATAAGCCCGCTGGGCAAGCCCGAGCCGTCCGGCTAGGGTGCATCTGCCTATTCGGAGCATTATGGATGATCGCGACTCAAACCCTTTCGCGCTGGCAAGCCGCTCTGCCCTATTGGGTGTCCTTCCAGTTGATCCCGCTGATCTGGGCAACGGCCTTTGCGGGGGGTTGGTGGGTTTTGCTGATCCCCCTCTCCACATGGTGGGCCTTTGCGGTTCTGGACCGCTTGACCGGCCTAAACCTGCAAAACGCCGACCCTGAAACCCCCGATGATGCGCTGCATTGGTACATCCTGCTGACCAAGCTCTGGGTGCCTGTCCAATTCGTCACGCTGTTTGGCCTGATCTGGTACGCAACCCATAGCGATCACTTGTCGAGCTGGTCGAAGATCGGGCTGTTCTTCGGCATGGGCGTCATCTCAGGCACGATCGGCATCAACTACAGTCACGAGCTGATGCACCAGAAATCGCGGTCCGAACGTTGGCTAGGCGATCTCCTTCTCGCGATGGTCCTCTATTCTCATTTCCGGTCCGAGCATCTACTAGTCCATCACCGTCATGTCGGCACTCCGCGCGACCCGGTGACGGCGCGCTACAACGAAGGTTTCCACCGCTTCTACCCCCGTGTCCTTTGGCAATGCCTGATCTCGGCCTTCCGGGCCGAGCGGGAGAAGCTTGCCCGAAAGGACCGACCGTGGACTTACCTCTCGAATCCGTTCTGGCGCTACTGGGCCCTGCAAACCGGCATGCTGATCCTCGCCGCCCTGATCGGAGGTTGGCCCGGCCTCGCCCTGTTCCTACTGCAAGCGGGCGTCGCGATCTGGCAGTTAGAGCTGGTCAACTACGTGGAACACTACGGGCTGACCCGAAAACATTTGGGCGAGGGCAAATACGAACACGTTCTGCCCCGGCATTCGTGGAACGCCTCACAAAAAGCGTCGAACTGGCTGCTGATCAACCTGCAGCGCCACTCGGACCACCACTACAAACCCAATCGTCGCTTCCCGCTGCTGCAGAACCACGCGCAAGAGGACGCACCGCAATTGCCCTACGGCTACCCGGTGATGACGATCGCCGCGATGATCCCACCGCTGTGGCGCCGCGTCATGAACCCGCGAGTCCGCGCCTGGCGGCAGCACTATTACCCCGAGATCACCGATTGGCACCCATACAACAAGGCACTGAACCCCGGCCCAAGGGCGTGACCGCAGCGCGCACCGCGCGCTGCCCGGCCCAACTGGAGGGGCTGCATCTCTGATGCTGCCCAAACAGGCGGGAGCCGTTCACAACACCCAGATATCCATAGAGGTTTCCACACCGCGAACGGTCTGACCCTGGCGTTTCTGAAACCCATCCATCAACGCTCTACCATTCGGATTCTCGCGCAACGCCTGCTCCCGCAACGCATCACTGACCACGATCCGGGCGTGAAAATCACGAGTCATCGCCTCCAGCTTGGCCGAGACGTTCACCGCATCTCCAATCACGGCAAATTCCAACCGGTTGGCCCCGATATCCCCCAGAACGACAGAACCAAAATGCACGCCGATCCCGACATGGATATCATGCTCCCCCGCGCGAAGCCGCTCTTGGTTCCAATCGTCGATGACGCCAACCATTGCACGCGCGCAGCCCAGCGCATTGCTCGCGTCCAAAGGCGTTGCGACCGGAGTGCCAAACGTTGCCATAAGCCCGTCCCCCAGATATTTGTCCAGCGTGCCATGATGACGGAACACTTCGGCCTCCATCCGAGCATGAAACCCGCGCAACACCTCAATTACTTCATAAGGGTCCCGTCCGGCTGCAAATTTCGTGAAGCCCACAATGTCGATAAACAGCACCGCGATATCCGCCTTGCGCACCTGTTTAAGCGGCTCGTCGTTCTGGCTGAGCTCATCGACCACATTGGGCGAGAAGTAACGCGATAGATTCGCCCGCTCCCGCTCTAGCCCTGCATTGCTCATCAACAAGCGATTTAGCCGTCGCATTGAAACACCAAGCGTCACCGCAACCATGACGAACACGATCACCTGCTGAATACGCTGCGGGATATCGAAACTGTTGGGATCCAACAGCTCAGCGACGTCCGGATAGCCCTGCAGAGCCGCGGCCACTTTCTGGCTGATTCCCGGAATCGGCGTGGCCACCCACCAAGCGATGATCCAACCCGCCGTCCAAATTAGTGCCGTCCAGGAGCCAATCGCGACAACCGTGCGCCACGAATAGGCCAACGTGCCTGCGGCCAGAATAATGAAGAAATATTGGAAATTGTCGAACCGGTACTGCATGGCCAGCGGTCGCACATCATCGCTGAACGGGTTCGGAACAATCATCCCAAGCGTCATGATCAGCAGATCGACAAAGATCAGCAACAGCTCGGTTCGCGATTGCCCAACCCGCCCTGCGCGCCGGATCAACCAGCCATTGGCGCAGATGAGAAGCAGGATGAAATGATACCACAACACCTCCCATTGCGGGTTCAGAAAGATCAGTAGAACGCCGGTCAAAGCCATAGCGATCCAGCGGGCGCGGACGGCCAGTTCCAGACCCTCTTGCTTGTGCCGTTGCATTGCTGCTTCGGTGTATTTGTTGTCCAGATCTACAACATCCGGCTGCGTAACGGCGAACCGTTCCAGTCTGGATGGGCTGGCAGTTATCTCGCTCATGACAGGAACCTCTGAGGCGGTGCTGGCGACGCGACCATGCAATCACCTCTGGCTGGAAAACAAAAGACCCCGCCGAGAACGGCGGGGCAAGGCGTAGTGCCTTGTGTCAGGCCACAGGCACCGGCGGTTTTCGTGATATCAGTTGTGCATCTCGGCCCGGATCTGCTGGCGCAGCACGTCGATGGGCACCGTTTTGCCATCGCGCTTAAAGCACCAGTAAGTCCAGCCGTTGCAGGAGGGGGCGTTCTCAAGATGTGCGCCAACCTGATGGATCGAGCCTTTGACATTGTCGCCTACAAGCGTTCCATCCGCGCGAACCTTGGCCTTGTGGCGCTGGTTCATCGAATACAGCTCTTCGCCTGGGCGCAGCATCCCACGTTCGACCAATTGGCCGAAAGGAACACGCGGTTCGGCGCGTTTGCTGGCACTGACCTCCAGTGCCTCGCGGTCGAATTTGCGCACCTTCGAGATCCGCTTCTCGGCCACTTTGCGATAGCTTTCCTCGCGCTCGATGCCGATGAATTCACGGCCTAGCATCTTGGCGACGGCACCCGTTGTGCCAGTGCCAAAGAACGGATCGAGGATCACATCACCCGGATTGGTCGAGCCAATCAGAACGCGGTGCAACAGAGACTCGGGCTTCTGTGTCGGATGCGCCTTGTCGCCATTTTCGTCCTTGAGGCGCTCATGCCCGGTGCAGATCGGCAGAACCCAGTCACTGCGCATCTGCACGCCTTCATTCAGCGCTTTCAGAGCTTCGTAGTTGAACGTGTATTTTGCGCCTTCGCGCTTCGAGGCCCAGATCATCGTCTCATGCGCATTGGTGAATCGCTTACCGCGGAAATTCGGCATCGGATTCGACTTGCGCCATACGACGTCGTTCAAAATCCAATATCCCGCGTCCTGCAGGGCCGAGCCCACGCGGAAAATGTTGTGGTACGAGCCGATCACCCAGATTGCGCCGTTCGGCTTGAGCAAACGATGAGCCGCCTTTAGCCATTCACGCGTGAACTGGTCATAAGCACCAAAGCTTGAGAATTGATCCCAGTGATCGTCGACCGCATCCACCTGGCTGTTATCGGGGCGATGCAACTGGCCTTTCAGCTGCAAATTATAGGGCGGATCCGCGAAAATCAGATCAACCGACGCCTCGGGCAGACTGTTCATCACGTCGATGCAGTCCCCAGATAGAATCGTGTTTAAAGGGAGCGCTTTTGCGCCCTTTTTGGTGGTCGTTGTCATATCACTGCCTCAAGTATCCACGGCGCTTTTGCGCTCATTTGGTTGAGACAAGGATGAGTCAAAGACGATTCGCCGTCAATTTCTTTTTTGAATCAGCAACTTACGATTTACTCTTGATACAAGATATTGTGTACCGTCTTGAACGAACGCCTATGATGTGGGGTCACGCCAAGATTTTGCAGCGCCTCGCGGTGTTGTTTTGTCGGATATCCGGCGTTTGCCTCCCAGCCGTAGCCGGGATGCTGTTGCGCTAAATCCACCATCAGCTGATCGCGCCAGTTTTTCGCGATGATCGAAGCTGCCGCAATCGACACAGATTTGCCATCCCCCTTGATCACGGCCTCGGACGGGATCTGCAGGTCATTGGGAATCATGTTCCCGTCGATCAAAAGGTAATCGGGCGCTGGTTCCAGTGCCTGCACCGCGCGAACCATGGCCAGATGCGAGGCGCGCAGGATATTGAGCTCATCAATCTCGGCGACCGAGGCCTCGGCCACGGCGATCTCGGCCCGGTCCCGCAACTCGGCCTCCAACGCTGTGCGTCGCTTGAGCGAGAGCTTCTTGGAATCGTTCAGCCCCTCGGGAATATCGTCTGGGTTCAGGATCACGGCGGCGGCAACCACAGGTCCGGCCAACGGGCCGCGCCCGACCTCATCCACGCCTGCAATCCGGATATGGTCCTGCGCGTGCAGCCCCTGTTCGAGTTCATAAGTCGGTTTTGTCATCCCTTCGGAAAACCGCGTTTTCACAGCTACTGCAACAAAAAAGAGAGGGCAGCTTGCGCCACCCTCTCTCAGCGCGGTGCTGTTTCGCACCACTCCTGCTCGACCGTGTTACTTGTAAACGACGCGGTATCCGTGATGGCGCAGGCATGCAGGTTCATACGCCTGCTTCACCTTGTTGCCATTCCAGAACCCGACCTTGCACTCTTGCGGCAGGCTGTTGGCATGTTTGTAGTGTTTGTCTAGGCACTTTGTTCCCAGCAACGGACGCTGCCCATAATTGTCATGCTGGCGCAGGCAGCGTTGCGGCAAGTCATACCGCGCCACGTGTCTGGGCAAAGGCTTCACCTTGGTATGCTTGACCTGAGGCGCGGTTTGCACGTGGTTGTACTGTCGCGCGGCCTTCTCACGATCCTTGCGCTTTTCCTTGTTGTAGTAATGCACCCCTGCGCCAATGAGCGCGATCGCAGCCAGCCCCCCGAGGATGTCCCCCGTATCCGCAGCACGCACCTTTGAGGCCGACACGCCGGTTATCGCCATAGCCGTCGCGATGATCAGAGCGATGAATTTCTTATGCATGATGCCTGTCCTTTCCGAGATTTGGGCGACCCCGTGATGGACCGCGTCTTTGATGCCTCAACACTGGGTCCACCCCCCTCAGACAAGCAATATCGGCCCCGTGCTATTGGATATCAGGCACCGCAAACCCCTTTGGTCATTGAATATCAGCCCAAGCCATGCGCAGGATGCAGCTTATGAAACAGATCTTCTCTTCTCTGGTCGCAGCTGCGCTGATATCGGTGGCCCCGGTGGCTTTGGCCGCAGAATGTTATGCCGACTACAAGGCCAAACAGGACAACCCGCTGCGCCTGCACTACGGCGTGATGCAGGTTTCGTCCTGCGACAAGGGTCAGGCAACGAGTGAAGTCGCCCAGCGCCTCAGCGGTTCAGGGTGGACCCTGCTGAATGTCCAGTCCGTCTTCGGGCCGGAAGGGTTGGATCAAAGGAAGGCCAATGCCGGAAAATTCTATCTCCGTTTCTGAGGCGCGACGCTCGGGCGTGCGCCTTGTCGGTCTGGGCATTGCCGCCATTGTCGTGATCCTGATCACCGCCGCGCTGTTCCTGTTCTGGACACTGCCCGATGCCAACGCATTCAACGCCCGCGTCGAACGGTTGTTTGTCGAGGCAGATCTGACCTCACAAACCGAAATCCGGTTGCTTGAGATTCTGGCCCAATCGGGGACGGCCTTTGCCGATACGCTGTCCAGCTACCGCATGGTGATTTACGTGCTGCTGGTTTTTGCATGCGCAATGATGATCTCGGCCCTCGTGTTTCTGGTGATGCTTGCACTGCTGAACCGGCGCATGGCACAGATCGAACGCACCGGCATTCAGGTGACATCCCTGCTGATCAGTCGCGAGGAGAACACCGTCTACCTGAACAACATGGATTTCAAACTGACCCCAGCGGCGATGGAGACCCTCTCGGTGCTGGCGGAATCCCGATTGGATGATGAGGTCCTGTCAGGCGCGCAGATCGAGGCGACGATCTCGGGTCGCGATGCTGCCGATTGTGACGAGGCCGCAGGCGCTACCCGTATCAAACGGCTGCGCGACGCCTTGGGCAATCAGATGGTCAGTGAGTTGCTGGTCAAGAATATCGCCAAGAAGGGCTATATGCTTTCGATCGAAAAAGACGTCATCCAGATGGTTTAGAATCCGCGCCCCTCTTGGAATGCCCGACCAAAACGCCCATTCTATAGAGACCCCGGGCAAGGGAGGGATGGCGATGAACGTCCACACCACACCAAAATCCAACGGCTATGATATCTCGGTAGAACATCTGTCCGACAGGGTCGCGATTTTTCGCGATGGCATCCTGTTGGCCGAAAGCCGGAATGCCAAGGTGATGTATGAAACCCGGCTACCACCGACAATCTACGTCCCGCGTGCGGATGTTTGCGTCGACCTGAGCGGTGAAACCGGCCTGCAGACCTTTTGCCCTTTCAAAGGAACCGCCACCTATCACGATATAAATCTGCCCGGAGATCGCCTGGCCAATTCGGTATGGGCCTATGACGACGCCCTGCCGGAGAGCGCTGCAATTCGGGGGCATATCGGTTTTATGCCCAGTGCCTATACGGATATCGACCTGGGTAAGAACCAACTACGCGACACCGAAAACACCAATATCAGCGGTCCGCTGATCGACTGGCTGATGCGTGGGGCGTCCCTGTCGGATACACCAGAAGCGTTCACCAAGGCGTTGGCCGAAAAGATGCTGGAACACGGGATAGCGATCCAGCGCCTCAGCATTCTGGCATGGTCCTTGCACCCCCTGATCGCAGGCAAACACTTCATTTGGGAAAAGGGTGAGGATGAGATCCTGACCCGCGCGCCCACCTATGAAATCTACGACCACCCCGCATTCATCAACAGCCCTTTGCGCCATGTCTCGAACGGATTGGGCGGCGTGCGCCAAAGGGTAAATGACGAAAACCCGCATAACAGCTTTCCCATCATCGAGGATCTACGGGCAAAAGGGGCCACGGACTATGTCGCCATGCCGCTGCCCTTCTCGGACGGTCGAACAAACGTACTAACGCTCAGCTGCGATCATCCCGATGGGTTCACGACAGAGAACCTAGGGCTGGTGTTCGAATGCTCCGCCGTGATCGCCCGTTTTTACGAGGTGTTTATGCAGCGCGAAAATGCGCAAGTTCTGCTGGAAACCTATGTTGGCAAACGCTCAGGCGCGCGCGTGCTGGGCGGAGAGATCCGGCGCGGCGACGGGGATGAGATTGATGCAGCCATCATGTTCTGCGATTTGCGCAACTCGACCAGCCTGGAGGAGAGCCTTGACCGGGATGCCTATATCAATCTGCTTAACGAGTTCTTTGAGACGGTCTCGGGTATCGTGGATGAAAACGGGGGCGAGGTTCTGAAATTCATCGGCGACGCCGTTCTGGCCGTTTTCCCAGCGGGCGAAGAACCCGCGCAGGCCCGCGCGAATGCCCAACAGGCGGCAACGGAAATCGTTGAAAAACTCGCCGAACTGCGTTCAGCGGATCCTAATATCCACTGCGACTGCTCAATCGGCGTGTCCTATGGCCGGGTGACCTATGGCAATGTCGGCTCGCGTGAACGGTTGGATTTCACCGTTATCGGACAAGCCGCCAACGTTGCGGCGCGTCTGGGTGAGCATAGCAAGTCGACCGGTTACCGCATTGTCGTCTCGCAAGACATTGAGCCCGCATGCTGCAATGCAATCCCACTCGGCGACATCAAACTGCGCAACGTGTCCCAGCCAGTCACGTGTTTTGCCCTGCGAACGGCGGCTGATGTTGAGGTCGGTGGTCCAGCTTAACCTCGGCGAATTATCAAGCTCGCAGCGTTTGATTTGGTTCGACCATATGATGCGCAGGCTAGATTGGGTCCCATTCCACCACCCTGACGATTGGTGCAAAAAGCACCGACTCTAGCCCGCACCCAACAAAATCAAAGCGGTCTGCGCCGGTGATATTGTGCTTTGCAACTGCGCGATCTGACTGCGAGCCAGATACGTATCCGTCAGTTTCTGAATAGCTTCAGGCTCTGTGAATTGGGCCAGATCATCCGATCCGGTTAAGCCCGACAAACGGTCCTTGAACACCTCAAGCTGCCTGTCCAGATCGAGCTGCGAAAACGAGGATGGCAGGCCAAGCGCAGTCTCCATCATGCTACGCAAGGGTGGCAAGCCCATCAAGTCGAACCATTTTGTGTCCGCGCTGCTGTCACCGGCAGCCAGTTCACCAAGCGCATGTTGCGCGTAGAGGGAAATCCGCATTGTCTCATTCGTCTCACCCACGGAAACTTCGAAACGGGACACCAGATTGTCTTCGGCGATCTGCTCCATATTCGTGATCAGACCGGTCTTGCGCACCTCTCCGGGGCCAAAACCGAACGCTTGAGAAAACTCGCGATACCGCTTGTCGGACAATCGGTTGGACAGGGCATCATCGGTTTTGGTTCCATCCTCCAATATCTTTTGGATGAAGAACCGATTGTTGATGTCCTCTTCCAACCCGAAAGCGCCCAAAGCAACCTGTAGCAACCGACGATCCGACACAAGGTCTTCGGCGGATTGAACCTTGCTTATGTTTTCCAGAAAATACTGCCTGTCCCTCTGGTTGACGCTGGAGTTCGTAAAGCTCTCCAGCTGTGCGTCATAGGTCCGCTGCAAAAAACGCCAGCCGACAATGCCTCCAGAGGGTATGACAGGCTGGAACGTCATTGTTGGTACGCCATCAGCCGCTCTTCCCGTGGCAGCAAAGAGCGGAGAGATTTGAGACATTTATAGTATTGCTCGGCCACCAGCGCTTCAGTCGCTTCGCTCAGGACACGCCGACTGTCTGAATCCGTGAACACCTGGCTCAGTTCCTCGACCCTTCGCAGCAATTGCTGGCGCGCCTGATCAGGCTCCATATCTCCAGACAATACCAATTGAGCAGCATAGCAAACGCGGCGCACAGGTGTTGTGACTTCGTCCGGGTGGATCGCATCGCGCAGACGCAAAACGTTGGCTTGCGGTGTCATGATCGAAAACCGGCTGCGGCGGTCTCCATTTTCGATCACTACACCATTGATCAACACCCTCTCTTTCGGGGCAAGTTTCAGGACCAGGCCACTCATCCGGCGGCCCTCATGTGTCGCAGACCGCGCAAAACCGCCATGTTGATCTCCAGCAAAGGTTCTACCGTCGCAGTGTTCCCCAAAACCTGTGCGCTGTGCTGCTCCGTAAACTCGGCCAGGTAGAAAATCCGCGCGCGCAGGTCTTTCGGAAGCGAGTTGTCTGAGTCCGCCACGCCGGTCGCCAGCACGGTCCAAAACCGCCGATTTTCATGCAATGCCTAAACAAATCCAGAAAAATCGGTTGCCTTCCGGGCCGCTGCTGCCTTGAGCCGATGCGTGATCATCGAGATCGCCTCATACTCCGTGTCCCGCGGCGTGCGGGTCGGAGCGGCAAATTGCGCATAGGCGCGTTGAGCGTAACTTTGCGGTGTCACTTGAAATCCTTCCAATAGGCCGTCTTCAGGCAGTCAGCGCCGGGGCGCGGTGTTCACTCCCCGGCCAGGTTCCGAATTTAACGGAACAAAGACAGGATCGACTGCGGTGCCTGGTTGGCAATCGACAGCGACTGGGTGGCTAGCTGCTGCTGCACCTGTAGCGCCTGCAACCGGGCCGAGGTTTCTTCCATATTGGCGTCTACCAACGAACCGATGCCCGATTTAAACGAGTCTGTCAGGTTCGAAATGAACTCTTTCTGGGTCTCGATCCGGCCCTGGGCCGAACCGAATGCGGCCGAAGCGTCGATCGAGGTGTCGATCAGCGATTCAACAGCTGCCAGCGCGGCGGTTGCTCCCGGACCGGTCGACACGTCAATGCCAGTCAGCGCTCCCAGACCACCCGAGCCTGCGTTCACATACTGAGCAGAGAACGAAACATCTGAACCCGTGCCATTCGTAACGGACAGAGTGCCTGCCGTGCCCGAGTCGTAGTCAACGGTCAGACCGGTTATGCCTAATTCTTCGATCTTGGCTTTCAAACCAACGGCAACAAGGTCACCGGTCGTGGTGGCTGCCGCATCTGCCGCAGACACGGTGTAGGACACAACTTGATCATCAATAGCGACAACCACCTTATCGCCCGCCGCAAAAGCACCAATGGATTCATCGGTCGCCAATGCGGTTGCCGATGTAGCACCAGCAGCAATGGTGGCACCGACGCGGTCATTGGCTGTCGACGAGCCAGTCGAGCCGTCAAATACCGCCGCTGAGGTATAGCCACCAGTCGACAGGTTCTGACCCGCAACCGTGATGGAAGAAGCTGTCACAGCACCAGTGTTGTCCCGATCCAAAGAGGCCAGGATGGATGCTGAACCAGCCGAACCATCAACAAGGTTCAAACCGTTGAATTGGGCAGCCCCCACAACCGAAGTGATCTGGTTCTTCAGCGCAGTCACATCATCGTTGATCTTGCCGCGGTCCACGTTGTCTTCCTGTGCCGCGACGATCTTTTCTTTCATCTGGGTCAGAAGGTCGGTGACAGTTTCAGACGCGTTCCGCGCAACGGCGACCGTCGATTCACCCAGCGAAAGGCTGTCTTTGATCGCGTTGAAGCCTTTGACGTCCGACTCCATCACTTTGGAAATCGCCCAGACGGCCGAGTTGTCTTTTGCTGTTGCGACATCCTTACCGGTCGAGATTGCGTTCTGGGTCATCTCGAGGTTTTTGTTGACCGATTTCAAGGTCTGCAGCGCAACCATCGCGCCGTTGTTTGTCAGAATACTGGACATAGTTCCATCCTTTTACGTTAGGGCTTCAGCTCCCAAGATCACCCCGCTAGACAAGCGGGCTTTGGTGTCTTTCTGACCTGTGCGATGCGCCGTCCGGCCCGTCGCGCCACCCGATGTTTCAGGTGCAGCACCACTTTTGACCTCGATCCCCTAACGGAGTGCTAAAGCGGCCCGACCCGAAATTTCGCATTTGAATCAACTCTGACCCTATGCGCATTTTTCCAGCTTTGCCTGACCCCGCACGGTAAAACCGTTGCGTTGCCCGTCGGCTCCATAAGTGCTGAATTCCTGCCGCACGCGACGCAGCTCTGCCATGCGGGTGGCCACCGCGCGAATCCCCTCGGCCGCGCTGTTCAGCAGCGCCTGATTGCGCTCCACCTTTTGATGGACGCGAAGCAGATCATCGCTGCTCAGCACCTGAAGATCGTTGATCGCGCCGATCAGTTTCTCTTTTTCAGGTACCATATGATTGAGACGCTCAAGATCACCGTCCACAAGCGCGGAGCGCTCAAGATCAAGGACCTCCTCCAGTGATTTGATCAGAAGGTTAGGCTCATGTGTCATCGGAATTCTCCATCAAGGATTGAAACAGAAGTTCAGACAGGCCAACGCCTCCGGATTGCGCCATTTGCCGGGCCTGTTGCTGAACAAGAAAGGACGAGAACTGGTCCTCACCGGCACCGCCACCAAACGAATCGCGTGCTTTTCCCAAGCCTGCGGATTTCAGCATTTCGGCCAGAAACGCCGCCTCGAGCTCGACTGCGGCGGCTTGCAGGCGGTCATGGGTTGAGGGCGGCGGCGGCATCGACTGGAGGGGAGGGATTTTCATCGGCTTCTCCGAAAATTGCATCGAACTTTCTTGATCAAAGACGAAAGCGGTTAAAAAAAACGTAACCTCCTTTGGGCAGTTTGACCGTCAACCACGACGGAGCCGGAGCAAAATGCCTAACCCTCTTACGCTGATGACACCCACGCAAAACACGGCCACGAAACCGGGGACGCGCGAAACCACATCGGAGACGTCCACGCGCTTTCAGGATGTTCTTGAGGAAGAAACGCCGCAGCCTGAATCCGAGTTTGCAGCCGAGGATGAGCCCGCAACTGAACAGGATATCATGCCGGAGGATCCTGCCCTAGAAGATGTTCTTAAAGACCCTCGGCCGGTAAAGCCCGACGCTCCTGAAGAACACGTGTTTGAGGGCCTGACCGCACTGCCCGAGTCGAGCGCGACGCAGGTACCGCTAGGGTCTGAAACTGCACCTATTCCGTCGAAACTCGAGGGTATAGAGGCGCCGAAGACCGACTCGGGCGCAATGCATAAGGTTTCGATTGCGGCACAGCCCCGGCCCGAGGTCGAAAACACGCGCGGTTCCCCTGTTCAGCCACAACCCAGCGTAGTCCAACCGGCGTCTTCCAAAGCGTCGGGCGGTCAAGTCTTGCCTGCAAGGCCGGTTGCTGGGCAGTCTGTTCCAACTGAGCGTGCGCAACCCTTCGCTTCGGCGCTACCCGCTGAAACAACGACTGCGCTCCAGATAATCGCGACTCAGAGCGCCCCTCAGCCCCCCCGACCAACACCGACCCTTGCACAGATGCAGGTGATGGCGTCTGTGCGGAACGCAGATGCCGAAACCGCCACGGCGATTCTCGAAACTGATGGCGGGATCGCCACGCGCGAAGAGCCATTGCTTCAGAACGTCCGCGACACGGCTTCGGTTGCGCAGCCAGCCACACAGTCTGCCAAGGCTGAGATCACTCGAGCCATCGCCCGGCAGATGGCGGCGGCGATTCAGGTTCGGGCGGGTTCCGGTACGATCGAGATCGCGCTCAGCCCCGAGGAACTGGGGCGGGTCTCCATCACGCTCAACGGTCGCGAGGATGGGATGGTTCTGACCATAGCCGCCGAGCGCCCCGAAACACTGGACCTGATGCGCCGACATCTCGCCGTCTTGGAGGCCGAATTCCAAAGCCTGGGATATGGCGACATCTCGTTTGACCTAAGCACATCGGACGATGCGCAGGAAGATACCGCAAAACCCGAAGGAAAGCGACTATGGCCCGTCCCATTCGATGCAATTGGACGCGCCAAACTCCCCGCTTATTCCCCGAAATCTCTCGGGTCGTGGCATTGATATGAGGCTTTGACCAATGATCACTCCTACAAGTTCCACTCAGACTGCAGCACAGACCCCGACCTCGGCCGCATCGCAGGCGTCCAAGCTAACCTCGGATTTTGAGACCTTTCTGCTGATGCTAACTGCACAAGCGCGAAACCAAGACCCACTGGAGCCTATGGATTCCTCGGAATACGCGTCTCAGCTGGCTCAGTTCTCGATGGTTGAACAGCAGGTTCAGACCAATAGCTTGTTGTCTTCCCTAAGCACGGCTTTGGGGGGACAAAAGCTGAGTGAGCTGTCCAATTGGGTGGGCCTTGATGTTCAATCAGCTTCGGCTTTCCGATTCGAAGGCCAGCCGGTCACTCTGTTTGCTCAGGCCGATGCAAAAAGCGATGAAGCCTTCATGGTGATCCGCAATTCAACCGGCACCGTGATTGACCGCATTCCGGTCAACGACACAGACACCGAATTCCTCTGGGCCGGAACCGATGCTTCGGGCAATCCGCTGAGCCAGGGCACTTATTCCGCCACGTTGGAGAGTTACAAGGATGACGAGCTGTTGTCTCAGCGTCTGGCCGCCAGCTACAACCGCGTGGTTGAGGCGCAAATCGCTGATGAGACGGTGCATCTGTCCCTGCGAAGCGGGGCCACTGTACGCTCGGATGAGGTAACAGCCATCCGAACAGGTGCTTGATCTGATCGGGCTGGCAGTCCAAACCTTGGCAAATCACGATTCCTTTGCTGAGCGGTACGTCCCCTGCCCCATGTCAACGCACCTCCACCAAGCCTGATCGACCACCTGCGCACGCGCGGGCTGATCACGGGGTCCGTGCAGTTTGAACCTCTGTTTGGGGGTCGGACCAATATGGTTTGGAAAGTTCTGGGGGAGAGTGGCGACACGGTATTGAAGCTTTACCGAACCAAACTGCGCAACCCCATGTTCCGCAATGACGCCCACCTCGAAGCGCTGTGTCTGCGCGCGTTTGAGCAGGACGGGTTCGTACCCCGGTTGCGGGCAACGGGGCAACATCAGGGCGACGCCTGGGTTCTGTACGATCACGCGCCGGGTCGCCCGTGGGAAAGTAACACGGCTCAGGTCGCCTCTTTGCTGCGCAGATTGCATGGCGCGACGGTCGATTTGCCGCTGCCTACTGGACGGAACGGCAGCGCTGATCTGGCTCGCCACGGGGCTGAGCTCTTGGCGTTGTGTTACTCTGGCTTTAAAGATCGCGTCACCGCGATGCGGCCCGAGGACCCTGTGCCTCCAACAAAAAGAACATGTCTGATCCACGGCGACCCTGTGGCCGGGAACATTCTGGTGGACGGATCAAACCTAACCCTGATCGACTGGCAATGCCCGGCAATTGGCGATCCCTGCGAGGATCTGGCTCTGTTCCTGTCGCCTGCCATGCAGCATCTGTATCGTGGCGCACCGCTGGCCCAGGACGAACGCGCGCGATTCCTGCCTGAATATGGCGACCCCGAAACGGTTGCTCGGTACGAAGCGCTGCGTCCGTGGTATGCGTGGCGAATGGCAGCCTATTGCCTGTGGCGGTTTGAGAACGGGTCAACAGACTATGAAAAGGGCCTGCAGCTTGAGCTAAAGGCGCTTGAGGGCCACGCTATTTCTGAATGACAGCATCTTCCCAAGCCGTCAGGAATTTCCTGCGTTTGAGCGTGTCGAGGTAAGTCAGCAAAGCAGGTTCCAGCGTAATTACCGCGCTCTCCTGCGCCTGCTGTGACGTGAGCAAGGGCAAAGGTGCCAACTCAGGCCCTGCAACGATCAGGTGGCGGACAAACGCCTCGGCGACAGCAGGATATTGCGTGTTTTTAACCACCATTGCCGTTCGCATCATGGTTGTCTGAAAATCGCTGGGCAGAATGACTTCGAGCGCCTCTTTGCCTTCAACCCGCGCCGTTGCGTAGCTGCCAAGCACGTTATAAGCAACCGCGATCGAGCCGCTTGTCAGATCGTCAATCATGTCGCCCGAGCAGCAATACAGACGCAAGTCCAGCCCGCCCATGACCTCCATCAGGCGCCAAAAGGTCTCAGAGGCGCGGGCATCTTGCGTGGCGAACAGATAGCCCAAACCGGATTGGCGGATATCATAGGTTCCGACCTTCCCACGGAAGTCTTCGGGGCGCGCGCGCAGGGCCTCGATCAGTTCCTGCCGGGTTTGCGGAACGGGATACCCTGCGAAGGCCGCACGGTTGATGACGATAGCCGCAGGTTCCTGCGTAAAGGCAAAAAGGCTGTCATGCCACTGGGCCCAGTCCGAACCGGGCATATTCTCCAGCGGCATTGCGAACCCATCATTGGCAAGTTTCAGCTGTAAATCCATCGCGCTGGAAATGACAATGTCAAACGCCTCAGGCGCTGACCGCACACGCGCATTCAAATCGGCGGTTCCGGTCACCAGATACTCTACGGAGACGTCCGGGTTTTGCGTCAGGAACCCCTCTATCAACGGCGCGAAAAGCGCGGTGTCGGTGCTGGAGATGATGCGCAAACGCGGACCATCAGCGGCAGCGTTGAACACCCGCTGGTCTTCCCACTCCTCGGCCGCGCAGACTGAGGCCAGAAGTGAGAGGATCAAAGCAATAAGGTAACGCATGCGCCTTTGCCTTTTCGGTTGGTCAGGATCAGATCGCCGCCATGGGCCTTCGCGACATCCTGAACGATGGTCAGACCAAGCCCCGAGCCAATGGTCCCGGCCGCATTCTTACCGCGCTCGAACCGCCGGGTGAGCGTGTCAATTTCGCTTGGTGGAAAGCCCGGCCCCTGATCGCGCACGCTGATCTGCGCTTGCGTCCCTTGCGAGACCTCGATCTCGACCACGCTTTCGGCAGGGGCATATTTTAGCGCGTTGTCGACTATGTTGCGTACCGCATTCTGGATCAGGATCGGATCGCCCGAATAGATCACAACGGGGTCTCCGACCAACGTCAGGGAAAGGTCCTTCATCTCGGCAATGGGTGTGAGGCGCTGAACCAGATCGCGGACGAGGGCGACAAGATCAATCTCTTCCCGCTCAAGATGATCGGCGCGAAAAGTGATCATTGCGTGATCCAGCAATTGCCCCGCCGCCCGAGAACTTTCGTCAATCGCCCGAACCATTGAACGCAAAGCCTCTCTATTCTCTTCTTTTTCAACACGTTGCAAGGTTGTATCCGCATAGGATCGAACCGTTGCCAATGGCGTCCGGACCCGGTGTGCCGCCTCGGCTATGAAATCCTCGGACTGGCTGAGCGACTGATCCAAACGCCCCATCAAAGAGTTTAGCGACGACACTAGCGGGGCCATTTCCCGCGGCACCGGTTTTCTGAATGGGCTGAGGTCTTGTGGGCCCCGGCGAGTCACCGACGTCGTCAGCTTGTTCAACTGTCCGATGGTGGCTGACGTTGCCCAGAATGATAACCCGGCGACCAAGGTAAAAAAGCCGATCCCCAGATACGCCGCGTTTCGTGAAATCTGCCTGAGGGTTTCGGCCAATGCGTCTTGCGTTTGACCAAGGGCCACTTCGACCTCGGTCCGGGTTTCCAAACCCACGAGAGTGCGGCTGGCGCTGACCTGGCGAATGGTCTCTCCGCGTACCTCGCCCGATTGAAATGTCCATTCGCCATTGGGCGTTCCATTCGTGGCTGAAAGATCGTCGTAGCCGGACAGCAGTTCTCCGTCCTGAAAGATTGCGTAGAACACCCGATCATCCGACGGCGTGCTGAGCATCGAGAAGGCGGCATAAGGAATGTCGACCTCAAGCTCTCCGTCCCGTAGGGCGACGGCATCGAGGATCGAGGTGACGGAAGCGCCAAGAATATTGTCCTGCCCTTGCTGCGCGACGCGTGCGGCATAACTGCGCACTGTAAAGAACAAAAGCAACGCCAGAATGGCCGCACCGCCAATCAGGGTCAGCACCAGACGGTTGCGCAGAGATCCTGAAACCGCGGGGCTAGCTGACATGATCCAGCCTGTAACCCAGGCCACGCAACGTGGTAATCTTCAACTCCGAAGGCTCGAGATGTTTGCGCAGGCGAGCGACATAGACCTCGATAGCATTGTCCGAGACATCGTCGTCATAGGAAAACAGCCTGTCCGCCAGTTTTTGTTTCGAGAACACTTGACCGGGCGCATTGATGAAGAACTCCAACAGACGCAGCTCCCGGTTGCGCAGCGACAGGGTCTCGCCACCGACAATCAAGTGACCGGCAACCGGGTCGAAGACGATACCGCCGATCTCGATGGTTGATTTGGCGATCCCGGATTTGCGGCGCAAAACGGCGCGGCAGCGGGCCTCGAGCTCTGCGTGATCGAAGGGTTTGGTGACGTAGTCGTCGGCCCCCAGATCCAGCGACCCGATTCGATCCGAGACTTGGCTGCGCGCGGTCAAAACGATGACGGGTGTGTCCAGATGACTTGCACGGTGGCGTTTGAGGAAATCGCGCCCATCCCCATCGGGCAGCATGATGTCCAACAGGATCAGGTCATATTCCTCAGCCTCGACGAACGCGGTCGCATCGTCCAAAGTTGCAGCATGATCAACGACATGGCCGTCCAATCGCATCCGCGAACCGATTGCGTTCGCAAGATCCATGTTGTCTTCGACCAGTAGAAATTTCATGAGGCGTTCGCAGTATTTTCGCGCATGACAGGTTGATGTCAGGTTGATGTGTTTTCTTGACCACAATCTGTGCCGCCAAGCGGCCAGTTGTCAAATGGGAGGACATCATGACAACTTTCAAACTGGGCCGTCGCGCCCTGATCGCGGCTGTGGCCGCTGTTGGTCTTGCCGGACCTGTTTTGGCTGACGGCCACGAAGTGGTGGACAGCATCCACTTCCTGATCCCCGGCGGCGCAGGCGGCGGCTGGGATGGCACTGCACGCGGCACCGGCGAGGCGCTAACCAAAGCGGGGCTTGTAGGTACTGCGTCTTACGAGAACATGTCAGGCGGTGGCGGCGGTAAGGCCATCGGCTACCTGATCGAGAACGCCGACAGCAACCATGGTACGCTGATGGTGAACTCGACGCCCATCGTGATCCGCTCACTGACGGGTGTGTTCCCACATAACTTCCGCGACCTGACGCTGGTCTCGGGCACAATCGGCGACTACGCGGCCATTGTTGTCGGCAAAGACAGCCCGATCAATTCGATGGCGGACCTGCTGGCCGCCTATGACGCGGACCCGGGTGCAACAGCAATCGGCGGCGGCTCGGTTCCGGGCGGCATGGACCATCTGGTTGCGGCCATGGTGATGGAAGCAGCAGGCAAGGACGCGCTTGGCGTGAAGTACATTCCTTATGATGCAGGCGGCAAAGCCATGGCAGCCTTGCTGTCGGGTGAGATCGCGGCGCTGTCCACCGGCTTCTCGGAAGCGGTTGATCTGGCCAATGCAGGCGAGGTGAAGATCATTGGTGTGACTGCGGATGAGCGTGTAGACGCCGCGCCTGACGCGCAGACCATGAAGGAACAGGGCATCGACACCACCTTCGTCAACTGGCGCGGTTTCTTTGCAGCGCCCGGCTTGCCCGAAGACAAGCTGGCCGCCTACCAAGACGCCATCGCCAAGATGTATGACACCCCCGAGTGGGAAGAAGTACGTGCGCGCAATGGTTGGGTGAACATCCACAATTCGGGCGACGATTTCTCGACCTTTCTCGAGCAGCAAGAACAGCAGATCAGCGATCTGATGAAAAAACTGGGCTTCCTCTAAGCACCACTCACGGCAGAGCGGCCCGCCCGCTCTGCCACAATCAACAAAAAACACGAGGGAGGGGATGTCATGGCGCTGGATCGCTGGATCGCGCTTGTTTTGCTTGGGGTCTGTCTGGCCTATGGCTACGCCGCCTGGTTTACGATGGATGGCAGCCTGCCCCCCTTCATGCAGCGCAACCCTATTTGGCCAAGCACCTTCCCCAAAGTGCTGTCTGTTCTGGGCATCATCGCCTGCACGATCATCCTGCTGGGCTTCGAAAAATCCGAGCCGAAAGCGGCGGATATCGACTACCGACGTCTGGGTGACTACCACCTTGATCAAGCTTTGATGCTATTGGCCCTGATGGTGATTTATGCCCTGTGCCTGCGGCCCGTCGGCTTTCTGATCTCGACTTCTGCCTTCCTGATCCTTGGCTCCTTCATTCTGGGCGAGCGCAAGTGGCACATCATGCTGCCGGTTGCGTTCATCGCCACCGGCGCGGTCTGGTACCTGGTTCAGGAAGTCCTGGGCATCTACATGCGCCCCCTGCCGGGCATTTTCGGAGGCTGACATGCTTGAAGGACTTCTGATCGGCCTGCAAACGGCATTCTCAATCCAAAACCTGCTGATGGTCATCGCCGGCTGTCTGATCGGCACTTTCATCGGCATGTTGCCGGGCCTCGGCCCAATGTCGATCATCGCGATCATGATCCCGGTTGCTATTTCGATGGGCGATCCTTCGGCAGCCCTGATCCTGTTGGCAGGCGTCTACTATGGCGCGATTTTCGGCGGGTCGACCTCTTCCATTCTGCTGAACGCGCCGGGGGTCGCGGGCACCGTGGCCTCAAGTTTCGATGGCTACCCGATGGCGCGGCAGGGCAAGGCCGGTAAAGCACTGACGATCGCGGCCATTGCCAGCTTCGCGGGTGGCACGCTCGGCGCCATTCTGTTGATGGTCTTCGCGCCAGCACTGTCCTCTGTCGCGTTGCTGTTCCATTCGGCCGAGTACTTTGCCCTTATGGTCGTAGGCTTGTCCGCCATCGCGGCCTTCGCCGGGTCTGGTCAGGTCGCCAAAGCCATGATCATGACAATCCTCGGCCTGATCATGGCAACCGTCGGCGAAGGCGCTTTGTTCAACCTGCCGCGCTTCACCATGGGGATCATGGACCTACAGTCCGGCTTTGGCTTCATTACGCTGGCTATGGCGATGTTCGCCCTGCCCGAGGCGCTGTTTCTCGTTTTGAAACCCAAAGACCTGAAAGGCGACGACGGAGAAATCAAGGACCTCCGCATCACCAAGGACGAAGCGAAAGCAATTGCACCCGTCATTGGCCGTCAGTCAGTTCAGGGCTTTTTCATCGGCGTCCTGCCTGGGGCTGGGGCGACAATTGCCAGCTTCCTCGGCTACGCGGTTGAACGCAATATTGCACCGAAGCAGGAACAGGAAGAGTTCGGCAAAGGCTCCATCAAAGGTCTGGCAGCACCGGAATCCGCCAACAACGCGGCCTGTACCGGGTCATTCGTACCCCTGCTAACGCTGGGTATCCCGGGGTCGGGCACAACGGCCATCCTGTTGGGCGCTCTGATCGCGCTGAACGTGACACCCGGCCCGCGCCTGATGGTGGATGAGCCTCAGATTTTCTGGGCCGTCATCATGTCGATGTTTATCGGCAATCTGGTGCTGCTGATCCTGAATCTGCCGCTGATCCCCTACATCGCCAAAGTGCTGGCCGTACCGCGCAATTTCCTGATCCCGTTCATCCTGTTCTTCACCCTGATGGGCGCCTATATCGGCCAGAACAACGCGACCGAACTGCTGATCCTCGTGGGTTTCGGCATCTGCGCCACCGCGTTGAAATTCGCCGACTACCCCCTCGCGCCGCTTCTGATCGGGTTCATCCTTGGCGGAATGATGGAGGACAACTTTGCCCGCTCGATGCAGCTCTATGACGGTATCGCTTTCATCTGGGAACGCCCGATGACCCTAGGTCTGCTGGTAATCGCCGTCCTTCTGGTGCTGCTGCCGAGCTACCGCGCGCGCCGTGCGCGGGCACGGGCCGCGGGGATTGCGGATGGGGACTGACCCTCTGGCCGGCATTCGCGTTCTGGATCTGACGAACGTGCTTGCCGGCCCCTATTGCTGCTATCAGCTCGCATTAATGGGCGCCGAGGTGATCAAGGTCGAACGCCCTGGCTCAGGCGATCTAGCCCGTGTTTTGGGCGCTGACCCTGATCGCAACAAAGCTGGCATGGGGATCAGCTTCCTGGCGCAAAACGCTGCTAAAAAATCCGTCACGCTGGACATGAAATCCGACCGGGGCAAAGCGCTGCTGAAAAAGCTTGTTCGCAACGCCGATGTTCTGGTCGAGAATTTCAGGCCCGGCGTTATGGATCGATTGGGTCTGAGCTATGAAATCCTGAAAGCTGAAAACCCGCGACTGATCTACTGCGCGATCAGTGGCTTTGGGCAGGACGGACCCCGCCGGGATGATCCCGCCTATGACCAGATCGTACAGGGCATCAGCGGCGTCATGTCCATCACCGGCGCGCCGGACACGGCCCCTTATCGTGTTGGCTACCCTCTGGCGGATACAGTTGGCGGCCTGACCGCAGCATTCGCCATCTCATCCGCCCTGAATACGACCCCGCGTGGCGCGTTTCTGGACGTTGCTATGACCGAGGCGGTGATTTCTACAATGGGTTGGGTCGTCTCGAACCACCTGATCGGGGGCGTCACGCCGGCCGCGCATGGGAACGAGAACACAACCTCAGCCCCCTCGGGCACCTTTGCCACTGCAGACAGCCCGATCAACATTGCCGCCAACCGCGATGAACAATGGCAGGCGCTGGCTCAGCATCTGGGCCGGGACGACCTGCTGGACGATCCAGCCTACACAACACGAGAGGATCGCAAGACAAACCGTCACGCCTTGCGCGCGGAATTGGAGCACACGCTGACCACGCGACCGGCAAAGGAATGGGTGCGAGAGTTGAATGATATTGGAGTGCCCACCGGGCAGGTTCTGACCGTCGCCGATGCACTCGACGACCCGCAATTATCTGGGCGGGGTTTGATCGGTACGCTGGAAATTCACGGTGAAGACCTACAGCTCGCTGGCAGCCCTATTGTCATGGACGGGTCGCGCAAACATCCTGGGACTGCACCGCCGGAATTGGGCGCAGACAATTCCGCAATCTGGTCTGAACTCGGGCTGTCGCAGGATGAGATCGACGCCTTGAAAAAGGAGGGCATCATATGAGCGATGTATCCGATTGGTGGCAAACCTCGATCATCGACATGGAGCCTGGCCGGATATACCTGCGCGGAGAGCCAATCCAGGATTTGATCGGCAATCTGAGTTTCGCCGAAATGATCTGGTTCATGCTGCGCGGCGAGAAACCGACCGAAGCACAAGCTCGTTTGTTCGAAGCAGCTTTGGTTGCGGCGGTCGATCACGGTCCGCAAGCGCCTTCAATCGCAGCCGCCCGCATGGCAGTCACCTGCGGTCTGCCCCTGAACAACGCGATGGCAAGCGCGGTCAACATGCTGGGCGATGTGCATGGCGGGGCCGGAGAGCAGGCGGTGCAGCTCTATCACTTTGTTGTAGAGCATTCGGGCAATCTGGGGGAAGCATTGGACGACTGGATCACCACTCAAGGAAAGATCCTGCCGGGCTTTGGCCATCGCTTTCACACCCCGACTGATCCGCGCGCGCCGCGCCTGATGGCGCTGGTCACCGAAGCCGTCGATCAAGGGGCATGCAGCGGTGATTTCATGCGGATCGGGCAGGCGATTGAGGACGAGCTGGCCCATCGCAAAGGCAAACCCGTCCCCATGAATATCGATGGCGCGACGGCCGTGATCTATGCCGAGTTAGGCTTTGCCCCACCCTTGGCGCGCGGGTTGTTTTGCTTGTCCCGTTCTGTCGGCATCCTGACTCACGCATGGGAGCAGATGGAGCAAGGTGGCCGCAACAAGGGACCGACCCCGCCCGCCTATCGCTGGACTTATGTGGACCCCAAAACCAAGACCTAAACGCCCAGCCCTTCGGTCGACAGATCATCAAGTCGCGGCATTAAGTGCAATAGTTCCTTGGCGTAGTCCGTCTGCGGGTTGGCGAACAGGGCATCGGTCTCTTGGATCTCGACCATCTGCCCTGCCTTCATCACGGCAACGCGGTCGCACATCTGCCGCACGACCGGCAGATCGTGGCTGATGAACAGCATCGTCAGGCCCAGATGCTCTTGCAGGTCCTTCAGGATGTTCAGGATCTGCGCCTGGATCGAGACGTCTAGCGCACTGGTCGGCTCATCGCAGATCAGGAACCGAGGCTGCGTCGCCAAGGCGCGCGCGATGGAGATACGCTGACGCTGCCCGCCAGAGAACTCATGCGGGTATTTCAGGCCCGCTTCCGAACCCAGACCCACCTGATCCAACAGCTCATCCACCCGACGTTTGACGTCTGAACCGCTCATGAGACGGTGATGACGGATTGGTTCCGCCACGATCTCGTCCACGCGCATTCTGGGGTTCAGTGAAGAATAGGGATCCTGAAAGATCATTTGGATGTTCTTGCGATAAGCATCCTGCACAGCTTTGTCGCCCAGATCACTGACCAACTGCCCGTCAAACGTGATTGAGCCGCCATCGACCGGGTACAATCCTGCAATCATCCGCGCCACAGTGGACTTGCCTGAGCCGGATTCCCCCACAACGCCGAACACCTCGCCCGCACGGATATCAAAGCTCACGTCGTCGACGGCGGTAAAATAGGTCCGGTCCCAAGGCAAAAGTCCGCGCCGTTGCAGGAAGCGTTTGGTCAGGTTGCGAATTTCGAACACGGGCTTGGACGCGTCATTGTCCACTTTCGGCCAATGGCGCGCCATATCCTCGATCGCAAAGCGCGTCTCACGACCGCCATAGCTGATCTGAGGGAACCGGTGCAGCTTGAGCGTCGGCCGTGGCACCGCCGCGATCAGCGACCGCGTGTATTCGTGTTGGGGCTGCCCCATCACCTGCGCGGTTGTCCCGGTTTCGACAACCTTTCCAGCATACATGACGGTCACGCGATCGGTCGTATCGGCGATGACGCCCATGTCATGGGTGATCAGAATGACGCCGACCTGCCGTTCCCGCGCCAATTCCTTGATCAGGTCCAAAATCTGCGCCTGAACCGAAACATCCAGCGCTGTGGTCGGTTCATCAGCGATGATCACATCTGGTTCGGTACACAGCGCCAAGGCGATCACCACCCGTTGGCGCATCCCGCCCGAGAATTGGTGCGGATATTGGTCCAGACGCGTATCCGGGTCCGGAATCCCTACCCGGTCAATCAGGTCGCGGGCGCGTTGATTAGCCTCGGCGTCCGTGCAACCCAGATGGGCCAGGATGGTTTCGGTCAGTTGCTCTCGGACCGTGAACAAAGGGTTCAGCGAGGTCAGCGGGTCCTGAAAGATCATCGAGATCTTCTTGCCGCGTAGGCCGCGCATCGCTTCGGCATCGAGGCCACTGATCTGTTCGCCACCCAGCTTGATCTGGCCGCTGGCGATCCGCCCGGGACGTTCCAGCAGCCCCATGACAGCCGCACCGATGGTGGATTTGCCTGCGCCAGATTCGCCCACCAAACCGTGGATTTCACCCGGCTCGACGGACAGGTCTGCGTGATCCACCGCAGTGAACAGCTTGCGGCGTGTTGGGAATTCGACGGTGAGGTCTTGGATGGTCAGAAGGCTCATGAAATCACCGCAGTTTAGGGTTCAGCGCATCGCGCAGCCAGTCGCCCAGCAGGTTCACGGACAGGGCGAGGGCCAGAAGGGTGCAGGCGGGGAAGAACAGAATCCACCACTCCCCCGAGAACAGGAACCCCTGCCCGATACGGATCAGCGTCCCTAGAGATGGCTGGGTCGGAGGCGCGCCGACGCCAAGGAAGCTCAGCGTCGCTTCGGCGATGATAGCCAGCGCCAGCGAGATCGTCGCGATTACCAGAACCGGGCTGAGGACATTAGGCAGGATGTGACGGAACATGATCGGGATCGAACCGCGACCGATCAGCCGCGCCGCCTGCACGTATTCCTTGTTCTTCTCGACCAGCGCCGCCCCGCGGACGACGCGCGCAAACTGCACCCAGTCTGACAAGGCGATGGCGATGATCAAAACGTAGATTGCCATCTCATCGCGATATTCAGGCGGGGTCACGCCCTTGGCAATGCCGAAGATCAGCATGGCGACCAGAATGGCCGGAAAGGTCAGTTGAACGTCGGCGATCCGCATGATCAGCGTCTCGACCCAGCCGCCAAAATAGGCCGCGACCAGCCCCAGAACGACGCCGATGATCAGAGCCAGCAATACGGCGGCAGCCCCCACGAACAAGGAAATGCGTAGCCCGTAGAGGATGGTCGAGAATACGTCCCGACCCTGGTCGTCTGTGCCCAGCAGGAAGGTTTCCTGCGTAAACGCATTCGGTGTGCCCGGCGGTGTGAAGCCGTTCATCAGGTTCAGCGTCGCAGGGTCGAACGGATTGTAAGGCGCGATCAAGGGCGCAAAGACGGCACAAAGCACAAGGATCAGCACAACGGCCGAGGCAATGACGGCCACCGGCGAATGCCGGAAGGACCATGCGAAATCGCTATCCCACGCTTTGGCAAAGCGCGACTTGGAGGCGGGTTGCGGGGTTTCGATCGTATCGGTCATGTGGCCCTCGCGTCGACACGCAGGCGCGGGTCAATGGCATAGTAGAGAAGATCGACGATCAGGTTGATCGTCACGAACATGACCGAGATCAGCATCAGATAGGCGGCCATGACGGGAATATCGACGAACTGGATTGCGTTGATGAACAGCAGTCCGACACCGGGCCATTGGAACACGGTCTCAGTGATGATGGCAAAAGCGATGATCGATCCCAGTTGCAAACCTGTGATCGTAATCACCGGCACCAGCGTGTTTTTCAGCGCGTGGCGGAAGTTGATCACCCTGTCTGACAGCCCTCGGGCGCGGGCGAAACGGACGTAGTCGGCGCGCAGGACCTCAAGCATCTCGGACCGCACCAGACGCATGATCAGGGTCATCTGATACAAGCCCAACGTGATCGCGGGCAGGATCAGCGCCTTCAGGCCCGAGGTGGTCAGAAACCCGGTTGACCAGCCCCCTATCATGACCGTCTCACCCCTGCCGAAACTGGGTAAGAGGTCAAGTTCGACCGAGAAGATATAGATCAGCAATATCCCGATCAGGAAGGTGGGCAGAGAGACCCCGATCAGACTGACCGTCATGATGATATTCGCCGCCACCCCTTGTCGTCGGATCGCGGTGAAGACACCCAGCGCGATGCCCATAGTGATAGCGAGGAAGCCTGATACGAAGGCTAACTCCAGCGTCGCGGGCGCACGTTCAGCGATGATGGTCGAGACCGGGCGCCCCTGACGGTAGGACACTCCGAAATTGCCCTGAACCGCGCCTTGCAAGAACTTGGCGTATTGCACGATAAATGGCTGATCGAGGCCCAGTTCCGTCCTCAGCCGGTCGATATCGGCCTGTGTGCGTTCCTGACCCAACATGTTGTCGATCGGATCGCCGACAAAACGAAACATTGAGAACGCGACCAGACCCACGACCAGCAAAACGATCACGGATTGGAACATCCTTCGAACAATATATGCGAACATTCAGAATCCCCGGTTGATCGGCCTGTCTAAGCCGCGTCTGACCAAATGGTCAAGATACCGCTAACGAAACAGGGGCCAGAACGATCCGGCCCCTTGAACAGCGTTTTCAGTCTACGGTAACCCACCGCAGGATGAAGAAGTTATCCGGCCGTTGCGTCAGCTCGATATTGCTGCGCGTTCCCCAGACCAGAGGTTGCACATACATCGGAACATAGACCTGCTCATCCTGAATGATGCTGGTGACCTCGTCCAACATGGCCTGACGAGCGCCTTCATCCAGCTCGGACTGAATCTGCGGCAGCAGTTCATCGACACGCGCGTTCGAGAAGCCGCCGAAATTCCAGCTGCCCAGCTTTTTCTCTTCGTTGGGTGTCGCGACGAGAAAGCGCACGGGGTGTTCGGCGTCAAATGTGCCCGGGCTCCAGCCCAGCAGGTACATGTCGTAGTTGTCCTCGCGCAGTTCGGGCCAGTAGTTGCGCACCGGCATCGCGTCCAACTCAGCCGTTAGGCCGATCTGCGCGAGCATGCTGACAATCGCCTGACAGACGGCCTCGTCATTCAGATAGCGGTCATTAGGGCATTTGAGGCCGAACGAAAACCCATCCGCGTATCCGGCCTCGGCCAGCAACGCCTTTGCGGCCTCGACATCATAGGCCGGTCGCTCTGCATTGGCCGCCGAGTAACCGCTCATTGCCGGGCTTACGAGTTGTGAGGCCGCTTCAGCGTTGCCGCGCATGATCGTGGCAAGGATGGCGTCGACATTCACCGCATACGCCACGGCCTGACGCACGCGCGCATCCCGGAACGGGTTCGGTTTGCCAGCATCATCGGTGTATTTCAGGGTCTCGGCCTGATGATCAAAGCCCAGCATGATCACTCGGGCCTCAATCCCCTGAATGACCTCGACCTCATCATTGCCCTGAAGGCGCGCCACGTCTTGAATCGGAACAGGCTCAATCATATCGACATCGCCGGACAGCAAGGCCGCGACGGCGGTGGCAGAGTTCTGGATCGGGTTGAATTCGGCGCGGGTGATGTTGTGCTCTGCCTCACCCCACCAACCATCAAAAGGTTCCAGAACGGTGCGCAGACCGGGCTCACGCGCGGTGATCTGAAACGCACCGGTGCCGTTGGCATTCAGCGTCGCGTAATTCCCGGTTTCCTTGACGGGCAGAGCGGCCTCGTTCGCCTCAGCCCAGCCCTGATCCATGATCATCCAATTGGCAATGGACGACGGGAACAACGGGTTGGGTGCAGTGGTCATGAAATCGACGGTGTAGTCATCGACCACTTTGACCTCGCTGATCGGTGCAAACCAGCTGCGGGTATCCGAGACCTCATCCGAGGCGCGTTGATAGCTGAACAGAACGTCCTGCGCGTCGAATGTGCTGCCATCGTGGAACGTCACGCCCTCACGCAGGGTGAACCGCCAGCCTTCGCCGTCTCCGATCGGTTCCCAATTGGTGGCCAGGGCGGGCTCAACGCTCATATCCTTGCCGCGGCGGACCAGCCCTTCGTAGACATTGTTGAGGAACCCAAGAACAGCGGCCGAGTTGACGGCATGCGGGTCCATGGTCTGTGGATCGGTGGTCGAGGCCCATTTGAATTCGGCCGCCTGAGCGGCGCTTGCGGCCAAAAAGGCCAAACCGATGGCTGTTGCCTTGAAGGTCATGGCGATACCTCTCTGTTTTGGGTGAACAGTCGTGAAACACCAAATGACAGGGCGCTGGTCCGCGCCCTGCCCTGTCTTGAAGCCTGAACCTTAGTTCATGGTGAAGTATTTGATCTTCGGCGAATCTTCCGGCTCAACAATTGTGCCGACATTCGACTTCATACCCCAGTTCAGCACCTGATGGTGGATCGGGATATACAGCTGATCGTCCTGCACCACTTGCCAGATTTCGGCGATCTGCGCGTCGCGCTTCGGAAGGTCCGTTTCAGAGGCCAGCCCCTGGATCTTGGCATCCAGTTCCGGGTTGTTGTAGCGGGTCGCATTCCACGAGCCGTATTTCTCACCCTTGGTGTGAACCAGGAAGTTGAAAATATACTCAGAGTCGTAGGTCGGAACGCCCCAGCCCAGCATGTAGAAGTCGGTCTCGAGGTTCGAAAGCAACGGGAAATGCTGCGCCTTGGGTTTGGCATCCAGATTCACCGTGACACCAATCTGCGCCAGCATGCCAACGGCAGCCTGACAGATCGCTTCGTCGTTGACATAGCGGTCATTGGGGCAGTTCAGCGTGATCGAGAACCCATCCGGATATCCAGCCTCGGCCATCAGGGCCTTAGCGCCTTCGATATCGGTCGTCGAGGAGCTATCCATTCCCTCATCCCAACCGTTCACGAAAGGCGGTGCGATCATGCCCGCAGGGGCCGACTGGCCGCGCATAACGACCTGCTTGATGGCATCCCGATTGATGGCCTTGGACATTGCCTGACGCACACGCACGTCAGCCAACGGGTTCTTCCCGTCCACATTGTCCGAACCCAGATCGGCATCACCCATGTTCATGCCGAAGAAGATCACCCGGTTCTGAGGCGCGGTCCGCACGTCCAGACCATCGGTATCCGCAACGCGGGCCAGATCCTGCACCGGAACGTCCTGAATAAAATCGACCTCACCCGACAGCAAAGCAGCAACCCGGGTCGCGGCGTTCTGGATCGGGGTATAGATGATCTCGGTCACTTCTAGGGGGAACTCATCCTTGCCCCAGTAGTTCTCGTTCGCGGTCAGAACGGTTTTCACGTCCGGTTCACGGCTGACCAGCTTGTAGGGGCCAGTACCGTTTGCGTTCTTAGCGGCGAATGTATCCTCGCCCCCTTCATAGTCCTGCACCTTCACGGCGTTGTTCGCCTCGGCCCAGGCCTTGTCCATCATGAACATGTTGGTCAGGTTGTTGGGCATGATCGGGTTCGGACCGTCGGTTTCGATCTCGACCGTGTATTTGTCCGGCGCGCGCACCTCTTTGACCGAGGCCAGCAGCTCTTTGTAGTCCGAATCCGGCGTCATGGCGCGGTTGAGTGAGAAGACAACGTCTTCGCTGTCGAACTCGGCGCCGTCATGGAAGGTCACGCCTTCACGCAGCTTGAACACCCAGACGTTCGGGTTTTCCTCAGACGGCGCCCATTCAGTCGCCAGCGACGGCACAAGCGCCCCGGAATGGTCGCGCATCACCAGCGTTTCCATGATCTGATGCGCCATGGCCGATGTCGGACCCTCGTTCTGGGCATGCGGGTCCATCGTCAGCGAGTCGCCCGCGCGTGCCCAGCGCAGCGTTTCCGCAGAGGCAGTACCAGCCAAAAGGGCCATGGCACTGGCTGCGACCAGCAAGTGTTTCACTTTCATTGTAATCTCCCCAATTCTTTTTTAACCCGCACGGATGGCGGGTGATCGACGAAGTGCGATCAACGTGCCCTTGATAATCCAAATCATTCTGAAACTTGCAATGCCTAATTGGGGTGCTGGACCCGAGGGGAACCTACCAGATTTTAGCCGTTTGGCCGGATTTCGCTGGTCCTTTGACGATCGAGTTGCATACCCTAACTCTTTCTTCGAGACTCGGTTCGCGGTAAAAAAACGTAGCCGCATCAGGCTGGACATCGTGTCGGGGACATTGATTTGAAACAGACAAACCGCAAACCGCCCAACCCGAGGCGAGAGCTTCAGAGCGTGCGCAACCAGAGCGTATCGTTTCTGGGTGTCGCGTTTCTATTCAGCATCTTCGTCAACCTGCTGATGCTGACCGGGCCGCTGTTCATGCTGCAGGTCTATGACCGGGTTCTCAGCTCGCGCTCTGTCGAGACGCTTACGGCGCTGTTTCTGCTGGTCGGGCTGCTCTACGGCCTGATGGCCATGCTGGATTACGCGCGCGGCCGGATCGTGGCGCGGTTCGGGGCCAAGTTCCAATCCTCGCTGGACGAGAGGGTTTTTGACGGAACCATTCGGCGGGCATTGTATCCACAGATCCGCTCGGCCCCAGCAACGGCCTTGCGCGATCTGGAGGCCGTGCGGTCGCTTTGCGCGTCACCTGTTTTCCTCGCCGTTATGGATATTCCGTGGACGCCTGTATTTCTAGCCGCGATCTTCCTGTTCCACCCATTGCTCGGCTGGTTAGCGGTTGCTGGTGGGTCCTTGCTGATCGTCATTGCCTTGCTCAACCAGATCCTGACCAAACAGAAGGTGGCCGAAGCACAGGTTGCCTCAGGCCGGGCCAATGCCTTTGCGGAACAAGCGCGGCAAGCCGCCGAAGTTGTGCGGTCGCAAGGCATGCAGGGCGACGTTGCACAGCGCTGGTTGTCACAGCGCAGCAACGCTTTGTCGCAGAGCATCTCGGCCAGTGACTGGACCGGCAGCTTCACGTCTTTGACGAAATCGCTGCGCCTGTTCCTGCAATCCGCGATGTTGGCGCTTGGCGCTTGGCTGGTGCTGCGCAACGAGATGACCGCCGGGGCCATGATCGCCGGTTCGATCTTGCTAGGCCGCGCTTTGGCACCTGTGGAAATGGCGGTGGGCCAATGGGGGCTGATCGAAAACGCGCGAACGGCGTGGTCCCGTCTTGGCACCTTCCTCGATGAAACCCCTCCCGAGCAGGCCAAAACCAAGCTGCCGGTGCCCGAGGCGCGTCTCGTCGCAAAAGGGCTGACGGTCATTCCCCCCGGCGTTCAAAAGCCAACCCTGCGCAATGCCTCGCTGCTATTGGAACCCGGCAAGGCGCTGGGTGTGATCGGCAAAAGTGGCTCGGGCAAGACGACTCTGGCCAAGGCGCTTTTGGGTCTGCTGACCCCCGCAGCGGGTGAGATTCGCTTGGGTGGCGCGACACTGGACCAATATGCCGCAGATGATCTGGGCCACTACATCGGGTACCTGCCGCAGCAGGTGACACTGTTCAACGGAACGGTAACTGAGAACATCGCCCGGATGTCGCAACAACCCGATGACGCCGCTGTTGTCGCCGCCGCCAAAAAGGCCAACGCACATGAGCTGATTATGTCTTTGGAGAAGGGCTATGACACCTTTCTGGAAGGCAATGACAGCCAGTTGTCCGGCGGTCAGAAACAACGGATCGCGCTTGCCCGGGCGCTCTATGGTGATCCTGTTCTGCTGATCCTGGACGAGCCGAACTCGGCCTTGGATGCCGACGGCACCGAAGCGCTGAACCGCGCGGTGCGCAGCCTCAAGAATAGTGGCAAGGCCGCGATTATCATGACGCACCGCCCGCAGGCGATTTCCGAATGTGATGACCTGATTGTGGTCGAGAAAGGCCAGATCGTCAAAGCAGGCAGCCGGGACGAGGTTCTGGGCTCGATGGTCCAGAATGCCGGTGCGATCAAACGACACCTCAATAAAGTGGGTGAGAAATGAGCAACCCTCCTGCGCGCCGCAGTTGGCGCATAACCTTCCCTGCAACTGTGGGCTTTGTTGCGCTGCTCATCCTTGTTGTGGGCATCGGCATCTGGAGCGTTCGGACCCAACTGGCTGGTGCGATCATCTCACAAGGTGTGATCGAAGTGCAAAGCAACCGTCAGGTGGTAGAGCATCCCGATGGCGGGGTCGTCGGCGAGATTTTTGTGCGCGACGGGGATCAAGTCGAAAGCGGCGAACTGCTGTTGCGTCTGGACGATACGTTTCTGGCCTCGGAGAAAACGGTGGTCGAGACGCAATTGTTTGAACTGCTTAGCCGTCAGGCCCGGTTGGAAGCGGAACGCGATGGGGCCACCTCCGAGGAGTTGGCGGCAAAGCTGCGAGAGGTACAGCAACGCGAAAACATCCCAGACGATCTGATCGCAGGTCAGCAGCGCCTTTTTGACGCCCGCAACGAGACGTTGACGCAACAGACTGAGCAATTGACTCGTCAGAAAACCCAGATCGAAAACGAAATCGACGGCACACAGGCGCAGTTAACCGCCGCCCAAAAACAAGTGGAACTGATAAGCGAAGAGCTCAAAGATCAGGAAAGCCTGTTGCAGCGCGGCCTGACACAAGCCAGCCGCGTATCGGCCTTGCAACGGGAAGAGGCCAACCTGACCGGTGCCATCGGACGGCTTGAGGCGACCATCGCCCGGTTGACAGGGCAAATCGCCTCGACCGAGATCCAGATATTGGAGCTGAACGCAACCCGCCGCGAAGAAGCGATCACAACGCTGCGTGACGCGCAGACGCGCATCGCCGAGCTTGCTGAACGGCGCCTGTCCCTGACCGAGCGCCTATCGCGTCTGGATATTCGCGCGCCCGTTTCGGGCACCGTCTATGACAGTCAGGTTTTCGCCCTGCAGTCGGTCATCCAGCCGGCTGAACAGATGATGTATGTGGTGCCTCAGGATACGCCTCTACTGGTCGCGGCCAAGGTGGATACAATCCATGTTGACCAGCTGTTTCGCGGTCAAGAAGTCGCCCTGCGCTTTCCCAGCTTCAACCAGCGGGAAACGCCTGAACTGGACGGTCATGTCATCAATGTCTCGGCAGATACATTCACCGACGAAGGCACAGGTTTTACCTTCTACCGGGCTGAACTGGTCCCTGATGACGGTCAGCTGGATCGCCTGAATGGGCAAACTCTTCTGCCGGGCATGCCGGTCGAGGCGATGATCAAAACCGATGAGCGTACCCCGCTGTCCTACCTGACCAAGCCGCTGACCGACTACTTCACGCGGGCGTTCCGGGAATAACACATCGCGCCTGGGGCAACCTGTCCCAGTGTCACGACTTGCAATCCCAGCAGATTTAGTATACCGCCGCATACAAAGAGCATATCCGGGCGTCAGATCCATGTCTGAAACCGGGAACTCAAGCACCTTCTAACGCCAATACGTCGGGATAGCCATGAGCCTGTATACTGATTACCTTGCCGAGATCGAAACACGCAAAGAGCAGGGGTTGAATCCCAAACCCGTCGATGACGGTGCCCTGACAAAAGAGATCATTGACCAGATCCGCGACCCTCAGAACGAACATCGCGCGGACTCGCTGCACTTTTTCATTTACAACACCCTGCCTGGCACAACCAGCGCCGCGGGTGAGAAGGCGGCGTTTCTGAAAGAGATCATTCTGGGTCAGGCCGATGTCGAAGAAATCTCGCAGGATTTCGGGTTCGAGCTGCTGTCGCACATGAAGGGCGGCCCCTCGGTCAAGGTCCTGCTGGATCTGGCATTGGGTGACGACGCAGCGATCGCGGGCAAGGCGGCTGAGGTTCTGAAGACTCAGGTCTTCCTGTATGACGCAGATACCGACCGGCTGAAAGCTGCGCTCGATGCAGGCAATGCCGTCGCGAAAGACATCCTTGAAAGCTACGCCAAGGCCGAGTTCTTCACCAAGCTGCCCGACATCGACGAAGAGATCGAAGTCGTCACCTATGTCGCCGCCGAAGGTGACATCTCGACCGACCTGCTGTCGCCCGGTAATCAGGCACACTCGCGCGCGGACCGCGAATTGCACGGCAAATGCCTGATCTCCGAGACCGCGCAACAAGAGATCGAAGGGCTGAAGCTGAAGCACCCCGGCAAGCGCGTCATGCTGATCGCTGAAAAAGGCACCATGGGTGTGGGATCGTCCCGTATGTCGGGTGTGAACAACGTGGCCCTGTGGACCGGTAAACAAGCCAGCCCCTATGTACCCTTCGTCAACTACGCCCCTATCGTGGCTGGCACCAACGGCATTTCGCCGATCTTCCTGACCACTGTCGGCGTGACCGGCGGCATCGGGCTGGACCTGAAGAACTGGGTCAAAAAGGTAGATGAGGATGGCAACGCTATCCTCAACAATGACGGCAACCCGATCCTGGAAGAGAAGTACTCGGTTGCCACTGGTACGGTTCTGAAGATCAACACCAAAGACCACAAACTGCTCAGCGAAGATGGTGAAGAGCTGGTCGACGTGACCTCGTCCTTCACGCCGCAAAAGGTCGAGTTCATGAAGGCAGGCGGTTCCTACGCCATCGTCTTCGGTAAGAAACTGCAGACATTCGCAGCCGAGGCACTGGGTGTCGAAGCGCCGCTGGTCTTTGCTCCGTCGAAGGAAATCAGCCACGAAGGCCAGGGCCTGACAGCGGTTGAAAAGATCTTCAACAAGAACGCCGTTGGGACCACGCCCGGCAAGACCCTGCATGCCGGATCGGACGTGCGCGTCAAGGTCAACATCGTCGGCTCACAGGACACAACCGGCCTGATGACCATGCAAGAGCTTGAGTCGATGGCGGCTACAGTTGTCTCGCCCATCGTCGACGGGGCGTATCAGTCTGGCTGTCACACGGCCTCTGTGTGGGATGCGAAGGCGCAAGCCAACACCCCCCGCCTGATGAAGTTCATGAATGACTTCGGCCTCGTCACCGGGCGTGACCCGAAGGGCGTCTACCATTCGATGACCGACGTGATCCACAAGGTGTTGAACGACATCACCGTGGATGACTGGTCGGTCATCATCGGCGGCGACAGCCACACTCGTATGTCCAAAGGCGTGGCCTTCGGGGCCGACTCGGGCACTGTTGCTTTGGCGCTGGCCACAGGTGAGGCCTCGATGCCGATCCCTGAATCGGTCAAGGTGACCTTTAAGGGCAAGATGGCCGAGCATATGGATTTCCGCGATGTCGTACATGCCACCCAGGCGCAGATGCTGGAACAGCATGGCGACAACGTGTTCCAGGGCCGCGTGATCGAGGTTCATATCGGCACGCTGCTGGCCGACCAGGCCTTCACTTTCACCGACTGGACTGCCGAGATGAAGGCCAAGGCCTCGGTCTGTATCTCGAATGACGAGACCCTGATCGGTTCGCTGGAACTGGCCAAGTCGCGCATCCAAATCATGATCGACAAAGGCATGGAGCATGAGAACGGCATGCTGCAAAAGCTGATCAACATCGCCGATGCGCGCATTTCCGAAATCAAGTCGGGCGAAAAGCCAGCGCTGCGCCCCGATGACAACGCGAAATACTTCGCCGAAGTTGTCGTTGATCTGGACCAGATCGTTGAACCGATGATCGCCGACCCGGATGTCAACAACGCTGATGTCTCAAAGCGCTATACCCACGACACGATCCGCCCGATCTCGTATTACAATGCCGAGAAGCATGTGGATCTGGGCTTTGTCGGATCCTGTATGGTGCACAAGGGCGACATCAAGATCGTGGCCCAGATGCTGAAGAACCTTGAAAAGGAAACCGGCAAGGTTGAGTTCCAGGCCCCGCTGGTCGTGGCAGCCCCGACCTACAACATCATCGACGAGTTGAAGGAAGAGGGCGACTGGGAAGTGCTAGAGAAATACTCTGGCTTCGAATTCGACGACCTGTTCCCGAAGGAAAAGGCGCGGACTGAGTACGAGAACATTCTGTACCTCGAACGTCCCGGCTGTAACCTGTGCATGGGCAACCAGGAAAAAGCCGCCAAGGGCGACACGGTTCTGGCCACCTCGACCCGCCTGTTCCAGGGCCGCGTCGTGGCAGATGCGCCGGACAAGAAAGGTGAATCGCTGCTGGCCTCGACCCCGGTTGTTGTCCTGTCGGCCATTCTGGGCCGGACGCCCACGATCGAGGAATACAAAGCCTCGGTTGAAGGGATCGACCTAACCAAGTTCGCCCCGCCGGTTGCGAAAAACCCGGCCACTAAATCGGCGCATTTCTAACGCCGCATCTGACAAGTTTTTCATGCGCGCGGCCGTTCATCGGTCGCGCGCAGTGGTTTTTTTGGGGGCGAAGCTAGCGCAGTTCGGCTTCGGTATTACCACCATCGACCGTGATGACGTGTCCCGTGGTACGCTCCATCAAAGCCAGATTGACAAAGCCTTCGGCGACATGATGCGCCTCAACCTCGCGGCCCAGAAGGTTGCCGCCCATATAGACCTCTTCGCTGACACCGCGCGCGGCGGCGCGTTCCTTGATGAACGCATCCGTCAACAGGCCTGATCTGATCTTGTCAGCATTGACCCCGTTGACCCGAATACCAGACCCCGCCAGTTCCAGCGCCAGTTGCCGCATCAAGAACATAGTGGCGGCTTTGGGGGTTCCATAGGCGCCCAGGTTACGACCGGGATTGACTGCCTGTTTCGAGATGTTGAACAGAATCTGTCCACCCCGCCCCTGATCCTGCATCAGCTTGGCGGCGGCGGTGGCAAAGGCCTTATGCGCAAAAAAGTTCAACTCGAAAGCCGCGCGGAAGGCTTCATCCTCCAGCTCGACCAGAGCGCCCCCTGTGGCCGTGCCCGCATTCGACACCAGAATATCCAGCCCCCCGAAGGCCGCAACCGCAGCCGCCATCGCGGTATCGGCAGCGTCAGCTTGCGTGATGTCCAGCGCGCAGGCCGAATGCCACCGACCCAACTGGGATAGGGCGGAATCCAGAGCCGCTTGATCCCGATCCACCAGAACGACATTCGCGCCCTTGGCGGCAAAGGCTTTGGCGGTTGCCAGACCAATCGCGCCTGCCCCTCCGGTCACCATGACGACCTGACCCTGAAACGGCGGTGGGGTGCCTTTGCCCAGCTTTGCTTGCTCCAACGACCAATATTCGCAATCGAACATGTCCTTTTGGCCAATCGGATAGAAGCCGCCCGCATCTTCTGCGACGGCGCGCACGCGGATGTTCTGCTCGGCCAGATCAGCCGAGGCTGAGGCCGCCTTGGCGTTCACCCCAATCCCCAGAACACCGATCCCTTCGATCCACGCATGTTTCGGGTCAGGGGTCAGCATGGTCTTGGGTTCCGCAGCCTGAGGGGCCTGACGGTCGAAATAGGCGCGGTAGTCTTCAGCGAAAGCTTCGACCTTGGCCCTGATGCCATCCCGGTCGGTCAGGTCCGACTGTTTCAGCACCAGCGGCCAGCCTTTGGTGCGCAGAACGTGATCCGGTGAGGCCATGCCGCGAGTCGCCAGCGCGTCCACATCGCCGCGCGCCATAAACGCATGTGTCGCGGGGCCATTTCTTAGATCAAAGACGGGCATCGCACCGTCCCGATCCGCCGTGACCTCGGCGATCACACCGCGCAAGACCGGCAACATTTCCAGCCCGTTGGCAGGCAGACGTTCACCAATTGGCGTCAGTTCGGTCAGGCTCATATAGGCTGCGACCTCATTGGTATGCTGAACGATCTTGTCATAGCTCTCCTGAGCGGTGGCGCCAAAGGCGAAATGACCATGTTTAAGCAGCAACAGCCCCTCAACATCAGGGTTGGCGTCGTACACATCCGCCGCCGCCTTCGCGAGGCTGAAACCGGGCATGATGTAAGGCACGATCCCCAAGCGGTCGCCGAAAATCTCACGACAGACCTCTTCAGCATTGGGCAGGTCGGCCAGAATCAGAAACGGCGTGGCGTGGGTGTGATCGACGTATTTATGTGGCAGGAAGGCATGCAGCAGCGTTTCGACTGACGGGTTGGGCGAGGCCGAATTTAGCAGGCTTGAGCGCTGATAGTTCACCATGTCCTCATCCGACAGCTTATCGAGCGCGCGCAGCTTCAACAGCGGCTCTTGCCAGACACCGGGCAGTCCGGGCGCTTTGATCGTGTCCAGATCCCAGCCCGAGCCCTTGACATGCAGAATAGGTCGCATCTGACCGAACAGGTCGGGGCGCTCTAGCTTAACCGAGGTATTGCCCCCGCCATGCATCAGCAGATCCGGGTTCTGACCGATGAGGCGCGAAGTGTAGACCCGCTCTGCCAATTCCTGATCAGCCGGATCGGCGCCGGCGGCCGCACGCCAATCTGCAGCGGCCTGCGCCTTGTACATGTTTTCGATCATGTCTTTTGTATCCTTGTCGTTCTGCGCTCAGGCGGCTTGGCCAACCTTTTCGGGGAACATGGCCGCCAGACCTTCGGCGCTGGCATCGCAGACGCCCCGCTCGGTGATCAAGCCGGTAACCAGACGGTTCGGCGTAACATCAAAGGCCGGGTTGCCCACAGCCGAGCCATCGGGGACGACACAGACCTCTCCAATGCCCTCCTCTGTCATGCCAAACACATGCGAGATTTCGCGGTCCGGTCGGTCCTCGATCGGGATTTCGGCGACCCCGTCCCGCAGCGTCCAATCGATGGTGGGTGAGGGCAAGGCCACATAAAACGGCACATTGTTGTCATGCGCGGCCAGGGCTTTCAGATAGGTGCCAATCTTGTTGCAAACATCACCGGTCGAGGTTGTTCGATCCGTCCCGGTGATCACCAGATCTACTAGACCATGCTGCATCAGGTGACCGCCTGCGTTGTCGACGATGTATTGATGGCTGATGCCATGTTCGCCCAGCTCCCAGGAGGTCAAGGCCCCTTGGTTCCGGGGTCGCGTTTCATCAACCCAGACATGGATCGGCAAGCCAGCGTTGTGCGCCTGATACATCGGGCTGGTCGCAGTGCCCCAATCTACGGTGGCCAGCCACCCGGCATTGCAATGGGTCAGCAAACGCACCGGCTCACCTGCGGGTTTGCGGGCGGCGATGTCGCGGATCAAAGCAAGCCCATGTTCTCCGATCCGGCGATTGATCTCGATATCCTCTTCGCAGATCTCGTCCGCCAGCGCCCAGGCCGCGGCGGCACGTTGATCGGGCTGCAGAGGCAGCAGGGCCTCCCGGCAGCGCTGCAACGCCCAGTTCAGGTTCACCGCCGTTGGGCGGGTCGCGTTCAGCACCGAGGCTGAATGTTCAAAACTCTGATCAGACGGGTCACGGGACATCGCATCCGCCATCCCATAAGCAGCTGTCGCCCCGATCAAAGGCGCGCCACGCACCCACATCTCGCGGATTGCGGCCTCAAACTCGGCCAGAGAGGACAATGTAGCGATCCGGAAATCATGCGGCAGCCAGCGCTGGTCGATGATCCTGACCTCGCCGCTTTCAGCGTCGCGCCAGATTGAGTGGTAGTGAACACCGCCAATTTTCATCCTCTGCCCTCCGGTCGGGTTTCATGGGGTCTTCCACACGTTCCAGTATTTTCACGCAGGCCTCAAGCGCCGATGGGTTGTTTCTGCAAAGCCTTTTGCAGTGGATCACAGATCGGCCAACCCCATAGCGGCATAGGCGGGCGGCATCAGGGCGCGCCGCCACCGGCCCAAAGGAAAGCGCCGGGCGGTCTCGGACACAACCTTTGGCAATTCGCTGGTCTGACCCAGCGCCAACCGCCCCAGGGCCCGGCCGCTATAGGTGCCCATGGCGACCCCGTTGCCATGATAGGCAAAGCCCGCAAACATCCCTGCCTGCCCCGGAACCGGCCCGACAAAGGGCACCAGATCGCGCGACATGCACACCATGCCCGACCAGATATGAGTGACGTCTACCTCGGCCCACGCCGGGAACATGTGCTTGAAGTCGCACTGCACTTGCGTGCGGATCGCTGCCTCGGATTTGGGTGAGGACAGCAGCCCGCCCCGCATGCCAAACAGGAACCGACCGTCCGGCATCAGGCGGAAATAGTGCAAGAGATTGCGCGTATCGTAGGACATCTGATCCGAGGTCCAACCCTGCGCCTCCTTCTCGCCCGGCGTCAGAGGACGAGTGACCAGCACCGTGGATTGGGCAGGCATGTAACGAGCCGACATCCAAGGCGGGATATCTTCGCTGGAGTACCCATTGGTGCAGACCAACACTTTGTCGGCTCGGATTTGGCCCTTTGGTGTTTGAACAGCAAAGCCTGACGCGGTCTTCTCAATGCTCAGAACGGGGCTGTTCTGAAAAAACATTGCGCCTTGCGCCTGCGCGGCTTGGGTTAAACCAAAAAGGTATTTCCGGGGATTGAGGCCGAAGCCGACAGGTGTCGTGTACCCACCATGGAACGGCCCGTTCAGGCCTAGACCGGGTAGATCGGTAGCTTCATGCAGTATGCCTTGATCTTCGGCCTTGCGCCTCAGCGCCTCCATCGCGCGGCGGGAATGGGCCAGTTGCGTCTCACCTTTTGAATGCCGATCCACGTCGATCCCATAGCGGTCCAGAAGGCTTGCGACGAGTTGCACCGCGTCGCTTTCAGCTTCGGAATAGGCTTGCGCGGAAGCTTCACCATAGCGACGACACATGGCCTTGTAGCTGAGTTTTGATCCCCCCAAACAGCAGAACCCACCATTGCGTCCTGAAGCCCCCCAACCGGGTGTTTCGGCTTCACACACAGCGACGGACACGGCGGCATCCGCCAGATGCAGCGCGGCCGAAGCTCCGGTGAAGCCGCCGCCGATGATGGCAACATTAACCTGCAAATCACCCTGCTGCTCGGGCCAGTCGGGGGCGGCTGTAGTTTCATCCCACCAGCACCCCTGCCTTGGCCCATCGCCATAGGTGTAGTCTGGAAATATCCGCTTCATTCGGCGCGCACGGCGGCCATCTCATCCTGCTTTTGCCGCATCATGGCACGCTTGGTGACCAATGAGGCGGTGATGACGCCGATAGTCACAACCGCGATCATGAGAGTCGACAGCGCGTTAATCTCAGGGCTGACACCAAGCCGCACGGCCGAGAAAATCTTGATCGGCAAGGTCGTGGCAGACGGACCCGAAGTAAAGGACGCGATCACCAGATCATCCAGAGACAGAGTAAACGCCAGCAGCCAGCCTGAGATCACCGCCGGTGCGATGATCGGCAGGGTCACCAGACGAAACGCTTGCGCGGGCGAGCAGCCAAGGTCCAAGGCGGCCTCTTCCAGCGACTGGTCAAAGGTCACAAGACGCGAGGAGACAACCACCGACACAAAGCACATCGAAAAGGTCGTATGGGCCAGAACGATGGTCAGAATCCCCCGGTCCAATCCGATGCCGATGAAGAGTAGCAACAGCGAAAGACCTGTGATCACCTCTGGCATGACCAGCGGCGCATAGATCATTCCCGAGAACAGGGTGCGGCCAAAGAAGCGCCCTCCGCGAACGAGGACATAGGCCGCGGCGGTACCCAGAATGGTTGCCAGCGTCGATGAGAACACCGCCACCCGGATCGTCACCCATGCCGCGTCCAGAAACGCTTCGTTCTGGGCCAACTCTCCGTACCATTTGGTCGAGAACCCAGCCCAGACAGTGACCAGTTTGCTTTCGTTGAAACTGAAGATGATCAGGATGATCATCGGGATGTACAGGAACGCGAACCCCAGTGTCAGGGAAACCGTGTTGAACCAGCTTAATCTGTTCATTTCTCAGCCTCCGCCTGTTTCTGCTGATTGCGCTGGAACAGCACAATCGGCACCACGAGGATCAGCAGCAGAACCACCGCCACCGCGCTTGCCACCGGCCAGTCACGGTTTGAGAAGAACTCCTCCCACAGAACCTTTCCGATCATCAGGGTGCCCGAGCCGCCTAGAAGTGAGGGGATCACGAACTCACCGATCACCGGGATCATGACAAGGAAACAGCCCGCAATGATGCCGGGGCGCGACAAGGGGATCGTCACCAGCCAGAAGGCCTGAAGGCGCGAGCATCCAAGATCCTCGGCGGCTTCGATCAGTGACTCGTCCATGCGCTCCAACGACGAATAGATCGGCAGGATCATGAACGGCAGATAGGTGTAGACGATCCCGATATAGACAGCCGTATTGGTGTTCAGAATCGTCAGCGGGGTCGAGATGATACCCGTCCACAGCAAGAGCTGGTTCAGATACCCTTCGTTCGACAGGATCCCCATCCACGCGTAAACGCGGATCAGGAATGAGGTCCAGAACGGAAGGATCACCAGCATCATCAGTGTCGGTCGCCATTCGGCCGGCGCGCGCGCCATGCCATAGGCAATCGGGTATCCCACCAGCAACGTCAGAAAGGTTGAGATCAGGGCGATCTTCAGGCTGGAGAGGTAGGCCTTCCAATACAGGTCATCCTCGGTCAGCCAGACGAAATTCTCAAAATCCAGCTGGCTGAAGAAATCCTTGATCCCGGCCCAACCCTGCGACAGGTCCAACGTCGGCGTGTAGGGCGGAATCGCCAGTTCCGTGTCTGAGAGTGAGATTTTCAGGACAATGAAAAACGGCACCAAAAACAGCGCCAACAGCCAGACATAAGGAACTGCGATCAGCAGCGCGCGGCGCATCAGCTTGCCAATAGGACCGCAGCCGTCGCTGTCCACGACAGCCAGACCGGATCTTCCCATGTGAATGACCGGCGCGAGATGCGGCGGGTATTGGCCGTCTGCGCCTTGATGATCGTGCCGTTCGGCAATTCGACATGATAGGTCGAGAGGTTGCCCAGATAGGCGATGTCCAACACCTTGCCTTGCACGGCATTGATTGCCTCGGCAGGGCGGTCGGTTGAGATCGTCACTTTCTCGGGCCGGATCGCCAGATGGCAGGCCTGACCCTCCGAGAAGCCGTTCGCCGAGGTTGCCGTCAGCGGAGCCTGCCCTTCGGCCCAGTCGATCCGATAGGTTTCCTCACCATTCGCGGTGGCGTGGCCTTCGATGATGTTTACGTCGCCGATAAAGTCAGCGACATAGACCGAGTTCGGGTTTTCATAGATGCGATCGGGCGTGGCGACCTGCATCAAGCGACCTTGATCCATTACCGCCACGCGGCTGGCGACGGTCATGGCTTCCTCCTGATCGTGGGTTACGATCACAAAGGTCGTGCCGGTCTTCTCCTGAATATCCATCAGTTCGAACTGCGTGTCCTGTCGCAGTTTCTTGTCCAACGCACCCAGAGGTTCGTCCAAAAGCAACAGCTTAGGCGCCTTCGCCAGCGACCGCGCCAGCGCGACCCGTTGCCGTTGACCGCCCGAGATCTGATGTGGCTTACGGCGTGCAAATTGCTCGAGCCGTGTCAGGCGCAGCATCTCTTCCACCCGGTCCTCAAGGTCATGCTTGGGCATGTTGTCCCGACGCAAACCAAAGGCGATATTTTCCCAGATACTAAGATGCGGAAACAGCGCGTAGGACTGGAACATCATGTTCACCGCCCGCTTGTTGGGCGGGATCGGGTCAATATCCTGACCGCCCAGAATGATGTGCCCCTCGGTCGGCGTTTCGAACCCCGCCAGCATCCGCATCATCGTTGTCTTGCCGCAACCCGACGGACCGAGCAGGGCAAAGAATTCTTTCTCGAAAATATCCAGAGACAGATTGTCTATGGCCGTGAAATCTCCAAACCGTTTGGTGACATTCTGGAATTGGATCAAGGGTTTCGCCTGCGGGTCATCCCACGGCGCAAAGACGTCTGAGTTCAAAACGGCCCCCGTTCGACAATCTGGAAGTGGGCGCAAGGCGATCCCCGCCGCCTTGCGCGAAATCGGATCAGGTGCCCGATTTGATCTTGGTCCACATACGGGTCACAACCCGCTGCGTTTTTGCCGGGTAAGGCGTCGTGATGTAGAGGTTCTGCATCGTCGCATCATCCGGATAGATCGCCGGATCACCGATCACGTCTTCCTCAAGGAACTCTTGCGAGGCCTTGTTGCCATTGGCGTAGTACACATAGTTCGACGCTGCCGCCATGTTGTTGGCGTCAAGGATGAAGTTCAGGAACTTATGCGCGCCTTCCGGGTTCGGAGCATCTGCCGGAATGGCCATCTGGTCGAACCACATCAGAGAGCCTTCGGCGAAGGGGTGGTATTCGATCTCAACACCGTTGTCGGCCTCGGCCGCACGGTCACGGGCCTGCAGAATGTCACCCGACCAGCCAACAGCCACGCAGATATCGCCATTGGCCAGCGCGTTGATGTATTCCGAGCTGTGGAATTTCTGGATATAAGGGCGCACGCCGGTCAGTACTTCCTCGACCTTTTTGATGACGTCCGGGTCATGGCTATCCGGGTCCTCACCCAGATATTGCAATGTCATCGGGATCATTTCGGCGGGAGCATCCAAGAAATGCACTCCGCACTCGGCCAGTTTCTCCATGTTTTCGGGCTTCAGCACCAAATCCATGCTGTTCAGCGCCACGTCATCCCCCAGCGCTTCTTTCACCTTGCCGACATTCACACCAATGCCAGTGGTGCCCCACATGTAGTTGATCGAATAAGCATTGTTCGGGTCGTATCCGGCAGTACGCTCCTGGATGACATCCCAAAGGTTGCCAGCATTGGACAGCTGAGCTGTATCCAGTTCCCGGAACGCTCCGGCCTGAATCTGGCGCTGAAGGAATGTACCCGAGGGCACCACGACATCATAGCCAGAGCCACCGGCCAGCATCTTGGTCTCCAGCAATTCGTTGCTGTCGAACACGTCGTAGATCAGGGTCAGCCCTGTCTCTTCCTCGAACTTCGTTAGAAGCTCCTCGTCGATATAGTCCGACCAGTTATAGACTCGCACCTCTTCGGCGAAGGCCGCCGAAGTCCCCAATGCGAGAACCGCTGTCAGTGTCAGCGTCTTGAACATCATTTTTGTTCTCCCTGCGATTATGGTGGGTATTGTCCCGTTTTTTTGGATTTGATCAAGTTTTGCGTTTTTCGACTTTCTGAACTATGGTTCCAAAAGGTCAACAGCCCGGCAAGTCGGCACCCATCGAGACAAGGCAAACCAATTGGATTTGATCAAAAATAAGGCACCTAAGCCCAATATTGACGCCGGGAAACGGCCCGCGCACGAACAGGTCTACCACACCCTGAAATCCATGATCATGTTCGGCGAGCTGGTCCCAGGTCAGCCCGTCACTATTCAGGGCCTTACCGATTCGCTCGGCGTCGGCATGACCCCCGTGCGTGAGGCGATTCGACGTCTGATCTCGGACGGCGCATTAGTGTTTCAGGGCAATCGCAGGGTCAGTGTGCCGTTGTTGTCCAGCGGTGATGTTGAGCAGGTGATCTTCGCCAGAATTGCCATAGAATCAGAGCTTTCAAGGCGATCCACCGCCAAAATGTCCGCCAGCGACGTTGATCAACTGGAATCTATCGACCAGCAATTGGACCAGATGATCGCGGATGGTGACGTTCACGGCTACCTGCATCTCAACCACAGATTCCACGAAACGCTATATGCACATGCCGATGCGCCCGTTCTGAGCGATCTGGCCGAGCGTCTGTGGCTTCGATTCGGGCCATCCTTACGTGTGGTCTGCGGCCGCTTCGGCACTCAAAGCCTGCCTGATCGCCATAAGGATATCATCGCAGGGCTGCGCGCCGGGGATGCGGAAAAAGTGGCGAAGGCGACCGCTCAGGATATCGAGCAAGGCATGGAACTGATGATCGAGTCTGCCTCGGACATCTAGAAAACACCGATTCGATTGACAGGAAATAATTTGATCATATTGTGACTCGCAACCACCGTTGCAGGAGTCTTTCGGATGTCCACGATCACAAACCACATGCCCACCGCTGAATTGCAGGCGCTGGATGCCGCCCACCACATGCACCCGTTCTCTGCCAACGGAGCGCTGGGGAAAGAGGGCGCGCGCGTTATCACCCGCGCCAATGGCGTCTATCTGACAGACAGCGAAGGCGAACAGATCCTGGACGCAATGGCCGGCCTGTGGTGCGTGAATATCGGCTACGGGCGCGATGAGCTGGCCGACGCCGCCGCCCGCCAAATGCGCGAGCTTCCGTACTACAACACCTTCTTCAAAACGACCCACGTGCCTGCAATTGCACTGGCCAACAAACTGGCCGAGCTTGCCCCAGGCGATCTGAACCACGTGTTCTTCGCCGCTGGCGGGTCCGAGGCGAACGACACCAACATCCGTCTGGTGCGCACTTATTGGGCCGAAAAAGGCCAGCCCGACAAGAACATCATCATCAGCCGGCACAATGCATATCATGGCTCGTCGGTGGGCTCTGCCTCGCTGGGCGGAATGGCCGGAATGCACGCACAGGGCGGTATTCCGATCCCGAACATCCACCATATCAATCAACCCAACTGGTGGGCCGAAGGCGGTGACATATCGCCCGAAGAGTTCGGCCTCGCCCGTGCACGCGAGTTGGAGGACGCCATCCAGGAACTCGGCGAAGATCGCGTCGCGGCCTTCATCGCCGAGCCCGTACAAGGCGCAGGCGGCGTGATCGTTGCGCCCGATACCTACTGGCCCGAAATCCAGCGCATTTGCGACAAATACGACATCCTGCTGATCGCCGATGAAGTGATCTGTGGCTTTGGCCGTACCGGCAACTGGTTCGGATCGCAAACAGTTGGTATCAAGCCGCATATCATGACCATCGCTAAAGGCCTCAGCTCCGGCTATGCGCCTATCGGAGGCTCCATCGTCAATGACGAGATCGCCGAGGTGATTGGCGGCACTGAATTCAACCACGGCTACACCTATTCCGGCCACCCGGTCGCGGCTGCTGTTGCTCTGGAAAACCTGCGCATCCTCGAAGAAGAAAAGATCGTCGAGCATGTCCGCAACGTCGCCGCCCCCTACCTGAAACAGAAATGGGAGGCGCTGGCCGATCACCCGTTGGTGGGCGAGGCCAAGATCGTCGGCATGATGGCGTCGATCGCGCTGACCCCCGACAAAGCCAGCCGCGCCAAATTCGCATCGGCCCCCGGCACGGTGGGCTATATCTGCCGCGACTGCTGCTTTGCCAACAACCTGATCATGCGGCATGTCGGCGACCGGATGATCATCTCTCCGCCACTGATCCTGACCCCTACGGATATCGACGAGATGTTCGTGCGCATCCACAAATCACTGGATGAAGCCGAGGCCGAGATCATCGCGCAGGGCCTGATGAAAGCGGCCTCCTGATCCGCCCTTCATCTGGCTGAAAATATCCCGGGGGAGACGCCGACAGGCGGCGGGGGCAGAGCCCCCCTCCTCTACCTCAACCGCTCAAGCAAACGAATGGACGCATAGCCATCTGGCAGCAGTCCTTGTGCCAGCTGATAGGCCCGCACCGCATTCACCGTATTCGGCCCGGTGCGCCCATCTATGCCCTGAGTATCAAACCCGGCCTGCGTCAAACGCGTTTGCAATTCCTTTTTCTCGGTAAAACTCAGCACCCGGTCGCCGCGCGGCCAACTGGCCTGAAACGGAGCATCCCCGCTCAGACGATCCGACAGGTGACCGATCCCGATCACATAGGCATCCGCGCCATTGTACGCCTCGATCACGCTGAAATTGTCGAAGATCATCAGCGCGACACCCTGCCCGCCCGCAGGCAGCAAGATCGCGGCCCGCCCATAATCGCGCACCGGTTTGCCATCCAGCCCGACCACACTACGCGCCGCCCAGTCCGACGGCATCAGAGTGTAGTCCCGCTTGGCCGTCGCATAGTCGAACCCCTCGGGCAGCCGCACCTCGACGCCCCAGGGCTGCCCCTTGGTCCACCCGTGCCGAGCCAGATACGCGGCGGCCGAGGCAAGCGCATCTGTCGGGTCCTCAGACCAGATGTCACGTCGCCCATCGCCATCGAAATCAACCGCGTGATCCAGATACGAGGTCGGCATGAATTGCGTATGCCCCATGGCACCAGCCCAACTGCCCACCATACGACCCGCACTTACATCCCCGGCCTGAATGATCCTCAAAGCTGCGATTAACTGGGCCTCAAAAAACGATGCGCGACGGGCGTCAAAGGCCAATGTCGCCAGCGAGCGGATCGTCTGGTTGCTACCACGATAGGACCCGAAGGAGGTCTCGAGGCCCCAAATGGCAGTTACAACCTCTTTCTCGACACCATATTGCGCCTCGATCTGCCGCAGGACATTCCGATGCCGGTCCAAACCCGCGCGGCCATTCGCGATGCGCGTGTCCGAGACAGCCGCGTCGAGATATTCCCAGATTGGCTTTGAAAACTCAGCCTGATTACGATCCCGTTTGATAACCTTTTGATCATAGCTCAGCCCGGCCAGTGCCTGATCCAATGTCTGCTGAGTTATCCCCTGCGCTACCGCCCGCCGCTGAAACGCACCGAGCCACGCCTGAAAGCGGGCATTGCCTTCCACCGAAACCCGAACGGCCTCAGCCGAAGGTCGCGGCACCGGTCGGAGGGAGATCACCACATCCGCCGAGGCCAGTTGTATCGTATTGTCCAAAAGTCGATTTTCTGACCTTTGCGATGTTTCTGCTAAACCTGCCTGCATCATGGATGCCCACAATGCGGCGGTCATGACGCCGCCTATGCATTTACGCATTCCGATTTTCCTGATTACTGCTCGGCGTCAGGATAGCGCAAAATGGGCGATTTTCAAAGCACGCAGAGCGGTTCCACCGACAGGGTCATCAGCGGATTTTCTGCCCGTCCTGCCAGACAGCCAGCAAATCCCCCTCGGGGCCGATATGCAGGACATGCGCTAGCGCGCCTTTGGTCAAACGTCCGAGGTGACGATTGCCGATCAGATTCGCTGGCACAAAGCTGGCCATCTGCAGGGCCCGATCAAACGGCACATCGACCTCAGCGACAAGATTCTGAGCCGCCTGCAGCAATTCCAGATGCGCGCCTGCCAGCGTTCCGTCGGCCAGCGTTAGCCGGTTGTCCTCCCGGTGGATTTCACGGCCATTGAGCTCAAACACGCGGATATCCGACCCTGCCGTCGCCATGGCATCGCTGACCAGAAAGATCTCACCCGGCCCCTGCTTGGCGTTCAATGCATTGCGGATCATGGCAGGATGCACATGGATCATATCCGCGATCAATCCCGCCGAGAATTCCCCCTCGGCCAATGCCGCGCCAACGGTTCCTGGCGCGCGTCCTTGCATCTGGCTTTGCGCGTTGAACAAATGGGTCACACAGAGTGCACCGGCTTTGGCGGCAGCAACACAGACCTCATAGCTGGCATCAGTATGCCCCAGAGAAACCAACACGCCCGCCGCCGTCAGCACTTCGATCTGGGCGTTTGTGACGCTTTCAGGTGCCAGTGTGACTTTTAGCACCGGAAGTTGGGCGGCGGCCTCAAGCAGGGCTGCGACATCCACATCTTCCATCGGGCGGATAAAGGCAGCGTCATGCGCGCCTTTGCGAGATACGGCCAGATGCGGGCCTTCCAGATGCAAGCCAACGATCCCCGGAAAGCCTTGCCGCACGGCCTCAATCGCGGCCGAGATGGCGTTTGCGGTGATCTTGGGCGAATCCGTGATCAAGGTCGGCAGGATCGAGGTCGCGCCGATCTGCGCATGAGCCTTGGCCATGATCTTCAGCGCATCGACATCCGGCTGATTGTTGAACATCACACCGCCGCCGCCATTGACCTGCAGATCAACGAAACCCGGCGCGAGAAGTCCACCCTCCAGCGTGATTGGCACATGCCCAGAGCCAAGTTCCGACATGGGAACGACGCCATCAACCCGCCCACCCCGATGCAACAGCGCGTGGTTTTTCACGATGCCGTCTGGCGTCAGAATATCCGCTCCGATGAGGGCGTGGATCGTCTCCGTCATACCGTCTCCGTCACCTTCTTGAGGTGCCGTGGGGCATCCGGGTCAATGCCGCGCGAGGCGGCGAAAACCTCGACCATGGAGTAGAACGAAACGATCAGGCTCAGCGCGTCGGTCAGCGGGTGCAAGGTGCGGACATGTTCGACTGGCGAAGCAAATTTGACCTTGGTCGTGGTCGCGAAAACGCGGGCCCCTTTTGCACTGATCGCATCGGCGACCTCGGACAGCGCGGATTCCGCAGCATCGGCAGCTGCAAAACTGAGGACAGGAAACCCTTCTTCGACAATCGAGACCGGCCCATGCAGCACTTCGGCCGAAGAATAGCTTTCGGCATGCAACTGGCAGGTCTCTTTGAACTTCAGCGCGGCCTCGTTGGACATGGCAAGCACCTGCCCGCGCCCCAAGGTGTACAGCGATTGGTTCGCCCCAATCGCAGCCCGTACCTCGGGCCAGTCGATACGCGCAGCCTGCGCCAGCCGTTCTGGCAAATCGCGAATAGCCGCCAAAAGCGCCTCATCCCGCGCCCATTCGGCCAAGACCCACAGGCCTGCCACGGCCGAGGACACAAATGTCTTGGTCGCAGCCACACTCAGTTCCGGGCCTGCTTGGATATCAATTGTGTGGGCACAGGATGCCGCCAGCGGAGAGGCCGCGTCATTGGTCAGCCCGATGGTCAGCGCGCCATCACGATCCGCGCTGCGCACCATCGCCAGAATATCTGGGCTTTGCCCGGACTGGGACACGGCCAGACACAGGCTGTTTTGCAACCGAAGCGGCGCGTTGTAGATCGACGCGACAGAAGGACCAACCGAGGCCACCGGCAGGCCCAACAGGATTTCCGACGCGTATTTGAGATAGGTGCAGACATGATCCGACGACCCCCGCGCCACGCTTGTCAGAAAGGCAGGATCAAGGGTCCGGGCGACCTCGGCGGTGGACGCGATGTCCTTTTGACCCCGGCTGAGCAGCCGTTCGACCGCTTCGGGTATCTCATCGATTTCCCGGCGCATCCGGGTGATCTGCTGTTGCATGTGCTTTCCTAGCTGTTTGCAAGGCGCAGTTCGGCCACAAAATCGTAGGCATCACCGCGATAGACAGAGCGGGTGAACTCCACCACACGTCGATTGGACAGGAATGAGGTCCGGACGATCCGCAGCCCTGCCATGCCCGGCTCGACCCCCAGAACAGCGGCATCGTTGGCCTCAAGGTTGATCGCTGAAATTCGCTGCATGGCGCGTACCGGGCGGTTGCCGTCGCGTTCCAGCACCTCGTAGAGCGAGGATGTCACGCCTTCGGGATGCGGCAGGATATCGACCGGCAGGGCCGCGTGCTCAATCGCCATTGGCTTGTCATTGGCCATGCGCAGGCGCGAAAGCCGCGCCACCTCTTCGCCTGAGGACAGGGCCAGTGCCATGACCTCTTCCGGTGAGGGCGTGTGGATGCCCCGGTCCAACCACTCGCTGGTCGAATCCAGCCCCCGACGGGTCATGTCTTCGGTGAATGAGGTCAGCAGTGACAGCGATTGTTCGACCCGAGGCGTACCGTCCGCCACGAAACTGCCCGAGCCCTGACGCTGCACGATGATGCCACGCTCGACCAGATCCTGCAGCGCGCGCCGGACGGTGACACGGGAGAGGCCCGTCAGATGGGCCATCTCACGCTCGCCTGGCAGCGGGGCGCTTTCGGCCAGAACTCCGGCCTCAATGCTTTGCTCAAGTCGCTTGCGCAACCGAACGTAAAGAGGACCTGTGGCCTCCTGCAGCCAATCGGCAGATTTCAGGAATGTCTCGATCGTGTCGCTCATCAGCCCGCCCCTACCTTTGCCCGCTCAGCCAGGTGGCGCGCCAAAATCAGGGCACCGTCAAGCGGTGAGCCCTTGGCCTCGGTCAGGCAGGCCTGAATGTGAGGGGGCAGATAATCTGCATAGTGCGGTGCGACCCCGCCGATCATGCAGATGGGCGATCCGTCGGTGTGACCAAGGGCGCGCAGCCCCTGCGCCAGATAGTCGGCCCCGCTTTGCAACAGATCTCGCGCCACGGGATCGCCACCAGCCGCAGCCGCGATGATCTCGGGGGCGAGGCCAGCGCAATCAGAGGGGTTGGCCTGGCCAACAAACGCGACGATTTGCATGGGATCGTCGTCATACTCTGCGCTGATCCTTCGGGTTAGCGTGCTGTGCGGTTGAATGCCGTCCATCGCCAATAGAGCGCGTTGCAGCAGCTGAACGCCTAACCAGTTGCCCGAGGCCTGATCGCCAATCAAAGCTCCGTAGCCGCCAATAAACTGCGTTCGCCCATCGGCCTGCCGGGCCAGAAAGGACCCCGTTCCAACACCGATCACGGAACCGCCCCGAGCACCCAACGCGCCTACAACCGCCGATCTGCGATCATCTTCGACCTCGACGATCCGCGAGGGAAGGCTGCGCGCAACCTCCGACGCCGCAACGGCATCCGTCACCCCAGCCAGCCCCGCGTAAGTCGGAATCGCGGCCAGATGTGCTCGGGGCAATTGCGCCTTATCGGCCAAGGCCTGCAACCCCTCATCGAGGGTGTGCAGCGCCTTCTGTCGATCCGAAAAGGCATTGGCACTGCCCAATGTCACCTCGACCCGACCGTCAGGTGTGGCCATCGCGAAACGGCACTTTGTGCCACCGCCGTCGATTGCAATCAGGTATTGGAAGGACTCACCCATATAAATACCTTTAAGATACCTTTTGCCGAAAAAAAAGACCTCAGCTTATACAAACTGCAAATCATTGGCCATATTTGGGGCTTTTTACATATTTATCCAACGAGAGGTAGACAACAGGTATTATATAGGTATTACTCTCAAATGGGGAGGAATCAAATGCTGCCGCAAACCGAAATGCTGCACGACGAGGTCGAAGGGCTGGACCTGCGGGCAGATGTCGACATCCTAGGCTATCTGCTTGAGGCGCAGAAGGCAGCATTGGGTGGGCTTGACGGTTGCTTGGATGCCCTCTCAGAGGGGGCCGCCATTCTGACGGAGACTGTTCGCCGGGGCGGCAAGATTTACTACGCTGCAGCCGGTTCATCGGGCCTGATGGGGCTGGCGGACGGGGCTGAATTATCCGGAACCTTTGGCCTTTCGCCTGAGTCCATGGCGATCTGCATGGCAGGCGGGATACCTCAGGGCGCAGCAATGCCCGGCCATACGGAAGATGATGAAACCGCAGCGCAAACTGCCGCGACCAATGTGGGGTCGGATGACGCTGTGATCGCTCTCTCGGCCAGTGGCAGCACACCCTATGCCGTCGAATTCGCGCGTCACGCGCGCGTGCAGGGTACCAAGGTCATCGGGATCGCCAACAACGCAGAGGCCCCGCTATTCGACTACGTTGATTGCGCCGTCCACCTGAACACACCGCCCGAACCCATCGCAGGCTCAACGCGGTTAGGGGCCGCGACGGCGCAGAAAGTGGCTCTGAACATGATGTCCACGCTGATGGGCATTCGCCTTGGGCATGTGCATGACGGGATGATGATCAACGTCATCGCCGACAACCATAAACTGCGCCAACGCGCCGAAGGGATCGTTGGAAAAATCGCCGGGGTCTCGGCAGATCAGGCCAGTGATGCACTGAGCCGCGCATCTGGTAACGTGAAACAGGCGATCTTGCTGGCCGCAGGCGCCGACAGCCCAGACCGGGCCGAGGCGCTTTTGGCGCAATCTAATGGGCACCTGCGCCCAGCGCTGAAACAACTTTAAAACCAAACAAAATACCAAGGGAGAAAACCATGAAGAAGATATCACTTAGCGCCGTTTTGCTGGCGTCGTCGGCCCTTGCAGGCGCTGCCTTAGCCGAAACGGTTCTGACCATCGAAAGCTGGCGCAATGACGATCTGGCGCTGTGGCAGGAAAAGATCATCCCTGCGTTTGAGGCGCAGAACCCGGACATCAAGATCCGGTTCACACCCTCGGCCCCTGCCGAATACAACGCCGCCCTGAACGCCAAACTGGATGCCGGGTCGGCCGGAGACCTGATCACCTGCCGTCCGTTCGATACCTCGCTTGGTCTTTATGAGGCCGGTCACCTGACAGATCTGTCCGATCTGGGCGGCATGGCCAATTTCTCGGACGTGGCGAAATCTGCATGGCAGACCGATGACGGCGCGGCGACCTTCTGTGTTCCCATGGCCTCGGTCATTCACGGTTTCATCTACAACAAGGACGCCTTCAACGAGCTGGGCATCGACGTGCCCACAACCGAGGCTGAGTTCTTCGCCGCGCTCGACAAGATCAAGGAAGACGGCACCTATATTCCGATGGCCATGGGTACCAATGACCAGTGGGAAGCGGCCACCATGGGCTACAACAATATCGGCCCGAACTACTGGAAAGGTGAAGACGGGCGTCTGGCTCTGATCGAAGGCTCACAGAAGCTGACGGATGAAGCCTGGGTCGCGCCCTATCGCCAATTGGCGAAATGGGGTGAGTACATGGGCGACGGGTTCGAAGCCCAGACCTATCCGGACAGCCAGAACCTGTTCACTCTGGGCCGCGCAGCCGTCTATCCGGCAGGCAGCTGGGAGATCAGCGGTTTCAACAACCTCGCCGATTTCGAAATGGGCGCATTCAAACCTCCGGTCCAGAATGCGGGCGATGAGTGCTATATCTCGGATCACACCGATATCGCCATCGGCTTGAACGCAGCCTCGCCCAACGCTGAGGCCGCGCGCACCTTCCTGGATTGGGTTGGCTCGGAAGAGTTCGCAACCATCTACGCCAACGCCCTGCCCGGCTTCTTCTCACTGTCCAGCTTTGACGTCGCGATGGACGACCCGCTGGCGCAGGAATTCGTAAGCTGGCGTGGTGAGTGTGGCTCAACCATCCGCTCGACCTACCAGATCCTGTCGCGCGGCACGCCGAACCTTGAGAACGAGACCTGGAACGCCTCGGCTCAGGTCATCAAGGGCGAGGAAAGCCCCGAGGACGCCGGTCAACGCCTGCAGGATGGCCTCGCCTCGTGGTACGCACCGCACCAATAACCACTCACGAAACCAACGGGTCCGGCCTTCGGGCCGGACCCACCCAGAACAGTCGAGGCATACGATGGGCAACAGCCGGATCAAATGGCACATAGTGGTGTTCCTTGCGCCCGCCGTGCTGGTTTACACTGCCGTGATGATCCTGCCGCTTTTCAACACGCTGCGGCTGGCGCTTTATGCCGAGGTCGATCAATCCCGCGTCTTTGTCGGGCTGGACAATTTCCGCACGCTTTTTGGCGATCCTTTGTGGTCGGATGCGTTTTGGAACGCGCTCGGTAACAATTTCTGGTTCTTTTTCATTCACATGCTGGTGCAGAACCCGATCGGCATCGCTCTGGCCGCCATGCTCAGCCACCCGCGGCTGAGGTTTGCCGCTTTCTACCGCTCGGCCATCTTCATTCCGACAATCCTGTCTTTCGTGATCGTTGGCTTTGCCTGGAAACTGATCCTGTCGCCGATCTGGGGCATTGCGCCGGACATGCTGGCCGCTGTTGGCCTGAAATCCCTCTATGCTCCGTGGTTGGGGAAAGAGGAGTATGCCCTGACCACCCTGGCGCTCGTGTCAGTCTGGCAGTTTGTCGGTATCCCGATGATGCTGATCTATGCCGCCCTGCTTTCAATCCCAGAAGAAATCCTTGAGGCCGCCGAGGTCGAAGGCATCACCGGTATGGCCGCCTTCTGGAAGATCAAACTGCCGCTGATCCTGCCGTCGATCGGCATCATCTCGATCCTGACCTTCGTGGGGAATTTCAACGCGTTTGACCTGATCTATGCCGCCCAAGGAGCTCTGGCAGGTCCCGATTTCTCGACCGACATTCTGGGCACCTTCATGTACCGCACCTTCTTCGGGTTCCAGTTGCAGCTTGGCGATCCGCATATGGGCTCGGCCATTGCGACGGGGATGTTTGCGATCATCCTAACCGGCGTCTGTGTCTATCTGTTCCTGATTCAGACCCGCATCCGCCGGTATCAGTTCTGAGGGTGGTAGGATGAACAAAGCCCGTAGAAACCCGTTAAATATCGCCGCCATGCATGGCGCGCTGATCCTGTACACCCTGATCGCGCTGTTCCCGGTCTTTGTGATCGTGATTAACAGCTTCAAGTCCCGCAAAGCGATCTTCCGTGAGCCGCTAGCCCTGCCGGATGCCGAGACATTCTCAATGATCGGCTATCAGACAGTGATGAAACAGGGGGATTTCTTCCTCTACTTCCAGAACTCGATGATCGTCACGGTGGTGTCGCTGTTCTTCATCCTGCTGTTCGGCGCGATGGCGGCCTTTGCGCTAAGCGAGTACCGCTTTCGCGGTAATACCCTGATGGGCCTCTATCTGGCCTTGGGCATCATGATCCCGATCCGCATCGGCACGGTCGCCATCCTCGAGATGATGGTCGCAACCGGGTTGGTGAATACGCTGATGGCCCTGATCCTTGTTTACACCGCGCAGGGCCTGCCACTGGCCGTCTTTATCTTGTCCGAGTTCATGCGGCAGATCAGCGACGATCTGAAAAACGCGGGCCGCATTGATGGCCTCAGCGAATACACAATCTTCTTCCGCCTGGTTCTGCCGCTTGTGCGCCCGGCCATGGCGACGGTGGCAGTGTTCAACATGATCCCGATCTGGAACGATCTGTGGTTCCCACTGATCCTGGCCCCGGCCGAGGAAACCAAGACGCTCACGCTGGGCAGTCAGGTCTTCATCGGGCAGTTCGTCACCGACTGGAACGCAGTTCTGTCCGCGCTGAGCATGGCGATCCTGCCGGTCATGGTTCTCTATGTCATCTTCTCGCGGCAATTGATCCGCGGCATCACCTCGGGGGCGGTCAAATGATCCGAGTCCTTATCGCAGGTCTGGGCAATATGGGCCTCAGCCACGCGCTGGCGCATCACCATCATCCCGACGCGCAGATTGTTGGGGTGGTCAATCGCTCTGGCCGGGTCGATCACCGGGAGTTGCGGGGCTATCCCGCCTTCTCGGACTTCCACACCGCTCTGGCAGAGACCGCACCTGATCTGGTGGTCATCGCGACCTATTCCGACAGCCACGCCGACTATGCCTGCGCTGCGATGGAGGCGGGCGCGCATGTGTTTGTTGAAAAACCTCTGGCCACCACGGTCGAGGATGCGCGCCGTGTTGTCGCCAAAGCGGTCGAGACGGGGCGCAAGCTGGTGATCGGCTATATCCTGCGCCACCACCCCTCATGGATGCGTTTGATCTCTGAGGCGCGCGATCTGGGCGGCCCCTACGTGTTCCGGCTGAACCTGAACCAGCAATCCACCGGCCCGACTTGGGAGACGCATAAGGCGCTGATGCAGACCACCTCGCCCATCGTCGATTGTGGCGTGCACTACGTGGATGTGATGTGCCAGATCACCGACGCCCTGCCCGTTCGGGTCAATGGCATGGGCCTGCGTCTGTCAGACGAGATCGCACCGGATATGTACAATTACGGACAGTTCCAGGTGGTCTTCGAGGACGGATCAGTCGGCTGGTACGAGGCCGGATGGGGCCCAATGATGTCCGAAACCGCATTCTTCGTGAAAGACATCGTCTCACCCAATGGGGCCGTTTCGATCACCGAAGGCAATAAGGGCGCTTCGGACGACGTGGACGGGCACACCAAAGTGGGCGGCATTCTGGTGCATCGCCCGGATGGGGACAGTCTGATCGAAATGGACGGCGAACCGGGCCATCAGGAGCTGTGCGATGCAGAGCAAGCCTACATGCTGCGCGCCATCGCCGAGGATATCGACCTGACCCGCCACATGAGCGATGCGGTGCAATCCCTGCGGATCTGCCTGGCGGCCGATGAAAGCATTCGAACCGGACAGCCGGTTGACCTGAAGGAGGCGTGACGTGACCGCCCTGAAGCTGAGCAAAGTGTGTAAATCCTTCGGGCCGGTTGAGGTGCTGAAGAACATCGACCTGACCGTCGAGGAGAACGAATTCGTGGTCTTCGTCGGCCCCTCGGGCTGCGGAAAATCGACCTTGTTGCGCGTGATTGCGGGGTTGGAGGATGCGACCTCGGGCACGGTTGAAATCGACGGCGAACAGGTCAACACAGTGCCCCCGGCGAAACGGGGGCTTGCGATGGTGTTCCAGTCCTACGCGCTCTACCCGCATCTCACGGTGCGTGGAAATATGGCGCTTGGGCTGAAACAGGCCGGGCACCCGAAGGATGAAATCTCGCGCCGCATTTCCGAGGCCAGCCGGATGCTGTCGCTTGAGGACTATCTGGAGCGTCGCCCTGCCGAACTGTCAGGCGGCCAGCGGCAACGCGTCGCCATCGGGCGCGCGATTGTGCGCAACCCGAAACTGTTCCTGTTTGATGAGCCGCTGTCCAATCTGGACGCCGCCCTGCGCCTGAATACACGGGTCGAGATCGCCAATCTGCACCGCCAGATTGACGCCAGCATGATCTACGTGACCCACGATCAGACTGAGGCGATGACACTCGCCGACAAAATCGTGGTTCTGCGCGACGGGCGCGTGGAACAGATCGGCAGCCCGATGGACCTCTACAACAACCCCGCCAACCGCTTTGTGGCCGAGTTTATCGGCTCCCCCGCCATGAACTTTGTCCCGGCGGATATGATCGGCGGCCCAAAGGGCACCTATTTCGGCATCCGCCCTGAATACGCCACTCATTCCGAGAGCGGAGCTCTATCCGGCACCGTGGTGCATGTGGAAAACCTGGGCGCCGATACGAATATCATGGTCGATATCGGAACCGGAAAACCCTTCACCATCCGCGCCTTCGGCCAACACAGGGTTGAACCGGGTGCGCAGACAGGGATCGCGTTCGATCAGGCAAACGTCCTCACCTTTGGCGAGGACGGGCAGAGACTTTAGCGCTACGCGTCTTCCCCAAGCTCTTTGACGGCGGCCAAGAGGCGTGCGATTTCCTGTTCCGTATTGTAGTGACAGAAGGAAATGCGGATGCAGTCCGATAGCCCCAATGGCCCCAGCACATTGCCCGAGTAATGGTCGGCCTTGCGCGTATGGGTTCGGATGCCCTGATGATTCAGCGTCTCGACCACATCTTCGGATGCCTTGCCTTTGACCACAATCGATACTAGCCCCTCTCGCGCCGGGTTGTCGGCCCCGGCCAGAATGGTGACGTGATCCATATCGCGCAAACCTGGCAGGTTTCCGGTGCCGTTGATTGCGGTGTTGGTCAGATGGGTTTCATAGGTGTGAATAGCACGACCCGCAGCCTCGATCCGCGCGCGCGGGTCGGTCTCTTCCGATACTTCCCCACCCAGCCAGTCGAAATAGGACACCACATCCGACACCGTCGCATAGGAACCTGTGTCGCGGGTGCCGAACTCCCACCCTGTCGCGGGTGCGTCGATCAGCATGTCGTGCGGCGTATGGGTCAGCCGGTCAGAGATCCACGCAATCCCGTATCCGTGGCGTGAGAACACTTTGTAAGGTGAGATCGCATAGCCATCGACGTTGTACGCATCCAGATCGAGCTGCCCATGGGCCGCGTGCTGGATGCCGTCGACGATGATCATGCAATCGGGTGCAACCGCCCGGATCGCGGACGAGATCGCGGCCACATCCATGCCCATGCCTGTCACAGGTGAGGCATGCAGGATCGTCGCCACCGCCACATCCGGGGTCATAAATGCGGTGTAGTCCTCAGCCGTGACCAGACCGGTGTCGTTGTCATGGGGCACGTTCACATAGTCGAGCCCCGCAATCTCGGCCCAGCGGCGCGCTGCGCTGCGGGTGGCCGGGTGTTCGATGGAGGACCCGATCACTTTGGCCCCCTTGGGTGCGGCCAAACACGCGGTACGGATCAAGCGGAACAACAGCTCGGTGCCGCTTTCGCCGGCAAAGAACTGGCCGCCTGAGGCGTTCATGAACACTCCCAGATCCTGTTTGGCCTTGTTGATAACATTCTGCGTGCCCTGCCCCGCAGGGTTGATACGGCCCGGATTGTCCGGGATCGCCGCATAGAAAGCCGAGGTCTCTGCCACCGATTTCAGCGTCAGGGCGCCGCCTGCATTCTCAAAGAAAATGCGTTCACCCTGAAACGGGCACGTGTCAACATGGGTGAACCTGTCGCGAATAGCATCAATAAGCGCGGGGTTGTCTTGGATCATGAGTCAGTCCTGTGGAAAGTCGATGCGTTCGGACCGCTTGCACAGGCGTGCCGAACAGATCGAATTCAAACACCGGTTTTGTCTTCATGACAAGAAAAAGGGCCGGTTGAAACAACCGGCCCTTCTGCGTCAGTTGAACCGAGGGATCAGTTCGAACCGGCGTTCAGCTTTTCGTTCTGCTCGCGCAGCGTGTCCGAGATGATGGCGTACCACTCGCCGGACTGGCGCATCTCGTTCAGACCTTTGTTCATCATCGCGATGTATTCGCGGGCAAACGGGTTCGAACGGTGGGCCATGAAGCTCATCGACGAGAGAGTCGAAACATAGGGGTTCTCGACGATATCGTCCGATGTCAAACCCATGTCATTCATGGTTGAGGCAAACAGCTCAACCTCGAATGCAGCAACGTCTGCTGTGCCGGTGAGAACGGCATCCAGGCATTCACGCGCTGAGTTGGGATGAATCAGGTTCAGATTTTTGCCGTTCAGGCCAACTTCTTCCAGAACAACCATGCTCCAACCCGCCATACGGCAAAGAGTTGCGCCTTCGAGATCCGAAAACTCTGTTGCGGCGGCGTATTCGCTTTCGGGCAGCGTGAAGAAGCCACCAACAACGTCGTAGATCGGAACAGACGCCACGAACTGCGTGCAGCGGGCTTCGGTTGCCTCAGACCACTCATAGGAACGGTTTGTACAGTCGGGCAGCGTCCAGGCGATCGAGATGTCGAATGCGCCCAGCGGCAGGAGAGTGTCCAAGTGCGAAGACCAGTCATCCACGAAGCTGACCGAGAAGTCGCGGCTGTTGCCGGCACGCTGCAGGCTGGTTGTCGCCAGACGGGTCATGATGCCGCCACCGCTCAGGGATTCCGTTGTGAACGGCTCCCAGCCGTTGCCCGCAACCAGTTTGATCGGCGGTGCATAGACGTTCGACCGTTTCACGCTGGCCGCACGCTGTTCTTCCGCCGCGATGATTTCCTGCGCCGATTGACCGTTGGGCAGGCTTCCATCCTCACACGGCAGAGCCAGGACCAGACCGGGCTCTAGCGAATTGGGGTTTGTGATCTCGTTGCGGTTCGCGTTGAAGATCGGCTGATAGTTCGATGTGCCATAGGCTGCGATGGCGATGGTTGCCATCGTGTCGCCGTCCTGCACGGTGTAGTTTGAACAGGCTTCCTGCGCTGCGGCAGCACCTGCGGAAAGTGTGAGGACGGCGGTTGCCGTCATCACTTTGGTATTGAGTTTATCTCTTAGCATTTTTTATTCCTCCCATAAGTTGGAATGTGGAGATGAGGTTTCAGTTGATTGCGTCTAGCAGTCTTTCGTTATGCTCATTCAGGCTATCCGAGATGATGGCGTACCATTCCCCGGTTTCACGCATTTCGTTGAGGCCCTTGTTCATCAGGGCAAGGTATCTTTGACCCTGAGGATTGGACCGGTGAGTGATGAAGCGAAGGGACGACAGCGTCGAGACATAGGGGTTCTCGACCAGGTCGTTGGCATTCAGGCCCATTTCGCTCATGGCGTCTGCGAACAGCTGCAATTCGAACGTTGCGATGTCAGCCGTTCCGGTGATGACCGCATCCAAACATTCCCGTGCGGTGGCGGGCTGCACAACCGTCATGGTATCGTCGCGCAGCAAACCTTCTTGCTCCAGATCGTGCAGAGGCCAGCCTTCCATACGGCAGATCGTGGCGCCGTGCAGGTCGTCAAAGCTGGTGGCTCCGGCGTATTTACCCTCGGGCACGCTGTAGAAGCCGAACACGATGTCGTAGACCGGCGCCGAAGCGTGGAACTGGGTGCAGCGAACCTCGGTCTCCCATGACCATTCATAGCTGCGGTTGGTGCAGTCGGGGATGTTCCAGGCCATCGACACATCGAAGGCACCCAGCGGCAGTAGGGTTTCGATATGCGAGTTCCAGTCATCCACGAAACTGATCGAGAATTGCTCATTATTGCCACCACGCTGCAGCGTTGTGGTGCCCAGACGGGTGATGAACCCGCCACCGTTCAAGGTTTCATCCGCGAACGGAGCCCAGCCATTGCCGGTCACCAGCTTAATCGGCCGTTTGAACGCACTGCTCTGCGCAGAATTTGCAAAACGTTCCTGCTGTGCCGCGATGATGTCGCTGGCGCTCTGACCGTTTGGCAGGTTGCCGTCCTCACAAGGCAGGACCAGAGACAGCCCGGGATCGAGCGCGTTGGGGTTGCTAATCGCATCGCGGTTCGCGTTGAAGATGGGCTGGTAGTTGGACGTGCCATACGCGGTCAAAGCGATGGACGCCATGGTATCGCCGTCCTGTACGGTATAATTCGTACAGGCTTGTTGGGCGGCAGCGGCTCCGGCACTGACCGTCAATACGGCAGCGGTTGTCAACGCAACATTATGGAGCGTGAAGTTGGGCATTCGGTGTTTTCTCCAGATAAAATTTGAGATGGCTTTTCAGTTTTTTCAGCCGTTTTCCATTTGATAGCGAAGAGCGGATGAGACGATGTCTCGCCATTCGCCGGATTGCTGCATGATCGCCAGACCCTTGTTGAGCGTTTCCAGAATCGCTTCTCCGTCCGGGTTGTCCTTGTGCGTCATGACATTCAGCGACTTGATCGCCGCCAAATTCGGGTTCTCGACAATGCGGTGTTCGTAGCCAAGACGACCGATGGCTCCGTCGGCAAGGTGCGCTTCGATTGCGACAATGTCGGCCTCGCCCGTCATCACGGCTTCAAAGCACTCGTCCGGCGATTCCGGGCGCAGCAAGGTGATGATCGGCTCGTACAGACTGACCGCATCCATATGTGACAGCGACCAACCTTCGGGGCGGCAGATCGTCGTGCCGGCGAAATCAGCGTAGCTGAGCGCTTCGACATAGCTTGTGCCTTCGCGGGCGAAGAACGTGTCGACCACTTCGTAGAACGGGTTCGAGAAGTTGTAGGTCTCACAGCGGTTGCGGTCGTTTTCGGACAGCGCCGCAGGTTCTTCGCAATTCGGACGCGACCAGGGGAACGTGCCATCGAACGCAAGTGTCGGCATCAGCAGATCCAGATGCGAATTCCAGTCGTTGACGAACTGAATCTTGTAGGCCTGCTCGGGCGCGGCGCGCAGCATCGCGGTTTCCACCAGATGTGTATAGAGGCCACGGTGCGGCAGTGCTTCGTCCGTGAAGGGCTGATAGTCACCGCCGGTGATCAATAGCACCTGACGGTCACGCACTTCGGGGCGTTCGCCCGTACCGGCGTCGCGGATCAGGGCGGCGCCTTCGGCGCGTGCGGCCTCGATTTCCTCACGCGCGGCGGCCTTTGCTTCAACCACGGCCTGTTCACTAACCTGCTTGACCTCGGCTTCGGCGGCGGCCACACGGGCTTCGGCCTCGGCGATTGCCTGTTCTGCACGCTCTTCGGCAGCTTTGACCAGCTCGGCAGCCATTTCGGCGGCCAGACGTTCGGCCTCGGTGTCAGCCAGAACCGGAGTGCGACCGATATCTTCAAGGCAAGGCATTTCCAGCACGTCACCGACCCGAATGATGTTCGGATTGGATCCAATCACATCGCGGTTGGCGTCAAAAATGATGCGGAAATCTTCCGTCGCATAGACCTGAATCGCCAGCTCTCTCAGACTGTCGCCGCGCTGAATCTCGTAGCTCGAGCACGCCTCTTGCGCCGATGCTGCACCTGTAGCCGCCGCCAGGGCCAGGCTCGATATGATCAATGTGTTTTTCATGGGTCCCGTTGCTTTGCCTTATTATTGTTTCGCAAGTTTCACGACTGCGATTGAGAGGTTGTCTTGATCAGGGTTGTTCTTCGCCAGCACCGCCTGCTGCAGCGCTTCCGCGATTTCTTGCGCCAATGCCTGAGAATGGCTACCTACGACCACCTGCAGCTCGTCATCGGTCAGGGTTTGCAGGCCGTCACTGCCGAGGATGAGGATATCCGCAGACGTCACTGCCAGCGGATCTTCCGGGCAATCCACTTTTGGAATTGCACCCCCCATGATGACCGAGGTCAGCTGATTGCGGTCCGGATGAGACCGCGCCTGCGCTTCGGTCAGCGTACCGTCGGCAACCTGCGCGTCGATCATTGGCGCCATCGAGTGGTCTTCGTTGATCTGCATCAGCGCGCCGTCCCGAAACAGGTAGAGTGGGCTGTCGCCAATCGAAATCCAGAACAGACGCTGCCCCAACAGCAAGGTGCCCAGCAAGGTGGACCCCATGTTGCAGCCTTCGCCCTGTTCTTCATTGCGGTTCGAAATCAATGCGTTGGCCTGCATAGCCGCCAATGGCAATGCATCTATCGCCGCGCGTTCCGACAGGGTGTCGCTTTCCAGCTCGGCGTCCAGCGCCTCGCGCCAAGCGGCGACGACAAGGCTTGAGGCGACCTCACCGGCCTCATGCCCGCCCATACCGTCGGCAATCACCACATAGCCTGCATCCGCCGCGTCGAACATACGCGCAGCGATAGCATCCTCCTGCGTGTCCCGCTGACCCTGGTTCAGGATCAGCGCAACGTCATATGCCGGAGTCGCGAGCATCTATCAGGAATCCCGCCAATCAAAACCTTCGTCACAGAAGGCCATGAAACGGATCGAGGTTTCGCTGATGCGGATCAGGTCGCCATTGGACAGCGCCACTGTGCTGAGAACCGGCTTGCCATTTAGGCGCACCAGATTGGCCTTGCCGCCGTGGCCCAGATAGCATTTGCGATCTTCTGGGTCATAAGCAATCACGGCGTGGTTGCTGCGCGAGATGCCAGTGTCGCCGAAATCCAGCTGGATGGCCTGATCATCATTGCGTCCGATCTGCATCAGACCTTCGGTTAGGGTGATGCTGGACCCACGGCCGGGGCCTTGGGTGACAACCAGCCAACCCACCGGGAAGGTCTCTTGCGCGGCTTCAGTCTTGGCCACCGGCTCGGCGGTTTCGATCAGGTCCTGAACGTGGGTATCTGCGCGTTCAAAACCCAGGAAAGTGGTCTTCACACGCGAACGGCGGTCCTCGGCTGGGGCCGGAGTCGGCGCTGGAGCCGGTGTTGGCGCAACCGCTGCGGCCTGCACTTCGGGTTCGGGCTGCGGTTCAGGCTGCGGTTCGGCGGCTTCCGCCACCGGTTCCTGAACTTCGGTCTCAGGCTCGACCTGAGCGGGGGTTGCTTCCAGAGTAGGCTCGACCGCGACCGGTTCGATCGCTTCGGGCTCTGCCACTTCGACCTCATCCTGAACCGGCGCTTCGACCCGCTCGTCTTCGGACAGATGTAGGGTCACGATCTGCTCATCGGCTTCCGGCTCGTCAATCGCTACTTCCTCGGCCAGCTCTTCGGTCATCGGAGCCTCTTCTGCGAAGATCGACGTCTCTTCCTCGGTGTCCTCGGCCACGTCTTCGGCATCCGAAAACTCAGGCATCTCGCCTTCGGCGGTCAGCTCATCCTCTTCGTCATAAGTTTCTTCATACGCCTCAGAGGCCAGATTGCCGCCGCCCAGCGCCGCGCGCAGCGCGTTAAAATCCGCAATCGGTTCGGGCTTTTCCTCGGTCGGGGCTGCTGCCTCAGTCGTTTCTTCTTCTTTGGCTTTGCCGGCACCTTCTAGAAGCCGGCTGAGAGGGCTTTTGTATTTGAACATGGTGTCGACACCTTCAACTTGTTGGCACGCAATTCTGTGCCGTTTCGATACCCGCACCGCGACTGTCCGCGCTGCGGTCTTCAATCTTGAAACCAGGAAACTTTCTACCTTTCTGCGCCGGGCCGGATCCCGTCAGGGTGACTGTCTTTCGGGGCCACCCTCAGCAAACACACGCTGGCAGACTACGTTCGAACCGGTCTGATCACTCCTGCGCAAGGGGCATGGTTGCGTTGGCATCTGCATCGTTGCGCGATACCGCAAACTGCGCCTGAGGCTGTTCGTCTGAGACCAGTTGCGCCAACACCGCATCGAGGCTTTCCGGCCCTTCGAATGCAAGCCCTGTTTCGGCCTCGCTTACCAGCACATCCCCTGTTTGCAAGCTGCCCGACGCGCCCTCGGGCACCTCTGTCACAACTGTCTGCCAGCCACCGACCCCATTGCCGTTGACGCTAAAGCCGTAGCCGTTTTCCAAACCAATCGTGCGGAATGCAGGCAGCGCCAGCAATCCGTTCTGCGCCCGCGTCTCCCCCAGAGGACGGTAGCGCGCAGCCACGCGCAGATACCCGTCGGGATCCACCTGCAGGTTCTCAAGCACCTGAGCCGCAAAGGACGCATCGTCGCGCACCGGCTTGCCGTTCAAGGTAAAGATGGTGGCTCCGCGCTGAACCCAATCGCCGATCACCGACATATCCTGATTGGCATCCACGCCCGTGATCGAGAACATATTGCCGGTCGAGGCGCGACGGCGGGACGTATCAAACGGAATCTCAACATCCCAATGCGAGAACGCCACCTGGGCCTCGGCCAGATTGACCGGAGCTGCCGGAGCCTCGACCTCAGGCGCGGTCACTTCGGGCGCGGCTGCCGTTGCTTCGGGTGCGGCTGCGGTTTCTTCGTTCGCGACTGCTGTTTCTTCGGGCGCAGCAGCTGCGGTTTCTTCAGGCGTTGCTTCTTCGGTCACCGTTTCTGCGGGGGTTGCTTCTGTGGCAACCGTCTCCGCAGTTTCAACCGGCTCCTGCTCGACAGGCTGCACTGCAGCGCTGACTTGTTCCAGTTCCTGTGAAGGCTCTTCGGTTTGGGCCGTTTCGACCGCCGCTGTTTCGGATTCCACCGCTGCGGTTGCGGGTTGCGCCGCTTCCGTCGCAGGGGTCACCGCCGCCGCTGTCTCGGCCTTGTCCGCATCACCGGACATCATCACATAACCACCTGCGGCCAGAGCAATGGCCACAACAGCCACACCTGCCAATAGCTTGCCATTGCCGCTCGATCCGCTTTTGACAACCGTATCAACAGCAACCGCTGGTTCTTCGCGGGGCGAGAGCTTGGACAGATCCTCTTCAGCCTTGTCCTCATTGCCCATGACAATGTCGGAATTGCCCGCCAACAAAGCGGTCACAACCGCCTCGGCATTTTCGCTTTCGGCCTTGATCCGCGCTTTTTCGGCCTCTTTGTCCTCCCGGTCCATACCAACTATGACCGAGACCGGACGGTAGGCGAATGTATCGAACATCACCCCTGGCCCGCGGAACATGCGCAACCAGTCCAGCGCCGATTGCAGACGGTCGGTGGCGTGAACCTCCATCGCCTTGTCGATCGCCTCCAGGAATCCCTCGGGATAGCCTTCGAATCGACCGGTCAGCGGGGTATAGGGATCTTCCTGACCGTTGTTGAACGCGTTCAGGCGGCTTTGACCATCAATCGGACGCTCACCGCTGATCGCGTGATACAGTGTTGCCGCCAGTACATAGAGGTCGCTGCTGGGGCCTTGCTCGGCACCGCGCACATAGAATTCATGGGGCGAGTAGCCATCCTTGATCACCCGCAGCGTCAACAGCGCCGCCGACTTGTTCGCGGCCTGCTCGCGCGCAGCGCCAAAGTCGATCAGAACCGGATCGCCATTCTCATCGATCAGGATGTTGTCAGGGGAAATGTCCCGGTGCAGCATGCCACTCTGGTGGATGAACGATACCGCAGACAGCATCTTTTCGGTCACCTGCACGATGAAGTCAGGGCCGCTTTCGTTCTCAGGCTTGTCCATGTAGTCCAGCAGGTCGCACCCGCGGATCAGGTCCATGGCGATATAGGCGGTGTTGTTGTCCTCAAACACCTGATGCACATCGACGATGTTTGGATGCACCAGCCGCGCGTGGTTACGCGCTTCCTGGATAAAGAGGTCCACGATCGCGCGCAGGTCTTCGGAGTAGGAGGGATCAGCGGCTTCGACCAGGTCACCATCGCGGCGACAGAGCGCGCCAGGGAAACATTCCTTGATCACCACGTCCCGCTCCAGGCTGTCACGGGCCAGATAGGTGATTCCAAAGCCACCATTGCTGAGATAGCTCAGGATTTCATACTGCCCCCGCAGGAGCTTGGCTCCGGGTTGCAGACCTTCAATTTTTGGTTCGTCGTGCGATGCACCGACAGCCTGGTTATGGCTCATTTCAATCCGCCCGTATTTCTCAAATCGCGGTACAGAAAACTGGGCAATCAGCCCGCGAACTCATAACCAAAAACAACCGCAGGACACTTAAGTCCGGTTAGACGTTTCAAATTTGACTTTATTGGGGCCGCCTCATGGCTTCACTATGGATCGTATTTCCCCTAGATCAACATATAGTGTTGAGTCCATATTGCAATCATATATGTGGTAAAGTCGCATATATAATTTGAAAACTGAACCGACCAAAACACGCGGTTGGTCTACGAATTCGAAACAATAGGGAATCGTTTTGGGCAGGCCTCGAATCGCCGCAGTGCAGCTCAATTCCAAGTGGAGCGCGTCAGGTTCCGGTCTTGGACTGCTCGGTCGCCACGGTGCTGCCAGCCCAAGCCAGGTTGTCGCTCAGCTGCGCCAGAATGCTGATGGCATCACGCAGAGGCGCATCTCCGCTTTCGAATTGCAGCAGCAGTAGAAGGTCGGTGGCCTTTTCGAACTCACCGGGAATCCAGTCCGCTTCGGGGTCGATCTCGCCACCCTGTTCCAGACGTTCGGCAAAGTCCTCGACGATTTCCTGACAGCTTTGCAGGAACGCGGCCGGTTCGATATCCGAGGATTCACGCAGGTCCTCATAAATGCTGGCAATCGCGGCCAGCCAGTCTTCGAGGATCGGGTTGTTCAACGGTGGCAGGGCCGATCCGAGCGCAGCTTGAACCGAGGGGCTTTCGGTCTCCGGCTCTGGCTCGGGGCCAGCGAGAGTTTCCAGAAACGGCTGGAACAGCTCGGTAATGTCTTTGCGGGCTGCGTTCAGGTCATGCATCCGACGCGCGGAAGCCGCCTCGAGCACCTTCTCGGCCAGATTCTGACCGCCGCAGTTTTCCCACAGATCAAAATCTGGTTCAGGCTCTTGCGCCATAGCTTTCACAGCGACAGGCGTACCGATTGGAACCACGGCGTTGAAAAGGCCTGTTTTTTCCTTGTTCAACCGGGCAAGCACGCGGTCCAGAGCATCCCGGACGTGAGGCAAATCGGTATGCGTTACGGCCAGCAGACTGTTGTCGCGCAATTCCTGCGGGACCTGTGCCCAAAGATGACGCTCGGTCTCGCGCCAGGCGTTTGTGCCATTTGTACACCAGATGGCGCAGTCTACGAAGCGCAACAGGTCGAGCGTTGGCTTGTAGGTTTCATCCAACGCGCCCGAGCCGGGCAGGTCGAACAGAGAGATCTCGCGCAGCGCGGGCGTGTTCAACCCGACGGAGATGAAGTCCGGCTTATCCTCGGCCGCCTTCTCAAGCACGATCCCTGAGTAAGTCTTGGGCTCCTTGTCCCACCAGCCGACGGTGGTTTCCGGTGCGTCCGCATAGGCGACGATCACGAGGGGCAGCTTCAGATGCTGCGGGCCGGTGGGCAGGATATCTGCCCCGGCCAGCATATTGGCAAGGCTTGATTTGCCCGCGCCGAATTCCCCGGCAAAACCGATATTGACTGCGTTGGACAGACGCTCGGCATGGGCCAAAGCCTTCGCGCGCATATCCTCCAGCGCCGAATCCATTGGCAGGGATTCGGTTGCGTTCAGAAAGCGTTCAAGCTGCCTGACGTCCTGTTCGGTTCCGGGAAATTCGATCATTCCGCTGCCTTTGCTTGTCCTTCATCCGCGCGCACCGGGCCGAACACAATTTCCAGTTCATCGGCGATGCGACGGGCCCGATCGAACGCATCCTGCGCTTCGGCCTGAGCATTAGTTTCACCCGAACCGGTCCGGTGTTCAAGATAGCCGCCCAACAGCGCCACATAGTGGTCCAGAACCGTTTTCAGCCGCTCCATCATGTTTTCACGCGCCGTGTCGATCAGATCATCCCCGATCAGTTCGAATTCCTGCACGATCATCCGCTCTGCGCGCGTGACGACGCTTTTGCGCGAAATCAGGCGCGACAGCCAGTTCACCCGCAACTCCACCGTAATACCGCGGGTCAGGGCCGTCGTGTCCGGACGGAACCACCGCACCGCGCTGGTGTTCATGCGGTTGTCGACGGGATCCTGCCATCCGGACAAGGCGCGCAGGGCCGCGTTGGCCTGCATGTCGATCGCGTAAAGCTCGCTCAGCATGCGCTGGCGGACGACCTGCGTGGCCCCCTGGATCAACTCGCGCATCCGGTCGCGCAGAGGGGTAAAGTTCAGCTCGGTCTCAGCACCTTTGGCCAGCAGAGGTGAATTGCCATCCGGACCACGCACCACGGCCGAGACCGCCTCGGCCACCGTGTCATCCATGACACCGCGCAGATTGGCCAGCACGTCGTCCATGTCGCGCGTCATCACCTCGGTCTTCTCGGCGACGAGCGCCCTGAGTTCGCCAAGCGTCTTGTTGTTTTCATCCAGATCGACTGTGGCCGAGCCATCCTCGGACTCCAGCGCGCGCAGCTCGGCCTGCGACCGCTCCAACTCGCCCTGCGCGAAGCTATTCAAATGCTGCCACGCCATCCGCAGCTGTTCGCTGCGCGGTCCGTCGGCCAAGGCCTGCGTCACATGCCGCCGCAAGTCTGGAAGGCCTGACGCGATCATGGCAGCAAAGCGCAGCACGCCTTCGCGGCTGATTGGGCCGGGACCTTGCTTGATCTCTTCCACACCGTCCAGATACTGCTTCATCTGCTCGGGATGGGCGCGCAGCCAGGCCAGAACGTCATCGTGATTGACGCCGGTCTCATCCCCGGTCAGCGCATAATGTGCCCATTGGGCACTGCCCATCAGCACGTCAATGTCGGAGTTCCCCAGCGCTTGCTCCAGACCGTCCAGAACATCGCTGCGCACCTTGCCGGCATCCTCGGCCCCGCCGCCCAGCTCATCCACGCGGTTGATGAAGACGACGATCTGGCCCAGTTCTAACGCCTGCATCAGGCGGAACAGCTTCAGATCAGCACGTGACAAGGCCTGATGCGCGGACAGAACCACCACAAAGAAATCGGATTCCTTGAGGTACTGGCGCGAGATTTCTTCGCGGATCAGCAGCGGGTCGTTGACGCCCGGCGTGTCGGTAACGGTCAGTGGAAACGGGAAATGGCCGATGTCAAAATAGACCTCGGCCTTACGGGTGATATCACTGTAAAGTCCCCGATCCGAGCCGGGATCGTGGGTTTCGCTATCGCTCGGATCATCGCCTGCGCAGACATAGCGGGCCAGATCGTCCGGGTTCAGGTCTTCCAGATCGTGGTGCTGACCCAACAGCTGTTCGTAGCTGTCGCCCAAACGCAGACGGGCTCGGGTTTTCATCGCCTCGACCTGCTCTTCGATCATCTCACGCTTATAGCTGTCCTCTTCATCAGGGAACATGTTGCGCAGCTCTTCACCCTCGGCGATCAAAGCCTGCCACTGGTGATTGTCGAAGAAGTGGAACTCTGCCCCTTCGGTGCGGCCCGAAGGATGGCCGAAATGCATATCGGTGATCACCGTCGTCCACGGGTTCACATCCGAGGGCAGGTATTCGGCCTGCCCCGTGAAGCCGTTGATCAAACGCGATTTTCCTGCCTTGATCTGCCCGACAAAGGCGATCGAAGGCTTTAACCCCGAAAGGTCTCCGACAATGCGCGAGATGAACTGACGGGTTTCGTCATTGCTTGTCTCGTTCATGTCTTCGGCGATGCGAATAAGCTCGCGGCGACTGGTTTCACTCATAACTTTTTACCCTGGTAACAAGAAACACTGGTTTGAATTGATCGAAAATTTGAAGGATCGGGAGGCACTCATGAGTCACCCCCGGAAAGTTTGGTCCACAGGCCCACAACGGCACCCAGCTTGCGCGCGTCATGGACGGCAATAGCGGTCTGGCCTTGATCCTGCACCACCGCCACGGCGGCCCCCTTACCCCCCGAAGGACGCATGACAATCAGTTGAGGTTGCTGCAGCTCGGACTGGCTATCATCGTTCCATCCGGTCAGATCCGCCATGAAACGCGCCAGAAGACCGGCATCCGGGCGCAACGCGGCGTCTCCTTCGAACTGAGGATCACCTCCGTCGATCAGGCCACGCGCCTGCGCGAAACGCTCGGCACTGTCAAAGAACCCCCTCGCGGCAGAGATGGCATCCGTTGTCTGAGGCGCAGGCTCTTCAACATCCGGTACAACCGAAACAATCGGCTCCGCCGGAAGTTCGATCCGGGCGCAGGCCGTTTCGATTTCGCCAAGCGTGACACCGACGTCATCGGCCTCAAGCTCGGCATCGGGTTTCAGCGAGACAAACTCCAGCGGCGCGGGCGCGTCGGCGATGTCCGACACCAGCTGCGCAAGTTTGCCGATCAGCCCTTCGCGTGGTTCGGTTTCAAAATCCGGCACCATACCCGACCGGACGCGGAACACATCGGTCACGCGGGCATTGCTAACCTCGATCGCCAGCACGTCGCCGTTGGCCGCGGTGAACTCCAACCGGCGCGGCAGAACGGTACCGCGAATTGCGCGCAGAACACCCGCTCGGCGCGCAACCGAGGTCTCGCCCTCGACCGTGACGGCGGGCGACAAACGAGCAACCGAGGACCGCCCGATATTGTCGAGCATGTCGAGTATGTTCGTATCCATCATACCGTGACCCCCTCTGGTCCCGTTCAGACTGCGGCCGCAACCGGCCCTAAGCTGAGATGTGATTTTGTCAGCGCCAACCCTACATTCGCGCTGTTGCTGCAGATGTAGCAGACCACATGTTCGGGATATTCCCGGGTCCGCTGGAAAATGATCAACCTTTCGCCGGAAAACACCGCGATTTCCCCAAATCCCGGTGTTTCAGATGTATCCCCGCCTGCTTCACGCAGCATGGCTTCAAAAGCCACCACCCCGCGCCCCTGAAACAGGTTTGCCGCGGCCAAAGCCAGCGTGTCCAGCATGTCCGATGCATCAGGGTCCTTGACGCTGGTGCCCAGCAACATCCCCGTTTCCATGTCGACATACCCGGCTGCAACGCAGTCGGGTATCGTTTCCATCGCCGCGGTCAGAGCAACTTGAATAGACATTTAACCTCTGACCTTCTTTATGTCTTGTCGGCGTCGGCTACAGAACATGCCATTCTGCCCCTCTGTGTTCCCCAGCTTTGGGAATGGACCTGATCGCCTCTTTGGCCTGAGATTCTGCGTGCTCGCGGGCAATCTGGTCGAACTCGGCCAGGAAGGCCAGGAAGGCGCGTTGAAGCCCCTCGGCATCGGTTGGCAGTTCCCCGGCGGCGGCAAGCTCTCGCCACATTGCGGCTGCGCTGGGAAGCTCGCCTGCGGGGATGTCCAGCAGCCCCTCGCTTGAATCTTCCTCAACCTCTTCCGGTTCGGGCTGCGGCATCAACCGCACTTCAACCAGACCGTTGGTTTCGGGCTCCGGTTCAAAGTCATCGTCATCGCTGCCCGACTGTTCCGCCATCAATGCCGTGATCGACGAGACCGAAACCTCAATCCCGCCCGAGTCGGATTGGTCTTCTGTGTCCTCCGTCGGCGCAACCTCGGGTGTGTTGGACAAGGTCTTGTTGAGCGATTCCAGAAGGTCTTCAGATTCCTCAGCCTCAGGCGCTGCCTCAGCCACATCATTTGAGGGCCTGGGTGTTTCATGCTCTTCGGCAAAGACATTCTCATCTTCGTCTTCGTCTTCCGCACCCGAGAATTCGAACACGTCGAGGTCCGCCTCGTTATCAGCGAAAGAGGACAAGTCCAGCGGGTCTTTGGGGTCTTCTCTGAACTGGGCGCGCAGCTGGTCCTCTTCCGTCTCTGCGGGTTGAGGGTCCGGCGTCGGGACCATTTCGGCGCGCAGGCGCTCGGCCTCGTCCGCATTGATCCGCTCCCGCTCCACCTCGTCCGAGCGTCGTTCGACGCGGGACGGGCGCACTGGGAAATTGGTGACCACGCCACTGTCCTGATCTGCCACCTCCGGGGTTTCCGAAGTAACCGGATCCACCAGCTGCAGCGGCGCGACCTCAGCGGTCTCATCCTTGCGCTTGGGCCGGGTCGGGCGCACCAGCGGGCCGTCAGACTGGCTCTTGTCAATTTGGTACCGCGACAGATGGCCGGCGCGGGTGTCCATGATCTGCTCGGTGATCCCGAGGAAGCAGTCGATCATCTTGCCGCCACCGCTGCGCGCCCACATCTCGGGGTCGCCGGTCTTATCGCGCGCGGTAATCGCATCGCGGGCAGAAAACAGGATCGAGCGGTTGAACAGATGCCCCGCTTCGCGGTTGACCCGACGCAGGACTTTTTGCCGGTCCTTCTGGCCCAGTGCGTCCGCGCGCGTAATCAGCAGGATCGAATTGTTCTGCAACCGTTCGGGCAGAGAGACCCATGTCGCACGTTCAGTTTCCCGCCAGGCCTGCGTCGCATGGGTGCACCACAGAACGCCATTGGCCTGTCCAACAGCGCGCTGCCAAACATCGGTCGAGATTTTGGGGTCCGAGATACCAGGCGTGTCGATCAGATCCACCGCCTCAAGAATATCGGCTTCAAGGAAAATCCGAATGAACTGCGCGTCGTTGACACCGACGCTCTCAAGCTGATCCAGCGAGATATCTTCGGTGCTGCCATCATGGCGTTTGACGTAAGCCGAGCGATTGCCATAGCTGAACCAAACCGGTGGGAGTTGGGTTGCGGTGACCTGCGTCGGCAAGGCCTGCTTGCGCAGCAGAAAATTCATAAGCGTTGATTTACCGGCGCTGAACTCGCCCATAAGGGCGAAAACCGGCTTACGGCGCGACCACTGCTCGATACGCTCCCATGCCTTGGGGGTGATGAAACGGTTTTGGATATCTTTTGCCATTTTTCTACTTACGCCGCTTCGTTGCTTAGATCTTTGAGGATGCTGCCCAGAATCTCGTCACGGGATTTCTGCAATTGCAGACCCGCCATCAGCGCCGGATTCTGCCCTGCATCCTTCTCGGCCGTGGCCGAGATATTCAGCAGGGTTTCCTTCTGTTCGCGCAGGAAGTCGGTCAGGACGGCCCGCACGTTTTCAAGCACAGCGGCGACCTGATTTTCTTCGATATCCTTGGTGATCGAGTTCGCCTCTGACGCGATCAGACGGGTGTAATCGGATGCATAAGCTTCGAACCCTTTGCGCCGCTGCCACCAGCGCCGCCACCATGTGCTTTGCAGGTCCAGCGCGATAGTACGACCGATCCCCAGCGGGGGCGGCACACGGGGTACGATCGGGGCTTCGATGTTGAACTCACCCAGATGATTGCCAAGCAGTTTCTGGTAGAGCGCCTCGACATCCGCCGCAGCTGCAGAATAAAGCGCGCCGGCTTCCTTGCGCATCGAACGGGCAAAGCTGAAATACGCCGCTTTTTGCAGCGTCCGCAGACCTGCAGGGTCATACTGCCACGTACCCTGTTCACCATTCTGTTCCAGATGTGAAATCAGAGAGTCCGTGGCCCTTTTGACAAAGCTCGTTTCGGCCGAGTTCAAACGCTCCAGCACCTTGTCGCGTAGCTTGGCGGTCAGGTCAGCGGCCTTTTTGTCATACTCGGCGGAAACAGCGGCAATCGCATCCTCGGGCGACGCGCCGTCAAGATCGCGGACGACGCCCTCACCCCCGGACAGAGTCTTTGCAACCGCTGTGGCGCGAATCTGGCTCGCGATGTTACGCGCCCGGTGGCGCACACGGTCCAGCAATCTGGCCCCTGCCCCTTCGGCGATACGTTCGTTCATTGCCAACAGAAGGTCGGGCAGCCCCGAAAGCGCCCAGATCTTATCCAGTGACGGCGCCTGATCCCCGAACCCTGCAGCGAGGTAGAAGGTGTTCAGGGTCTCGCGCGATTCCTCGCTCAGAATATCCGGGTTGCCGGTCAAGGCCGCCTCGGCCCAGAGGGCGCTGCCGAAGACAACACTCGTGTTGGCGTCGATGTTGTTCTGTTTCAGCGTTTCCTGAATCCGGTCGCGGATCTCGGGCACCTGGTTCACCGGATCAGCCAGCTCATCGATACGGTTCACGAAAAGGACGATCTGACGGTTTTCGAACTGGGCGATGATCCGCATCAACGCCATATCCATCGTGGTCAGCGCCTGGCTTGCGGCCAGCACGACAACACAAACCTCGGACCCGCGCAGGCTGCGCAGCGTGATCTGCTCGCGCACCATGAAGGTATCGTTCACACCGGGCGTATCGCAGAGCTTCAGCGCAATCGGGTATTGCGGGATGTCCATGTAAAGCTCGGCCGATTTGGTTACATCGGCGAACCGCCCGGTCTTGGGGTCGATATCCGGATCGTCCTCATCACCCAGACAAACGTAGCGCTGGATCAGCTCTTCGTCGAAATAGTCGTACTGGTGGCTTTGGCCAAGGATCAGGTCGAAATGCTTGCCAAGGCGCTCTTCTGATTTGGCTTTCATCTCACCGATCTGGCGGCGGATATCGTCCATTTCGTCATCCGCACCGGCGCGGTTGGCCAGCTCACCCAGACGACCGCCGCCCACCAACAGGTTGTCCCATTCTTCCTGCTCGAAGAAAGTGAACTTAGACTTGGTATCACCCGGCGGGCGCGTGTTGATGTTCAGCGTCGTGACCACCGAGGTCCACGGGTTGACGTCAGAAGGCAGCAGCGCAGGACGGCCTGCCAGAATGTTAACGATCGAGGACTTGCCAGCCTTGACCTGCCCCACCATCGTCACGCTCGCGGTGAAGTTCTCCATCCGCGTCTTGAGCGTCGCCAGACGCGCCGAGGAGCGCGCATCCGCCACCTCTGTCAGTTGGTCGATCTGCGATGTCAACGACGTCATCGCCGACGTCATCGGCATCAGAGCTTCGTTGCCCACAGACAAAAGGTGGTCATTGCGCGCCATGTTCAGCCTCCGGTTCCTGTTGCCGCGATCCGGTGCGCGTGATCCGCGCCTTGAGCCGAGATCCCGGTCAGGGTGTCGATACGGGCGATTAGGTTCAGGGCGTTGCCCAGAATCTCGGCCTCGGCCCGTGGTGTAATGGTTTCATAGCCTTCGGAATCTGCCAGAACTTCGATCGAGCTGAAGCGGTCGCCGTTTTCAAGGCAGGCAACACGACGCCCGGTCGGAAAGCCGTCAGACTTGCTGGCGGGCAGCGGCATCCGCGCGTTTGCCAGCAGATAGTGCTGACCCGAATGGGTGCGCAGTGAAATTCCAAAGCCAGTATTGGGGTAGTCACGGTTCAGGGTTTTGAGTTCACCCAGAAAACTCTCACGTGCAAAGATGACAGCATCCTGCTCGTGGGCAGCGGAGTTGTTCGGATCGGTCACAGCAAAGAACCTCGAGACTGGAGTTGAGCAAAAAAACTCGTAAGGGCGCCTAAGTGGCAGAAAAGACTCATTAACTCCTACGCGACCAAGAAGCCCGTTCAAGGCGGTGTTATTTTGACGCGAATAAGATATTTTGGCGTTTCAAATGTGGCGCCATTAAGGCGCGCGATTCATAAGAATGCCTCAACCCCTACGTGTACGGGGTTGTCCTTCAGAAACATCTATCTCGCGACAAACCGCATAGTCTGCAAATTGGCAACGTTGGCGGACTATACCGCAGCGCTTGGCAAATACCAGCGAATCGCAATGGCGTTTTGTTCAAGTGCAAAAACTTGCCATTGGGTGGATTTTACCCCTCGCGCTGGAGGAAAAGCTTTGCTATCCAGCGCTCCAGTCCGACGCATAAGCGTCCGGTTGCGGGTGTGGCGAAATTGGTAGACGCACCAGATTTAGGTTCTGGCGCCGCAAGGCGTGGGGGTTCAAGTCCCTCCACCCGCACCACTGATATCCATAGGCGATAATTGTACTGTTTTAGCTGGTTCGCTCAGTTGGCTGTCCCTGTGAATCCAGAGGCCAGCCTCTTAGTTTCGCGACCCGAACCATTTACGGTAAATCTCGTCATAGGTGCCATCTTCGCGCAAAGCCAGAAGCGCCTGATTGACGTCTTCCACCAAAGGTGATCCCGTCGGGAAGGCTATGCCGTAGTTTTCGCGCAGGAAAATCCCACCGGTCATCGTGGCGATCCGGCGACCTTCATGGGCGGCGAAATAGGACAGGACCGGAGCGTCGAATACGACGGCATTCAAGTCTTCGGCCTTGAAAGCCTCCAACATTTCATCAAGCCCGGGGTAGGCGACGTATTCGATCTCGCGCCGGTTGAGGAAACTGGCAGCCGTCGATCCCTCGATCGTGCCGACATTTTTGCCGTAAAGATCATTGACCGAGTTCACATTTCCGGTGATCGCATCCACCGTCATCACACTGGTGATCCGGGCGGTGAAGACCGAGACGATGAACAGGGACGACACTACCAGTATGACCCCCAAAATCCGGCCAAAGGGCGTGCGGGGCATCCTCTCTTCAAAGCCGCCATTGACGACCAGATTCAGTGCCCACCAGAAAGACGGGAACCAAGCCTCGTTCAATTTCCGATCGAAATAGGGCTGCGCGCGACGTTCGAACCCCCACATCAGCATGCCGCCGCCCAGAAGGATTGCAAAGGCCAGGCCGATGGCAAAGAACAGCTCGGCCGACAGCAGCGCCTGCAGCAGCGACGGCTTGCGTGCCGAATCCGAGGGCACCATGATCTGCAACCCGGCCTCGAAGATCGGCTGGCTGAAATCCATCTGGGTCTCACGCAGCGCGGTGATCGAGATATTTGCGATCGCCAGATCCGCTGTACCATCCTGAACGGCCCCCAGCATGTCACCGAAGGCCTCGACCCGGGTGACGGAATACTCCCACTCCAGCGACTCGGCGAGCGCTGCTAGCAGATCCATGGAAAAACCAGCCGCGGCACCGTCCTCGACATAGGAAAACGGTGGGCGGGTCACCGTGGTGACGTTCAAGGTTTGGGCCAGGCTTTGCTGTGCGAGAACGGCGAAAGTCAGGCTGATCAATGCGTAATAGGCGCGTTTCATGGTCAAATTACCTGTTTCGCCGCCCTGTAGCGCGATTGAGGTCAAAACAGCAAGGTCACCGCAGGGTAAAGCACCATGTTTTATTGGCGTCTCAACTCGACACATTGTGGGAATTACCGGGGGAATCTGGCGGATTGGGGTTGGCAATCCGGCCAATTCGTTGAATCTGTGCGGGAACCTGAACGATAACCCAACCCCGAGGCCCGAAATGACGGACGCAGTTCAATTGACAGCGGATTTGATCCGTTGCCCATCGGTCACACCCGTTGAAGGGGGAGCTTTGGTCTTGTTGGAAAATCTGCTGTCAGATGCGGGGTTTGACTGCACGCGGGTGGATCGTGGCGGCATCAGCAACCTGTTCGCTCGTTGGGGGGGCAAAGGGCATCCGCGCAGTTTTGGCTTCAATGGCCATACCGATGTTGTTCCGGTAGGCGATGAGGCCGCATGGACCAAGCCACCATTCGGAGCCGAGGTGCATGACGGCGTCATGTTCGGACGCGGCACAAACGACATGAAATCCGGGGTCGCGGCCTTTGCCGCCGCAGCTATTGATTTCGTCCGCGATACCCCACCCGATGGGGCCATCATCCTGACCATTACCGGAGATGAGGAAGGCGACGCGCTGGACGGCACGACGGCCCTGCTGGACTATATGGATCAATCGCATGAGCGGATGTCGGTCTGTCTGGTGGGCGAGCCAACCTGTCCCAACCATATGGGCGAGATGATCAAGATCGGTCGTCGCGGCTCAATGACCGCTTGGTTTACAGCGACCGGGGTGCAGGGGCATTCGGCCTATCCCCATCGTGCAAATAACCCTCTACCGGCGATGGCGCGGCTGATGGATCGGCTCGCCAGTCATGAGCTGGATCAGGGCAGCGATCACTTCGATGCCTCTACGCTGGCTGTTGTGACAATCGACACCGACAATGCCGCGACCAACGTGATCCCGGCGCAATGCAGCGGGGCGGTGAATATCCGCTTTAACGACCTGCATTCCGGAGCCGCCCTTAGTGATTGGTTACTGCAGGAGGCCGGTCAGGTGGCGCAGGATTACGGCGTTGAGGTCGAGACCCGGATCAAGATCTCGGGCGAAAGCTTTCTGACCCCTCCGGGCGCGCTGTCCGATCTGGTGTCTAACGCCGTTAAAGCCGAGACCGGCATCACGCCCGAGCTGTCGACCACAGGCGGCACGTCCGACGCGCGGTTCGTCAAGAACCACTGCCCGGTGGTCGAGTTCGGGCTGGTCGGACGGACCATGCATCAGGTGGATGAATGCGTCGAGGTGGCTCAGATCGAACAACTCAAGGCGATCTATACCCGCATCCTAAAAGACTACTTCGCCTGACGGGCTCAGGGGGCTGCGATTTTAGTCATGACGCCGTCGCACCGCCGTGCTAGGCCAAACCCATGACTCGCATCCCCACCAAGCAAGAGGTCCTGGATTGGATCTCGGCGAACCCCACCCTGACCTCGAAACGCGATATCGCCAAGGCCTTTGGCATCAAAGGCGCGGATCGGATTGATCTGAAACGCATCCTCAAAGAGCTTGAGGCCGAAGGGCATCTGGAAAAGCGCAAGCGCAGCTACCGCGACCCGGATCGTCTGCCTCCGGTCAGCGTGCTGCAGGTGAAGGCGCCGAATGAGGATGGCGACCTGTTCGCGCGGCCTCTGGAGTGGCATGGGGACGGCGTTGAGCCGGTTGTGCTGCTGATCACCCGCGCCAGCGATCCCGCTTTGGGCGAAGGCGACCGGATTCTGGCCCGCCTGACCGTGGTGCAGGAAGAAGACCACAATTACGAAGCCCGCCTGATCCGCCGTATCGGGACCAACCCGCGCAAGATCGTAGGTCTGTTCCGCAAAGGGGCCGAGGGCGGGCGGATCGTGCCCATCGACAAGGCCAGCCAGACCGAATGGCAAGTGCCCGAAGGTGCGGTGCATGGGGCCAAAGACGGTGAGCTGGTCGAGGCCGAACAAGCCGGACCCAAATCCCGCATGGGCTTGCCTCGCGCGCGCATTGTCGAGCGCTTGGGCGACCCGTCCGCACCCAAGGCTGTATCGCTGATCGCGATCCATCAACACGGCATTCCGGACGATTTCCCCGATAAGGTGATTGATGAGGCCGACAAGGCCAAACCCGTTGGTCTGAAGGGTCGCGAAGACTTGCGGGACATGCCGCTGCTGACCATCGACCCCTCGGATGCACGCGACCATGATGACGCCTGCTATGCCCATGCCGATGACGATCCCAAGAACCCCGGCGGCCATGTGATCTGGGTCGCCATCGCCGACGTCGCCGCTTATGTGCAGCCCGGCACCGCGTTGGATCGCGAAGCACGCAAACGCGGTAACTCCAGCTATTTCCCGGATCGCGTCGTACCGATGCTGCCGGATCGTCTGTCCGGTGATCTGTGTTCCCTGCACGAAGGTGTCCCGCGCGCCTGTATCGCCGTGCGGATGCAGATCGACGCCGAGGGCAACAAGATCGGCCACCGCTTTGTGCGCGGCCTGATGCGCTCAGCCGCGTCGCTGCACTATGCCGAGGTGCAGGAGGCCATCGACGGCTCCCCCAATGACCGCACGGGACCGCTGTTGGAGACGGTTCTGAAACCGCTCTACGCCGCCTATGCCGCACTGAAAACCGCGCGCGCGGCGCGGCAACCGCTGGAGCTGGACCTACCCGAACGCAAGATTGTTCTGTCCGACACGGGTGAGGTCACCAGCGTCGCCTTCCGCGACCGCTTGGACGCGCATAAGCTGATCGAAGAGTTCATGATACTCGCCAATGTCTCGGCGGCTGAAACGCTGATTGCGAAACGTCGCCCCTTGCTGTTCCGCGTTCACGAGGAACCCTCGCCTGAAAAGCTGGAAAGCCTGCGTGAAACGGCTCAAGCTGCCGGCCTGAACCTTGCCAAGGGGCAGGTTCTGCAAACCCGACACCTGAACGCCCTGCTGAACGCGGCGGCAGGCACCGAAGATGCGGAACTGATCAACCTGACGACCCTGCGGTCGATGGCGCAGGCCTATTACAATCCCGAAAACTTCGGTCATTTCGGGTTGGCATTACGGAACTATGCACATTTCACCTCGCCCATTCGGCGCTACGCTGACCTTATTGTCCACCGCGCGCTGATCTCGGGCCATGGCTGGGGTGATGACGGTCTGACCGAGGATGAAATCGCCCGGCTTGACGAAACCGCGACGCATATCTCGGACACCGAGCGGCGTTCGATGATGGCCGAGCGCGACACGACCGACCGCTATTTGGCGGCCTATCTCAGCGAACGTGTGGGCAATGAGTTCACGGGCCGGATTAGCGGCATCGCGCGGTTCGGGGCCTTCGTGAAAATGGACGAGACCGGCGCGGATGGGCTGGTGCCTGTCCGCTCACTGGGGCGTGAGTTCTTCCATTTCGACCGCGAGGCTGGAACCCTCATGGGCTCGGATACCGGTCTGATCATAGCGATCGGCCAACGTGTCACCGTGCGCCTGACCGAGGCGACGCCGGTTACGGGCGGCTTGGAGTTGGAGTTGCTCTCCATCGACGATCAGGCCCTGCCCCGAGGACGTGGGCCAAAGGGACGCGCAACCAGACGCAAGGCCGTCAGCACCAAGCGCAAGAAGGACAAGATCAAGCGTAAGGTCGAGCGGAAACGGCGTCAGCGCTAGCCTTTGTCCGCAGGTTGTGACGACCCCTGTGCAAAGACAAGCAAGTCACGCATGCGGTCGTTCAGGCGGGGCTCAATCTGTTTCCGCGCCCGGGCGATCCGCGCGCTTTCCTCCAACTTGCGGGATAGGGCGTCGATATCCACGCCGTTTCGCCTCAGCCAATGCTGCAGCGCCTGCTGATCAAGCAGGCGGTGTTGCTGTCGAAACTCTGATACTGCACGCACAAGGTCTTCGCCCGGAACGGGTTGCCCGGAGCGCCGGTCCAGCGCAAGAGCCAGCGCGTCGATCTCTGCGGCAAGGCGCAGCGCGTCGAACCGATCACCGGAGGCAGTCTCGCATCGCGCAAGGGCCTCGGGATCGTTAATTGGGTTATGTGACAGCACACCTGTCAGAAGGGTTTCGAACGCATCCGTATGCCGAAACTCGAACGCTGGCGCGTCGGGTAGCGTGTCGTTCAGCCAGTCGCTCTCCACGCGCAGCAAACAAGCCTGAGCATCCCGGTTTTTCTGATCAATTCGACCTTCGGGCAGCCATAGCTCAAGGCGATCTGAGGCGGCCGGGTCCAAAGCTGCACAGTCCTCCAGTAGGCTGTTAAAGCTGCGATCGGGATAGAACCTGCGACGGGCGGCTGCGACAAGTGCGTCCGCCAACCGCCGCTCAACAACCTGCGCGGCGACGGCGGCATCCAGCGTCCAGCGGATGTTCACCAGTGGCTCGGACAGGTTGGCAAAACCGACCTGTTCGGGCGCATGGATCAGCGCGACCTCATCATCAGCTTCAAGCCGGAAATGGGCGAACGCGTCAAAGATCTCGCCGACCCCGATCATGCCAAAACTGCCAAGCTCACACGCGCGCAAGGCCCCTATCGAGGCGGCGCCATAGACGGGAATGCCTTCGGACAGCGCCCACAGGATTTCCTTGTGGTAGACGGCGGGCAAGGCCTCGAAATAGCCATCCAGAAGGATGATGGCTCGCGGGCGGGCAAGCGCCGCCTTCAGCAGATCACCCTGCGCTGCAGGCCCAAGACGTCGGATCGGCAACCGGTCTTCCACACCACACGGGTGCGGCAGGGAAGGGCCGACAAAGAGGACGATGTCACCTTGGCTCATGACACTTTCCGCGCGCGCGCTCCGGGGCGGTATCCGGGTGCGTAGGATGTACCTTCAAGCCCTGGCGCAATGACTCGTATGACCGTCGCGGGCAGGTTGGGCACCGAAAGATCAATGGCGACCGGCGCCTCAAGCCCGGCCCGTTCAAGCGCGGCCAGCATGCAGTCAAGGCTATCACGAGGAGAGCGGACCTGATGCAACGGCACCTGATCGAACCTGTGTGGTGTGTTCGCCTCCACGATCTCGGCGCGCTGAGACCGGAGCGTCTCCGCATTGCGCCGCGCCTCAAAATAGTCGCGCGTCCGATCGTCCCGCGCGCCCGAGATGAGGGTCAACCGACTTTGCGCCGCTTCGGTCAGGGCACGAGACAAGGCGATGCCCCGTGCAGGGTGGCACCCTGCCCCCGAAGCCGCCTGCAAGCCACGTCTCGTGTCATCCTGACGGTCGATGATCGTTGCGAAGAATGCGGGAATTCCAAGGTCCGAGGTCACGTTCCAGATCGCGCAAGCCACGCCTGCGGCGTCGAACCTGTCAAGAAGCGCTTGGCAGATCGGGTCTGTGACGGAGTGCAGATCGACCCGGCAGGACGCCATGATGCTGGGGTTGCGCTTCCACAAGGTCACTGCATCACGCTCAAGCGTTTCGGCCAGCGCCTGACAGGTGGCCTCATCAACGCTGCTGCCCGAGGCGAGGCCGGTCGACGACATCAGAAAACACCCCAATCCGGGCTGCAGGGGCAGCGTGAAATCCATATGGACCAGTTCGTAAGGAACCCAGACCGAATGATCATCTGAGAGTGCCTTTCCCTCGGCCCAAAGCACCGGTTTGCTGCGCGAAATGGGGTGATCTGAGATCCGGGGCAGACGCTCAAGATCAATCACTTTTTCCGTCTTCGCCAAGTCATCGGCGCTTGCCAGACGCAAGGGCAAAACCGGAGTTTCGGCGCAGCTGAGCTCGACCGCCTCCATCAAGGCCGAAACCTTTGCATCCTCGACGGTCGCGCCTTTGCCTTGCGTCACGGCCAGAGACCGCGCATTCGGGCGATGCGCGGCGTAGACGGGAATGCCGATGCAATCCAGGCCAGTCAGATCGGCCAGCCGGGTGACGCCAAGGCGTTTCATATGGGGCAAGATGCGGTCCAGAACCTGTACGGACGGAACCGCGTGGGCAGGCGCTCGGTGCTGGTCGTCCCTCTCCTGCCCCATGTCTGTCAGCGGGGCTGATCCTAGCTGCGTGTGAATTTGTGCCTCTGTTTCAGCCCGTCGATATTGACCAGATAGCAGGTGCCTTCGGGTTCGAACTTGTCAGGCGGCAGGAAGTCTTTGGGCGGGATGGTGGCAAGGTTCACACCACACTCCAGAAGCTCTCGGACCAAGGCCCAGCCCTTGTCGTTCTGGTACTTCTCAGGATCAACCTGATAGGCTTTGTTGTCCCAGACCTCACGCGGGATATGCAGCACTGTGCCATCATCGCTTGCAATAATCAGGTCGTGTCTAAAGTTCTCAATATCGCTTTCGGACATTATGTCTCCTCCACTCAATACAGGCACGTTCACTACAGCAAATCGAACCCGGTGCCGCAAGCTTTCCCTCGGGCCGGAGCAATCTTGCGCAAATGAGCCGTGTTAGAGGAACCCAGAATAGCGTGCAGCGTCGATCAACGCGGCGATGCGCTGTTTGATCAGGGGCACGTCATCCGTGCCAGTCAGGGTGACAATATCTGCCACGACATTGCGCAGCGTCTCGGGCAGGTTCTGCTGGCTGCTGTCCAGAAGGCGCTCGCATAGCTTTGGCACCTCGGACAAGTCTTTCTGCGTCTGGCCGGATGCGATCAAAGGCAATAGCGCGGACCATTCAAACGGATAAGCGATCGAGGTCTTCTCAAACTGAACCATCGCGTCGCGGGCCAGCTTGCAAGCGGTGCTGTCAGCGCCGCGCTGCCATGCCTCCCACGACAGGTTGGCGGTCGCCAATGCGATATACTCATGCATTTGGAGTTCCCGCGCCAACGCGATGCTTTCATGAGACAGGCGCGTGGCCTCGGATGGATTGTGCATGCGCCGGTAGACGAGGGACAGATAAGTCATGCAGCGCAACTCGATCTTGCGGTGACCGGATTTGCGCGCGGCCTCCAAACCCGCGCTCATCGCCTCCTGTGCCTGAGGCAAGCGGATGCAGTGCAGATTGACAAACCCAAGGATAAACAGGGCCGAGGCAACAACGGCGAGATTACCAGTTTCCTCAGCCGCAGACACATAGTTCGATGCGGTTGCTATCGTGTCCTCGGTCGGATCATAACGCGACATTCTGAGGTCACGCAGTACCAGTTGATCGAAATACTCGGCGCGTTGTTCAGCGGTCATGCTGCCCACATCCTGCGCCAGTCCGGCCGCCAGTTGAGACATTGCCTCGCCATCCCCGCTCCAGTAGTGAACGTTGAGCGTATTGAGTTGGATGTCGATCCACTCCCGCAACAGCTCGGCGTCGTCCCGCCAAGCGGTTTGATCCAGAGCGGCTTCGGCAGCGGCAAGTGCGGCCAGTGATCCCGCGCGATCCTGTTGCAAGGCGTTTCCGGTCAGACGGTGTAACCGAGCAGTTTTCCGGGGGTTGTCTGGAACCAACCCTACGGCCTCACGATAAGCCGCAACCGCGCCGTCCAGGTCGTGTACCAAGGTTAGGACGGTGCCAAGCTGTTCCAGCAGGTCAGCGCGTTCCGGTAAGGTGCCGGGGTGCAACCCGTCCGATAGGGTGACCTGTTCCAGATGGTTCAACGCGGATTTGAAATAGGCCGTTGCCTCTGTATTTGCATAGCGCGAACTTGCCTGCACCGCCGCCTGCTGGAAGCACCGTGTTGCTTCAGCATGGTTGCCAGACAAACCCCAATGGCTGCCGAGAACATGGGCGGGCGTGATTTTGCGAAACCGCGCACCAAGTACAGCCGCAATTCGCGCATGCACCATTGCACGCACGGATCGCAGCATGGTTTCATACGCGGCATCTCGCATCAGCGCGTGGCGGAATGAGTATCTGCGAGCCGCAGCCGGGGCGGGAACAATAATCTGCGCCGATACCAACGTGTTTAAATGAGCCGACAGCGCATGATCGGATTCATCAATCACGGCAGACAGAACGTCGAAGGAAAAATCCCGACCAATGGCCGCAGCCGTCTGCAGTATCCGGCGGGATTCGGGGTGACGATCAAGGCGGGCGACCAACAACTCGTTCAGCGTGGTCGGTACCGCCGTCTCATCAATCGAGGTACCGCCCCCATCGGTTCGGTCAAAGACGCCGGTTTCTATGAACGACTTGGAAAGCTCTTCGGCAAAGAGCGGCACCCCGTCGGACCGATCTGCGATCAATTCCAGCACCGGCATCGGCACCGGTTTCAGATCATAGACATGCGCCGCAATCTCACCGATTTCCTCGTTGGACAGCCGGGTCAGTTCGATGCGCGTATTGACCTCCCACGCGGTTTGAAACGCGGGCCTGCAGGTCAGCAGCACCATGACCTGCTCATCTTTGAACGTCTCAAGCAGCCGTCCCAAAAGCTCTTTTGTGGTCGGGTCGATCCAGTGAAGGTCCTCGAAGACAACCAGCACTTTCTTGTCGCGCACATACCATTCGAACAGAGCAATCAGCGCCTGAAACGTCATCTCTTTCCGTCCCAGCGCATCAAGCGGCAGCGTGGTGTCGCGCCCGTGTTCGCGAAACTGCATCAAGGCGTCCGCCAATGAGGCTGTCTTGCCCGGATCCAGGTTTGTAGCCGAAAAAATCTGTTCCAGCCGCTGGGCCGTGTCCCCGGCCGAAAGCTGCCCCCCGCCCAAAACCATAGACCAGATTTGGTTCAGTACCGGATACAGGGCGTCATTGGTGTGAAAGGGCGAGCATTGAAAGCGCAGAACGTCGCCCTCGACCTCGAACACATGCGATACGAACTCTTCCACCAGTCGAGACTTACCGATCCCCGGCTCACCAGAAATGAGCGTCGACCGCGGTACGCCCTGCTCGACCTGCTCCCACGCGCCATCCAACTGGGCCAGTTCAACCTTGCGATTGATGATCGGCAGCTTTTCTTTTGACCGACGCTTGAAATCGGGGGTGGGGCCGTCCGTTGCGCCTTCGACGCGCCAGATACGTACCTCGCCGCGGAAGCCTTTCAATTTGTGATTTCCCAGATCGGTCAGATCGAATTTGCCTTCGACAATCTTCTTGGTTTCATCCGAGATCGCCAAGGTGCCCGGTTTTGCCATCAACTGGATACGGGCAGCCAGGTTGGGCGCGCGCCCGACGGCCTGATCCTCTTCGATATACGAGTTGCGGATCAGGTCTCCGACAACGACATTGCCCGTTGCGATGCCAATGCGGCAATTCAGCTTAACCCCATGCGGGCGGCCCAGAAAATGCATCGAGTCGGCGATGCTCAGCCCCGATCGGATCGCCCGTTCGGCGTCATGATCATAGGCCTGCGGCCAGCCAAAATAAGCCAGAACGCCATCGCCCAAATACTGCGCGACAAAGCCGCCATATTCCTCGACAATCTCGGTCACGGCACTTTTGTAGCTGGTCAACAGGGTCGAAAGCTCTTCGGCATCTAATTGTTCGGACAGTTGGGTCGAGCCGACAAGATCCGTAAACACCACTGACAGCTGCCGTCGCTGTTGCGGCGCGACCGAGTGGCTGCGATCCGCCTTTTCCGCAAAAGGGCCGTTTGCCAGGTCCGATGCCTGCCCGCTGCGAAGCAAGGCAATCGCATTTAACAACTGACGGCGATGGCCAACCGATGCGATCCCCATATCCCTGAGATCTTCCGCAGTGATCGTTGGCAACAGGCTGCCGTCCACATCATGGTCATGAAACGCCGAGATGTAGCGCTCCATTCCAAGCGCGCGCAGCCAATCGTCGAGATCAATTGCCATCGTGTTGTTTCACCATTCACCCTACCAACGGGCACTTGCGACACGACTGAAACACACCAACCGCCCGCCTGAAGCGCTGCAATCTGAAAGAGAGCACAAAAAACAATTATCATCATGATACCGATTCCACTATCCTCGGAATCGCAACATTATCAAGGGGAAGAACGTCGTCGTGCCCAACTCAAGAAATTTGCTTATCGTCGGAACCGGAAATGTCGCCAACGCGCTTGCGCGCCGGTTTTCTGCAACGGATCATGTGGTTCATATAGGCTCGCGAGATGCCGGACGGGGCGCGGAGGCCGCGGACCGACATGGTATTAAAGGCGGCCTTGCAGCCGATCTGGTGCAACACGCCGAGGTTGTGTTCATCGCCGTACCGTTCACGGCGTTGGATGATACATTGGAGGCTCTGGGATCACTGGAAGGCAAGGTGGTGGTCGACTGCACCAACCCTCTGACCGATGACTACATGGCTCTGACCCTGGGGCATACCACATCCGCAGGTGAGTTTTGCCAGTCGAAGCTGCCGGGCGTTCCGGTCGTAAAGGCCTTCAACGCGATCTTCGCGGATGTCGTTGACTCGGATCCGACCTATGGCGGCATCCTCCCTCAGGTGTTCCTTGCCGGGGACGATGCTGGGGCAAAAGAAACGGTGGCCGAGTTGGTGCGTGCCATCAATTATGACCCGGTCGATAGCGGGGCGATGCTGAGTGCGCGGTATCTGGAACCTCTGGCCGAGTTGATCATTCAGATGGCCTATGTTCAGGGCGAAGGCACGCGGATCACGCCCGTCATCCTGCGCTCAGACGCATAATACCGCTTGAATACCCGGAGTAGCAGGCAGGCTCGGACGCCCTGCCTGTTTCAGAGGCTTGTTCCAACAAGCGGCCACCGACGCGTGTCTGGGCCAGAGCTTCGGATCGCAGTACTCACCTTCCGACGTGACCGCCTGTGGACTTTGTCACCCGACATAAGGCTCATCCCAGCTTCGTGAAACTCTTTCGATCACATGAATAACAGACTTTTGGGAATACCTTTTCTGTAGCACAGGACGGTAGTGCTCATCTATCGACCAAGGCCGGTCGAAATAGCCCTGATCTCCTCCTCAGCCGCGTACTGCTTTGGTGTCCTGCGCTTGAAACCGCTGACCAGCTTGTCAGCCACGCCCCGCGATTCGAGATTTTCTGGGAGATATCAGGACAGCCCATCGCTCAATACTGGGCTGGACTGCAAGCCGTTCTGTCCCAGGAAGATCCAGCAGAGCCTTCTGGACTGTCGTCTGCTATTCGAACAAGGCGGACTTTCATGTGGCTCTACAACTATTTGCCAATTTCATCTTGAAAGGATTGCTAGGCACAGCGACGGAGGTGAAAGAGCCCTGGGTACTAAATCCTGCAGACAGATCTATGCGTTTGAAACGCGTTTTTCTGCAATGGCTGAAAGCCAGCGCATGTGTCGTAGGGTCCTCCAGACCAAACAAACAGACCCGGATATTCGGATCGCGCAGCGGACTGCGCTCGCCAGTGAGATGTGGTAGAAAAATCGGCGCCCGATCCCATGTAACCGTTTCGGCAAGCGCAACAACTTCGGCAGCAGACAGTCCAAATTGACCGCCAATCCATGAGATAGACCTTGCACCGTTCAGTATCGCGCCGTTTAGTACCAGCGATCCGGCAGTGTGCGCGCAAAAGCATGCACATATCGTTCGGGACTAGGCTTGTACCTACAGTCCGACACGAACAATTGCCCGGACGTCCCCAAGCAGATGAAGCCCCGTCCCGTTTCTGTCGCGCCCAGAGATACCGCCCCGGTTTCTTCCGCGGCTTGCGCCGTCACTGTCCAAACCACCTCGTGGTCCCTGAAATTCTGCGGCAGCCAATCCGGCCTCGTATCAATAGCTTCAGCAATTCCGGGGCGTCAAACACGCGAGGCCTGATACCGCAACAGTGCCCTTGCAGCGTCCGACGTATCGATAGCCAATTCGCCATGCAGTTACAAACCGATGTAGTCCTTCGGCAAGAGAATATGAACAATTCGGTCATGGTTGGCCGGTTCATGTCGTTCCAAACATGCATTCTTGGGCGCAGTGAAACCCGGCAAAGGAGGGACCCCGGAAATATGACCAATCCGGGGTTCGGTCGCACCAAGCTCTTCGCATTCACGCGCCGCCCTGCTGTCATTCCACATGATTGCCGGGCGTATCGGTGTTAGATAGTCGCTCAACAAAACGGCCCCATGCATTTGACCGGACAATCCGATGACCCGCACCTGTGACAGCGCGATTTGTCCTGAAAACTGCTTCAACACGCCGAGCGCCGCCCGCCTCCAAAGAATTGGGTGCTGCTCCTACCAGCCGGGGTGTTGCGAAGACGTTGAAATTCCCATTGAGGTCGTCGCGAAAATCCGATCAAACAAGCTTGACCTCCGATGTCCTGGTATCAATCCCGAGATACATTCAAACTCGGTGCCTGCAGAAATACACGGAACTTGACTGGCTATTGATCTTTTTAGCGCGCGCAAAGAATATGTAAAAGTAAGATAAGATCAAGGCGGCTATGATCCGCAGGCAGACTGGCATGACCAAAATCAAGAATATGGAAGAGTTCGCGGCGCTCAGCGGAATCTCGCGGCCCACGGTGTCCAAATACTTCCACGATCCCGATAGCGTTCGCCCAACGACAAGGGCGCGTATCGAAGAAGCGCTGGAGCGGTTTGACTACCGCCCGAACATCTATGCCGTGAACCAAAACCGTAAACTGACCAAGAATATCGGCATTGTCGTGCCCTATCTGGCTGATCCGTTCTTTGCTGAAATCGCTCGTTATCTTGAACAAAGCTGTATCGCGGCCGGGTATCGTCCGTTCCTTTTCAGCGCTCACGGCGAACAAAAGCTGGAAAACGAAATCCTGGACGGCTTGCAATCCCTGAAACCTGCAGGCGTGTTGTTGGCGCCTTTGGGACGCATCTCAGACAAGTCAGTGATCGAGAAATTCTGCGCCAGTGTGCCGACGGTTCTGTTCGACAGTAACCTCGACGGTTTGGGTGCGGCGTTTATCGGGTCCGACAATTTCAGCTTTGTGTCTCAGACCGTGGAATACATGACCCGCACGGGCGAGCCGCCCTCGTTCTTCGAAATGCGGACACCTGCAAACCCCAACGCCAACAAGCGGCGCAAGGCCTATGTCGAGGTGATGGAGCGTTTGGGTTTTGAACCGCATGTGATCAAAATCGAAGGCACTGGCTGGGCTTTTGAGGAGATTGGTCGACAGGGTGCGCTCAAGGTTTTGGATGAACGCAAGTTACGCACAGATTCGGTTTTGTGCAGCAATGACCGATTGGCGATCGGCTTCCTGGCGGCGTGTTTTGAGCAAGGGATTCGCGTCGGGCGGAAAGCCGATTGTACGCTGCGGGTGGCCTCGAACGACGATCATCCCTTTGCAAAGTTCACTTGCCCCTCACTGACAACCGCGGCGCATGACTATGACAATGTGGCGGCCCGAAGTGTCGAAACGCTTTTCGAACTCATTGAAAACGGAGGGAAATTTGAGAAGCGGACGGAAACCCTCTTCCCGGCACGATTAGTTCTCAGGGAATCCGCATAGCGCCAAAAATTAACGCGCGTAAAGTTTTTATTGACGCCGCGACAAATCTTGAACTAGTCTTTCTGCACAGCATCCAAGCTCAGGGAGGACAGGGATGTACTTGAAACACGCACTTCGTGCGGCGACAGCTTTGACGTTCGTCGCGACGGCCGCGGCCCACGCACAATCCATCACGATCGCCACAGTAAACAACGGCGACATGATCCGGATGCAGGGCTATACCGACAAATTCACCGAAGCGACGGGTATCGACGTCGAGTGGGTGACGCTGGAAGAAAACGTACTGCGCCAGCGCGTGACCACTGACATCACCACAAAAGGTGGTCAGTTCGACATCATGACCATTGGTATGTACGAGACCCCAATTTGGGGCGCAAATGGCTGGCTGGTGCCTCTGGACGGTCTGTCCGAAGAGTACGACGTCGGCGACATTTTGCCCGCGATGTCGGGCGGTCTGAGCCATGACGGAACGCTGTATGCAGCACCGTTTTACGGCGAAAGCTCGATGATCATGTACCGTACTGACCTGATGGAAAAGGCGGGCATGGAAATGCCTGAGGCGCCAAGCTGGCAATTCATCAAAGAGGCAGCGGCGGCGATGACCGACAGAGACGCCGACATCAACGGAATCTGCCTGCGCGGCAAAGCCGGTTGGGGTGAAGGCGGCGCGTTCATCACAGCGATGTCCAACTCCTTCGGCGCGCGCTGGTTCGACGAAGATTGGAAGCCCCAGTTCGATCAGCCCGAATGGTCTGACACGCTGAACTTCTACGTTGAAATGATGACGGAATCCGGTCCGGCAGGCTATGCTACCAACGGGTTTAATGAGAACCTGTCATTGTTCCAGCAAGGCAAATGCGGCATGTGGATCGACGCCACTGTTGCGGCGTCATTCGTGACCAACCCGGACGACTCGACCGTCGCGGACAGCGTTGGTTTTGCGCTGGCACCCGACACCGGATTGGGCAAACGCTCCAATTGGCTTTGGGCTTGGGCACTGGCCATTCCGGCCGGTACACAGCAAGAAGACGCAGCCAAGCAGTTCATCGAATGGGCAACGTCTAAAGACTATATTGAGCTAGTTGCTGAAAACGAAGGTTGGGCAAACGTACCGCCGGGCGCGCGCTCCTCTTTGTATGAGAACCCGGAATACCAGAAGGTTCCGTTTGCCAAGATGACGCTGGACTCGATCCTGTCCGCTGATCCAAACAACCCAACGGTCAAACCTGTCCCATATGTTGGTATCCAGTTCGCTGCGATCCCAGAGTTCGCGGGTATCGCGACACAGGTCAGCCAAGAGTTCTCGGCAGTCTATGCCGGACAGCAAACGGTTGAGGAAGCACTTGCCAAAGCGCAGGCCTTCACCGCCGAAGAAATGGAAGCCGCAGGGTACTGAGGCATCCTCCCATGCGGGCGGGCAGAGAGCTGCCCCCCGCTCACCCCTTCCACAACCCATATTTTTCTCGCAGGCTAAGTTACGCCTGAACAGAGAGGGTTTGCGTAATGGCTACTCAACACTCCCGATCCGTCGCGCGCCTGATGATGGCACCCGCAGTGGTCCTGCTGCTTGGCTGGATGCTCGTGCCCCTGACGATGACGCTGTATTTTTCCTTCAAGAAATATCTGCCTCTGCGTGGCGGTGATCTGGGCTGGGTCGGCTTCGACAACTACGTCCGGTTCGTATCGTCCAGCTCCTTCTGGCCAGCGGTTCAGGCAACGCTTGTGATCGTCGGAGGAGTTCTGGTCATAACCGTTATCCTGGGCATCCTTTTGGCGATGCTTCTGGATCAACCGATGTGGGGCCAAGGGGTTGTCCGCATCCTCGTGATCGCGCCCTTCTTTGTCATGCCAACCGTGTCTGCATTGGTCTGGAAGAACATGTTCATGGATCCGGTAAACGGCCTGTTGGCACATCTGTGGCGCTTTTTCGGGGCCGAGCCGATCTCATGGCTGTCCGAGGCGTCGATGACCTCGATCATCATGATCGTTTCTTGGCAGTGGCTGCCTTTTGCTACCCTCATCCTGCTGACCGCAATCCAGTCGCTGGACAGCGAGCAGCTTGAAGCGGCCGAGATGGATGGCGCACCGGTCCTTAAGCGGTTCTACCACATCATCCTGCCGCATCTGAGCCGCGCGATCACCATCGTGATCCTGATCCAGACAATCTTCCTTTTGTCGATCTTCGCCGAGATTTTCGTGACCACCGGCGGCGCATTCGGCACCCGTACACTCACCTACCTGATCTTCCAGCGTGTGCTGGAGAGCCAGAATGTTGGCCTCGGATCCGCCGGAGGTGTCTACGCAATCATCTTAGCCAACATCGTTGCGATCTTCCTGATGCGCATCGTCGGCAAGAACCTGGACGCGTGAGGAGGTAAGACCATGGCCCGCACCGTCACAACTCGCCGTAAGTCGCTGAATACCGCCCTCGCCTGGGCCGTTGGTTTGCTGATCTTTTTCCCGATCCTCTGGACCATCCTGACCAGCTTCAAGACTGAGGCACAGGCGATCGCCAGCCCACCGCTATTCCTGAACTTCAACTGGACGCTGGAGAACTATGCAATCGTGCAGGAACGGTCCGACTATATGCGGTTCCTATGGAATTCGGTCATCATAGCCGGGGGTTCGACTATTCTCGGCGTTATCATCGCCGTCCCTGCCGCATGGGCAATGGCATTTGTTCCGTCCAAGCGCACCAAGGACATCCTGCTGTGGATGCTGTCCACCAAGATGTTGCCTGCGGTCGGCGTTCTCTACCCGATCTACCTGTTGTTCATCCGACTGGGCCTGCTGGACACGCGCGGAGGGCTGGTCGTCGTGCTGATGCTCATCAACCTGCCGATCATTGTCTGGATGCTCTACACCTATTTCCGCGAAATTCCCGGTGAGATCCTGGAAGCTGCGCGAATGGACGGGGCGACGTTGAAAGAAGAAATCCTCTACGTCCTGACACCGATGGCCATCCCCGGCATCGCTTCGACCGTGCTGCTGAACTTCATCCTGGCGTGGAACGAGGCATTCTGGACCCTCAACCTGACCGCAGTCGACGCGGCACCTCTAACGGCCTTCATCGCCAGCTATTCCAGCCCCGAAGGCTTGTTCTTTGCCAAGCTCAGCGCGGCCTCGACGATGGCGATTGCGCCAATCCTGATCCTTGGCTGGTTCAGCCAGAAACAACTTGTCCGCGGCCTGACCTTCGGCGCTGTGAAATAAGGAACACGACACATGGGACGTATTCAACTCAAGTCCGTGACCAAAAGCTTCGGCGACGTACAGGTCATTCCACCGCTGGACCTGACCATCGAAGATGGCGAGTTCACCGTTTTCGTCGGCCCCTCGGGCTGCGGAAAATCCACCCTGCTGCGTCTGATCGCTGGGTTGGAGGATATCACCTCGGGCTCTATCGACATTGACGGCGCGGATGCCACCGATGTCCCGCCCGCGAAACGAGGGCTGGCGATGGTTTTCCAGTCTTATGCGCTCTACCCCCATATGACCGTGCGCAAGAACATCGCCTTTCCCTTGCGGATGGCGAAGCTGGATCAGGCCGAGATCGACAAACGCGTCGAAGGTGCCGCCAACGTCCTGAACCTGACCGACTATCTCGACCGCCGCCCCGGACAGCTGTCCGGCGGGCAGCGTCAACGCGTCGCCATTGGGCGCGCTATCGTGCGCGAACCGGCGGCGTTTCTGTTCGACGAACCTCTGTCGAACCTTGACGCGGCACTGCGCGTTGGTATGCGGTTGGAGATCAGCGAGCTGCACGAACGCCTGGCGACCACCATGATCTACGTGACCCACGATCAGGTTGAAGCCATGACCATGGCTGACAAGATTGTCGTCCTCCAGGCCGGAGTGATCGAACAGGTCGGCAGCCCGTTGGAGCTGTATCGCACACCGCGCAACCTGTTTGTCGCAGGCTTTATCGGTTCCCCCAAGATGAACTTCATCGAGGGCGAAGAGGCCGCAAAACATGGTGCTAAAACCATCGGCATCCGCCCGGAACACATCGCTGTTTCGGAAACTGAAGGCGAATGGTCCGGGGTTGTCAGCGTCTCAGAGCATTTGGGTTCGGACACATTCTTCCACGTCCACGACACCGGACTGGCCGAGACGATCACGGTTCGCGCCGATGGCGAGGTTGGGTTCCGCCACGGGGATCGTATTCACCTGACGCCACGGGCCGACGTCATCCACCGCTTCGACGAAAAAGGACTGCGGATCGAATGACTCGTCTGAATGGCAAAATCGCTCTGATCACCGGGGCCGCGCGCGGCATCGGGCTGGCCTTTGCCAAATCCTATGTCGCGGAAGGCGCACGTGTTGCCATCGCAGATATCGACATCGAACGCGCCCAACAGGCCGCAGCCGAGATCGGCGCGTCCGCCATGGCCGTCGAAATGGACGTGACAAACCAGCAGAGTATCGACGACGCCATTGCCCACACGGCATCGCATTTCGGCCCGATCGACATCCTGATCAACAACGCGGCGATCTTCACCGCCGCCCCGATTGTCGAGATTGAACGCGCAGAATACGAGCGCGTCTTTGAAATCAACGTCGCCGGTGCCTTGTTCACCATGCAGGCCGTCGCGCACCATATGATTGCGCATGGCACCAAAGGCCGGATCATCAATATGGCCTCGCAAGCCGGGCGGCGCGGTGAGCCTCTGGTCGCCGTGTATTGCGCCAGCAAGGCCGCGATCATCTCTCTAACCCAATCTGCGGGCCTGAACCTGATCTCGCACGGGATCAACGTGAACGCGATAGCTCCGGGCGTAGTGGATGGCGAACATTGGGACGGCGTCGATGCATTCTTTGCCAAACACGAAGGTAAACCGCCGGGACAGAAGAAACGCGAAGTGGCCGCTGCCGTTCCCTATGGCCGCATGGGCCGGGCCGAAGACCTGACGGGGATGGCGGTGTTTCTCGCCTCGGACGAGGCAAAATACATCGTTGCACAAACCTACAATGTCGATGGTGGGAATTGGATGAGTTGATGAACCCAGTGGCACACTCAAACCCTCTGATCCAGCTGCAGCAAGACAGGCTTGCAGATCTCCCAGCGACTGTCAGCACCCCTAATTATCGGCGTTCAGAGCTGACGCCGGGCATTGTTCATATCGGTCTTGGAAATTTCCACCGCGCCCACCAAGCGTGGTACATTCATCAGCTCTTGCAGCAGGGCCAAGCCTACGATTGGGGCATTATCGGAGCCGGAGTGCGCAGCTATGACGCCGAGATGCGCGAGAGGCTGCTGGCGCAGGACTGCCTGACCACGTTGATTGAGTTGGATCCACAAGGAATATCCGCAGAGGTCATAGGCCCGATGATCGACTATCTGCCGATTGAAGCAGGTAACGCAGCACTCATCCGCCGGATGGCGGATCCGTCTATCCGAATTGTTTCCCTGACTGTAACCGAGGGCGGCTATTTTCTGGATGCCAACACCGGCGTGTTCAACTTGGATCATGAAGACATAAGGTACGACGCGAAGAACCCGCTCCAGCCACGCACAGTATTCGGTGCGATGGTCGCGGCATACAGGCAAAGGCGTGAGAATGGTTTGGAACCGTTTACCGCGCTTAGCTGCGACAATCTTCAGGGCAACGGCGCAATACTAAAAACCTGCATTGTTGGTTTGGCGCGTCTGGTCGACACGGACCTGGCCGACTGGATCGCCCAAAAGGGCGCATTCCCGAACTCGATGGTGGATTGCATCGTGCCCGCGACGACTGAGCAGGTTGTTTCGCAATGTCGGGCGCTTGGAATTGACGATCGCGCTCCGGTCTCGCATGAGAATTTTCGGCAATGGGTCGTCGAAGATGATTTCTGTGCCGGGCGGCCGCCCCTTGAACAAGCTGGGGTAACGATGACCCACGATGTTCACGGATATGAAATGATGAAATTGCGCATCCTGAACGGAGGTCATCAGCTGCTTGCCAATATTGGGGAAATTCTGAAGGTACCGACAATTTCGGACTGCATGCAGGATCCGGACATCGTAGCGTTTTTCAAGAAGGTTCAGACAGAAGAGATTTTGCCCTATGTCGAAGCCGTTCCAGGCACCTCGGCAACTGAATATCTTGGATTGGTTGAAAAGCGATTTGCAAACAGCACCATCCGCGACACGACACGTCGCGTGGCATTTGATGGGTCTTCACGACATCCCGGGTTCTTGCTGCCCTCGTTACGCGATGCCATTGCCTCAGGCCGATCTCTGACTGGTTTGGCATTGGCCGAAGCGTTCTGGTGCCGGATGTGCGCAGGCGTTCGCGAAGACGTTTCGGAAATTGCGCCAAACGACCCCCAATGGGAGCATTTGCAAAACACCGCTCGGGCCTCCAAGGCCGACCCGAAAATGTGGATCGAGCAACGCCAATATTATGGGGAGCTAGCTGGCAACGCGCAATTTGTCGAAGCTTTCAACGCCTGGCTGACCACAATCTGGCAAGATGGTTGCCGGGCAGCGGCATCCGAGTATGTCACCTCATAGGCAAAGCGACACTAATCGCGCCGCGCAATGGGCGTAAACTTCCCTAGCCCTCATTGAGCGGAAACATAGTCGCACTCAGTTCAATTCGGCCAGAAAGGAGTCGGCCTTTTCCAGATGCTTCTCTTTTGTTACCAGCGACATCCTATCGCCTGTGCGACACATCATGGCCCAACGCGGGTTTTTTGAAAGCGTGTCTTTGTGTTTGAAAATGAAGCGCCAATACAAGCCGTCCCAAGTCTCGGCCCATTCGCCTTTGCCCCAATGGCTCATCTTCCGAATGTAGTTTGATCCGGAAAAATAAGGCTTGGTCGTGATCAGCCCGCCATCTGCGTTTTGACTCATTGCATAAACATTTGGAACCATGACCCAATCGTAGCTGTCCACGAACATTTCCATGAACCACAGGTACACGTCGTCTGGTTTGATTTCACACAAGAACATAAACCCGCCTAGAACCATCAGCCTTTCGATGTGGTGGCAGTAGCCTGTATGCAGGATCCGTCTGATCGTATCGTCAATCGGGTCTATCCCTGTTGTGCCGTCATAGAAGGACGAAGGCATTGGTCGGTTGTGACGCCAATGATTGGTTGTACGCATTCGTACGCCCAAGTCCTCATAGGTGGCACGCATGAACTCTCTCCAACCTATGATCTGACGGATAAACCCCTCTACAGAGTTGAGTGGCGTCTTCTTGCGCTGGGCATGGTCCAGAGTCGCGTCAATGACTTGCTGTGGCGTGATCAAGCCAATGTTCAGTGCAGGTGTAAGGACGGCATGCCAAAGCCAGCTTTCGCCTTCAACAATCGCATCCTCAAAGTCACCGAACTGCTCGAAACGCCGTTCCAAAAACTGGTGCAGCCACGCTAGAGCATCAGCGTGCGAAGTTGGATAGTAGAGGGTATCGAGATGTCCGCGCGCGTCGGGAAATTCAGACAGAACATCGTCTTTCGCCGCTTGGTCCATACTGTCGTGCTGCGGCCAGTCGATCCAAGGCAAGCTTTGTAGCAGGGCTTTTGGAACCTTTTTGCGATTGTCTTCGTCGAAACTCCACTGGCCGCCCAAGGGCTGATCGTTCTCAAGCAAAATGTTCAATCGGCGTCGCTGGCTTTTGTAGTATTCCGCCATAAACCAACGTTTGCGGCCGGCAGACCAGGCCTGATTGCTGGCACGTGTGTTCAGAAAGCCGGGCGAAGGTAGGAATTCAATCGCAATTCCTGTTGCTTTCGATGCCTCACTCAAACGCTTTTCAACGACTGAATCGACGGGATCAGCCATCACGACCCGAGAAATCTGATCCAGAGAAAGCCGTTCGAACAAATGCAGGCAAGCTTTGGTAGAGCGCTCATACTCAAAGAGGTCAACATCAAAGCCCTTGATCTCGAGCTTTTGGCGATACCTGGCCATGCTCGCCCTATGGAGCCAGAGCTTCTGCTTGTGCATTTTGGCGGGATACTGTGGGTCTCCGAAGAACAACGGATCTTCAAACAAGATCACCTTTTGCAGCGGCATCTCAAATGCGGGGTGTTCTGCAAAAATTTGATTTGGAAGCACAATTGCGGCGTATGTCACGGCGTTTTCCCGGTTTTGTTTACACGGCTAGCGGGTCAGATTCAGGGCCCGCATTATGGACGGGATCTTCTTCTTGAAGCCAAAGAACCCTGCTTTGGCGTGTGGCCACGTGTGCGCATCATAAGGGCGCCAGATACGATGCAGATGAATGCCGGCCTCGTTCAGCTGTGGTTCGGCACGGTCCAAGCGCACCCGTGTCGGACCGATAGGACAATAGGGTGTGAAAATCGTATCAACTTTGTCTGTTTGGGCCGCCTTGATCAGGTGCTCGGTCCAATCGTCCTTGGCCTGTCCAATCTCTCCAAACGGCGAAAGTGCGCTATTCACTGCGTGTTCGACAAAAGCTAATGGCAAGTCACCGACCTGACCAGGCGAACGACCATCTGTGGCCAGCAGACCGACCACACCTGTGGGGCGAAGTGATGTGATATCTGCTGCGGACATGTCTTCCTCTGTCACCAGGAGCAGATACGGCTTTGAGAAGGGTTTTTCTGACTGCGGGCGGATTTCGATGCGCGGATGATCTGTTGCTTCAACCAGTGGCTTAGCGACGTTGGCCAAGCCTTGGGGCTGAAACCGCCCATCGGTGTATTTCGCGATATTGTCGGCGCGCGCGAGATAGGTTTTTCCCTTTGTGTGGAGACCCGCCACCCAACGCCAACTCAGGGTATTTGACGCCGGATCGCCGTCGACAAGGTGGCGCATGAAGACATCTGCGCCCAGTTCCCAAGGGAGTCTGAGCGTGAAAATCCAAATGGAGGCCACCCACATCCTCACGTGGTTATGAAGATACCCCGTCGCGTTTAACTCGCGCATCCAGTGATCAAAACATTCGATACCAGTACGGCCTGACACAGCATCCCGATACGCCGCATTCAATGCTGTATCGCCTTCCAAACGCTCCAATTGCGCCAGCAAGTTTCTTTGGTAGCTAAACCAAACACTTGGACGTTGCTCCAACCATCCTTTGAAATACGTGCGCCAAAACACTTCGTGAATGAACTTGTCGGCAACCTTTTCGCCATGAGCGGACAGAACGCGTGACAGAACCTCTTCCTCAGTTACCAAGCGGTGTCGCAGCCAGGGCGAGAGGGTGGATACGTTGCCGCGCCGATCGGGGCCAAAGTCATAGTTTCGACTTTGCGCATATTCGCGTCCAGCGCGGGGCAAAAATTGCTCCAGACGCCTCAGGCCTGCGTCGCGCGTAGATTCAAACCGCAGCTGTTCAAAAGCCTTATCCACCACAGGAACTTCCAAAGTCATGCAGCAGCCTTGCAGCGTTTCGAGCAGTATTTGACATCATCCCAGACCTTCTCCCATTTCTTACGCCACACGAAGGGACGTTGGCAGATGGGACAGATCTTTTGCGGTAAATCCGCCTTCTTGCGCATTTTCACGTGAGGTCTCCGAACGGTAGGTCAAGTTGAACTGCACTCCGCAGTGTTCTGGTTTTTCTTTTACGAGAGCGTTCAGTCTTTCGGCTTGCATGTTTGGAGGCGATTGCGTGCGCTCGATCGCGAAATTCGGGCCCGCGCCTCACCGCCCAAACCTTTTCTCGCGCAGCCTTTGCCGCCGCCAGATGGTCAAACACGCGCATAGGATATTTTCGGTCAAGAACCGCGTCTGCATTGTCCGCGTTCCATGGGTCATGCAGATGTGCATCCGGTATCTCTGCCAGTTCTGGCACCCACCGACGAATGAATATGCCGTTCGGATCCTGATCCCGGCCTTGTTTTACGGGGTTGTAAATACGGATGGTGTTGATGCCGGTTGTGCCAGATTGCATCTGGACCTGACTCCAATGGATACCGGGCTCATAGTCGGTGAACATCCTGGCCAGATGCAGGCCCGGTGAACGCCAATGCAGCCACAAATGATAGCTCGCAACTGCCATCAACATGGCTCGCATGCGGAAATTCAACCAACCTGTCGCGCGCAGAGATCGCATGCAGGCGTCCAAGAAAGGATACCCTGTCTCACCTGTTGACCAGGCTTGCAAAAGCGCCGCGTCCGGTTCCTTGGGGCGCAAGCCATCATAGAGCGGGTGAAGGTTTTCGAACTCTATTTGCGGTTCGTCCTCCAGCTTTTGAATGAAATGACAATGCCAGTGCAAACGCGCTGAAAAGGATCGCATCGATTTCTGCCATTTCCCTGCGCCCACGGGAAGCGAGCGACGGGCATTTTCCGTCTGTTGCGCAATTTCGCGAACAGAGATTGCGCCCCATGCAATATAGGGAGACAGCCGCGAACATGCCGTCGCGCCACTCAAGGGACTGGACATTGCACGTTGGTAGTCAATGCTCCTGTTGTTCAGAAAGCTGTTCAAAAGCCCCAGCCCCACTTTACGCCCACCCTTTTGCCGACCCGTACATACGGCCCCTGCAAGGCCAAGATCTTTGCTGCTTGGGAGCGCGCCAAGCTCTATGGGCAATGGCGCAAGCTGCGGTGCCTTTTCTGTAGGTTGCGACATCTGCACGTCCCAATGGTTCGCCCAGCCGTCTCGTGACTTCAGTCGGCGGATAACACCTTGGTTCTGAATCTCATGCCAAGGGACACCCGCGTCGCGACACCAGGCAGCGACATCTTGATCCCTGCGATAGGTCCAATCGTTGCCCGTCTCCTCGTGAGACCATAAGGCCTCCAGAAATCCCTTTTTTTTCAGCTCCTTAAGTGTCTCAATCACTGTCCCGATACGAACGGCGAGTGGCTGCCCCAACTGAGCGGTTGCCTCCCGCAATTCCGCAAGTGTTTCAGAAACAAAACTCCATTGCCGTTCTGAGGCATCAGGCTGCAGCCACAGTTCAGGTTCAACAACATATAGCGGCAACACGGGGCCAACTCTGGCCGCGCGTGCCAAGGCCGCATGATCCAAAACACGGAGATCTCGCTTGAACCAGACGACTTGCAAATCCGTACACCTCACCCAAGCCATTCTTTGAGTGATTACGCGTCATGGAATGCAACGGATCAGAAAAAGTGCTGATTTTGCAGAATGATCGCGACGTCTTTGCCTGCATGTCGGCGACTGCAGGTAGTGTCCGTTACTGCGCTTTTTCTCGGTTTAGTTGCTGGCAATAACGCGCAAAAAAAATCGCTCACGGCCAGACATCGAAGGACGGCTTAGTCCCCGTCCGCAACCTAACCTACTCCACAGTCTTGCGGTTGTAACGAATGTCAGTTTTGACCGGCCGTATTGCAGCGACGAGGTTGTTGGCCTACGGCGGAAGAAGGCCGCACGTAGCGGCCTACGGATCAGCCAATTCTCCCCAGTTTTCTTTGTCCGCCAAATAGCAGTCAGTTGAGAACGTCCGCTATTGCACCAATCAGGTTCAGAACTTCGTTCGTCCGTCGATCTACCTCGTAGACATAGTTTCCGGCCCGCACGTAGTATCCGTTTCTTTTCAGACCATATCTGTAGGGATCGTTGATGCGCACATAGCCATCATAGATGTAATCCCCAGCCCGGTATCGTTTGACTTGTCCGGGGGGGACGCACGGAACTGCTTTTTTGGCCAAGCCCGGCGGGCAATGTCCTGCTTTTGATTTCACTAAAACAGGCTGCATAGCATTGTGCGACCCAACAGTCTTTCTAAGATCAAGAGACTGGACGTCAAAACTCGCACTCGCAACCGGCCCGGTTTGCATTGCGAACACCATCGCTGTGATTGCTAAAGCCGTTTTCATCCTTTTGTCTCCTTTGACTGCATCTTCCATCTATGATCCCTGTCGGGATTTGGCCAATGCAATGGGCGAAGACTGGCTTACCGCTGAAGTCTTCCGCTGTGACGCTATGATTCGCTGGCACGACAGACTCAGCTAACGACCTTTCAAACCGTCAAATTAGAATGGGGTAATTGAAGGGGCGCACGGCCGGACAAATCGTTTGTTCTTATTTCGTAAACAACATTAACCGAACGTGAACAGTGTATTCGCAGTGGGTTCAAACAACTTTAGGCATACTGACTTAGTTGGATCGAACGAGACATATATCGTTTGACGAAAACAAGGGGAACAAAATGGTCAAGCCTGCCTTTATGACTGAAGATCGCAGCACTGAAATTGCGATGCGGACCTCTAGCGAATCTGCTGAAGAGCGCCTGCAAACCACGATGAATTCGAGCAATAGCCGCTTCCCTCCTATTGAAAATGCACTGACAGAGATCATAAAAAACAAGCGGCTATCCGAGGCTCACCAGAACTTCTGAAGGCAAACCAGCTGACCCCCCCGACAATTCTCGATATTCGTCCTAAACATCGGAATTGTAACATAAATCCCGTCCCAACTTGGGGCGGGATTTTCTTGCTGCGCATCGCAATCATCAAGAGTTTGCGCCTAGCAGGTCGACTGGGTTGACCTGCCAACTTGGTATTCGAAAGGCTTATCGACGCTCCCGCCTTCAGTTCATCCTGAAGTAGAGGCTGGCGATGGCCGGGAAGCCTCAAGTCACAGTCCCAGCAGGGCTTTGACCTGTTCCTCGACTGCATCGGTGACAGGCTTGTTGGCAGCAGCTTCCAGGGCCTCACGTTCAGCCAGATCTTGCTCTTCTACAAGTTCTGTCAGCTCTTCCACCTCTTCAACAGCTTCGTTGTATTCAATGGCTGCCTGTCTCTCGTCATTCAAAGTCTGGGCTTCATCAATCGAAGCGTCCAAATCAGCTTGGGCATCTTCTAGCTGTGCTTCGATATCCGGATCGCTACCACCCGCGTCCTCCAATGCCTGTTCAAGCTCTGCGACCGTGTCCCGGTTGGTTTGAACCTCACCCAATGCGACTTCCAAGTCATCCTCGATTTCTTGAACTGTCCGATCTGGTTCTTCCAGCCCCTCAAGGAGCTCCAACTGTTCTTCCAGTTCCTCGCGCAAGGGTTCTCCGGCCAGCACAGTGTCGCGGTACGTGGCAATTCGGCCAACCCTCGAATTGGGCGCAGCATTGGCGAGGGCCGTTGGACTTGCATTGGCCGCGTTCAGTGCGCCCAACTCGGACGGGTGTGCACCAAGCAGCGCAGCCATACGATTACCTTTGGTGCGGGAAACGGGACGCTTGGACTCTTCTACAATGACAGTCTGCTGACGAACCGTTTTTTGCACCTTGGCCTTCTGCGTTCGAAGGGTTGTCGTGGCAACCCTTGAGGTGGTTGCCGTTTTGCGAGTTTTGCCATTCCCGTTGAACAGATCTTTCAGAGAGAACCCGCCGCCTTTTTTCGTACCGGACCGAGCAGACTGAGACTTTGTTTTCCCTTGTCCGAATATCCCGACTCTGGTGCCGCCACGGCTTTTGTCTGCCCCGTTGCCACGGCTACCATTTCCAGCCGAGCTGTTGTCTCCGCGATCTCCCTGAGCACCGTTGCCATTGCCGCCGCTGTTTCCATTGCCACCGCCGTTGCCGTTGCCGTTTCCGCCGCCGTTACCACCACCGTTTCCGCCTCCATTGCCGTTTCCACCGCCATTGCCGCCACCATTACCGTTACCCGGCTTGGCATAAGCAAAATCAGGAGCTGCGACGGTGGCTACAATGGCCGTTGACCCCAACAAGGCAATCGCGATCGTCGAAGCTTTAAGCAGTCCGCACTTGGTGGTTTTCATTTTCAATCTCCTCAAAACCTTCAGCAACGACAATCAGCGTGCTGAGGTTGACCACAGTGTTTCGGCAGTCTGACTCGCAGTCGAATCAAAGCCCTTGCCACTGATTTAACTTGAGGTCGCTTGAACGCAGGGCTAACTGCTTGTTCATCATCGGTTCATGTCTGGCCTAGTAGTCTTCAATGAAGGTGTTTGAGGGTGTTATGCAGGCCAAAGCGTTTTTTTTGGTTGCAGCTTTGCTAACCGCCTTGTCCGGGGGACAAGCGGCGGCAGATGCACGCGAACTCAAGCAGTCTGAACTGCGCATGGCGACGTTGTCAGGCAGTGCGATACGGCTGAACCGTGTGATCAAAGGCGTGAAAAAAGCATTCGGCGGAACCCCTGTTGACGCGCGCGCATTCAAAACAGACAAGATCTACTATCGTATTCTGGTCAAAAAGCCGGGCGGAAAGATCGTCAGCGTGATCGTGAACGCCGAAACCGGCACAGTCGTCTCAAACCGCTCGAGTACCGGTCGCGAGATTTCAGAAGCCGCACGCAATTCAACCAAATCCAAAAGCAACAACGGTCAGAGTGCCTCTGCCACCCGTGGAAACAGTGCAGGTCGAAGCAATGCGGGCGGCAACGGCGGCGGCAATGGCGGTGGCAATGGCGGCGGCAATGGCGGCGGCAATGGCGGTGGCAACGGCGGTGGCAACGGCGGCGGCAATGGCGGTGGCAATGGCGGCGGCAATGGCGGCGGCAATGGCGGCGGCAATGGCGGCGGCAATGGCGGCGGCAATGGCGGCGGCAATGGCGGCGGCAATGGCGGTGGAAAAAATTAGAGTTAAGATCGCGCTGATTTAGCTGTAGTCTCTGGATATGCGAATACTCCTTGCTGAAGACGAACCCCAGCTTTGTGAGCAAGTCAAAAAGCTATTGGGTGCGGAAGGTCGCGTGGTCGACGTGGCCAACAATGGTACAGATGCCCTGCATCTGGGGTCGACTGAACCGTACGACATGATCATCCTCGACATCGGCCTGCCTGAGCGTGACGGCATTTCGGTCCTGCGCGAATGGCGCAGCGCGGGTGTCAAAACCCCGGTCTTGATCCTGACGGCCAGAGATGGCTGGAGCGAACGCGTCGACGGTCTGGATGCCGGCGCGGATGACTATATGACCAAGCCGTTCCACATGCCTGAATTGGCGGCACGGGTAAGGGCCATCTTGCGACGTCAGAGCGGTCAGTTGAACCCCGTGATAGAGATGGGTGAGGTTTCTCTGGATACGCGGAATGGTCGGGTCACCGTTGGGGGCATACCTGTCGATTTGACTGCGCAGGAGATCGCTGTTCTAACCTATCTGGCGCACAACATCGGTCGCATGGTGTCGCGTACTGAGCTGTCTGAACACATCTACGAATATGACGGCGACCGAGATTCCAACACCATTGCAGTATTTGTGACCCGCCTGCGCAAAAAACTGGGCTCCGATTTGATCACAACCGTCCGGGGTCGCGGCTATATGATTGATTCCGCCTAATGCTCTCGTTGCGCCAACGGGCCTTACTCGGAGGTATCGCTTCGGGAGCGCTGTCCGTAGGGGTCGGTACGCTGATGGTGTTTTCCTACATCAATACGCGCGTTCTGGAGCAGTTCGACGCAACGCTACAAGACCGACACACGCAGGTTGTTGTTGGCCTCAGCGCCACCACGGATGAACCTGAAACCCTGCGGCAGTTGGTATTCGATCCTGCGTATAGCACGCCATATTCGGGGCGGTATTGGCAAGTAACGGACAGTACCGGCGCAATCTATACATCCGCTTCACTCTTTGATGAAACGATCGCCGAGCCTCCGCGCGGAAACAACGAAACAATCATTTGGAACACCTCGGGTCCAGATAGCGAAGCCATTCGTAGCGTCTATCAAAAGATCACGTTCGAAGACGGAACGGAGTGGGGCGTAACTGTCGCTGAAAGCAGGAGCGAACTGATCAACGAACGCAGCGCTGCACAGAGATACCTGCTCCCGGTTTTCGGATTAGTTGGGTTGATCGGAGTGGCAAGTTCTCTTTTGTTGATGTCCGCCATTGTTGGCCCGCTCCGGAAATTGCGCGCAGATGTCGCTCATCGTTGGGATCGAGGAGATGAGCTGGCTCCCGAAGACTACCCGGAAGAGGTTTCTCCTCTGGTGGAAGATCTCAACAAACTTCTGCATCGAAACCGCGAGATCGTCTCAGGTTCGCGAAGACAAGCGGCGGATCTGGCACATGCCCTCAAGACACCGACGGCCATCTTGCGAAACGAATTGGCAGAACTCGCAGACGCCGGCGCACATACGGAACCTGCGGAAGAAGCCCTAACCCGAATTGACGCCCAGCTTAGCCGTTCACTTGCGCGCATGCGCGCATCAAACACCGGAGAGTTAACGCATTCCAGGACAGATCTTTCGAATTCGGTGGAACGACTGTCCCGGTTGTTTTCGGTGATGGCCGAACGCGAGGGGAAGACGCTTGTTTCGAATTGCGAGGCTGGTCTTCACGTTCGAATGGACCCACAGGACATCGAGGAAGTGATCGGAAACCTCCTCGACAACGCCCTCAAGTGGAGCCGGACGACATTCCAAATCACTGCGAGGCGAACGGAAAGCGGCATCGAACTTCGCGTCGAAGACGACGGGCCCGGAATCCCAGAGGAGGCCCGGCTTGAGGTCCTGCGTTCCGGCGGTCGACTCGATACGTCAGTAAGAGGAACAGGGTTGGGGCTGCCTATTTCCATTGATTTATTGGCCGCCTACGGTGGAACGCTGGAACTTGGTACATCGAAGCGCCTGGGGGGCTTGGCTTGTGTGGTGAATATTGGGCGCGGGACATATAGCCAATAGATGACCAGAGCGGCGACAGTGTCCCACCGCGTCGCCACACGGCGCCAGTCCTTCGAACGAGACGTGATCGGTCCTGATACTCGGCAAATAGTTTGGGAGCGCGACGATCTAAACTTGGCGAACCTCGAGCCCAAAATGAACATCGGATAGCAGGCCTGAAGTCAGTTGCATGTCGCAGCGAGGTCGGGAAGCAAAAACTCGTCGATAGCGCGTCGCCAAGACTCGGAATCAAGGTTACAGAACGACACTCTTGCATCGCCTTCCCGATCACGCAGCCCATCGACTTTGCTGGCAATAACCGTGCGCCCAGCGGCGAGCGCTTCGTCCAAGACCAATCCGTACGCTTCCCACCGCGACGGGATCGCGACGATATCGACCGCTTGATAGGCCTCTGCCGGATCCTCGGCGTGGCCACGAAACTCTATGCGCGGGTCACCCTCTGCCAACGCCTCAAGGTATGAACGCTGACTGCCTTCACCAAAGATCAACAAGCGCGCGCCCGGCGTTCGGATTGACCGAAAGCCCTGGATCAGGATGTCGAACCCTTTCTGCTGTTCCAGCCGCCCGATGGCACCAATTGTGGTCTTTGACTTGGGCGGCATCGTGTTGCTCGACAACTGCTCAAAATCAACGGTCGGAGGAATGACGCTTAGTTTTTCCGAAGCAGCCAGGCGTCGTTCCTTCATCCAGTCCGATTGCGCATGGCTGACCGCGACCACCTGATCGAAGAAGGAATAGATCACCCGCAGCATCGCAAAAAACCGACGTTTATAAAGGACATTCAGGGTGGTGAATGCCCGAGTGTAGCTGTGTTCGACATGTACCAGTCGAGTGTCCAGATGCATTGCGCGAAGCGCCGAGAACGCGGGTAGGCTTCTCCAGCTTGGTACGACGTGGGACACGATGACATCCGCATTCAGTTTGCCCCAAGAAAATGCGGTCCGTTTGACCTTCAACACCTTTTGCTCGACCGCGCCGGACAGATCTGACTGCGCCAAAAGATGGTCGAGCATCCGCATCACGCCGCCTGCTGTGGTGTCGTCTACCAGGTGGAGAATCTTTTTCTGTTCCATGATGACGCCTCTCTCAGATCGATTGTAGTTTGGATTTCATTTGTGCCACCCGGGTGATCGGGCCGGGTCCAAAAGTTTTCAACGCAAGGGCTGCGGCGAAAGTGCTGAACGATTTCATAGGTTCCTCAAGCACCGGACGGGGGCTTTCCTGGACGCTTCGCACAAACAACTCCCAAGCTTTGTCCCGATCGAGGTTGGTGATGGCCCGCCGCGCCAGATAGCGCAGCTGATAAGCGCGGGCCGAGGGTTCGTGCCGGGTGAAGAATTCAGGGTTCAGCGGGCGCAGCTTCGCGACCATCCGCTCCCACGCCTCTAGCTGACGATCCAAAGCGGCGGACAGACCGCCTGCGTTGATCCGGTAGTGGGTCAGCAGCCCCGGAACGCCTTCGATCTGCCAATCGGTCTTCAACATCAGCCGCATCCAGCATTCGATATCTTCGGACTGCCGGAAGGTCTCATCGAAGACCCAATCCCGCTCGGTTTCAAAGTTCGGGCGGTAGGCCAGAGCCTTTAGCACAGTCTTTCGAATAACGGCCGCCGATCCATTGCCGATTGGGTTGCGGTTCAGAACATGTGCTGCGGTCACATCCTTCAGGCGGGGTGCTTGTTTGATCCCCATCGCGCACCCCGCCTCGTCGATCAAGGCACTGCCGGAGTAACTAACACCCACATCCGGTTCGGCCTTGAGATGATGAATATGAGCCGCCAGCTTTTCGGGCATCCACAGATCGTCGACGTCGCAAAAACCGATGAACGCACCATGCGCAGCAGCGATGCCAGTATTTCTTGCCCCCGCCAGCCCACGATTGGCTTGCTGGACAAGTCGTACGCGTGGATCGCTTTGGTGCGCGCGCGCGATCTCGGCGGTTGCGTCCTGCGATCCATCGTCGACGATGATGAGTTCGTAATCGTCATAGGTTTGCGCCTGAAGTGAGGCGAGCGTTTCGGCCAAGGTTGCTTCGGCGTTGTAGGCGGGGACGACGATGGATGCTGTGGGCATGGTGATCTCCTTCAGAATTCTCATGAAAACAACGCGCGTTTGATCGCTTGCGGCAGGATCGGGGCCAGCGCGGCCCCTGCGACGGTAAGCAGTCCTCGGCGCAGGGGCAGCAGGAAACTGCGCGCATGCAGGCTCAAGCCGTTGCGTGTGTAGAACAGGGCCTGACTCTGATGCCCCAACCGCAGCGCCCGGCGTGCAAGATAGCGCTGATAGATGGCCTCGGATGACCGCGACGGGAACACGCCATATGATGCGGCTGTTTTGACCGCGTAGGCCCGCCCAGCGCGCATTGCGGCCAAATCCGACGATAAGCCCCGGGCGCTGGTGCGATACCAGACTTGGAACTGATTGACCCCTTCGATGGTGAACCCTTCGCCTGCGAGGCGGATCAACAGCTCCAAGTCTTCGTTATGCACCGTTCTCGTGTCTAACCCGCCAACGGCGTTGAAGACTTCACGACGTATCGAAAGATTGGACATGGTGCAGACCGGGTTCTCGGCCAACAGGTCCTGAATGGTCAGCGTTGCACTTGGAACGGTCGAGCGTGTCTGAGAATCTCCGGGCTGATCGGTGAAGAACCGGATTTGCCCAAAAACTGCATCTGTCAAAGACGGCTGAAAGGCTTCGTCTAGTTGCGCCAGCTTGTCCTTGTGCCACAGATCATCCGCGTCGCAGAACGCCAGTATGTCACCCTTGGCCAGTTCGGCCCCATAGTTGCGGGCAGCGCTTGGGCCATCGAAGGGGCTGCTGGCGACCCGGATACGGTGGTCTTGCGCGATGTGATCTAGCACGACGGACAGGCACGCGCTTGAGGGACGGTCGCCGACGCAGATCACCTCCCAATTCGTGAAGCTTTGCGTGCGAATGCTGGTCAGCGTGTCGGCAATTGTATCCGCATCGGTGTGAAACGGCACGATGACGGTAAAGCGGGTCATTGGAAGCCGAACCTTTCTGTTGATTTGTGATCCCGTGGCAACAGCACCCAAGAGGCGGTCAACATCAGGGCAGTACTGGTCAGCAGGTATCCGAACGCCACTGGCATCAGCCCGAACGGAGCCATGATCGCGGTGTTGAGGATCAATGCGAAAGCCAAAGCCGCGCTGACCCGCAGCTCAGTAATCGCGCGGTTCTCGGACCGTAGCCAGCCGGCCACGGCGGACCAGATGACGCTGGGTAATGCGGCAAGGCACAAGACCGAAACCACCGGTGAAATCTGTTGCCACTCGGCCCCCAGCAGCAGCGGCACATAGACCGGCGCAAGCGCGGCTTGCAGAAAAACCAACGGGCTCAGCACCAGGAGGGACGTGCCGAGCCCATGACGCAGCGCCTTGGTTTTATCCGGGGCTGCGCAAAGATGTGGGAAAAGAACGACTGAAAAGGCCTGCGTGAACGATGTCGCCAAGCCGAGCCCAGCGTTGAAAGCCATGAAGTAGATGCCAAGGCTCTCGGCCCCCAGCATCGCGCCGACGACAAGCTTGTCGGCTTGCAGACGCAGAACTTTGACGATCTCGACCCCCAGAACGGCCCAGCCGAACCCAACAAAGGGGCGAAGGGCGGCAAATCCTTGTTTGGTGTCCGACGCCCAAGGGCGGAGGCGGCGCATTAGGACCAGCCAGATCGGAGCAGCCAGCAAGCGGGGCAGCGCCAAAGCCAGCGGCGAGGCCCAGAGCAGCGCCAGTAGCGCCGCCATGACATTCGCACCAACCACCTGCCCTCCTGCAACCGCGGCAGTCTGTTGCAGCTTGCCCTCACGCATCGCAAGCGCGGCCTGCACCAGACCGGCGGGCATGAACAGGTACTCTCCGGCCAGAATGGCGAGCAGCAGCGCCAGCGTCTCGTGCCCTATCGCGTAGAGGAACGCAGCTATTGCCAGTTGCAGCGAAAACAGCGCCCCGCACCAAACCCAGAAAATACGACGCGCGGTGTTGCAGCGCTGTTCCAGCTCGGCCTGCGGGGCTTGGATGATCCTCTGCCCCACACCGTTCTCGGTCAGCGCCTTGAGGATATCCCCTGCGGCGAGGGCAGCAGCAGCCAGACCGATCGCCTCGGGGCTGAGGCTGCGGGCCACAACAACAACGACCACAAGACGCGAGGCTTTTGCCGCCACTTCGGACGCCGCATAGGCCAGCAAGTGCCGCAAGAAACCGGAATGTGCCAATCGCTGAGTCATGTCGCCAAAAGTCCAAAACACTGTTGGGATCAGTTTTAATTAGCCGCGACATCCCTGTCCCAAACGCGGGCGGACAGCAGGAAGAACCATCCGGCGAGCGACCTATCCGAATGGGATAAGCGGCAATCCCGATGCCGGTCTGACGCACATCAAGACACTGCTGTAGCTGTGGATGCAGTTCAGGAGAGTTCAAAATGACACGACATTTCAAAGTTTTGGTATTAGGAGCCGTCAGTGCGATTGCTCTGTCGGGTTGCAGCAGCATGAAGACCCCGCGCAACATCGAACCCGTCGCAAAAGGCGACAGCTATCAGGCGCAGTACCGTGCCCCCTCGCGGCGCCGGGCAAATGGACCCTTGCTGCAAGCGGAACATATGAACGGTCGCGCCTGTATGCCTCAGACCAGGGATCAGGGCGCAAGCGCCTTTGCCAAATGGTCTCAGCCCGTGCTTAGCGCTCTGCAGGGCGAAAAGCTTTCGCGCAATGACATGGTGCAGATCACCATCGACGGGGATGAGCTTCTCAGCGACACCTATGTTGTGTCCCGCGATGGCGATCTGAAGCTGCCCTACCTGCCGCCGGTGCGCGCGCAGGGCAGAACGACCGAGCAGGTGGAGCGGGATGTCGCCCGCGTTCTGGTGGCGGCGCAGTTCTACGACAACACCCCGCGTGTCACGGCGCGCATCCGCGATTTCGCCTCGGTCACTGTCGGCGTGAAAGGCGCAGTGTTCGAACCCCACTCGGTCGAGATCGGAGGCACTCCCGGCGACGCGCTGGATCGAAGGCGTCAGGGTGTGCTGGGGGCCTCGACCGAGGCGCGCAACTTATCAGTCGCCATTCGCGCCGCCGGAGGTGTGCGTCCGGATGCCGATCTGTCAGCGGTCGAACTGCACCGGCAAGGCAAGATCTATCGCATGGACTTGCGGGGCGTATTCGAAGGCTCGGACCCGACCGACATCATGCTGCTGACAGGGGATCAGATCGTGGTCAACAGCCGAGGGTGTTTTCAAGACGATCTGATGCGCCCCAGCCCGATCAGCCCGCCCGGCGTGACGCTGTACATGTCCAACCTGACGCAACCTGCCACAGGTAACGCAGAGTCGGCCATCGGACGCGACGTACGTGAAGTTCCTTATGGCACGCGCTACCTGCAGGCCGTAGTCGATACCAATTGCGTCGGCGGAGCCAAGACGACCAACGCCAATCGCAGTGCGGTCCTGTTCACCCGCAACCCGATGACCGGGAACTCGATCGTCATTGAACGCAATATCGAAAAGCTGCTGCGACGTGGGGATCGGGATGACTATGACCCCTATGTTCTGCCGGGTGATGCGATTGCCTGCTACGACAGCAAAGTGACCGGCTTGACCGAGGTCGCCCGCGCGGTTGGCGTAGTCGGCGCAGCGGCGCTGCTGGCCCCCTAAATCAATCCCGAGCGGGCGATGCTTTCGCCCGCTCCCAAGCGGTGGAGACTGCAGCGAGTTTGTCAGTGATGTCTTTGTGTTCCTTGGCGGCAGTCTCTACCGCAACTAACGCCTCTCGAAACTCTTCCGCGCCGAAGGTTGCCGCGCTGCCAGCCAATTTGTGACAAGCCTGAGCGATTTGGTTCAAATCTGACTGGTCAATGGCTCCGGTTACGAGCTGTTCAACGAACTCATCCCCTTCGGCAATGAACTTGCCACGCAGGCGGGCAAAAACCTCAGGCCCAAGGCTGTCTTTCAACTCCGCCAACGGATCCGGCTGCGCATTCTCCGAAATCTGTCCCTCGGCTCGGGTGACCACCGAAAGCGCCTTGCGCAGAGCATCAAACGAGATCGGCTTGCCAATGAAAGCGGTCATGCCAGCGGCACGAAAGGTTTCGACCGCGTCTGGCAGGACATTGGCCGACACCGCGATAATCGGTACATCTGCCGACTGCCCTTGACCGTTGCGAATGTGGCGTGCAGCGGTTGGTCCATCCATCACCGGCATGCTGATATCCATCAGGATCGCGTCGAACCTCTGACTGCTGGCCTTGTCGACGCCGACCTGCCCATTTTCCGCTGTCGTTACACTATGGCCGTCCAGCGCGAGCATGTTGCAGATGACGTCGAGGTTGATCTCGTTATCTTCGACCACCAACAAGTTCAGAGGGCGAACGGTCTTGGTATTGATCTGAGCAGCTTCTAGCAGTTGGTCGCGCGCCGACGGCTGCAACGGCACCCTCAGCCAGAAAACACTGCCTTCGCCCAAGGTGCTTTCCGCCCCGACCTCGCCCCCCATGGCCTGCGCGAACCTACGGGCAATTCCCAGGCCAAGCCCGGTTCCTCCGACCGTGCGACCGATAGAGGGATCGCTGGTGTAGAAGTCATCAAAAATGGCGTCGATCTCATCATCGGCGATGCCAACCCCGGTGTCGATCACACGCACTTCGTAGACATGTGCCTTACTCTGATCTGCCGGTTCAAATCTTTCGACCTCGATCGACACACGGCCATTTTCGGTAAACTTGATTGCATTACCGACAAGGTTCAACAGAATTTGCCGCAACCTTTGCGCATCAGTCGCGACATGCGGATAGGCTCCGCCCACCCATTGCCACGAGATTGAGTTGCCGCGCGAGGCCGCATTGCCGCTTTGACCATCCACCAGGTCCTGCAACATCGCGTTCAGGTCGGTTGGCTCGTGCGCGACTGACAGCTTGCCGGCCTCGAACCGAGCAATATCCAGCACCGCATCCACATGATTTTGCAGAACCTGGCCCGATATCTCCATGTTGCGGACAAACTGAGACTGCTGTTTGGTCGTGCGTGTATTCTTGAGAAGGGTGAGGTTGCCCAGCAGCCCGTTCAACGGGGTTCTGATCTCATGGCTCATTACAGTCAGAAAATCCGACTTGGCCTTTTCCCCGGCAAGGGCACGGTCGCGGGTCGAGACAAGCTCTTTCTGATCCGCAACGCTTTGTGAGATATCGCGGACGAAACCGATTACGATTTCCTCGTCCCCGGCCTGGGCGGATTGCAACGCGAGTTCGACGGGAAAGACCTCGCCAGTCTTGCGCATCGCCTCAAGCTGGACGCGACCCTTGCCAACGACGTGGCGGTCGCCTCCGCTCTGCATCCGCTCCATGCCTTCATCATGAGCTGCGCGTAGATGCGAAGGCACAATCAATTCACCGATCGAATGCCCTTTGGCCTCTGCTTCGGAATACCCGAAAATCGCTTGTGCAGCCGCGTTGAACTCCAGCACTGTGCCAGCGGCGTTCACCACGATCACGGCATCCAACGAGGTCGACAGGATCGTATTCATGCGCTGGTTTGCCTGCTGGATCGCCTGCCCCCGCCGATCAGATTTGCGGTTGACCACCAAGAGGTACGCGCTGACCGCGGTCAGCGTCAGAAACAACCCACCGGACAAAACGGCCAGTTGAAACAGGCTGAGCGCCGTTTCCTCACGGCGCTGATCCGACTGGCTCGCAAAGTACGAGATCGCAGAGACAGAAAGTTCTCGCACCTTTGGAGCGACACCCTGCGCGCCGTCATAGAGATCCGACAGCCCGGTTCTCAGCGCAGGGTCCCCAGCGTCAATTGTAGGCACCGAGGCCTCCAGATAGGCGGAGACGTCGTTCAGAGGTTCAGCGAATTTCGGGTCACTTCGCAGCGTTTCAAACAGACGCGATGTGTCCAGAATGTCGATACGGCTGTAAAAAAGATCGAAACGGCGACGGATAAGGTCCAAGTTTTCGAGGCTTAGCTCTGCATCCGAAACACCCGCCTCAAGCGCGTTGAGGTAGAACAAAAACTCGACCTCGACCTGCGTAAGCGTCCATTGCACGTTATCTGTCCGGGCTGACTGCCGGTCGCGCAGGTCGGATATCACCTTGACGGACAGCAATACGACCAAAGCTAGGGCACCAAGAACGGCGATGCCGATGAGCCCGAAAGCCCACCGGCGCCTCGAGTGGTTTTGGAAATTTCTTGTCAATGTCTGGCCCGTATCGCCCACTTCATGCCGTATTTTAACCCAATGCTATTTAACGATTTCCAACCTGTCGAGTTGCCAAATACTGCGAGAGTAAATCACCTCGGTCTGGTACTTGGTGTCACTGTCATAAGGATAAACAATCCATAGCGGACCTTTTTGTCGGCGGGACATCGCCTCCCCATCCATCTGATAGGCGACAATCGGGTCCTGTGCTGAGATCGACTCTACTGGGATCTCAACCGCGTAGTCATTTATCGCCGTTGCTCGGATCGTCGCGCCCTCTGCTCCGATCTGTTCCAGCAAGACAGAGAGGGGAACGCCGACAAAACTGGTCTCGCCTTCAGTCCAGATCGTCGAGGTTTCAAAGCTGCGCTGCGGTAGCGCCTGCAACATTTCCATATCGAACTGCGCTGCCCCGTCGGGTCCGGCCTTTGCGATGTTGCCTGAAATGGTCAGCACAACCTCACCTGCCGGGGTCGCCAAATCTTCGGCTTGCGCTGACGTCAGGCAAAATGTGAACACAGCTGAGAGGATCGCAAAAAACAGACGCATAATAGTCTCCATTTCTTTGGCCTTAAGAAACCAGAAAGAGGTCCGTCGCGACAGATGGGCAAGGGGATACGCACCTATCCGAACGGATAGGTGCCTCGGTCTCATGCGGCGACAGACAGGAGGTTCATGCGCTGACGCAACATGGATTTGAACCCGTCCCGCAACTCGGCTCGTTGCAACGCAAAGACGGTGGTTGCCTCAAGATATCCGGCGACCGACCCACAATCGAAGCGCTCTCCCTGAAAGGCAAAGCCGTTGCATCCGGTCCTTTCGATATCGGATGCGATCGCATCGGTCAGTTGGATTTCATTGCCCGCGCCGGGTGCCAATCCGTTCAGCTGATCGAAAATCGAAGGGTGAAGAAGATATCGCCCGACGATGCCAAACTCGGATGGGGCCTGATCGGCGGAGGGTTTTTCGACCAACCCTTTCAGATGTTGCACCTGCCCTCTCCTTTGCTCGATATCGACCACGCCGTAGGCACTGATCCGGTTGGATGGAACCTCTTCGGTCGCGATCATGTGTCTGCCTTCAAAGTTCTGGACCATTTGCGCCAGGACCGGGCGCTGCGCATGGATCACATCATCCGGCAAGATCACGGCAAAGGGTTTATCACCCACGATGTCACGCGCCAGAGAGACTGCGTGGCCCAGACCGCGCGGGCTGTCTTGTTGGATAAAACTGTATGCCTCATCCTCAAGATTTGTGCGGCGCAAACGGTTCAGCAGGGTGGTTTTGCCGCCATCCTTCAGTTTGCGCTCCAGCCCCGGGTTGCGCCCAAAATAAGTCTCCAGCGCGGATTGGCCGGTTGAGGTGATAAAGATGAATTCATCAATCCCGGCGGCGCGGGCCTCGTCCACTGCATATTGGATCAAGGGGCGATCGATGAGTGGCAGCATCTCCTTGGTTACAGATTTGGTGGCGGGCAGAAACCTTGTGCCTAGACCTGCGACCGGGAAAACAGCTTTGCGAATACGTGTCATTTCAATGCTCCTAGGATTGATCAGTAAGCGCCTCTGCCCGACACGACGGCACGTGCGGTCAATGCGATGAGGAAGAGGTTCAGAAGGGGCGAGCGGGAGCGGACATAGGCCTTATCCAGCTCAATCATGCGGTCAAAGCCGATGCCCGCGCGGCCCGAAACTTGCCAGAGGCCGGTGATACCGGGACGCACCTGAAGGCGCTCCAGCGCTTGTTCAGGATAGGCGGCAACCTCTTCGGGCAAGGCCGGGCGCGGGCCGACCAGCGACATATCCCCTTTTAGCACGTTGAAGATTTGCGGCAGTTCATCCAGCGAGCACCGGCGCAGAACTTTCCCGACACGGGTGATGCGTGGATCATTTTTGGCTTTGAAGCACACGCCCTCACGATCCGAATGGGTGAGCAGATCCGCACGCCGCGCTTCGGCGTCCTGCGTCATCGAGCGGAACTTGTACATTGTGAAAGGCACCCCGTTTCGACCGATACGTGTCTGTCGAAAAAAGGCGGGGCCGCGACTGTCCAATCGCACCAATGCGGCGATTGCGGCCATGGGCAGGGCCAGAAGAGACAGCGCGACCACTGCCAAAGTGAGGTCCAGCAGGCGACATGCTGAGACCTTGCGAACAGAATTGTGGACGGCACGCCCCAGGAATTCGAAATTACCCATTAGATATCTGCGGGCCATGCGACGTGGCTCCAACGCCAATCGCCATGCCCACTCCATCCGGAAGCGCCGAACAATGCGCGGTGCCCGGCGCACGTTGCCAGCCAGGAAATCAAACAAAGCACCCACGCCCAGTGCGATGCGAGGGTCTAGCCGGTGGCGGTTCTGCGTAATCCACAACTCCTGTAGCGGAACACCCATCGCGACCAACAGGATGTCGGCGCCGGACTGGTTGATATCGTCGATCGCCTCATCAACCCGCGTTGCACCTTCATAACCATCGCGCGTACCAGCCACGGCCAAATCGGGGATTATTTGCTGCAACCGTGCCGCCGCTGCCTGAGCTGTTCCGGGACGTCCCCCCAAAAGGTAGACCGACTGCCCAAGACGCGCAGCGCGTTTCAGCAGTTTGGGCACAAAGTCCGTACCGTTCAGGTTCTCGGCCAACTGGACACCTTGCAACTTTGCCGCGACCTCTACCCCAATTCCGTCCGGAAGGATCATATCTGCCCGGGCCAATGCTGCTCGATAGGTATGGTTACGGGCCCGTATGTTTGCGCAATGTGCGTTCAGAAAAAATACCGTCCGGCGCGTCCCATCCAGCAGTTTTGAGATCACCTGTCCGGATTGGGCATTCACAATTGGCAAACCCAAAATCTCGGTCTTTTCCAGCGTTGGTATGGGTGTTGGCCGCGCGCCTTTGTACATATCTTGGACTGACAGGAACTGCATGGAACTCTCCGATCAACGATGACAATCTCTTGCTTCAGACTGCCAATGAGACCCTGCAACCGATAGGCGAGCATCCGGAGAGGGATCGGAGAATAGGTCTATTCAAACGACACCGCAGCACATAGCGTGGTGAAAACGGCCCGCTGACCTATCCGATTGGATATTCACCTGTCCGTCAGGCAGGCTTCATGCCATGGGTTCAATGATTTATTAACGCCTTTGGGTGTGGTTGGGGGCAGACGGAGATTTGAGATGAAAGTTCTTATTGCTGACGACCACGAGCTTATTTTGGACACGCTCGTAGCCTTTATAGATGCCGCGGGCGGGATCGAGGTTGAGACCGCGCCGGATTTCCCAGCCGCGAAAACTCTGATTGAGAACGACGGAGCCTTTGATCTGGTCCTTCTGGACCTGAACATGCCCGGAATGAACGGGTTGAGCGGGCTTGAAACCTGCATCGCTTTGGACGGTGCCCAGCATGTGGCCTTGTTTACCGGCGACACCTCGCGCGATCTGGCGCAACGCGCGCTGGAACTTGGCGCCGCCGGTTTCGTCCCAAAGACTCTACCTGCCAAATCCCTGGTTAACGCGATCCGCTTTATGGCGATGGGCGAGCAATACCTTCCTGCGGGTTTCATGAACGCAGAGCAGCCAGAAGACTCCCACCCCATGGCTCAAAAACTCACAGAGCGAGAGCGGCAAGTTCTCAAAGGGCTGACTGAGGGCAAATCCAACAAGGAAATCGCCCGTGATCTGGACCTGTCAGAGCCGACGATCAAACTGCATATGAAGACTTTGTACCGCAAAGTTGGTGTCAGCAATCGAACGCAGGCTGCCCTGGCCGCGCGCGAAGCTGGGTTGTTCTAGGCCTCACTATCCGAACGGATAGGGGGGTACTCCCAATCCCCTTGCCCCCTAGCCCGCCGAGCGCATGATCAGCGACCAGATGCGGTGTATCACCCTTGCAAGAAAGGGTTTTTCCATGCTGCAACAGATTTCGAACTCCTCTGATTCCACACGCGACATGCAATTTCTGCATTGGGTGCGCATTTCCCGATCCAATTTTAGAACGCTGGGGTGGCGTCGCATCGCAAAGGGTGGGCGCCTTAGCGATCTAGGCCGCCTGCCCCGTTACATGGCATTATACCTGCTTGGGGCGAGTTGCATCTGGGCCCCCATCAGCGGCTATTTGGCGACCGCGCCTGTCAAATACACCTCTCACGCATCACTGATCCTGCCAGGATCTGGCGCTTCCGCATCGGTCAATCTGGCCAATATCGGTCAGGCATCCTCATATGCGAATTCTGCCTTTGCCAACGGGTCGATCAGCCCGACCGAGACGTATAAACGTTTGTTGTCGGCCGATCGCATCCTCGATGCGGCAGCCAAGGCGGTAGAGGCTGACCGAGATGCGTTTGGCAAGCCGCGGGTTCAACTGGTCGATCAAACCAGCCTGATCCATATCGAGCTTCAAGCGGCCTCTCCGGCTGACGCTCAGCAAAATGGTGACGCCCTAGTGGCGGCTTTTTTCGCCGAAATTGACGCCCTGCGCGCTGATGAAATTGCCACCCGTGAGGCCAGCAATACGGGCGCGATCGAAGACTACACGCGCTCAATTCAGGCCACACGGGCCGAAATCAAACAGCTGCAGTCGCAAAGCGGCCTAGTATCAGTCGCGCAATACCAAGAGCAGGTCGCTGCAAATGACCGTGCAAAGCAGGAGTTGCGTACGCAGGAGAGTGAGCTGGCACGCCAATCGGAACGTGTAGCCGCGCTTCAAGTCGCGTTGGATCTGCCCTCTGATGCAGCGGCGGCAACGCTGAAACTCTATGCTGATGCGCAGTACCTATCGTTGCTTGAGGACGTGTCGGTGGGGGCTGCAAAGCTGGCGCAAGCTGACGCGACCTATGGATCGCGCCATCCGATCTACGTGAATGCCCAAAACGACTATGAAGGGGCGCGTTCGGTTGCGTTACAACGCGCGTCGCAGGTGACGGGCTTGACGGCCGAGCAGCTCGGTGGACTGGATCGCGCGCCGGAAGGGCAACGGGCGCAGTTGCTCAGCGAGTTGGTGCGCGAGGATGCCTTGCGTGCGGGATTGGAAGAACATGTCGCGACGCTGCGCACACAAGTTCGTCTGGAAACTCTGCGCTTGTCAGACCTCGCCCCCATCGCCGCTGAGTTGGAGGACCGGCAGAGAGATTTCGCAGTGGCGGAAGCCGTGTTCGCCTCTGCCATCGCTCGGTCCGAGTCGAAAAAAACCGATGTCTACGCCTCCTACCCGTTGATCCAAATGTTGGAAAACCCGTCGCTTCCGACCCGCCCGTCTGCACCGAACAAGAAGATCTCGATTGCCGCCGGGATCGCCGCAAGCTTTATGCTGCTGATGGGTTTGGTGCTGGCATGGGTCCGAAACCCGCTGATCTCAAAGCTGCTAAAAGACCAGAAAGAGGCCGTTGTTTAATGCATGTGGCCCCTCAAACCCCGTCCGAAAAAATCATCTGGTACACGCTGATTTGGACATGGCCGTTCTACGGGCTTGGTGCGCTCTATGTTGTCGGTCCGGTGCTGGGTTGGATGTTGGCTGCGATGGCCGGGTTGTCGCTTTATCTCGGCCCGGCGATCCGCTTGGATATGCGTGCAACGGGCCCTGTACCCACCGTGGTCTGGGTCTGGAGCGTTGGCATGCTGGCGATGCTGGTCTCACTGTGGGCAGGCCACGCGGATTGGAGCCTCGGCACCGTCAAAACGATCAAGTCGAGCATCGGATGGGCCAAGGGTTGGGCGCTGATCCCGTTGTTCATCCTTGCCGGATCAGTCTTGCCCATCCGGCGTGAGATTCTGGTCAGAGGACAATGCGTGTTGGGCCTTTGGACCTTGTGCCTTCTGCCGTTGCTAATGGTCGCTCCCTATGCCGGTCTGCCGCATCTGCTGTTTACGTCTCCGTTGAAAGCGGTTGGCGGCCCGGGGCCTGAGTATTTCTCGGTCTACCTGTACACAATCGACCCGGCCAGCGGCACGCCGCGTTGGCAGTTCTTTGCGCCTTGGTCTCCATTCGCAGCTTTGCTGGGTGTCTGCATGGTCCTGTTTTCCCACGAAGAAAAGCACCGCAGCTGGAAGGTCATCGGTTTGACTGCCGGAGTTCTGATGATCCTTTTGTCGAAGTCCCGCATGGGCTTGGTCGGG
>NZ_JBQFTH010000007.1:0-266688 GCF_056538565.1 Ruegeria sp. BG11 | reverse complement strand
GCTTCGGCTTCGGCTTCGGCTTCGGCTTCGGCTTCGGCTTCGGCTTCGGCTTCGGCTTCGGCTTCGGCTTCGGCTTCGGCTTCGGCTTCGGCTTCGGAAATCAGGTCCTCATTCGGCGCATCTTCGTCAACAGGCGACCCTTCAGTTTCACCACCAGGTTCAACGCTTACATCTTCGACCACATCGTCTGTTTTCGGGGTTTCCACCGGTTCCTGATCGGATTTCTTTTTGCCCGCCACCGTCAAATTCCCCTTATCGATTCTAAAATCACCAGAACTAGAGACTGTTCCAAGTTAATCTGCACCCGGCTCTCTCTCAACCCGCAACGCGTGTTTCACAAGCTTTTTAACGACCTTACGCATCTTCTTGGGCGTCGGTTCCTTGGCGATCCTCAGACGTTCATACCCCAAGGATTTAAGGGGTTCCGCCGTTGCCTCGCTGATTGCGGCCAGCCATAGCGGGGCAGTGCCCGCCCAGATGTCGGCAAATTGTCGCGCGGTGCGGGGTGAGAAAATAGGCGCGATCACTGGCCTGTCGCCCTCGGATGCGGCCTTTGCCTCGAGGCTGAGCGGCAGCAGAAGTTGCTGGTACACCGCCTGTTCGCGCGTGGTTACGCCCATCTCGGTCAGACGCTCGGCGATGTTGCCCCGGCTGTGTTCGCCGCGCAGATGCAACAGTGGGCTGGTTGGTCTGATTTGCAAAAGACCGGCCACAAGCTCTTCCGCCGTGCCACCGACCATACGTGCATCCCAGCCCGCGCCTTCGGCGGTTGCGGTCGTGGTCGGACCCACGCAATAGGCAGGCAAATCCCGGCGCACACCCGCCGAGGCTGCCGCATTCACCGCATTGGAGGACGTGAATATCAGCCCCTGCGTCTCGGTCGTGCAGATCGGAACCGCTAGCGGTTTGATTTCCAGAATGGGGGAATGGATGACCTCAACACGCGATCTGACGCGGGTCGGAAGCTGCGCAACAAACCTCTCCGAGGCGGCGCGAGGGCGGGTCATCAACAAATACAACTATCGGCGCCTTCGGCCTTGGGATTGTTTGCGTCCGCGCAGGGTGGTACCCCGCTTGGCAATCATGATGCAACGGATCAGGCCAATGGTGCAAACACTTACCATCCTTGGATTGGAAAGCAGCTGTGACGACACAGCCGCCGCCGTCGTGCGCCAAACCGACGGCGAAGAGGCCGAAGTGCTGTCGTCGATTGTCCACGGTCAAACCGAGCTGCACAGCGCTTATGGGGGTGTCGTCCCCGAAATCGCCGCGCGCGCCCATGCCGAGAAACTGGATAGCTGCGTTGTTCAGGCGCTAGAGGATGCGAGTCTAACACTGGCGAATTTGGACGCCATCGCCGTCACTGCCGGGCCCGGCCTGATCGGAGGGGTCATGTCCGGCGTCATGTGCGCCAAGGGGATCAGTGCGGCGACCGGCCTGCCTCTGATCGGGGTCAACCATCTGGCAGGCCACGCTCTGACCCCTCGCCTGACGGATGGAGTAACCTTTCCGTATCTGATGCTACTGGTCTCGGGTGGGCACTGCCAATATCTGATCGCCCATGGGCCGGAAGAGTTTACACGCTTGGGCGGCACCATCGACGATGCCCCCGGCGAGGCCTTTGACAAAACCGCCCGTCTTCTGGGCCTGCCGCAACCTGGCGGACCCTCGGTTGAGGCCGAGGCGCGCAAGGGCGATCCAAAGCGGTTCCGCTTTCCGCGGCCCCTGCTGGACCGGCCCGGATGTGACCTGTCTTTCTCGGGGCTGAAAACCGCGCTGATGCGGATGCGGGATCAGATCGTCGCGGAAAAAACCGGCCTGACCCGTCAGGATCGCGCCGATCTATGTGCCGGGTTTCAGCAGGCAGTCGTGGATACTTTGGCCGAGAAAACACGACGCGCAATGGATATGTATCTGGCCAAGACCCCCTCGGATCCGGTGATCGCAGTCGCGGGCGGTGTGGCTGCAAACTCCGCTATTCGCACTGCGTTAGAGACTGTTTGTGCCGAAAAAGGCACGCGATTCACAGCCCCGCCCCTTGCACTTTGCACCGACAATGCCGCCATGATCGCCTATGCTGGGATGGAGCGTTTTCGCACGGGCGCGCGCGATGGTTTGGACCTTGCAGCGCGACCTCGTTGGCCTTTGGACCAGACCAGCCCCGCCATGCTGGGTAGCGGTAAGAAGGGTGCAAAGGCATGAGCGTTTCTGTTCTCGGATCAGGGGCGTTCGGCACGGCTCTGGCGATCTCGTTAGCAGGTAACGGGCCGGTCACCCTTTGGTCGCGCAGCGCCGAGCAGGCGAAAGCCATGCAGGATAGTCGGATCAACAAGAGCCGATTGCCCCATGTAACCTTGCCCGATGCCATCACCATCACTCCTGATATCGAAGCAGCGGCGGCAAAGGATGTCGTTCTGGTGTCTGTGCCTATGCAACAGTTGCGCCATGCGCTGCTGGAACACGCAGCAGTGCTGGCCGGAAAAACGCTGGTTGCGTGCTGCAAGGGGATTGAACTGTCCTCGGGTCTCGGTCCAATTTCCGTGATCCGCAAAACCATTCCGGATTCACGACCAGCGCTTCTGACTGGCCCCAGCTTTGCGGATGACATCGCCCGTGGCCTGCCGACAGCGCTGACCTTGGCCTGTGCAGATGCCGATCTGCTCGAAACACTGCAATCCGAGCTGACCACCGCGAATCTGCGCCTCTACCGCACCACCGATGTGATCGGTGCGGAACTTGGCGGCGCATTGAAAAACGTAATGGCCATCGGTTGTGGCGCTGCCATCGGGGCCGGTCTAGGCGACAGCGCCCGTGCTGCCCTGATGACGCGCGGCTTTGCTGAGATGCAGCGCTTTGCCCTGATGCGCGGCGCGCAACCAGAGACATTGATGGGGCTCTCTGGGCTGGGTGATCTGGTGCTGACCTGCTCGTCCGAGCTGTCCCGAAACTACCGTTTTGGCCTGTGTTTGGGTCGAAAACAGCCCTTCGACACCGCAACAACCGTCGAAGGCGTCGCCACCGCCCGCGCCATGGCCGACATCGCCAAGGCCGAAGGTCTGGACATGCCCATCAGCGGCACTGTGGCCGACCTGAGCCAAGGCGCCTACAGTGTGGCGCAAGCTATCGAAACCCTGCTCAACCGACCCCTCAAGGAGGAATAACATGCTGATCGCCCTTATCGCCCGTGACAAACCCGGCGCGCTGCAAACCCGTCTGGACAACCGCTCGGCCCATTTGGCCTATATCGAAGAAACCGGCGTCGTGTCTCAAGCCGGCCCTTTGCTGGACAGAGACGCGATGATCGGCTCGCTGGTTATTCTCGAAGTCGAAGATCTGGACGCGGCGCAAAGCTGGGCCGACAATGACCCCTATGCCAAGGCCGGTCTGTTCCAGTCTGTTGAACTGATCCCATGGAAAAAGGTGATTGGCTGATGGCGTACTGGCTGTTCAAATCCGAGCCATCGACCTGGAGCTGGGACCAGCAGGTTGCCAAAGGTGAAGCGGGCGAAGAATGGGACGGCGTGCGCAACTATCAGGCGCGCAACTTCATGCGGCAAATGGCAATCGGTGATCGCGGATTCTTCTACCACTCGCAAAAGGACAAGGCGATCGTCGGCATCGTAGAGGTCTGCTCCGAGGCCCATCCCGACAGCACCACCGATGACGAACGTTGGGAATGCGTGGACATCAAGGCGGTAAGGCCGTTTGAAGTTCACGTGACGCTGGACCAGATCAAAGCGGATGAACGTCTGGGTGAGATGGTGCTGGTCAAAAACTCTCGTCTGTCGGTGCAGCCGGTCACTAAAGCCGAATGGCAGGTGATCTGCGCCCTGGGCTCGACTGAGGCCGACTAAAACAGAGGGAAGGCCCTGCACGGTGCAGAACCTTCCCTACCCCACGCGCTCCCTACTCACCACGCGCGTATTGGAATCTGTTGGTTCTGACCGTCCTGGCCACATAAGGACCATAGCGCGTTTTCTCAGGCCGCTTCAAACACCAAGTCTTTAAAATACAACTCAAAACAAAAACGCCCGCCGATGGGGAGGCGGGCGTTTGGTTTGAAAACGTTACGTTTAGCCGTAAACGGATTCTTTGCCGAAATGCTTAGTCAGCATGTAGTAGACCACGGCGCGGTACTTGTTGCGCTCGGACATGCCATAGGTTTCCAGCACCGAGTTGATCGCTTCCATCAACTCAGGCCCGTCGGCAAGACCCAGCTTTTTGATGAGGAAGTTGTTTTTGACGGTCTCCAGCTCTCCGTCCTGGCTGGCCGCCACGGTCGACGCGTCGGCGTCATAGATCGCCGGACCGCACCCGATGGTGACCTTGGTCAGCAGGTCCATATCGGCATCCATTCCGCATTTGTTTTTCAGATCATCTGCGTATTTGGCGATCAGATCGTCGCGTTTTCCCATAAAACAGTCTCCCTATCAGCAGTCCTGGCTGCGGTTACTCAAATCCTAAAAACAGGTGTCGGAAGCCTAGCCATTCATCCCCTTCTCACAAAGGGAAAAATTCCGCGCTTTCCCCCTAAGCGGAGGAACGCCTTTGCCGCGCGCTTTGAAAGGCTCGATCTGCAAGGTCCGAAAAGGCGCGCACCTTGCGCCCCGGCGTGCTGCTGCCCGCGTGAACAAAGGCAATCGGTGCAGAGGGGGATTTCAACGCGCCGGGCAAAACCTCGACCAGCATGCCCTGCTGCAGTTCTCGATGAACGGCCAGACGGGATTTGACCGCCAGCCCCAGCCCCTGCACTGCGGCTTCGGTCAACATGTCCGAGTTGGAAACAGCAATACGCCGCGTGACGGATAGTTGCCCCTCATGGGTGTCGAACCGCGTCTGCCAAGGCAAACACGCCCAGCGCATCTTGCGCAAGTCTTCGACGGATTTGGGCATTTCGTACCGCGCAATGAAGCCCGGCGCTGCGCAGATAATCCGGTCATTGTCGCAAAGCTTGCGCGCCTTCAGCGTGCTGTCCGGCAATTGCCCGACACGAATGGCGCAATCAACACCCTCATCGACCAGAGAGACATAGCGGTCGACGGCCAGAAACTCGATCGTCAGGTCCGGATGGTCGTCTTGGAAACTGTCCATCATCGGCATGATGAACCGGGACAAGATCCACGGCGACAGGGTCACACGCAGATGACCGCGCAGCGTTCCCTTGCCGCTTCCGGCCTCCAACTCGGCCTCTCGCAGATCGGATAGGACAGGTTCGATTCGATCCAGAAAGATCAGACCTTCATTGGTCAGTTGCACCCGGCGGCTGTTGCGGTGAAAGAGTTTGAGGTTCAGCACCTCTTCTAACTTCGCAATCCGGTGGCTGACCGTCGCGGCCGAAATCCCCAGCGTCTTTGCTGCCGATCCGACCCCTCCGGTTTTGGCGACAGAGACAAAGGTCAGCAGATCGTTCACATGGTACATTCGAAAATTCCTAACACTGGTTTCGAAATTGAGCCAGTTATCCGCGAAAATTTCAAATGGTATCTGATCGGGCATATCAGAGGAGGACCCGATGAAATCGCTCTATGCAGCTACATGCGCCTTGGCGCTGGCCTTGCCCGCCGCGGCAGCCGAATTGGAAACGTATCTTGAGTTCGAGAAGGCCATGCCTCCGGGCAATCTGGCGATTGGACCGGATGGGCGCATGTTCATGTCGGTGCATGAATTCTACGGGCCGGAGTTGCGCGTGGTCGAAGTGATGCCCGACGGGTCAACCAAGCCCTACCCGACCGAGGGCTGGGCCCGCGCCCCGCAAGATGATGCCGATGGGTTGAACGGCGTTCTGGGCCTGCGGGCAGATCGCGATGGTATCCTGTGGATGCTGGACGGTCAGGGTGAAAACCAGACCGGGCGCATCGTTGGTTGGGACACCAAGACCGAGACGCTGCACGCGATCCACTATATCGGCGCCCCGGTCGCGCGGCCGACCTCGTTCCTGAACGACCTTGCAGTCGACCGCGATCATGGGGCGATTTACATCTCGGATACGGGTGACGGTCAGAACTCGGCCATCATCGTGGTTGATCTTGAGACGGGCCGCGCGCGGCGCGTTCTGGAAGGGTCCCGATACACGATCCCCGAGGATACCCCGATGGTGATTGACGGGCGTGAGATCACGCTGGGCGGCAATCCGGCCAAAATCGGCATCAACCCAATCACTGTCGATCCGACCAATACCTGGGTCTATTTCGCCCCGATGACGGCAAGCGCGATGTACCGTATCCCCACGGCGGCATTGCTGGATGAAAGCCTATCGGATGCCGATCTTGAGGCGCAGGTCGAGCGCTATGGCGACAAGCCGATCTCGGATGGTTCGACCGTGGATACCGGTGGCAATGTCTATATCACCGCGATGACGGATAATGCACTGGGCGTCACCAAGCCGGATGGCAGCTATGAGGTTCTGTTCCAGTCAGATGACGAATTGCCGTGGCCGGACGGGTTCTCGATCGGTGCGGATGGGTATGTCTATGCCACGATTAACGAGTTGCACCGCTCACCCGTTTTGAACAATGGCGAGGATGCCTCCAAGGGGATCTACAAGATCGTCCGGTTCAAATCGCTTTCCGACGCGGTCAGCGGACGCTGATCCTGGCCCGGCTCTGTTCAGCGGGGCCGGGATACCTATCGACAATAGCCCCAACCAGGGCCTTGTAGGTGAAAATGATCCGCGTGCAGGCGGTTGAAATTGGGGCCTAAAACCACGCGGAACCAGTCACACGCCCCCTTCCCGATCTGATGTAGAAACGCGGCTTCGGGTCCCGGCGCGGACCAATCCTGCAATAGGCTGAGCGTGCGCCCATCCGCCAGTTCCACGCTGATGATATCAATCGAATCTGCTGTCGCATGGCTGCTCCAACCACTGTTTTCGCCCTGCGCGGTCCGCATCCGGCGGCAATTGTAGCTGCCCAGATGGCGCAATGTGCGTACTTGAGTACCCAACAAGTCCTGCGCGGCGGGCTGAACCACGTGATGATCCCACATCGCCAGACGCAGGGCCGTTGTACAGCGGGTCTCGACCGCGTTCATCCGGGCACTGACCAAGCGGGACAGCTCACCCCGTCCGGAGATGCCACAGTTCTGGTCGACGACCAGATCCTCCATCTCTGAGAACGCAACACCGGCCTCAGACAGTGTGGCCCGGCACTGCGCCTCATCCGCCAGCGCCCGGTTCATCTGATATTTGGTAACGGGCGTAACAGGCGCGGTCAGTGTCAGATCCCGCAAAGGATTCCAGTGGTCGGGCAGCGGTGATTTGGGATGCGACAGCAACACATACCCGGCCGACCCAACAAGAAATAGAAATACAATGATCGAAAAGAAAGACGCCGCCAGATACAAGATCCGGCGGCGTCCTGAACGTTTGGTCATACCCGATCCGCGATCAGTAGCGGTAGTGCTCGGGCTTGTAGGGGCCTTCCGGCGCAACGCCGATATAAGCCGCTTGTTCGTTGTCCATCTTGGTCAGCTTCACGCCGATACGATCCAGATGTAGGCGGGCCACTTTCTCATCCAGATGCTTGGGCAGGATGTAGACCTTGTTCTCGTACTGGTCGCCTTTGGTGAACAGCTCGATCTGCGCCAGAACCTGGTTGGTGAAAGAGGCCGACATCACGAAGGACGGGTGACCGGTGGCGTTGCCGAGGTTCAGCAGACGGCCTTCGGACAGCAGGATGATGCGGTTGCCCGAGGGCATCTCGATCATGTCCACCTGTTCCTTGATGTTGGTCCATTTGTGGTTCTTCAGGCTGGCCACCTGAATTTCGTTGTCGAAGTGACCGATGTTGCCGACAATCGCCATATCCTTCATCTCGCGCATATGCTCGATGCGGATCACGTCCTTGTTGCCGGTGGTGGTGATGAACACATCCGCCGTTGCAACTTCGTCTTCCAGCAATGTGACTTCATAGCCGTCCATCGCGGCCTGCAACGCGCAGATCGGGTCAACCTCAGTCACTTTAACACGCGCGCCAGCGCCGGACAGCGAAGCGGCCGAGCCTTTGCCCACGTCGCCATAACCACAGACCACGGCAACCTTACCGGCAAGCATGGTGTCAGTGGCGCGGCGGATACCGTCAACCAGCGATTCCTTGCAGCCGTATTTGTTGTCGAATTTCGACTTGGTGACCGAGTCGTTCACGTTGATCGCTGGGAACGGCAGGTGGCCGTCTTTCACCAGCTGATACAGGCGGTTCACGCCGGTGGTGGTTTCCTCGGACACGCCTTGGATCTGGTCACGCATTTTGGTGAACCAACCGGGCGAGGCTGCCATGCGCTTGGCGATCTGCTTCTTGATCACCTCTTCCTCTTCCGAACCCGGAACGGGGATAATGTCTTCACCCGCTTCAGCACGAGCGCCCAGCAGGATATACAGCGTCGCGTCGCCGCCATCGTCCAGGATCATGTTCGGGCCTTCGTCGAACAGGAAGGATTTGTCCAGGTAATCCCAATGCTCTTCCAGCGTCTGGCCCTTGATGGCAAAGACAGGGATACCCGCCTCGGCAATCGCCGCTGCCGCGTGGTCCTGGGTCGAGAAGATGTTGCACGACGCCCAGCGCACATCCGCGCCCAGGGCAACCAGCGTTTCGATCAGAACGGCGGTCTGGATGGTCATGTGCAGCGACCCAACGATCCGCGCACCGCTCAGAGGCTTGCTTTCACCATATTCCGAACGCAGCGCCATCAGGCCCGGCATTTCAGTTTCGGCGATATCCAGTTCCTTGCGGCCGAACCCGGCCAGCGAAATGTCTTTGACGATATAGTCCCCGGCCATAAGGCGCTCCATTTTTGCGGTCAATCACAGTTCCGGCTGCCCCTAGCATCCCTTGGGGCAGGTGGCAATGTGGATGACCGAAAACGGGATTTTACGCTGCAAAAATCAGCTGGGCGTGCCGTCAACCTTGACCTTCGGAATCGCTTCGAAAAAATCGGTGCCAACGGCGACAATACAACTTAAGCCGTTCGCGTGGGTCACCAAAACGGTGTAGCTACCCGTTTCTCGTGAGGTCCAGACCTCCATGACCGACTGCGCGCCGCGTGTTTTCTGCAAACCCCCAAAAACCAGCTCTTCCGAGTAGCTTTTCTGCAGCTTGTCAACCACATGCTCGCGCTCTGCACAATTCTGGGCAAAGGCGGGCGGGGCCGTGGCGGCCATACCAAAGGTCAGGGCGACTGCGAATATACGTTTGAACATAGCAAACTCCTTTCGTTTCACTTTGTGAGAGGAGCGCACCGGGAGAAGCCAGTGCCCCCCTCGGTTTAAATGTCGGGATCAGTTGGTGTGGTTTCAAAGCACGAATGCTCAAGAAAACGTTGGCAGCTGGTGATCCTGACAGGTACATCATAGCAGAAACAATTTGGTTTTATTGTGTCCCACTTCACAAGGCATGGCAGAATGGCAACACAACCCCGCGCATGGCAGAGGATGCTGTCGGGCCGCAGGCTGGACCTGCTGGACCCGACCCCGGTCGATATCGAGATCGAGGATATCGCTCATGGCCTGGCCTTTGTGGCGCGTTGGAACGGTCAAACGGCGGGGGACTTTGCCTATTCCGTGGCCGAGCATTCCCTTCTGGTCGAAGAGCTTTTTGGTCGTATTGCACCCAAAGCGCCAGTGAAATGGCGGCTGGCGGCTTTGCTGCACGACGCGCCGGAATACGTGATCGGAGACATGATCTCACCCGTCAAATCTGCCGTAGGCCCGGACTACGGCGCACTTGATGACCGTCTGGCGGCAGCGATACACATTCGCTTTGGACTTCCTGTCGAGGTGCCTAAATCGGTAAAACGGCAGATCAAAAAGGCCGACAAGATCAGCGCCTGGATGGAGGCCACCCAGATCGCGGGCTTTTCGGAGACTGAGGCGACGAAGTTCTTTGGCTGTCCAGACAAAGCGGTGATGGAGAGGTTAGAGATTACGCTAAGGCCACCGGTTGAGGTAAGGCGGGCGTATTTGGCGAGGCATCAAATGCTACTGGAGAATATTTAGCTGTTTCGCCGAAATACACTACTGACAACTCTTGTGTGGGTTTTGAAAGTAACGAAACTCACGGCCTCAAGAAATAAATATGTATTACTCCTAAAATACATAATCACCAACTATACGTTCTACACTGAAAGCGGTACAGGCTGATGCAAAACTCTGCAAAACTCAATATTCCTTTTTACAAAGTCTCACCGGGTTCTTGGGCCGTCAGTCAACTACCGCGATCACTGCCAAACAGCCCAACTTGGAATTCTGTGTTCCAACAAATTGAGGCCCGCTGTGAACAAACTGCGGCGGTGGGCGCTCTGCCCCTTTGGGATGGTTACTTCGGGTTGGAGAATTATCCAAAGAACGTCTCTACTTCAGCGGTCCGGTCGTCGAACCAAGTACGCACGGCCCGGAAAACCGGTATGTTCTACTCTGCGATAACCGCGTCACTTAAACCGAAGGAAGTTGTGGAAATTGGCACAGCGTTTGGGGTGTCTGGCATGTATTGGTGTGCCGGTTTGTCCATGAATGGCTTTGGCCGTTTCACTGGTTTTGAACCCAACACGGCTTGGTCACCTTATGCAAAATCCAACGTCTCGGCGATCCTGGATCATGCCCAGGTGATTGAGGGAACATTCGAAGAAAACCAAAACTCGGTCCCGGAAACCATCGACTTGGCTTTCATTGACGCAATTCACACACCCGAATTCGTTGAAGACCAATTGAACCTTGTTTTGGAACGAGCTCGCGAGGGCACTGTCATTGTACTGGACGACATCCGATTTTCGAGCCAAATGACCGACTACTGGTTGCATATTCGAGATGACGATCGCTTCTCAGCCGCCTTCGAATACACCCGACGCGTGGGTTTTTTGGAAATCGCTGGATAAACGTACATTTGGTTTTCCGATACAAGAAAGCCAAACCCCGTCAAGAGTACTTGCCGTTGCATCGTTGAGGTTCACCGCGATCTTCGCTTAGCCAAAACCCGCCTGAATGTCCGGCGATACATGTTCAGGCGGCGCGCGGACTCAGACAAACTGCCCAAGCCCAGTGATCAAAACTTCGGTTGCAGATGCGTCTACAAATTCACCCAATTGTCCTAGTGATCTAGCAGAGAACCGGCGAAATCTTGCCGCGTACTGCCAAGCCTCTTTTCACAACACGTCAGATCACCCTAAAACTTGCGTGTCTTCAAAATGGGCAGTGAAGATTCTTGAATATGGGCGAACACAAAACGGACACGACTTGGCCGCGCTTATCGGGCGGCGCGCGAACCGCAGTTGCGGTAGGGCTTTTGAGTCTGGTCTCTGCTTGTGCGCACGGCCCAACCGATGCGCAACTTGATCCGGAACGTCAGTCAATGGCCCTGCAAGAGGTCTCGCAAAAGCAGGCTCGAGGGCAACGGGTATGGTGCGTGCCCTACGCACGTAGCCTCAGCGGTATCGAAATTCGCGGCAATGCCAAGGACTGGTGGGGCAAGGCGCGCAGTGCGTTTGAGCGAGGCAACGAACCGGCTGTCGGTTCGGTCATGTCGTTTAGGGCAACGCGCGGGATGCCTCTGGGCCATGTGGCTGTCGTGTCCGATGTTGTTAGCGACCGGGTCGTCATCGTGAACCACGCCAATTGGCACCGCAACAAAGTGTCGTTGAAAATGGGCGTGAAAGATGTCTCTAAGAACAATGACTGGACACTGGTCCGGGTCGAGAGCGTGCCGGGGCAATATGGCAGTTTGTACCCGGTGAACGGGTTCATCTATCCCAAGTCTGGCGAGTAGCCTGAAAGACTACCCTCTGAACATACTAGTCAAAGCTCTGTTTTTTATCGCGGGCTACGCTTCGCCAAAATACGCTGCAACGTCCGGCGGTGCATGTTCAGCCTGCGGGCTGTTTCCGAGACATTGCGGTCGCACAGCTCATAGACCCGTTGGATGTGTTCCCAGCGCACGCGGTCCGCACTCATCGGGTTTTCCGGCGGCGGGGGCAGCTCGTCGCCCTTGGCTAGCAGCGCGTTTGTGATATCTGTGGCGTCGGCGGGTTTGGACAGGTAGTCGGTTGCGCCAATCTTCACGGCGGCGACAGCTGTGGCAATGGCCCCGTAGCCGGTCAGCACCACAACCCGGCTGTCAGGGCGCTTTTCGCGCAGCACCTCGACGACATCCAGACCGTTGCCATCCTCTAGCCGCAGGTCGACAACCGCATAGGCCGGCGGACGCGCGGTGGAAATGGCGCGGCCAGCAGCGACGGAGCCTGCGGTTTCAACCTCGAAACCGCGTTTTTCCATGGCTTTGGCAAGGCGTCTCAGGAACGGCTCGTCATCATCCACCAAAAGCAGAGATTTATCGGGGCCGATATCAAGCTGGGAACTGTCTGCCATCGTTGAGTCTTTCCGCTATTTCATGCCTTTGGCTTTACCTAGAAGTAATAGCAGCGCGGGGCCAAAGGTCAAACCGGCTTGTCAGGACCCGGCTTGATCCAAAAAGCAGCCGACCTTGTCAGCCATTTGCTGCGCTGTGTCTTCACGTTTGAAGAACTCAAGAAACCCATCTTCGGGTGTGACCAGATAGGTGAAGGTAGAATGATCGACCAGATAGTATTCGTCGCTTTTGTCATGGGCCTTGTAATAGGTCTTGTAGGCCTGGCTGGCGGCCTTGACCTGCTCGGGTGAACCGGTCAGGGCGATCAGACGTTCATGCAGGTTGAAGGCGTAATCTCCGACCACTTCGGGCGTGTCGCGATCCGGATCGATCGAGATGAACAGCGGTGTCACGGATTGCCCGCGCTCGGCCAGAATGTCCACGGCCTCGGCGTTGCGGGACATATCAAAGGGGCAGACATCGGGGCAGAACGTATAGCCGAAATAGACTAGCGTCGGCTCGGTGATCACATCCTTGTCGGTGACCGTCTCGCCCTTGCCATTGACCAGTTCGAACGGACCGCCAATTGCCGCTGCTCCGCCCGCGATCTGGCTGGACCGGCATTGCGCGTATTTGTCATCTGATCCGGAGCCCATTGTCAAAAGCCACATGGCGCCAAGGCCGATGGCAAGAATGACAGCTGCGAGAATAGCATACAGGCGGGTCATGATCGTTTTCCGTGTGCAAGGGGTTGTTGATCGTATCGGTCGGGACACCTATCAAGATGATCAGCCGATGCAACAGGACATAAGTGACCAATGGCAGAATCCAACCAGAGTTTATGGGGCGGTCAGGAACGCAGCAGCTGGATCAGGCTGCGCACCCTTATCCTGCTGCGCTGGGTGGCCATATTTGGCCAGATTACGGCCATCACTGTGGCTCAGCACAGCTATCATGTGCAGCTAGAGGTTACCCTGTGTTATCTGGCGATCGGCGTTTCGGTGATCGGCAACCTGACTGCCAGCTTCCTGTTCCCGCAGAACAAACGACTGACCGAGTTCCAGAACTTCTTGATGGTGCTATTCGACCTGTTTCAACTGGCGATCCTGCTGTATTTGACCGGTGGTTTGAACAATCCATTTGCCCTGCTGCTGCTGGGTCCGGTCACGATCTCGGCCAACGTCATGAGTACCCGTTCAACGCTTATCGTGGGGGCCGTGGCAATTGCGCTGGCCACACTTCTGGCTGAATTCCACCTGCCCCTGCGGACCGAGATTGGCCTGGTCCTGCAAATCCCCGACATTCTTTTGTTCGGCAACTGGGCCGCGATCATTATCGCCATTGTCTTTATCGGGGCCTACTCGCACCGTGTCAGCTCCGAGGCGCGCTCAATGTCCGAGGCGCTGGCAGCCACGCATATGGCGCTGGCGCGCGAACAGAAGCTCACCGATCTGGGCGGCGTTGTCGCCGCCGCCGCGCATGAGCTGGGGACTCCTCTGGCGACGATCAAACTCGCCAGTTCCGAGTTGATTGAGGAACTCGACGACCGCCCCGAACTGAAAGAAGACGCCGCCCTGATCCGCGAGCAGGCGGACAGGTGCCGGGACATCCTGCGCGATATGGGACGTGCCGGCAAAGACGATCTGCATCTGCGTCAAGCGCCCTTGTCGACGGTGGTCCACGAAGCGGCTGAGCCGCATATAGACAGGGGCAAAACCGTACATTTCGCTGAAGGTCCGGTGCTGGATGGCGATGTGCAACAACCTTCGATCCTGCGCAAACCCGAGATCATTCACGGTTTGCGCAACCTGATCCAGAACGCGGTGGATTTCTCGCGCGCGAATGTCTGGGTCGAGGCGGAGTGGACCTCGGACAAGATCACCGTCTGTATCATGGATGACGGGCGCGGTTACCCCTCGCATCTGATTGGGCGGATTGGTGACCCCTTGATGCGGCGCAGACGGGCTGAAACAGACCAGCGCACGCGCCCCGAGTATGAGGGTATGGGTCTGGGCCTGTTCATAGCCAAAACTCTGTTGGAACGCAGCGGCGCAGATCTGGAATTTGCCAACGGCTCAGACCCTTATCAGCACCTCTCGGACAAGCCAGACCGCCGGGGCGCCATCGTCAAGGTCGAATGGCCCCGCAAACGCATCGACGCGCAACAGGGCGATACCCCGGTACCATCCGGGCGCAACCAGCCTATCCAGGTCTGAGTTAAGACACCGTTAACCATTCTCACCTTAGGTTGCGTCGGGGTTCCGAAGTCGTAAGGGGAGAAGATGGCAGACTGGATCATTCTGGCCGCGATCAGCCTGGTCTCGTGCTGTTTTGCGGTCATTTGGCTGCTGCCGCGTCGTGCCCGGCGGGACAACAGCTATGGCATGTTCACCGCAAGCTCCTTGTTCGACGCTGTTTTTCTGTTCGATGGCGACCGCCTGATCAGCCACTCTGATATAGCGTTGGCCGGTTTCGAACATGTTGCAGATTGGAGCGATCTTCGACGCTTGCTGCAGCGCGACTTTCCCACCTTCCCGGAAACGCCTGACCTCGTGCGCGATCAGGGCAATCTGGTTGTCTCAGCCATCGACTGCACGGTTGAGCGTGAGGTTCTGTGCGAATGGATCGACGGGATCGTTCGAATTCAACTGCACGAACCGGCAAGAGAAAAGAAAACCAAGCTGCGTGATCCGAATGATCCGATCCGGCTGGCGATGGATCAGGCCCCCTATCCGGTCTGGCTGCTGGATCAGAACGCCAGCGTGCGTTGGTGCAACGCGGCCTATGTCGCCCTTGTCCGCAAGGCGCGCGGGCTGGATGCCGACCTAACCCTGCCCCTGTTCCCGGACACCGGGGCCGAGCCGCGGCGCGGCGGGAAATCCCGCGTCTCGATCAAGGTGGCGGGAAGCGACAGCAAATTGTGGTTCGATCTGACGCAGGTGGATCATACGGAAGGCCGCCTGTTCTATGCGGTCGATATCAATGCGATTGTGCAGGCTGAAACCGCCCAGCGCAAATTCGTGCAGACGATGACCAAGACCTTTGCGCAACTGTCAATCGGCTTGGCTATTTTCGACCGCAACCGTCAACTGGCCCTGTTCAACCCAGCATTGATCGACCTGACCACCCTACCGCCGGATTTCCTCAGCTGCCGTCCCAATATTTCCAGCTTTTTTGACCGGCTGCGGGATCAGCACATGATGCCCGAACCCAAGAACTACCGGTCGTGGCGCAATCAGATGAATGATCTCCTTGAGGCGGCTGAGGACGGGAACTATCAGGAAACATGGTCCCTGCCCTCGGGCTCGGTCTATTCGGTCAGCGGCCGCCCGCATCCCGATGGCGCCGTAGCGTTTCTGTTCGAAGACATCACTGCCGAGATCACCCTGACCCGGCGGTTCCGGTCCGAGATGGACTTGATGCAATCGATCCTCGACAAGCTAGCCGACGCGATCGCGGTCTTTTCCGAAGACGGTACGCTGGCACTGACCAACTATGCCTACCAGCGGCTTTGGGGAACGCAGGAAGAGGCTGGATTTCACAGTGAGACGGTGACCGAGGTCACGCGCATCTGGCAAGATCATTGCGTCGCCACCCCGGTCTTGGGTGAGATCCGCGATTTCGTGGACATGCGCGATGATCGCACCGAATGGAATGCGGAAATCCAGATGCGCAACGGCACCGCGCTGGACTGTACTGTTATGCCCATGCAGAACGGTGCCACAATCGTGCGCTTTGCGACGGCAAACAAATCCCTGACCGCCGAACCCATGGCCCAGATCAGCGCCTGAACCGGGTTGCAGCCGCTTGGGCGCAGGTCCATGGTGGCGCCATGACTTCGGCACCTGTTTCTCTCACCCTGCAAAGCCCTCAGGACACCGCAGATTTCGCGGCGCGTCTTGGCGCGACCTTGAGACCTGCGGATGTATTGCTACTGCAAGGTGAGATCGGCAGCGGCAAGACCCACTTTGCCCGTAGTCTCATCCAGTCGCTGATGAACCCGCCCGAAGATGTGCCCTCGCCCACCTTCACACTGGTGCAGGCCTATGACACGCAGATCGGCGAGATTTGGCATTGTGACCTCTACCGGCTGACCTCGGTGGATGAGGTTGATGAACTGGGCCTGACCGAAGCCTTCGACACTGCGCTATGTCTTGTGGAATGGCCCGACAAACTTGGGCCGCTGACCCCCGACACTGCATTGATGCTTGCCTTCCAAACCGACCCGGTTGAGACCGAGACACGCTACCTGACCCTGTCTTGGTCTGATCCGAAATGGCTTGGGAAACTGGAGAATACTCTATGACTGATCGTACTGTGCTGGCCGAGGCCCTGATTGCACAGACGCCATGGGCCAATGCCACGCGCGCGCCCTTGGCCGGGGATGCCTCGAACCGCAGGTACGAGCGTCTGACAGATCCGGCGACGGGTCGCACAGCGGTTCTGATGGACGCCCCGCCGGATCGCGGAGAGGATGTCGAACCCTTCGTCCGGATCGCGAACCATCTGCGCGCGGTGGGCCTGAGCGCGCCCGAGATTTACGCCGAGGATAATCAGAACGGGTTTCTGGTGCTGGAGGATCTGGGCGATGATCTGTTTTCACGCGTTCTGACCAAGGACCCGAGCCAGGAACGCCTCCTATATGAGGCAGCGACGGATGTTCTTCTGCACTTGCATGAGGCCCCGATCCTGTCCCTGCCCTCATACGACCCCACTTTGATGACCGAGCTGGCCGCTCTGGCCTTCACCAAATACGCACACGCCATTCTGGGCGACCATGATGAAGTCGCGCAGGAGAGGTTCGAGCTACGCTTTGCCGATATCCTGCTGCAGGAGACCTCGGGCACCAAAGTCGTCGTGCAGCGGGACTACCACGCCGAAAACCTGATCTGGCTGCCAGAACGTGAGGGCGTGCAGCGCGTCGGCCTTCTGGACTTCCAACTGGCGATGCTGGGGCACCCGGCTTACGATCTGGTCTCACTCTTGCAGGATGTGCGTCGGACCGTGCCGACCGGGATCGAAATGCAAATGGTCAATCGCTATATCGCGGCCTCTGGCATGGATGACCATGACTTCCGCACCGCCTACAGCGTTCTGGGCGCGCAACGAAACCTGCGTATTCTGGGTGTTTTTGCCCGGCTGGCCACGGATTATGGCAAGCCACATTACGTCGATCTGATCCCCGCCACATGGGCGCATCTGATGCGCGATCTGGAGCATCCCGCGCTGATCCCGGTTGCCAACATCCTGCGCGACGCCCTGCCTGAACCAACCGCAGAAAACCTCGCAAGGCTGAAAGCGTCATGAGCCAATCCCCCGACGCCGTGATGCTGTTTGCCGCCGGATTCGGCACCCGGATGGGCGCGTTGACCAAGGACCGGCCAAAACCTCTGATCGAGGTCGCCGGACGCCCACTGATCGACCACGCGCTTGCGCTGGTGGATGCCGTTCATCCGTCCCGTGTGGTTGCAAACCTCCACTATCACGCCGATCAGTTGCGGGCTCACCTAGCGCCCAAAGGCATCCTACTTTCCCATGAAACGCCTGAGATTCTGGAAACTGGCGGCGGTTTGCGGGCGGCTTTGCCTCTGCTTGGGACTGGCCCGGTTTTCACCATGAACACCGATGCGATCTGGACCGGGCCCAACCCGCTGAGCCTGCTGCAAGAGGCATGGGACCCGGACCGGATGGATGCGCTTTTGATGTGCGTCCCGATTGGTCAAACCATCGGGCATGCGGGCGAAGGGGATTTTACCGCCGATGCCGATGGTCGGATCACGCGCGGGCCAGGTCTGGTGTATGGCGGCGTGCAGATTATCAAAACCGACGGGCTGCAGCACATTCCGCAGAAGGCTTTCTCGCTAAACCTGTTGTGGAACCAGATGCACGACCGGCAACGCCTGTTCGCACTGGAATATCCCGGCCGTTGGTGCGATGTCGGACGCCCCGAAGGAATCGCTCTGGCTGAGGGGATGCTGGCGGATGTTTGACCCCAGCACTCATCCACGGGTGTTCGCCGTTCCGCCGGGCACGGATTTTCCCAAGGCGCTTGTTGACGGGCTACGACTGCGTGCCTCTGGCCCTCCGCACGCGCTCGCCCGCGCGCAATTAGTGGTCAACACGCGCCGCATGGCCCGACGAGTGCGTGACCTGTTCGATCAGGGGCCGCCCTGCCTGTTGCCCAGGCTTTCTCTGGTCACCGATCTGGGCGAAAGCGTTAATCTGGCGCAGATTCCACCCGCCATTCCCCCGCTGAGACGGCGGCTGGAACTGACCCAGCTGATCTCAAAACTGCTGGACCAACAGCCTGATCTGGCCGCACGGGCTTCCCTGTTCGACCTTTCCGACAGCCTGGCCGCCTTGATTGATGAGATGCAGGGTGAGGGCGTGTCGCCAGACGCGATCCGCCAACTGGATGTCAGCGATGTGTCCGGCCATTGGGCCCGCGCACAAGCGTTTATCGGCATCGCGGATCATTTTGTTGATGCAAGCGATCAGGCGATGGATGCACAGGCGCGGCAACGTCGGGTGGTCGAAAACCTGATCGACCGCTGGCAGGAGGCTCCGCCGCAACATCCCGTCATTCTGGCCGGTTCGACCGGATCGCGCGGTACCACGCTGATGCTGATGCAAGCCGTCGCGCGCCTGCCAAAAGGGGCCTTGATCCTGCCGGGCTATGATTTCGACCAGCCGCGCGCCGTTTGGGACCGCCTGGACGAGGCGCTGACCTCTGAGGATCACCCACAATATCGGTTCCGCAAATTGATGCGAGAGCTGGGGTTAGAGCATGATCAGATCCTGCCCTGGACGGATGAACAACCACCCTCACCCGCGCGTAACCGATTGGTTTCGCTGGCTTTGCGCCCTGCCCCCATCACCGACGCGTGGATGTCCGAAGGTCCACGTCTGACCGAGTTGGATCAGGCCACGCGCGACCTGACACTGGTCGAGGCGGACTCTCCCCGGTCCGAGGCCCTCGCCATCGCCCTTCGACTACGAGAGGCGGCCGAAACGGGCCAGACCGCCGCATTGATTACACCCGATCGGATGCTGACCCGGCAGGTCAGCGCGGCATTGGATCGCTGGAACATCCTACCCGATGATAGTGCCGGTCTGCCGCTGCAACTGTCTCCGCCCGGCCGGTTTCTGCGCCATGTCGCGGGCCTTTTTGCGCGTCGCCTGGAGGGTGAGGCGCTGCTGACGCTGCTGAAACATCCTCTGTGCCATGACGGGGGTGAACGGGGGGCTCACCTGCTGCATACCCGCGATTTGGAGCTGGACCTGCGCCGCCACGGCCCTCCTTTCCCGGACCAAACCAGCCTAACCGCATCCGCGATCCGCACCGAAGCGCCCGAAGGATGGGTAAGCTGGGTCAGCGCGCATTTCTGCGATCAGCAAATCACTGGGGAACTGCCCCTGACCGAATGGGTCGACCGATTGCTGTCTCTGGCCGAGGCGATCTCGGCCGGACATGCGGGCGATCAAGGCACCGTGTGGGACAAGAACGCGGGCCAAAAGGCCCTGTCGGTGTTGACCAATCTTCGGGATGAGGCGCATCACGGCGGCCCTATGACCGCGCATGACTTCGCGGATCTGCTGGGCGCGCTTTTGGCCGGGGAAGAAGTCCGCGACCGCGACGCCCCGCACCCGCATATCATGATCTGGGGCACGCTCGAGGCGCGCGTGCAAGGTGCGGATCTGTTGATCCTCGGCGGTTTGAACGAGGGCAGCTGGCCCGAAGCCCCAGCGCCAGACCCATGGCTGAATCGCCAGATGCGCGACAAAGCGGGATTGTTGCTGCCCGAACGGCGGATTGGGCTTTCGGCGCATGACTTCCAACAGGCCATCGGCGCGCCCGAGGTCTGGCTGACCCGCGCCACCCGCTCGGACGATGCGGAAACCGTGCCTTCGCGCTGGCTGAACCGTCTGACGAACCTGTTGCAGGGCCTGCCCGACCAAGGCGGCCAGACGGCGCTATCAGATATGCGCGCGCGGGGTCGGACCTATCTGAACTGGGCTAAAACTCTGGAGCAAGCGCCTCGGATAGAGGCGGCGCATCGCCCTTCGCCCAAACCTCCGGTTGCCGCGCGACCGCGACGCCTTTCAGTCACCGAGATCAAACGCCTGATCCGCGACCCTTATGCGATTTACGCGAAGCATGTGTTGCGTCTGAAACCACTCGATCCGCTGGTGCAGGCCCCGGATGCGTTGCTGCGCGGGATCGTGATCCATGAAATTCTGGAGCATTTCGTCAAGGACAGCGTGCTGGATACCGCCTTGCTGACCCGCGAGAACTTCCTGAAACGCGCCCATGAAATGCTTGAGGCTCATGTCGCCTGGCCGACTGCCCGCAAACTGTGGCTGGCACGGTTGGAACGGATCGCCGACGATTTTCTGAGTGCCGAGGTCAATCGCCGGGGCGACGGTGGCCCAGTGGCGTTTGAGGCCGCGATGAAGCTGGTGTTGGAGCCTCTGGATTTCACCATCGTCGGACGTGCCGACCGGATCGATTGCGACAGCCGAGGCGCGTTGCGGATTGTGGATTACAAAACCGGCGCGCCTCCGACCGAAAGCCAGCAGGCAAAGTTCGACAAACAGCTGCTGATCGAAGCCGCCATGGCTGAGAAGGGCGCCATCGAAGGGATCGACCCCAACGACGTGGCCGAGGCGATCTTCATCGGTACGGGCGGCAGTTACAAAGAGGTCGCTGCTCCGCTTGCCAAAGAACCCACCGACAAGGTGTTGGCTGAGCTGAAAGAGCTAATTTCTGCATATTTAGAGCCTGATCAAGGCTTCTCATCGCGCCGCATGCTGCACAAGGACACCGATATCGGCGACTACGATCATCTGGCCCGGTTCGGCGAATGGGACCGCACCGCCGAAACCCTCCCTGAGGACCTGACATGAGCGCCCGCAACGACGCCACCGAACGGCAAGTGCAGGCTGCGCGTCCCGATGCCTCGACCTGGTTGGCGGCGAATGCCGGGTCGGGCAAGACCCGCGTGCTGACCGACCGCGTGGCGCGTCTGTTGCTGAGCGGGGTGCAGCCGCAGCACATCCTGTGCTTGACCTACACCAAGGCCGCCGCCGGCGAAATGCAGAACCGGCTGTTCAAGCGGCTTGGGGAATGGGCGATGTTGGGGGACGCGCCGTTGCTGGCGCAGCTGACGGATCTGGGCGTCGAAGGCGCAATCGATACGGACCGACTAGCGCAGGCCCGCACCCTGTTTGCCCGCGCGATCGAAACGCCAGGTGGGTTGAAAATCCAGACCATCCACTCTTTCTGCGCCTCACTACTGCGTCGCTTCCCGCTTGAGGCCGGTGTCAGCCCGCAATTTGCCGAGATGGAGGATCGCGCCGCCGCCTTGTTGCGCGAAGAGATCATCGAAGATTTCGCCGAAGGTCCTCAGGCCGGTTTGATCGAAGATATCGCGCGATTCGTTACCGATACCGGGTTCGACAGGCTGACCGCAGCAGTGACTCAAAAGCGGAACCAGTTCGCGCAGCCGTTGCAGCGCTCGGACCTGTTGCAGAGATTTGCCCTACCGGAGGGCTTTGACGACGGCGCCCTTGCGGGGCAGGTGTTTCTGGGCGGTGAGGTTGATCTGATCCAATCCATGCTGCCCGCGCTGATCGAAAGCGGCGGCAACAATGCCAAGGCCGCGGCAAAGCTCGCAGCCTTTACTGAGGCCAAGCTGACCCATCTACCGGCGCTGGAGGGCGTGTTGCTAACGGGCAAGGGCTCGAAGGAGCCGTTCACCGCCAAGATCAACGGCTTCCCGACCAAAGCCCTGCGCGAAGGCGCTCTGGCTGATCGCATGCCGCAACTGGAATCGCTGATGCTACGGGTTGAGGCCGCGAGAGAGCAGCGGCTGGCTCTGGTTGCTGCGCAAAAAACCACTGTTTTGCATTGCTTCGCTGCAGCTTTCCTGCCGGAATATGAACGCCGTAAGCAGCTGCGCGGGTGGCTGGACTTTGACGATCTGATCCTCCGCGCGCGGCAGGTGCTGAACGACCCAGCGGTGGCCGAATGGGTTTTGTACCGGCTGGACGGTGGTATCGACCACATTCTGGTGGACGAAGCGCAAGACACCAGCCCGGACCAATGGGATGTGGTCGAGAAGCTGGCGCAGGAATTCACCAGCGGGGAAGGGGCCCGATCCGAGGTTGAACGCACAATCTTTGTGGTCGGCGACAAGAAACAGTCGATCTATTCCTTCCAGGGCGCTGACCCGCAGGCCTTTGACCGGATGCAGGCCGAATTTGGGCGTAAGCTGGAAGAATCAGGCTCTAAACTGTGGGATTCAACGCTTGAATACTCGTTCCGATCCTCCAGCGCGATCCTGTCATTGGTTGATTTACTGTTCGAAAATCAGGCCGATGCCGGGTTTCACAAAGAAAGCCAGCATCGCGCGTTCAAGGCTGGCCTGCCGGGACGCGTGGACCTCTGGCCCGTGGTGGAAAAGGTCGAGGATGACGAGGATGGCGATTGGACCGATCCGGTGGATCGGCCCGGTTCGCGCCATCATACCGTCATTCTGGCCGAGCAGGTGGCGCAGTCCATCAAGCACATGATCGACACTGGGGCCACAATACCCGAAGATGGCGAAACGCCTGGCACATTCGTGCGCCGCAAGGTGCAGCCGGGGGATTTCCTGATCCTGGTCCAGCGCCGCTCAGACCTGTTTGCCGAGATCATTCGCGCCTGCAAAGCCCTGCATCTGCCCATCGCCGGGGCCGACCGTTTGAAAGTCGGAGCCGAGTTGGCGGTCAAGGATTTGGCGGCATTGCTAAGCTTTCTGGCCACGCCCGAAGACAGTCTGTCGCTGGCGACGGTCCTGAAATCCCCTCTGTTCGGCTGGTCCGAGCAGGCTCTGTTCAATCTGGCCCATCGCCGGCAAGAGAAATTCCTGTGGGCCGCGCTGCGCAATCGCTCCGACGAGTTTCCCGAAACGCTTGCAATCCTTAACGATCTGCGCGGACAGATCGACTTTCTGCGGCCCTATGACCTGATCGAGCGCATCCTGACTCGCCATGACGGGCGGCGAAAGCTGCTGGGTCGGTTGGGGGCCGAGGCCGAAGACGGGATCAACGCGCTGCTCTCGCAGGCTTTGGCTTATGAGCGGACCGATATTCCCAGCCTGACCGGCTTTCTGGTCTGGATGCAGACCGACGATCTGGAGATCAAACGCCAGATGAGCGGCGTGGGAAACATGATCCGCGTGATGACCGTGCATGGCTCAAAAGGGTTGGAAGCGCCCATCGTGATCCTGCCGGATACAGGCAAACGGCAGGCCCCGCGCGACGCCGAGATCATGGTGGCTGATGGGACGCCCTTGTGGAAAGTCCCAGCTGATGTCTCGCCCAAGCTGATCTCAACTGCTCGCAAAGAGGCTCGGAACCGCGAGGAAAACGAGCGCCTTCGATTACTATATGTGGCTCTAACACGGGCAGAAAAGTGGTTGATCGTTGCGGCAGCTGGGGATGTCGGCAAGGACGGAACCAGCTGGTATCAGATGGTCGACGCCGCGATGGAGCGCGCAGGCGCGACACAGATGGAGGGGTCGCTGACACGGCGACTGGCCCATGGCGATTGGGAGGGATTGCCGCTGGTCGAACACAGCGAACACGCCGAGCCAAGTCAGGACCTGCCTGCGTACTTCCTGCATCCCGCCGAGGATCCGCCCTCAGAACCAGAAACCCTAAGCCCCTCAGATCTTGGTGGGGCAAAGGCGCTGCCCGGTGATGCGGGGCAGGATGAAGAGGCCGCGAAGCTGCGCGGCACCCGGTTGCACCTGCTGCTGGAACATCTTCCCAGCGCGCCTCGGGATGACTGGCCCATGCTGTGCGCTCGGCTTCTACCCGGTATGCAGGATCAGACTAGGGCCGAGTTGTTGTCTGAGGTCACCAAGGTCCTGACAACGGATCACCTGAAACCAGTCTTCGCGCCGGTTGCGCTGGCCGAAGTCCCCGTTTCAGCCGAACTGAACGGGCGGCGCATGCATGGTATCGTCGACCGGCTGATCATAACGAATACCGAAGTGCATGTGGTTGATTTTAAAACAAACGCCACGGTACCCGAGCGGGCTGAATCCTGCCCCGAAGGCCTGTTGCGACAGATGGGGGCCTATGCGCAGGCGTTAAGCCAGATTTACCCGGACAAAACCATCCGTACCGCCATCCTGTGGACGCGGACGGCCGCGTTGATGTGGCTGCCACACGATCTTGTGACGCAATCGCTGACCCGCGCCCAGATATCTTGACCTTACCCGACGCGGCACCTACGTTCCTTTCCCGAGTTTACCCCATTCAGGAGACAGAATATGTCGACCGTAGCCGTTACCGACGATACCTTTGATGCCGAAGTCAAGAACTCGACCGTTCCCGTGGTTGTGGACTTCTGGGCGGAATGGTGTGGTCCTTGCAAACAGATCGGCCCCGCTCTGGAAGAACTGGCCGCTGAGTATGGCGACAAAGTGAAAATCGCCAAAGTGGATGTGGACAGCAACCCGAACGCAGCCGCTGCGATGGGCGTGCGGGGCATCCCGGCACTGTTCATCTTCAAGGACGGTCAGGTTGTCTCGAACCGCGCAGGCGCGGCACCCAAAGCGGCGCTGCAAAGCTGGATCGACGAATCCATCTGATCCGGATTGGAATGCGAATAATCAAAGGCGCCCCGAACCGGGCGCCTTTTTTATGACCGGAGGCTTTGATGGCAAAAACACGAGTACTTGTGGAATTTGGTATGGGCACGTCCCTGCGGCGTGAGGACTATACCGAGGCCGCCTTGCGCGCGATCAAAGATGCGCTGTGGCACAATTCGGTCAATATGGCTGAGCTGTTCGATTTTCCCAAAGAGGCGATGATCATTGATGCCGAGGTCGGCGTGCAGCAACCCGATAAAGTGGACCGCGAGGCGCTGAAGGCCGTGTTCCCCTATGGTCAGCCGAACATCACGGTCACCCGCGGTGGGCTAGACATCGAAAAACCGCACGCCCATGGCCACACAGTGATCGCAAACGCCGCCATCATCGTCTCATTCGACATGGAGCCCGCGCAATGAGTGAAAAACGTATCATTCTTGAGATGGGCATCGGCAACGACCTCTATGGTCAGGACTATACCAAGGCCGCACGGCGGGCGGTGCAGGACGCGCTGCATCATTCCTCGATCACTCTGTTTTCGCGCTTAGGCGTGGACCACAAAGAGATGCGCGTCGTGGTGACAATTGGGGTGCAACAGCCCGAGGCCGTGGATTGCGATCTGGTCGCGCAGGATTTGCCACGGGGCAGGGCCGAGGTACGGGCTGTGTTGGGCGGGCTGGACGTCGAGGACAGTGATGCAGGCACCCGCCACGTCATCGCAACCGCAGCGGTTGAGGCCTATCTGCCTGATATGTCGGGCAAATACAGGCTGGTTTGAAAAGAAAAAGCCGCTCGGACGAGCGGCTCATCTTTACTACGGCTGATCTGAAACGGATCAGATGGTGATGATGTCTTTACGGGTCAGACCGATATCTTCCAGCTGAGCGTCGCTCAGTTGCGACAACGCTTTGCGTGTCTTACGCGTTTCGTTCCACTCAACCGCTTTTTCGAAAGCCACAGTGAACGCGTCCACTACGTGCAGGATGGTAGCTGCTCCGAGCGGCGCAGTGTTTTGTGCAGTATTTGCCATTTGCGCAGTCCTTCAAACTGAAACAGCCGACCCAATGTCGGTTGTAAGCCTCATGTAGTGCAGGGGTCTGAGTCTCACAATTGCCAGTCTGGTAGACCCGATCTGCGTTTCTTGCATATCTTTTGGGCAGTTTGTGAACAGTTGCGTTGGCGCTGGCTCCGGCCCATATAGGGTGCCAGTGATGAACGGAGGCCCTGATGGCAGACAGCGATTTTCCCGGTTGGCATGGCACAACGATCATTGGCGTCAAGAAGAACGGCCAGGTGGTGATTGCCGGGGACGGACAGGTCAGCCTGGGCCAGACCGTGATCAAGGGCACCGCCCGCAAGGTCCGCCGCCTGTCACCCGGTGGATTCGAGGTTGTGGCAGGCTTTGCTGGATCGACTGCGGATGCCTTCACTCTGCTCGAGCGGCTGGAAGCCAAGCTTGAGGCCACCCCTGGCCAACTGGCCCGCGCCTCGGTCGAGTTGGCCAAGGATTGGCGCACCGACAAATACCTGCAAAAGCTCGAAGCGATGCTGATCGTCACCGATGGCAAAGACCTGCTGGTGATCACCGGGGCAGGGGACGTGCTCGAGCCGGAACACAACGTGGCCGCCATCGGATCGGGTGGCAACTTCGCCCTCGCCGCTGCGCGCGCGATGATGGACAGCGACAAGCCTGCCGAAACGGTTGCACGCGAGGCAATGGCGATTGCTGCCGACATTTGCGTCTATACCAACGGTAACCTGACGGTCGAGACGATCTAGGGCGTTCTGCGTTTCACCAAAACACTGGATCGAAATGCGCACTTGACCGAACCGAGAGGCAGCGTATTTCGATTCAAATCAAACGCAAAACAGCCTCAAGCTAGCAGCGCCTTGATCTCTTCGCCTTTCCATCGGCGGTGCATCCCGATCAACCCAAAGATCGCGGCAATGATCACGATGTAGTAGGGCACGCGGATGTCGATGCTCATCAGCCCACCGCCGATCAGAGACATGATCCCTCCGGCCAGGCAGAAGACGGCGGTGGTCACGCCCATGACCCAACCCTGATCCGCCTCACTGACGCTAGATGAAAACAGGCCCAGAAGGGTAGGGTATGAAACACCGAAAAAGAAGTAGAAGAAGAAGACCGGAACGTAACTCAGCGCGCCGCTGGGGCTGAAAGCAAAGGCAAGCCCGCAGATCACCATCGTGATCAGTGAGACATAGATGATCTTGTGCTTGCTGAACCTCTCTTGCGCGGGTTTCACAAGGAAGGTGCTGGAAAAGGCCAGCGCAAAGCCGATGACGACCATGGCCATGCTGCCTCCGATTACGCCATAGCCGAACCGGCTGGTCAGGAAATTGTCGACGAACACATAAAAGGTGACGTTGGCGATCATGAAGAACGAATAGACCGGCAGAATTTTCAGAACCATCGGATGGCCGCGCACGGCGATCAGGCTGTCGGTGATATCGCGCGGACGAAAAACAAAGGGCGCGCGTTCGCTGCGGGTGTCCTTGAAGAAGGCCAGCACGAGGAAAATGGCGATCAGCACCAGAACGAAGGCACCGTAGAAGGGTGTTCTAAGCGTGGCAAAACTGCCCAACAGGGCAGAATCCGACAGGACGGCGCCGATGATCGGTCCTCCGACTAGGCCAAAGCTGACGCCGGTTACGATATACCCCATATTGCGGTCACGGTCGGCAGCATCGGTGCTGCCATCAATCATCGCCGCCTGCGCGATGGGCTGATTGCCCGCCGTAAAGCCAGTGATCGACCGGCCCAGGATCAGCAACAGCAGACTGTCGAGGTAGAGCGAGGCGATGGTAATGGCGTAGCCTGCCAACGCTCCGCCCAGACAGACCAGAAGCGCGTTCTTGCGCCCGATGGAATCCGAGACTTTCGAGACATAAACGACCCCCAGAAACCACGACAGGAAGAAACACCCGATCACCAGCCCATAGTAGAAATGGCGACGGCCGTCGGGTGTGCCTTCGGGCAGGAACCCGGATTTCGTCTCCATGATCAGAGAGTTGATGATCGGAAAGACCAGCCCCTGTCCGATCAGGTCCACAAACACCACAAACAACAGGGTGATCTTGGCAATCTTGGTCATGAAAAACGCCCCCGGTTCCAATAACTTGGGACGAGTGTAGCAGACAGTTGTGCCGTTACCTAACAGTGTGTCAGAGGCCGGAGAACCCGACCTCTGACGGTGCGATTACTTCAGCGATGCTACGCCGAGAGGTACTCCGGCGACCTCGCACCAGATGTATACTTCGTTGTATCCCGACACATCCATGGTCGGTGGGACGGCATAGGATTGCTTACCTGCAAGGTGCAACAGCGCGCCGAGTTTGCTGTCCGGGGCGTAAGTGCCGTCTTTCCCAAATGCGACGCGCGGGTCGGGGCCGTTATCCAGCGAAAAGTCCTCGCCTAATTCAACGATGTACCGATCGCCGTTCTTGACCAGTTTCACCGAACCGGTGGTGATGTGGTTCGAGCGGCCCTCGAACGTGCCTTTCTTTTTGGCTCCACCGGCCACAGCAGCAGTGGTGCCGGCCAGGGTCAGTGCAGCGCCGGTGGCAGCAGCTTTCACAAAAAGAGAACGACGAGTCATCATGATCAGGTATCTCCATAAGATAGATGCGGGCCTGTGTGCCCGTCGCCATTTTTTATGCGACACGCGACCCTAGCATGGCGATTCACATCACTACGAATATCCGTGTGTCTTCTGTGAGTTGTCGTGATGTTTTCGTGATCGGCTTGTGTTTTCGCGACGTATGATTAGGTTCCGCTTCGAAACAGACGGATAAAACACATATGACCGACCTGACCCCGCGCGAGATTGTCTCGGAACTGGACCGCTTCATCATCGGGCAAAAAGACGCCAAACGCGCCGTGGCCGTGGCTCTGCGCAACCGCTGGCGACGCAAGCAGTTGGCCGATGATATCCGGGATGAGGTCTACCCCAAGAACATCCTGATGATCGGCCCTACCGGCGTCGGAAAAACCGAAATCAGCCGCCGTCTGGCCAAACTGGCACGTGCACCCTTCATCAAGGTCGAGGCCACCAAGTTCACCGAAGTCGGATATGTCGGTCGTGACGTGGAACAGATCGTGCGCGATCTGGCTGATGCCGCGATCATCCAGACCCGCGAATACATGCGTGAAGATGTGAAAGCCCGCGCCCATCAGGCCGCGGAGGATCGCGTGATCGAAGCCATTGCTGGCACCGATGCCCGCGAAGCGACCCGTGAAATGTTCCGCAAGAAGTTAAAATCGGGTGAGCTGGACGACACAGAGATCGAGCTGGAGTTGTCTGACACCTCAAACCCGATGCCAATGTTCGACGTACCCGGCCAGCCCGGCAGCCAGATGGGTATGATGAATCTCGGCGATATCTTCGGCAAGGCCTTCGGCGGACGCACGGTGAAAAAGAAAGTAACCGTGGCCGAAAGCTATGACCTGCTGATCGGGGAAGAGGCCGACAAGCTGCTGGATGATGAAACCGTCAACCGCGTGGCGCTGGAGTCGGTCGAACAGAACGGCATCGTGTTTCTGGACGAGATCGACAAGGTTTGCGCGCGCGCGGAAGCGCGTGGCGGCGATGTCAGCCGTGAAGGGGTCCAGCGCGACCTGCTGCCTCTTATCGAGGGCACGACGGTGTCCACCAAACATGGCCCGGTGAAAACCGACCACATCCTGTTTATTGCCTCGGGTGCGTTCCACATCGCGAAACCCTCGGACCTGCTGCCGGAACTCCAGGGCCGTTTGCCGATCCGAGTGGAGCTGCGCGCGCTGACAGAAGAGGATTTCGTCCGCATCCTGACCGAAACGGACAACGCGCTGACCCTCCAATACAGCGCACTTATGGGCACCGAAGAGGTTACCGTCAGCTTCACCGATGACGGCATCGCGGCGCTGGCCAAGATCGCTGCGGATGTGAACCAGACCGTTGAAAACATCGGCGCAAGGCGGCTTTACACTGTGATGGAGCGCGTGTTCGAAGAACTCTCGTTCACGGCGCCCGATCAGGCCGGGACCGAGATCACGGTGAACGCGCAATTCGTGGATGACAATTTGGGCGAACTGACGAAATCAACCGACCTCAGCCGTTACGTATTGTAACAAATCCAGCTGTATTTCGCCGCCGATTTGGCGGCGAATTTTCGTTCCGGCTGGACCTTGCACCAGAAACTGGTAACCGTGACTCAAACTCTGTTTCTTTGAGGGTTGAGCCGTTTTGCGTTTGAGTATTGCCTTTCTTGCTGTTGCTACACTGAGCGCTTGCGTCGACAGAACTGCGCAGGTGACAGTGCCATCCGCATTGAATGTGGGATCCGCAGAAACCGTCTACGCGGCCACAACCCGGGGGCGGAACCCCGATGGAACGTTTAACGCCGACCGGGGCGAGCGGGTTCAGTACCACAAAATGACGGTCTCAATCCCGCCAAACCACACGCCAGGCACGTTGGAGTTTTCTTACGCAAACCCCAATCCGGAAAAGCAGTTTGTTTTGGCCAACACAACAGATCTGTCCGGCCCGCGTGATCTGGCAAATCAGCTGCGTGGAGAGGATGATGTGTCGATCTTCGTGCACGGATATAACTCGACCCATACCGAGACCGCGTTTCGCGCGGCGCAGTTGGCGCATGATCTGGACATTCCCGGATCGGTCCTGATTTACTCCTGGCCCAGCCAGGCGCGCGGGGCAGGGTATGCCTATGACCTGGATAGCATGCTGTTTGCCCGCGACGGGTTGGAGAAGACAATCCGCGACCTGAAATCCATCGGCGTGAAACGGGTTGTGCTGGTCGCCCACTCCATGGGCGGTGCCTTGTCCATGGAGATGATGCGTCAGGCAGAGCTGCGCTCGCCCGGCTGGTCGCGGCGCAACCTTGATGGCGTATTCCTGATCTCACCCGATCTGGATATTGACGTGTTTCGCTCGCAAATGGACAGCATAAAAACTCCGCCCGATCCCTTTGTCGTGATGGTTTCGCAAAAGGACAAAATCCTGAATATCTCGGCCCGGATTCGCGGCACACCGGGGAGCGAACGGCTGGGAAATATCAGCACCATCGAGGCGCTGGCCGACTATCCGATCGAAGTGATCGACGCGACCGCTTTCAACAGCGACGCTGAGTCTTCGCATTTCGTTGCTGCAACCTCACCCGCCTTGCTGTCGCTGCTCAGTTCAGCCCGGCGTGTTGGAAACACCCTTGGAAACCGACGCCGGGGAATCGATTATTTGATCCCTAACAGTCAACGCAACCCCTCGGGTGCGACCGAGGTTGTTCTGTCTGAGACCGGACAGGCGCAGATCGCCACTCAGTAGGGATCAGTGGCTTTCTAGAGGGTCTCTGACTTCCTCGGTCGGCGGGCTGAGCCTAGCGGACCCGTCTCAGATAGACGTAGTAGGCACCATCCCCACCGTGGCTGATATGCGCAGGTGTCACCTGCATCACCGCCTGCGCCAGAGGCGGGATCGACAGCCAATGTGGCACCTGATTGCGCAACACACCGCGCGGGGTCGGGATCGGCCCTGGCTCGTCGCGGTCTTTTCCCTTGCCCGTGATCACCAGAACCAGGCGTTTGCCCTGCGCCTGCGCCGTTAGCACAAAGCGCACGAGCGCCGGATGCGCGGTGTCTATGCGCATCCCGTGCAGGTCCAGCTTGCCCTCGGGTTTGAGCTTGCCACGCTTCATGCGGCCAAAGGCCTTGGTGTCCATCTGAACGGGGGCGGCGCGCAGCGTCTCGGTGATCGACGGCTTCAATCGGTTGGAAGAAGGCTTGGAAGGTTTGTTCTGCCCCAGCTCAAACGCTTCAATCCGGGGTTTTGGTAGTTTCTTGGGCGTGGGTTTGGGCAGAGTTGTCGGATGCACGGTCTGAGGGATCTCGGGGTGCAGCCGCTCAGCCTGTTTGGCGACCTTGCGCCACAGCTCGATCTCGTCGCTGGTCAGTTTGCGCCGGGTCATTAGTAGTCATCCGTCGCCATGGCATAGGCACGCTGGATCGGCAGTAGCACGACCATGCGACCGGGGTCTTTCAACCGACCGGCAGCTTGCCCTGCATCATCGCCCGTTCCAAAGAAGATATCGGCCCGCTGTGCGCCCTTGATCGCCGCACCGGTATCCTGCGCGATCATCAGGCGGCGCAAGGGCTTCTTGCCGTTTTTCTCAACCCAGACCGGAGCACCGAGCGGCGTATAGGCAGGATCGGCCGCGATGCTGCGCATGGTCGTGATCGACCGGTTCATGGCACCCAAAGGCCCCAGTTCCGGCGCAACGCGGCTGACCTCGCGGAAGAACACGTATGAGGGATTGTGAAACAAGAGCTCAGCCCCAGCTTCGGGGTTCTTGCGTACCCAGGCCTGGATCATCTGCGCGCTGACCGCGTGGGCACCCAAAGCGCCGCGCCGTACCAACTCAACCCCGATGGACCGGTAGGGCTGTCCGTTTGCGCCGCCATATCCCACACGCAATGCACCGCCATCCGGCAGGCGTACCCGGCCAGAGCCCTGAATTTGCAGAAAGAACAGCTCAACCGGGTCATCGACCCAGGCGATCTCAAGCCCGCGGCCCTGCATCACATCACTGGTCAGGATCTCGCGCCGGCTAAGCCACGGCCCCTCCCGCGCCTCGGGCGGCATTTTGTAGATCGGGTATTTGAACCGATCCGTCCGGGTTCTGGAGCCATCAAGCTCGGGCTCAAAATACCCGGTGAACAGCCCATCCTTACCGTCCTCCACCAAAACAGGCCGAAAGAAGAGTTCAAAGAAGGACCGGGCGGCATCCCCCTCATAGGTCCGGGCGACACCGCAAAGCGCACGCCAATCCGAGTCGTTCAGATCACCGCAGGTGTTCAGAAAAACGGAAAGGGCCGCGCCGTGGTCATCCTCGGCCCAGCCCTGCAGGTCGTCAAACGACAGAACGGATCGCGTCGCCTCGGCTCCGGCGGCGCTGGCAGTGGTCATCGCACCCACCAGAATAAGCGACCGGAGCGTGGCAATCATGCGTCCGTGGCAACAAGCAGCCAGTTTGGATCGTCCTTGCCCATCACGCGGGCAAAGGTCCAGCTGTCCTTTTGGCGTTTCACGGTATTCGGGTTACCTTCGATGATGTCACCACCGCGATCCCGCACGACCGAGGTCAGCTCACCAATGAATTTCATTGTGATTTCTGCCTCATTCGTATCCTTGTCAAAGGATACATCGGTCAGGGTAGTTTCACGCACGCCGATAAACTCGGCCTCGATCGTCAGGCCTTGATCTTCGCGCGCGGATACAACCGAGACGAAGGTTTCGAACACATCTTCGGCCAAAAAGGGCTGGATCTCGTCCAGGTTGCCCTTCTCAAAACCCATTACGATCATCTCATAGGCACCGCGGGCACCCTGAACAAATTCACTGACCGAGAAACTGGGCTCAACCCGCTTCATCGCGGCCAGGGTCTGCGCTTGCTCGCTGTCTTCGGGGACGTGGTCTGTGATGTCATGATCCGGACCGCCTTCGATCACCTCGAAATCACGACGGGACGTACCCGCATCGGGCTGATGCGGAACAGGGGGTTTTTCGAAACCTTCACGCGTTCCCAACACGCTTTTCAAACGCAGGATCAGGAAAACGGCAATTCCGGCCAGTACCAGCAGCTGGATCATGGGTTCGTTCATTTCATCCTCTTTTCAGAACCGAGACTTTGTGTACGCGGCCTCCTGCCACTATGTAGGTGACAGTTGGTGGCAAGTCCACAGTTCGGCCATAGGTAAAGGATAACGCAAATGTACCTGTTCTTGGCATTTTTATTGGTTCCGATCCTCGAGATCGCCCTGTTCATCCAGGTTGGCGGTCTTATCGGCCTGTGGCCAACCCTTGCCATCGTGGTTCTGACGGCGGTTCTGGGCACCACATTGGTGCGGACACAAGGTCGCATGGCGCTTGGGCAATTGCAGCAATCCTTCGCCACTCTGGACGACCCGACCGAGCCCTTGGCACATGGCGCAATGATCCTTTTATCCGGCGCGCTGTTGCTGACACCTGGCTTTTTCACTGATGCCGTTGGGTTTGCACTGTTAATCCCCGGCGTGCGGATCGCCGTTTTCCGCTATCTGAAGACCAAGGTGACCGTGACCCAGTTCCAGATGGGGCCCGGCGCGGGCTTTCAACAGCCGCGCGAACCGTTTGATCAGGGCGACGTGATTGACGGCGAGTTTACCGAAGTGCGCCCACGCAAGGACCCCTCGAAACCGTCAAAATGGGTGGAAGGCCCCCACCAGCATTGAGGTGCCGCGCGCAACTTGCTAAGCAGTGTCGAATTTCATTTTTGGAGTAGATCCATGGCCGAAGAAAACGCTGCAGAAAACACTGCGGCCCAAGCCGCCCCTCAGGTTCAGATGCGCGTTCTGGGACAGTTCATTCGTGATATGTCCTTTGAAAACGTCATGGCGCAAAAGGGCGTGTCCGGTGACGTACAGCCCGAGATTCAGGTTCAGGTGAACCTGGACGCGAAAAAGCGTCAAGTCGAGCATCAGTATGAGGTTTCGATCAAGCTGAAGCTGACCTCGAAAGCCAAAGGCATGGACGATGTCCTGTTCCTGTGTGAGCTGGACTATTGCGGGCTGTTCCACGTGGAAGGCGTGCCAGAAGATCAGCTGCACCCGTTCCTGATGATCGAATGCCCGCGCATGCTGTTCCCGTTCCTGCGCCGTATCGTCAGCGACGTCACCCGTGACGGTGGCTATCCGCCGGTGAACTTGGACAACATTGATTTTGTTGCACTTTACCGCAACGAGCTGATGCGCCGTCAGGCCGCTCAGTCGGAACAGGCCGAGCAGACCGACGCCTAAATCCCTTGAGCCCCGTGCCTGACCGGATCAGGCGCGGGTCCACAGGGCGCTTTCGCCCAGTTTCTCGACAAATGCCTCATGCGCTGCGCGCTCATCCTCGGTGATCCGGGATTGCAGGGGCGTTGCGCGCGGTGTCGGACGCCAGTCATCTGCACCCCCCGCACCGGACGCAGCCGAAGTGGACAAGCCGAAATCCGGTTGGCGTCCTCCGATCAGCTCCAGATAGACCTCGGCCAGGATCTCTGAGTCCAAGAGCGCGCCGTGCAGCACCCGGTTCGAGTTGTCGATATTGAACCGCCGACACAGCGCATCCAACGAGGCCGGAGAGCCCGGAAACCGTTTGCGCGCAATGGCGAGCGTATCGAGCGCCTGATCCATCGGAATCGGCGGCAGACCCATCCATTTCAGCTCGGCGTTCAGGAACTTCATGTCGAAGGAGGCGTTGTGGATCACCAGTTTCGCGTCGCCAACAAACTCGCGAAAACCCTGACCGACCTTGGCAAAGACCGGTTTGTCTTTCAGCGTCACCTCACCCTTTTCGGGCGCGCGCGGGGTTTCCAGCAAGTCGGGGCCGATGCCATGCACGCCAAATGCCTCTTCCGGCATGCCGCGTTCGGGGTTGATATAGACATGATAGGTCTCGCCCGTGGCCACATGGTTCCACAGCTCGACCGCGCCGATCTCGACAATCCGGTCACCGCTTTCAGGATCAAAGCCCGTGGTTTCGGTATCGAGTACAATCTCACGCATCTGCCATCCCCGCCCGTATCTGCCTGACCACATCCTGCACCTGCGCGCGGGCATGGTCCAGTATGTCGGTGTCGATCACATAGTCCGAGCGCGCGCATTTCTCGTCATTCGGCATCTGCTTGGCGCGGATTTGTTCGAACTGAGCCTCGGACATCGTGCCGCGTTCCATCACCCGGCGCTTTTGTTCGTCAGGCGATACCCGAACGCAGGCGACCGCATCCATCGCGGCATCACCGCCCGTTTCGAACAGAAGGGGGATGTCGAACACCAGAATATCGGCCGAGGCACTTTCGCGAAACGTGGCGCGATCTGCGGCGACCAGGGGATGAACGATCGCCTCAATCCGTTTCAGCGCAGACCTGTCTTCGGAGATAATCCGTTTCAATGCCTCACGGCTGACTGCGCCCTCTACGATAGCCGAGGGAAAACCCACACCCATCGGCCCAACCGCCGCGCCGCCTTTGGCATAGAGACGATGCACCGCCGCATCGGCATCCCAAAGCGCGCAGCCTTCATCGACAAACATCTGCGCCGTCGTACTTTTGCCCATCCCGATCGAGCCTGTCAGGCCAAGTGCAAACCTCATGCCTGCACGGCCGCGCGCAAATCGTCATTGACCTCGGGGCGCACGCCGAACCAACGTTCAAAGCCCGGAACTGCCTGATGCAGCAACATGCCCAACCCGTCGACCACAGTGCATCCGGCCTCTTCCGCTGTTTTCAGCAGGTTGGTCTTTAGCGGCGCGTAGACAAGATCGGTCACCACGGCGCCCGGCTGCAACCCATCCAATGGCACCCGCAGCTCAGGCTGACCCTGCATACCCAGAGATGTCGTGTTGACCACAAGCTCGGCGTTTTCGATCACGTTACCGGCCTGTACCCAATCCACAACGGTAATGCGCTGGCCGAATTCTTCTTTCAGATGATCGGCACGGGTGCGGGTGCGGTTGGTCAGCAGGATCTCGGGCACGCCTTCATCCGCGAGCGCCTGCAACACGGCGCGCGCCGCTCCGCCCGCGCCAAAGACCACGGCGGGGCCATCCTTGGCGTTCCAATCCGGTGCGCCGGCACGCAGGTTCTCCATGAACCCATAACCATCGGTGTTATCGGCGTGGATCGAGCCATCCTCGCGGAAAACCAGTGTATTCGCGGCCCCGATCACGGTCGCCCGGTCCGAGACGTGGTCTGCAATACGCAAGGCAGCCTCTTTATGCGGTACCGTCACGTTTGTTCCCACAAAACCGGCCTTGGGCAGGGTGCGCAGGACAGTTTCCAGATCAGCCGGGGCGACATCCATGGGGACGTAGTGCCCCTCTAGCCCGTAGGTCTTCAGCCAATGCCCATGCAATTTGGGCGAGCGGGAATGGCCCACCGGGTGCCCGATCACTCCGGCCAGAGGAATCTTGTGGTCCGTCATTGATCAATCACCCCTTTGACAGCCAGATAGTTGAGCAGCTCCAACAGTGGCATACCCAAAACGTTAAAATAGTCGCCGTCAATGGTGGCGAACAGGCGCACGCCTTCTTCCTCAAGCTTATAGGCACCCACCGCGTGTCGGATGCTGTCCCAGTTGCGGTCGACATAGTCTCGCAGATAAGCGTCCGAGCTCATCCGCATCCTCAATCGCACCTGGCCGACATGGCGCCAGATCGGCTCACCATCCTGATAGATCACCGCTGCAGACAGCAACATGTGCCGTTTGCCCCGCATCATCTTCAACTGGGCAAAGGCATCCTCAGGGGTCTGAGGTTTCGACAGCAGCTGCCCGTCGAAATCCAGCACCTGATCGCAGCCCAGAACCATCGCTCCGGGCGTCTTGTCACTCACCTTGCGCGCTTTCATTTCTGCCAGCGCATCGGCAATGTCACGCGGCGAGGCGCCCTCAGCCAGCAAGGCACGCTTTATGCTATCCTCGTCCACGCGCGCGATCTGAACAGAGAAAGGCACGCCTGCATTTTCCAGCAGTTGCGCGCGAATAGAGGATCCTGAGGCCAGGACGATGGGGACAGACATGTGGACAACCCCGTGGGCAAATCGTTGAGCGGTCTTGGACGCTTTGTATGGTTTTCAGATTGACACGCAAGCCCGGGAATTTCGCGAAAAACTTCCCTGAGTCGCTCAAACATCATCCAATCGGGGTAAGGATAACTTGGAAACCGCGGATAACCGGGACATCTGGATTTGTTCATGGTGTTATCCCCAGATACATCCTCAGAATTCAGAACTAACTATATGTTTTAATTTGATTATTTTTGAAGTTCACAGAATCGCTCAAATCTCGTGCAAAACTGTCCACTTGGGGAAAACCAAAGGGTAAAAAAGTAATCCACGGATTTTACCCACCCTACAAAACCATCTTCCTTTCTTCTTTCTTATTTTTTTATTAGGGAGAGTTCCGAGCAACGCCCGGAGCCAAGATGACTGATCTTCTTTTCACGATTTACCCGTGGGTGAAGTCCCTTCATATCATGGCGGTGATTTCGTGGATGGCAGGATTGTTCTACCTTCCCCGTCTGTTCGTCTATCACGTAGAAAAAGCACAAGCGGTTAACGGGGCCGAGACCATCTTCTTTGAAATGGAAGAAAAGCTGCTCCGCGTGATCATGCGCCCTGCGATGATCGTAGCTTGGGTCTGTGGTCTGATCATGGTGTTCACGCCCGGTATCGTCGGCTGGGATTTTGCATGGCCCTGGCTTAAAGGCGCAGCCGTGATGGGCATGACTTGGTTTCATCATTGGTTGATGGCCCGCCGCAAAGATTTCGCTGAGGGGCGAAATAAGCTCACTGGGCGGCAGTATCGCATGATGAACGAGGTTCCGACCGTTCTGATGGTTATCATCGTTCTCGCGGTCATTCTGAAGTTCTGAGGGCCGTTCCAGCAAGGGCCTGTTTGACTCCGCAGATTGACACAACTATGTAGGGGGCAACACGCCCGTCCGGGCGGCGTATTTTCCGTACTAAAATTCCACTTCGAACCGCAGTCCGCGGTGAAGGTATGCATCATGTCCACTGAATCCCTGAATCTGGCCGATCTGAAAGCCAAAAGCCCAAAAGACCTTCTGGCAATGGCCGAAGAGCTGGAGATCGAAAACGCCTCGACCATGCGTAAAGGCGAGATGATGTTCCAGATCCTGCGCGAACGCGCGGATGAGGGCTGGACTGTTGGCGGTGACGGTGTGCTTGAGGTTCTGCAAGATGGCTTCGGCTTCCTGCGCTCGCCTGAGGCGAACTATCTGCCGGGTCCGGACGACATCTATGTCTCGCCTGATATGATCCGTCAGCATTCACTGCGTACCGGTGACACCGTTGAAGGCGAAATCAAAGCGCCCGACGATAGCGAGCGGTATTTTGCGCTGACCAAGGTCACCAAGATCAACTTCGAAGATCCTGAGAAGGCCAAACACAAAATCCTGTTCGACAACCTGACGCCGCTCTATCCAGATGAGCGTCTGAAGATGGAGATCGAAGATCCCACCATAAAAGACAAATCGGCCCGTGTGATCGATCTGGTGTCGCCTATTGGTAAAGGTCAGCGGTCGCTGATCGTGGCCCCGCCGCGGACCGGTAAAACGGTGATCCTGCAGAACATCGCGCACTCGATCGAACAGAACCACCCGGAGTGTTATCTGATCGTCCTGCTGATCGACGAACGCCCGGAAGAGGTGACCGACATGCAGCGCTCGGTGAAGGGTGAGGTTGTGTCCTCAACCTTTGATGAACCTGCAACGCGCCACGTCGCCGTGTCCGAGATGGTGATCGAAAAAGCCAAGCGTTTGGTCGAACATAAACGAGATGTTGTTATTCTTCTCGATTCGATCACAAGACTTGGTAGGGCGTTTAACACCGTGGTCCCATCCTCGGGTAAGGTTCTGACCGGTGGTGTGGATGCGAATGCTCTGCAACGTCCCAAGCGGTTCTTTGGTGCGGCGCGGAACATTGAAGAAGGTGGCTCGCTGACCATCATCGCCACCGCGCTGATCGATACCGGCAGCAGGATGGATGAGGTCATCTTCGAAGAATTCAAAGGCACGGGAAACTCGGAAATCGTTCTGGATCGCAAGATCGCAGACAAGCGCGTGTTCCCGGCCATCGATATCCTCAAATCCGGTACGCGGAAGGAGGACCTGCTGGTCGACAAGGGGGACTTGGCCAAGACCTTCGTTCTGCGCCGCATCCTCAACCCGATGGGGACCACCGATGCAATCGAGTTCCTGTTGTCCAAGCTGAAACAGACGAAGACAAACGGCGAGTTCTTCGATTCCATGAACACCTGACACAGGTCTTAACTGACGCGAGGCCTTCGAATGGATACGATATTCGCCTTGGCCAGCGCGCAAGGTAAAGCAGGGGTGGCGGTCATCCGCCTCTCTGGTCCTGACGCGCATCATGCGGCGGCTGGGATGACCGGCGGCGCACTTCCGGCGCGTGGGATGTCTTTGCGGACTTTGCGGGATGCTGACGGTGCTCGTCTGGATGATGGGCTGGTGTTGACGTTTAAGGCTCCGACCAGCTTCACCGGTGAAGATGTGGCTGAGCTGCAGATTCACGGAAGTACGGCCTCGGTCAATGCTGTCATGCGCTGCTTGTCGGAAACGGACGGTTTGCGCCTTGCCGAGCCGGGAGAGTTCACCCGCCGCGCGTTGGAAAACGGCAAGATGGATTTGGCCCAGGTCGAAGGCCTTGCCGATTTGATCGACGCCGAGACGGAGGCCCAACGCAAACAGGCGCAAACGATTCTCTCTGGTGAGTTGGGAAACCTGGCCGAGCGATGGAGGAGGGACCTGATCCGCGCTGCCTCTCTGTTGGAGGCAGTGATCGACTTTGCTGATGAAGAGGTTCCAACCGACGTTACCCCTGAGGTGCGCGACCTGATCTCGGGCGTTATGGCTGATTTGAAGCGCGAAGCAGATGGCGTTCAGATCGCGGAACGCATCAGAACCGGCTTTGAAGTTGCAATCGTCGGCCTTCCCAACGCGGGCAAGTCCACCTTGCTGAATGCTTTGGCGGGGCGAGACGCTGCAATTACATCAGAATATGAGGGGACAACGCGGGACGTCATCGAGGTTCGAATGGACCTGGCAGGACTTCCGGTGACGTTGTTGGACACCGCCGGGCTGCGTGATACGGACGACCACGTTGAAAGCCTTGGTATCGCATTGGCTAAGAAACGCGCTGAAGCTGCTGATCTACGTGTGCTCCTGTCTGACGAACCGTTGCATCTTGGTGTTGATATTCAGCCGGATGATATTCAGGTTGCGCCGAAAGCCGACCTTCGAAACCCAGAAGACGGTGGGGTTTCCGGAAAAACGGGTCAGGGGATTGATCGGCTGATATCCAATATATCGCGTGTACTGAGTAACCGAACCACTAGCCATGGTATTGCGACACGAGAACGCCATCGTATTGCTTTGACTAAAGCACTGGACGCTCTGACTGCGGCAATGTCGGTTCTGGAATCGGGTTCGGACCTGTATGATATAGCAGCAGAAGAGATGCGCACTGCGATCCGCGCACTTGAATCTTTGGTGGGCAGAATAGGTGTCGAGGATCTGTTAGATGAAATATTCTCGAGCTTCTGTCTCGGAAAATAGGGAGTGTTTCACGTGAAACATTCAGACTTCGATGTAGTTGTCATTGGCGCGGGGCACGCGGGAGCCGAGGCTGCGCATGCTGCAGCCCGAATGGGCGTTTCGACAGCATTGGTCACGCTATCCGCCGCAGATATCGGTGTGATGTCCTGCAATCCTGCAATCGGAGGATTGGGTAAAGGTCACTTGGTTCGCGAGATAGATGCCCTGGACGGCGTCATGGGACGTGTTGCAGACCAGGCAGGGATCCAGTTCCGGCTGTTGAACCGTCGCAAGGGGCCAGCTGTACAAGGCCCAAGGACGCAAGCGGATAGAGCACTTTACCGAGCCGCGATGCAAAAGGAAACAGATGGGCAAGAAAACCTGTCTGTTATTGTTGGCGAAGTCGTAGACTTTCTGATGAATCAGGATCGTGTCGCCGGCGTTAGGTTGGGCGACGGGTCAGAAATCTCGGCAAAGTCGGTTATTCTTACTTCCGGTACGTTCCTTCGAGGTGTGATCCATATCGGAGACGTCTCGCGACCTGGAGGTCGAATGGGAGATCGCCCTTCCGTCCGATTGGCAGAGCGCTTGGACGCGTATGATCTTCCGACGGGACGTTTGAAAACGGGAACCCCACCGAGGCTGGACGGGCGCACTATTGATTGGTCAGGGTTGGAACGTCAGGACGGCGACGACGAACCAACCTTGTTCTCGTTTCTGTCGACTTCGGTCGTTGCACCTCAGATTTCGTGTGGAATCACCCATACGAACGCTCAGACACATGAAATTATTGAAAAGAATCTAAGCAAGTCAGCGATGTATGGCGGCCACATAGATGGAGTAGGTCCGAGATACTGCCCGTCGATCGAAGACAAGATTGTTCGGTTTGCAGAGAAAGACTCGCATCAGATCTTCCTTGAGCCCGAAGGGGTGAACGACCATACGATTTACCCCAACGGTATTTCGACGTCTTTACCACAGGATGTGCAGCTACAATATGTTCGTTCGATCAAAGGGCTAAAGAATGCTGATATTCTGCAGCCAGGCTACGCCATCGAGTACGATTATGTAGACCCACGTGTCTTATCGGCGACTTTGGCCTTGCCCGAGATTCCAGGCCTATATCTAGCGGGTCAGATCAACGGAACCACAGGATATGAGGAGGCTGCCGCTCAGGGTATGGTTGCTGGCCTCAATGCTGCTTTGGCTGTTCAGGGTCGGGAACCGATCCATTTCACCCGCGCCGATAGTTACATCGGGGTCATGATAGATGATCTTACCACCCGAGGTGTTGCAGAACCGTATCGGATGTTCACCTCTCGTGCGGAGTTTAGATTGTCGCTTCGAGCAGATAATGCAGATCAGCGTTTGACCCCAATTGGATTGCAGTTGGGCTGTGTTGGAAGAAGGCGTCGACAAGCTTTCACAGAAAAGATGGATCAATTGAGCAACGCGAAATCTCTTCTGAGTGATAGAACCTATACGCCGAAAGAAGTTCTGGCCGTCGGTATCAATGTCAATCAGGATGGGAATAGGCGTGATGGAATGGCGATTTTGGCTTTTCCGGATGTGGCTTTTGAGGACCTGCTGCCCTTGATACCCGAACTGGACACGGTGACGCCAGAAATCCGGCTTCAGGTCGCTAGGGATGCGTTATACACAAACTACATCGCACGGCAGCAGCGGGATGTCGAAGCGATGAAGAGGGACGAAGCCTATCAGATTCCCAGGGATTTCGACTATTTTGCTTTGGATGGGCTTTCATCTGAAATGAAGCAAAAGCTGTCTCAGGTAAAACCCGGAAATATTGCTCAGGCCAGTAGGGTAGAAGGTGTTACACCCGCGGCCTTGACCTTGGTTTTGGCAAAACTTCGGCGTGATCAAAAAGTTAAACAAGCATGAAGCCTGAATTTTCCAAGTTTGATGTTTCACGTGAAACATTCGACCGGCTGGATAAGTATGTAGAGCTGGTGAAACGCTGGAATCCCAAGATCAACTTGGTTTCAAGAAACAGTCTGGAGGATATCTGGGATCGACATATTCTGGATTCCGTCCAGGTATTCCAATGTGCAATGGCCGCAGATACCTGGGTTGATATCGGAACCGGAGGCGGATTTCCGGGGATGGTGTGTGCGATTATGGCACTGGAAGAGTCGCCAAACACCCGTTTCCAATTTGTCGAAAGTGATCAGAGAAAATCAGCATTCCTGAGAAACGTTGCACGTGAATGTGGGGTGACGTGTCAGGTCATTTCAAAACGAATCGAATCCGTTGATCGACTTGAAGCTGATATTCTATCGGCCCGCGCTTTGGCTGATCTGCGCACGTTATTGTCCTTTTGTGACAGGCATTTAAGCGAAAATGGCACTGCTTTGTTGCCGAAAGGCGCGAACTGGAAAAAAGAACTGTCAGAGGCTCAGGAAGAATGGAAATTCGATGTTGAGCCGATTACAAGTTTAACAGAGCCCCAAGCCGTAATCCTTAAAATCAAAGGAGTATCTCGTGGTTGATCTTTCTCGTCCTTCAGGGCCCCGGATAATTGCGGTTGCCAATCAGAAGGGCGGAGTTGGGAAAACCACGACGGCGATAAATCTGGCCGCGGGTCTGGCCGAAGCTGGCTGCCGGGTTCTGGTTGTTGATCTCGATCCGCAGGGCAACGCATCGACTGGATTGGGCGTCGAAGACCGCGATTGGACCACGTATGATCTTATTTTGGACGACGCACCACTAGAGGCGGTCATACAAGAGACAGAGATAGGTGGCCTTTTTGTCATTCCGGCCACTGTCGATCTGAGCTCGGCGGATATTGAACTCATTTCAAACGAAAAACGCAGCTACCTGTTGCATGACGCTTTGCGACAAACCTCAATAGACGGGTTTGAACTGGATTTTGTTTTGATTGATTGCCCACCGTCCTTGAACCTGCTGACGGTGAACGCAATGGTAGCCTCGCATTCGGTTCTTGTTCCATTGCAGAGTGAATTCTTTGCTCTGGAGGGTTTGTCTCAGCTGATGCTGACGATCCGAGAGGTTCGCCAAACTGCGAATCCGGATCTAAGAATCGAAGGTATTGTGTTGACCATGTATGACAACCGCAACAACTTGTCTCGTCAGGTCGAGAAAGACGCACGTGACAATTTGGGTGAGATGGTTTTTAAGACCAAGATACCCAGAAATGTGCGGGTCAGTGAGGCACCGTCTTATGCGTTGCCAGTTTTGCAATATGACTCGGGCTCGCTTGGGGCGATGGCATATCGTCATCTGGCCCGCGAAGTCATGCACAAGAACAACAAAGTCGCCGCTTAAGCGACAATGAGGAGGGCGACATGAGCGCCAAAAAAGCGAAACCCAGGGGTCTTGGCCGCGGTCTTTCGGCCCTTATGGCGGATGTCACGCAGGAAACCGATGGACGCTCACCGGCTGAGCCGCGGCGGCCGGATATGACGGTTCCGATCGAAAAGCTGAAGGCAAACCCGAACCAGCCGCGCCGGACTTTCCAGCCGGAGCAGTTGGATGAGTTGGCATCCTCGGTCAAGGAAAAGGGAATCATCCAGCCGTTGATCGTGCGGTCGATCGGTGCTGGAGAGTATGAAATCGTTGCGGGGGAACGCCGTTGGCGCGCAGCGCAGATGGCGCAACTACATGATATTCCAGTCATTATTCGCGACTTTGATGATACTGAAGTTTTGGAAGTCGCGATTATTGAGAATATCCAGCGGGCGGACCTGAATTCCGTCGAAGAAGCAGCTGGTTACAAGCAGCTCATGGATCGTTTCGGCCACACGCAGGAAAAACTGGCGGAGGCTTTGGGCAAAAGTCGCAGCCATATCGCTAACCTCTTGCGGCTTTTGTCTCTACCGATGGATGTGCAAGCCCTTGTGGTCGAAGGGAAATTATCCGCTGGCCATGCAAGGGCTTTGATCACGGCCGAGAATCCATCGGAACTGGCCAAACAGGTTGTGAAAGAGGGGCTTTCGGTACGGGCGACGGAAGCCTTGGTGAAGAAGCAACAGCAAGGCACAGAAGACCGTCCCGCACCAAGGTCTCGGGATCTGAATGCAGGCAAAGATGCAGATACCCGTGCGTTGGAGAAAGACCTTTCGGCCATCTTGGCGATGAAGGTTTCGATCAATCACAAGGCGGGGACAGAATCGGGCCAAGTTGTACTGACCTATGAGAACCTGGACCAATTGGACGATCTTTGCGCCAAGCTCAGCCGTTAGGGCGGGTCCAGATAAAGATCATGACCCCGCTCAGAACGACGGCCTGAATGATCAGGACGTAGGACGGTAAAGACAGCAGAACCGAGATGCCAAAAACGGCGGCGACCGAGACGGTGGCCGCCTTTTTTGCGCTCGGACGGATCGCCCCGGAGCTTTGCCAATCGATAATCATCGGACCAAACACCTGATGTGTTAGAAGCCAATTGTGAAGCCGGGACGATGAGCGGGCAAAGAAAAACGCCGCCAGCAGCAGAAAGGGAACGGTTGGGAGAAGCGGCAAGACCACTCCGACCATGGCGAGCGCGACGCAGAGCAAACCAAGACCGGCCCAAAGGTACTGCATCGGTTACTCCAACAACTCGCGGATCACCGCGTTCAGAACGGCACGCCCGTCTTTGGTTGCCCTTAGGCGCGTGTTTGACAGCTCGATCATGCCAAGGTCAGACAGAGAGACGAGTTTATCATTGGGAAGAGGGTGTCCGGAGAGAGCGCTAAACCTTTCCATATCTAGGCCTTCAGTGAGTCGGATACACATCATAAGGTATTCAGCTGCCTGTTCGACTGGAAGGACCTCAGTTCGATCACTTTCTCCGGATCCGTTGGAAACCGCCTTTAGCCAAGTATTTGGCGACAAATGGGTCTCCGTCGCGAATTTACGCCTGTTCAAAGTGACACGACCATGCGCGCCAGGTCCGATCCCAATATAGTCGCCGTAGCGCCAATAGATCTTGTTGTGCTGCGACTCGGCGCCGGGGCGGGCATGGTTGGAGACTTCATAGGCTGGTAGGCCGTGCGCCTCGCAGATCTCTTGCGTCACCAGATACATGTCAGCAGCGTGGTCATCCTCGGGCAAACCGCGCAATTTACCGACTGCATAGCGATCCCCAAAGGCGGTGCCTTCCTCGATCGTCAGCTGATAGAGCGACAGGTGATCGACAGCCATTGACAGTGCTTCGGTCAACTCGGCCTGCCAAGCTTCAAGGGTTTGGTGTTGGCGCGCATAGATCAGGTCAAAACTGACGCGGTCGAAACAGGCGCGCGCGATGTCGAAAGCGGCGCGTGCTTCGGAGACGGTGTGGATGCGGCCCAAGCGGCGGAGGTCTTCATCGTTCAGCGCCTGCACACCCATCGAAATCCGATTGACGCCAGCGTCACGATAGGCGGCAAAACGCCCAGCATCGACCGAGCCAGGGTTTGCCTCGAGCGATATTTCCATGTCGTTGGCGGGTCGCCAGAGGCTGCGGGCTTCGTCAATGACGGCTAAAACGGTGTCGGGGTTCATCAATGACGGGGTGCCACCGCCAAAAAAGATCGTATTGAGAACCCTGTTAGGCGTTTCACTGGCCGAGCGGCGCAGTTCGGCTAGATAAGCATCAAGCCATTGTTTTTGATTAATATTTTTAGAAACATGGCTGTTGAAATCGCAATAGGGGCACTTGGCCTCGCAAAAGGGCCAATGCACATACAGGCCAAAGCCCCCATTGCGCCAATCATCCGTCAAAGCAGCCCTTCACGAACATCTCCACCGCGCGGCCGCGATGGCTGATCTTGTTCTTTTCCCAACGATCCATCTCGGCAAAGGTAATGTCGTGACCTTCGGGGACAAACATAGGGTCATACCCGAAGCCGTCCTTACCTCGGATTGGCCAGACGAGATGACCGGGTGCGATGCCTTCGAACACTTCATCATGACCGTCGGGCCAGGCCAGAACCAGCGTGCAGCGAAATTGCGCGGTGCGCGGATGCGCTGCGTTCTTGGCCTCTAGTTCGTCATGTGCACGGGTCATGGCCATCATGAAATCGCGGCCATTGTCGGTTTCGGCCCAGTCGGCCGTATAGACGCCCGGCGCACCGTCCAGCGCGTCGATGGTGATCCCGGAATCGTCCGACAGGGCAGGCAGGCCGGTGGCCTTGGCGGCAGCATGCGCTTTAATCCGGGCATTGCCGACAAAGGTATCTTCAGTCTCGTCCGGTTCGGGCAGGTTCATTTCTGCCGCGCCAACCACGGTCACGCCAAAGGGGTTGAGGAGATGTGCCATCTCCTCAAGCTTGCCTTTGTTATGTGTGGCGACCAACAGCCTGTCGCCGTCGAACTTGCGGGTCATGCGGTGGCTGCCTTTTGGGCGGCAGCCAGCTCACCCGCGCCTTTTTCGGCCAGATCCATCAGTTGATCCATCTCTGCGCGGCTGAAGACCGAGCCTTCGGCGCTCATCTGGACTTCGATCAGTTTGCCCGAGCCGGTCATGATGAAGTTGCCGTCCACGCCCGCCTCGCTGTCTTCGGGGTAGTCCAGGTCCAGCACCGGCTGACCTGCGTAAATACCGCAAGAAACGGCTGCAACAGGGTCTACCAAGGGGTCCGAGATCACGTCACCCGCTTTCATCAGCTTGTTCACGGCCAGACGCAGCGCAACCCAGCCGCCGGTGATCGAGGCGCAGCGGGTACCGCCATCCGCCTGGATGACATCGCAATCGACGGTGATCTGACGCTCACCCAAAGCAACCCGGTCGACGCCGGCACGCAGGGCGCGGCCGATCAGGCGCTGGATTTCGACGGTACGACCGCCTTGCTTGCCGCTTGCAGCCTCACGCCGCATCCGGGTGTTGGTTGCGCGCGGCAGCATGCCGTATTCGGCAGTAACCCAGCCCAGGCCCGAACCCTTGATGAAGGGCGGCACGCGATCCTCGATCGTGGCAGTACACAGCACGTGGGTGTCGCCCATCTTGATCAGGCAAGACCCTTCGGCATGTTTGGTAAAGCCAGTCTCGATGGAAACGGCGCGCATTTCGTCTAGATTACGTCCTGAGGGTCGCATGGGAATTCCTTTGTTTGCTGGGTTGGGGATAACGTCCTGCGGCATTACGATGCAACCCCGATTGACCTTTCATTTACCTGCGATTTAATGGCAGTCCAGCAGGGGACCGAGAATGAGCGAAGCCAGCAGAATTCTGTCAGAGATGAACGACCGGTCGCGTGAGGTGTTTCGGCTGATCGTCGAAAGCTATCTGGAAAGCGGTGAGCCGGTGGGAAGCCGCACCCTGACACGGACCCTTTCCGAAAAAGTCAGTGCCGCAACCGTGCGCAATGTGATGCAAGATCTTGAGTTTCTGGGTCTGCTGGACAGCCCTCACGTGTCTGCGGGGCGGATTCCGACGCAACAGGGGCTACGGATGTTCGTAGACGGTTTGCTTGAGGTCGGCGATCTGGGCGCCGGTGATCGGCAGAAACTGGATGAGACTTTAGGCTCTAACGCAGGCGATGTTGGCGGAATGTTGGATCGCGTGGGCTCGGCCTTGTCACACGTGACACATGGCGCGTCGCTGGTTCTGACGCCAAAACATGAGGCCGAGATCAAGCATATCGAGTTCGTCTCATTGGCGCATGACCGAGCGCTGGTGGTTCTGGTGTTCTCGGATGGGCATGTCGAAAATCGGCTGTTCACACCGCCGCCGGGTCAGACGCCCAGTTCGATGCGAGAGGCGGCAAATTTCCTGAATGCGCTGATCGAGGGGCGAACGCTCAGCGAAGTGCGCCGTCAAATGCTGTCGCAGATTGATGCGCGTCGGCAAGAGATCGACGTACTGGCCCGCGAAATGGTGGAAAGCGGGATTGCGGCCTGGGACGGGGATGGAAGCGACTCGGCGCGTCTTATCGTGCGCGGTCGGGCGAATCTTTTGGCAGATTCGGGTGAGGCCGAGGAATTGGACCGCATTCGAACCCTGTTCGATGATCTGGAACGCAAGCGCGACATTGCCGAATTCCTTGAATTGACCGAGGAAGGCGAGGGTGTGCGCATTTTTATTGGCTCTGAGAACAAACTTTTCTCACTTTCGGGTTCCTCTTTGGTGGTGTCTCCTTATATGAACGCTGATCGTAAGATAATTGGTGCGGTTGGGGTCATTGGACCCACACGTTTGAATTATGGACGGATCGTACCGATCGTGGATTATACGGCGCAACTGGTCGGCAAGCTGATATCCGACCGGAGCTAGAGGGTAAGAGATGGCAGAGCCCAAGAACGAAGAATTTCTGGACGACATCATGGCGGCTGAAGCGGAAGAATTGGCCGAAGAGTTCGCTGAGATCAGCGACGAGGCGCTGGAACTGGATGAGTTGCGCGCCGAGCGGGATGACTACAAAGACAAGTTCATGCGCGCTTTGGCTGATGCGGAAAACGCGCGCAAGCGTGGCGACAAGGCCCGTCGGGACGCGGAGCAATATGGTGGCTCGAAACTGGCTCGCGACATGCTGCCCGTATATGACAACATGAAACGCGCGCTTGAGGCAGCGACTGATGAGCAGAAAGAAGTGGCTGCTGGTTTGCTGGAAGGTGTTGAGCTGACCATGCGCGCACTGAAGGATGTGTTCCAGAAGCACGGGATCGAAGTGATCACGCCTGAGGTTGGGGATCGATTCGATCCGAATGTGCATGAGGCGATGTTTGAAGCGCCAGTGCCTGGAACCCGCGCAGGGGACATCATTCAGGTGTCTGCAGAAGGGTTTATGTTGCACGACCGTTTGCTGCGTCCGGCGCAGGTTGGTGTGTCGTCGACACCTGCGAGCTGATTGGCCTCTGCGAGGCCAAGCCTCCGGCGGAGGTATTTTTGAACAGAAGAAGGGGCGGTCAGGATTTGGCCGCCTCTTTCAGTTTGTAGATCAGGTCGAGCGCTTCGCGCGGGGTCAGCTCGTCCGGGAGGATGTCGTTCAGCATGTCCGCGACCGGTGAGGCTTTCGGTGCAGGCGGCGGCGGTGGCGCGGCTGAGAAAAGCGGGAGGTCGTCGATCAGGGATTTTTGTTTACCGCCCTCACGCTCGGTTTTTTCCAGTTGATCCAACACGATGCGGGCACGTTCAACAACTGAGGCAGGCAGACCCGCCAGTTGGGCGACCTGCACACCGTAAGACCGATCGGCGGCGCCTTTGTGGACCTCGTGCAGGAAAATGACCTCGCCCTCCCATTCCTTCACGGTGACGGTGGCGTTGTCGACGCCTTTGAGCTTTCCAGCAAGCGCGGTGAGTTCGTGATAGTGCGTGGCAAACAAAGCCCGGCATTGGTTGGCGGCGTGCAGGTGCTCTAGCGTGGCCCAGGCGATGGAGAGGCCGTCATAGGTGGCGGTGCCGCGACCGATTTCATCCAGAATGACGAGGGCGCGGTCATCGGCCTGATTCAGAATAGCGGCGGTTTCGACCATCTCGACCATGAAGGTCGAGCGACCTCGGGCCAAGTCGTCAGAGGCTCCGACCCGGCTGAAAAGCTGGCTGACAAGGCCGATATGGGCCTGTTCCGCAGGGACGTAGCTGCCCATTTGGGCCAGCAGGGCGATTAGGGCGTTCTGGCGGAGGAAGGTTGATTTACCGGCCATGTTGGGACCGGTCAGCAGCCAAATGGCGGCCCCGTCTTCGGCACTGAGATCGCAGTCATTTGCGACGAAGGCATCGCCGCTTTGCTGGCGCAGCGCGTGTTCGACTACCGGGTGGCGTCCGCCCTGAACCTCAAAGGCGCGCGAGGTGTCGACCTGTGGGCGACACCAAGCCTCACCGCGTGAGAGATCGGCCAGCGCGGTGGTCAGATCTAGCTCGGCCAGTCCTCGGGCGGCTTGGTTGAGGCGGGCGGCGAGGGCCAGAATTTCGTCAGAAAGCCTTTTGTAGAGCCGCTTCTCGATCTCAAGCGCCAAGTTTCCAGCATTCAGGATACGGGTTTCGATCTCCGAGAGTTCGACCGTCGTGAACCGCACCTGATTGGCTGTGGTTTGGCGATGGATATAGGTCTCGGAGAATGGCGGGTTCAGCATCTTTTCGGCATGGGTGGCCGTGGTTTCGATGAAATAGCCCAGCACGTTGTTGTGCTTGATCTTCAGCGAGGTGATCCCGGTGTGTTCCGCATATTTCTGCTGAAACCCAGCGATGACAGATCGGCCTTCGTCGCGCAGGGTGCGCGCTTCGTCCAGTTCGGTGTCAAAGCCGGGGGCGATGAAGCCACCGTCGCGGGCCAGCAGGGGCGGTTCGGCCACCAAAGCCTCATCCAGCAAGTTCAGGAGGTCGTCGAAGCCAACAAGGTTTTGCAAGGCAGTTGCCAGCAGGACCGGAAGATTCTGCCGTTCGCAAATGCCTGCAATTGCAGCGGCTTGGGTCAGGCCGTTGCGGATGGCGGCCAGATCGCGGGGCCCGCCACGTTCAAGCGACAGGCGAGACAGGGCGCGGTCCAGATCGGGTGTTTTGCGCAGGGCCTCGCGCAGGTCCGAGGCGATCAGGCTGTCCTCGGCGGCAAAGCTGACAGCGTCGAGACGGGCATGGATCACATCCAGATTGCGAGACGGGCTTGAGAGGCGTTGTTCCAGCAATCTTGCTCCGCCGGGTGTGACGGTGCGGTCGACCACCGACAATAACGATCCGGCACGACCGCCCGACAGGGATCGGGTCAGTTCCAGATTGCGGCGGGTGGCGGCATCGATCTGTACCACGCGGTCCTCGGATTCTTTCAAGGGCGTTTGCAGCAGGGGTAATTTGCCCTTCTGCGTGATCTCTAGATAGTCGATCAGGGCGCCCATGGCGGAAATCTCTGCCCGGCCAAAAGACCCGAACGCCTCCAGCGCGCCCACGTGAAACAGCCCGCAGATGCGTTTTTCCGCCGCAGTACTGTCAAAACTGGCCCGCCCGACAGGGGTCAGCGAAATCCCGAGGTCGTGGACGGTTTCGTTCAGCGACTGCTCCATCCCGTCGGCAACGATCAGCTCGGAAGGGGCCAAACGTGCCAGCTCGGGGCTGAGGCGCACGGAGGTCAAAGGCATCACGTGAAACGCCCCGGTCGAGATATCGGCCCAGGCGAGTGCGGCCTCATCACGGACCTCGGCATAGGTGGCCAGAAAGTTGTGGCGGCGGGCTTCCAGCAGGGCGTCTTCGGTCAGCGTACCGGGCGTCACCAGACGCACGACATCGCGCTTTACCACCGATTTAGAGCCTCTTTTTTTCGCTTCCGCCGGGCTTTCCATCTGTTCGCAAACGGCCACGCGGAAGCCTTTGCGGATGAGGGTTAGCAAATAGCCCTCGGCCGCATGCACCGGGACGCCACACATGGGGATATCGTCGCCATTGTGTTTGCCGCGCTTGGTCAGGGCGATGTCCAGCGCTTCGGCGGCGTTGACGGCGTCCTCAAAGAACATCTCGTAGAAATCGCCCATACGGTAGAACAGCAGGGCGTTGGCATGGGCCTCTTTGATCTCGAGATACTGCGCCATCATCGGCGTGACTGTGGACAAAAGCGGCCCCCTTCTGGCGTGTTCCGGACGTGACCTTACAAATCCCCCATCTTCTGTAAAAGCCGAAAACTCATTCTCGTTGAGGCCCGCGCGTGGCTGCGCTATGACGCATCAGCCCCGAAGTCATGGAAACGACATTTAAGATGCCCAAAGCGAAGATCACCAAAGAAGAGGCGCTGGCCTTTCACCTCGACCCGACCCCGGGCAAGTGGGAGGTGCAGGCCACTGTTCCCATGACCACGCAGCGCGATCTTTCGCTGGCCTATAGCCCCGGCGTTGCTGTTCCATGTGAAGCAATCGCCGAAGCGCCCGAGACTGCCTATGACTATACCAATAAGGGCAATCTGGTCGCTGTGATCTCGAACGGGACCGCCGTGCTGGGTCTTGGCAATCTTGGCGCGCTCGGCTCGAAACCTGTGATGGAGGGGAAATCCGTACTGTTCAAACGGTTCGCCGACGTGAACTCGATCGATATCGAGTTGGACACCGAAGACCCGGATGAGTTCTGCCGCGCGGTGCGTCTGATGGGGCCGACCTTTGGTGGCATCAACCTCGAAGACATCAAGGCGCCGGAATGTTTCATCATCGAACAGCGCCTGAAAGAAGAGATGGACATCCCCGTCTTCCATGACGATCAGCACGGCACGGCGGTGATCTGTGCAGCGGGTCTGCTGAACGCGCTGCATATTTCGGGCAAGAAAATTGAGGACGTTAAGATCGTTCTGAACGGAGCGGGTGCTGCGGGCATCGCCTGTATCGAATTGCTCAAGTCGATGGGCGCGCGGCATGAGAACTGCATCGTCTGTGACACAAAGGGCGTGATCTATCAGGGCCGGACCGAGGGTATGAACCAGTGGAAGTCGGCTCATGCGATCTCAACCGATTTGCGGTCGCTTGAAGACGCCATGAAAGGTGCGGACGTGTTCCTGGGCGTTTCGGTCAAGGGCGCCGTGACGCAGGATATGGTTGCAAGCATGGCCGATAATCCGGTGATCTTCGCGATGGCGAACCCGGATCCTGAGATCACACCGGAAGAGGCGCATGAAGTTCGCGTTGACGCGATCGTTGCCACAGGCCGCAGCGACTACCCGAACCAGGTGAACAACGTTCTGGGCTTCCCCTACCTGTTCCGCGGTGCGCTGGATATTCACGCGCGCGCCATCAATGACGAGATGAAGATCGCTTGTGCCCATGCTCTGGCCCGTCTGGCGCGTGAGGATGTGCCGGATGAGGTCGCCATGGCCTATGGCAAATCGCTGACATTTGGCCGCGACTACATCATCCCGACGCCGTTTGACCCGCGCCTGATCCACCGCATCCCTCCGGCGGTCGCAAAGGCTGGGATGGATACCGGAGCGGCCCGCCGTCCGATCATCGACATGGAGGCTTATGAGCTCAGCCTCAAGTCCCGCATGGACCCGACCGCCAGCATCCTGCGCGGCCTGAACGCCCGTGCGCGTCAGGCGCAAAGCCGCATGATCTTTGCCGAGGGTGACGATCCGCGTGTGTTGCGCGCTGCGGTGACCTATCAGCGCTCGGGCTTTGGCAAGGCGCTGGTTGTGGGCCGTCCAGATGATGTGAAAACCAAGCTGGAAGAGGCTGGTCTGGGCGACGCCGTGCGCGAGCTTGAGGTGGTGAACGCCGCCAACACCGCGCATCTCGAGACTTATTCGAATTTCCTTTACAACCGTTTGCAACGCAAAGGTTTTGACCCCAAGGATATCCACCGTCTGGCGGCCCGGGATCGGCATGTATTCTCATCCCTCATGCTGGCGCATGGGCATGGCGACGGCCTTGTGACGGGGGCGACACGCAAATCGGCCCATGTGTTGGACCGGATCAACCATGTCTTCGACGCCGATGCCGCTCATGGCGCAGCTGGCGTGACGGCGTTGCTGCACAAGGGGCGCATTGTTCTGATCGGCGATACTCTGGTCCATGAATGGCCGGATGAGAACGATTTGGCCAATATCGCTGAACGCTCGGCCGACGTGGCTCGCCATATGGGGCTTGAACCACGCGTGGCTTTTGTCAGCTTCTCGACCTTTGGCTACCCGGTCTCAGAGCGGGCCGAAAAGATGCACCGCGCGCCTGCGGTTCTGGACCAGCGCGGCGTTGATTTCGAATACGAAGGCGAGATGACTGTCGATGTTGCCCTGAACGTGGACCAGCAGGCCGGATACCCGTTCCAGCGCCTGACCGGCCCGGCCAATATCCTGATCGTGCCCGCGCGGCACTCGGCCTCGATCTCGACCAAGCTGATGCAAGAAATGGGCGGCGCCACCGTGATCGGCCCGATCCTGTCTGGTGTCGATAAACCGATCCAGATCTGCTCGACCGTGTCGACGGCCAATGATATCCTGAACATGGCCATTCTGGCCTCCTGCGATATTGGCAAGTCATGACGATCTGGAACCTAGGCTCGATCAATGCCGACATGGTTTACGGCCTGCCGCACCTGCCTGCGGCGGGTGAGACCTTGGCGGCAGACGGTCTTGAGCGTTTTCTGGGCGGCAAAGGGGCCAATATGTCCGTTGCCGGATCGCGCGCGGGATCCCGGGTCAGCCATATCGGTGCTGTCGGTCCGGATGGGCGCTGGGCCAAGGATCGACTGACGGAATATGGCGTCGACACGCGGTTCATCGCTGAGGTGGATGTGCCGACCGGTCACGCGATCATTGGGGTGGACGCCCAGGGCGAGAACCTGATCATCCTCTACCCCGGTGCCAACCATGCGCTTGACAGCGCGCAGATTGGGCAGGCGCTGGCCTCGGCCAATACCGGAGATATTCTGGTTTTGCAGAACGAAACCAACGCTCAGGTCGAAGCGGCCCGTCTGGGGCATGAGCTTGGCCTGACCGTCTGCTACGCCGCCGCGCCGTATCAGGCGCAATCGGTGCAAGAGGTTCTGCCTTATCTGGATTTCCTGATCCTCAACGAAGTCGAGGCCGAGCAATTGCGGCAGGAAACCGGGCTGGATGCAGCGGAACTGCCGGTGCGCCATGTGATCGTTACGCTTGGGTCGAAAGGCGCGCGGTATCTGCAGCAAGGTTGTGACCCCGTGGATTTCGCGGCTCACAAGGTGCAGGCGGTAGATACGACAGGCGCAGGGGATACGTTCACCGGCTATGTTTTGGCTGGGATGGACCGTGGCATGCCGATGGAGCAGGCCATTCTACAAGCAAACCGCGCCGCGGCCCTGATGGTCACGCGGCACGGCACTGCGGATGTCATTCCGGATCTGAGGGAAGTCCGGGACGCGCAGCTGGATTAAGATCCGGCAAAGGGCGCGTCACTTCCCCAAAGCTGCTTTACCCGAGCATCCCGACCGCAGGCATTGCGGTAGGCTTTATAGGCGTTCTTCTGGCGTTTGGGGCCAAAGCGGGTGAACACCAGCTTGTCGCCTTTGTAGTAGTCCTGATGGTATGCTTCAGCCGGATAAAACGCGCCCTCCTGCAGGATCGGGGTGACGACCGTTTGGCCGAGGGCTCGTTGCGCGTTGGTCTTTGCCTGTTGCGCAAGCGCTTTTTCCCCTGCGTTAGAGACGAAAATCGCCGTGCGGTAGCTCTCTCCCCGATCGCAGAATTGACCGCCCGCATCTGTGGGATCGACCGAGCGGAAGAACATGTTCAGCAGCGTTTCGCGTGAGACGCGCGCAGGATCAAACGTGATCTGAACGGCCTCGTAGTGGCCTGTACCACCTTTGGTCACCTGATCATATGTCGGGTTTGAGACAGAACCGCCCGTGAACCCGGACACAGCGCCTAAGACGCCGGGTACGGATTCGAAATCGGATTCAACACACCAGAAGCATCCGCCGGCAACCGTCAGGGTCTCGGTCCCTGCAGCCGGGGCCGGGACGGCGCGCAAGGTTGCGGCCAGTGCAATCAAGGTGAACAACAGGGCGGGTTTTAGGTAGTCGAGATATGCAGTCCGGGTCATGGTATGTCTCCTTCCGAGACTCAAGGTGACCGGTGTTCTACCAAGTTGCAATTGCCTGACATGGAATGTCACGCGCTGGTGACCTGAGTTTATTGACCGACCTGTTTACCCATGGGGATGGCAAGAAAACGCCCGGCTTTTAGGCCGGGCGTTGGCAGGATCACAGACCCCATTTCTTTTGGTTTTCCTCAAAGAAGCCCTGGGCTTTCTTCACCTCGATCCAGTTGTTTACGTAGTTGATCCAGACCTGATCATCCTGCGGCAGGATCATCGCAATCGGCGAGGGCGAGCGTGGACCGGCGTTCTTCACACGCTGGATCGGGAACTTCTCTTCCAGGGTTGAGCCTTCGATATTCGATGTGATGAACACATCGGCCCGTCCGGCGATCACTTCTTGAAAACCACGTGCAGGGGCTTCGACTACTTTGATTTCTGCATTCGGGAACCACTCGCGCACGCGCTTTTCAAAGGTGGTGCCCAGCGTCGTGGCGACCGTCACACTCGGCTGGTTGATCGACTCATAGCCGTCGAATTTATCGGCCTTGTCCTTGGTCGTGTAAGGGAACAACTCAACCGAGATATAGCTGTCCGAGAATCCGGCAACCTTCATCCGCGGCGGCGATATCGAGGCCGAGCCGGTCAGGTGGTATTTCTTCGCCACAACGCCGTTCACCAGTGTTTTCCAATCGGTCGGGACGTATTCGACCTCAACCCCCAAATCGGCGGCGAGTTCGTTCATGATGTCGATGTCATAGCCTTTGTAGCTGTTCGTGGCCGGATCCCGCAGGGACATCGGGTTCCAATCACCGGTCGTGCCGACCTTCAACACACCGGAATCCAGGATTTCGTTCAGTGCCGATTGTGCTTGGGCCGCGCCTGACAAGACCAGGCCAAGCGCAGCGGCTGCGGCTGCTCTCCAGATTGTGTTCATTTAATTCTCCTGTTGGTGGCAGCTGGGACTTGCTGCCATATATAGTTCGTTGTTTTAAGCGGGATAGGGGGCGCAGGCCCAATAAATCACTCCACCCGCGCAAACTAGGGACAGATCGACCAATGCCAGACCCCGCCATCGAGCTTGTCGATGTGAACAAGTGGTTCGATACGTTCCATGTCCTCAAGAATATCAACCTCACGGTTAATAGTGGTGAAAAGGTTGTGATCTGCGGGCCGTCCGGCTCGGGTAAGTCCACGGTCGTGCGCTGTATCAACCAGTTGGAGAAACACCAGAAAGGCACCATTCGCATTGACGGGGTCGAGCTGAAGGATGACGCCAAATCTGCAGCCACGATCCGGTCCGAGGTCGGCATGGTGTTTCAGCAGTTCAACCTGTTCCCGCATCTGAGCGTTCTGGACAACTTGACCCTCGGCCCGATCAAGGCGCGGGGCCTGAGCCGCGCGCAGGCCGAAGAGCGCGCGCGCCATTATCTTGAGCGAGTCCACATCCCAGATCAGGCCGATAAACGCCCGATCCAACTGTCCGGCGGTCAGCAACAACGCGTCGCCATTGCCCGATCCCTGTGCATGGAGCCGAAAGTTCTTTTGTTTGATGAGCCGACCTCGGCCCTCGATCCCGAAATGATCGCCGAGGTGCTGGACGTGATGGTTGAGCTGGCGCATGAAGGCATGACCATGGTCGTTGTCACCCATGAGATGGGGTTTGCCCGCAAGGTCGCCGACAAGATGATCTTCATGGATGAGGGCGAGATCGTGGAGCAGGGCAAGCCCGAGCATTTCTTCACCAATCCGACCTCGGAGCGGTGCCGCAAGTTCCTCAGTCAGATTCTGCAGCACTGAGTGGGTATGATGAAAAAAGCACTTCTCCTCATACCGCTTCTGCTGCTGGCAGGCTGTTCCTCATCCCAGACATGGGGCTGGTATGTCATCGACCCGCGGACTGATTCAGGTTGGACCAATGTGAAATTCCTGATCTCAGGCATGGGCGCGACGATCCTGATCTCTCTGATCGCGGCGGCGCTGTCGATTGTGATCGGCCTGTTGGTTGCCTTGCCCGGACTGTCCGAGAAACGCGGCTGGCGGCTGTTAAACAGGGTCTATGTCGAGTTCATTCGCGCCATTCCGCTGTTGCCTATGCTGTTCTGGGTGTTCTACGGACTGCCGATCGTGTTCCAGTCGATGGGTCTGAACATCCCGATTGATCCCTTCTGGGGCGCGATCATCACCCTGGCAATTTCTGACAGCGCCTTCACGGCCGAGATCTACCGCGCCGGTATCCAATCCATCGCACGCGGCCAGCGCGAGGCGGCCCAGACCATCGGGCTGAACTACGTGCAAACCATGCGCTACGTGATCTTGCCGCAAGCGATCCGCCGTATCCTGCCGCCCTTGGCAAACCAATTCATCTACATCGTTAAGATGAGCGCCTTTGCCAGCGTCATCGGCATGCAGGAACTGACCCGCCGCGCGAATGAGCTGGTGGTGACGGAATACCGCCCGCTGGAAATCTACACCTTGCTGATATTTGAATACTTGATCCTGGTTCTGATCATCAGCGCCGGGGTACGCTGGCTGGAACGTCGCATGGGCGCGGACGAACGCGGATAAGGAGGCACAGTATGGACTGGAAAGACTTCATGGCCGAGACCGAGGCCAATATCGGCACCTTCTCGAAAGAGGTCCCCGAAACGGTGCGCGGTTTCGGGATGATGGGCAAGGCGGCCAAAACCGACGGTGCCCTGAGCGAAAAAACCAAAGAGTTCATCGCGCTGGGCATTGCCGTCGCCACACGTTGCGACAGCTGCATCGGGTTTCACGTGAAATCACTAGTGCGTCTTGGCGCCACTCGCGAGGAACTGTGCGAGGCGCTCTCAATGGCGACCTATATGGGCGGAGGCCCGTCTTTTGCCTACAGCGCGAAGGCGCTGAAGGCGTTTGATGTGTTCTCGGAAGGCGACTAACCCAGCAGCTGCCCCAGCTTCATCGCCACACCCATATTGCCCGAGATTTTGAGCTTACCCATAGCAACACCGGTCATCGGGTTCAGCTTGCCGGTGAGCAGCTTGGTCAGGTTGTCCTGCGAGATACGGATGGTGCAATCCGTATCCTGATCCTGCGTGGTGGCCTGATTGTCGGCCAGCACGATCACGCCCGCATCGCCGCAATCGAACTTGAGCGAGCCGTCAAAGCTTTTGCCGTCCAGCCCTTTTTGAATTCCGTCGGCGATCTCTTGCAGCATGGTCTGTCCTTTCAAACTTGACGTATGCGTAAAGACAACGCCCCGCATCCGGCAAGCATGACGCTGGGTCCGTTGGGCAAATGAAAACCCCGGCAACCGTGTGATTGCCGGGGTTTTGAATTCTAAACTGATTGTCAGGTTACTTGGACAGACGTTTGTCGCGCGCCGCCAGCAGTTTCAAACGCAGTGCGTTCAGCTGGATAAAGCCTGCGGCGTCGGTTTGATCATAGGCACCGGCGTCTTCCTCGAAGGTCACATGCGCCTCGGAATACAGCGAGTGATCGGACCAGCGGCCAACAGTCGAGGCCAGACCTTTATACAATTTCACGCGCACGGTGCCGGTGACATGCTCTTGGCTTTTGTCGATGGCAGCCTGCAGCATCTCGCGTTCGGGCGAGTACCAGAAACCGTTGTAGATCAGCTCGGCATATTGCGGCATCAGCTGGTCTTTCAGGTGCATAGCGCCACGGTCCATGGTGATGGACTCGATCCCACGGTGCGCTTCCAGCAAGATGGTGCCGCCCGGCGTTTCGTAGATGCCGCGCGACTTCATGCCAACGAACCGGCCTTCGACCAGGTCCAGACGACCGATGCCGTGCTTGCCGCCATACTCGTTCAGTTTGGTCAGGATGGTGGCCGGGCTCATCGCTTCGCCATTGATGCTGACCGCGTCGCCTTTTTCGAACCCGATCTCGATGAATTCGGGCTCGTTCGGCGCGTCCTCGGGGTGGACGGTGCGCTGATAGACATAATCGGGTGCCATATCGGCGGGGTCTTCCAGAACCTTGCCCTCGGAGGAGGTGTGCAGCAGGTTGGCATCGACCGAGAAGGGGGCCTCGCCGCGTTTATCCTTGGCGATCGGGATCTGATGCGCTTCGGCCCATTCGATCAGTCGAGTACGGCTGGTCAAATCCCACTCGCGCCACGGGGCGATGACCTTGATTTCGGGGTTCAGTGCGTAGGCGGCCAATTCAAAGCGAACCTGATCGTTGCCCTTGCCGGTCGCGCCATGTGCTACGGCATCAGCACCGGTTTCCTGAGCGATCTCTACCAGACGTTTCGAGATCAGGGGCCGCGCAATCGAAGTGCCCAGCAGGTACAGGCCTTCATACTGCGCATTTGCACGGAACATCGGGAAAACGAAGTCGCGCACGAACTCTTCGCGGATGTCCTCGATATAGATGTTTTCGGGTTTAATCCCCAGCATTTCAGCCTTTTGGCGGGCGGGCTCCAGTTCCTCACCCTGACCCAGATCGGCGGTGAAGGTGACGACCTCACATCCATACTCGGTCTGCAACCATTTCAGAATGATCGAGGTATCAAGGCCACCGGAATAGGCCAGAACAACTTTCTTTGGCGCGGACATCTGACTTCCCCTTATTCGCAAGACGATTGGCCCCTAACGGGTTTTGTGGGCGGGGGCAAGCTGTGTGGATTGACGCAGGCCGGGAATTGGGGTGAAACGGCTGGACAAAGAACAAGAGATAGTTGAGCAGGGGCATTTCCAGATGTTGGCGTTCGAGATTTTCATGCATTCGATCAAGATGGTTTTGCGGAATCTGAAACAGGCGATTCAGATCACGTTGATCCCCGCATTGATCGGCGGTTTGGCCATCATCGCATTCAGTCTTCTGTTTGGTATTTCCTTCGAAGATATCTCGACTGAACCAAACGGCCTGCCGGATGCAGCGTCGCCGGGGGCGGTCACCGGTTTCCTGTTCTGTGTGCTGGCATCCCTTTTTGCGATCATGGTTTGGATTGTCGTGTCCTGGCATCGTTTTGTGCTGCTCGAAGAATACCCAGCCGGTTTTCTGCCCGCGTTCAGATCGGATCGAATGCTCGCTTACATTGGGCGGATGGTGATGCTGGCCTTGCTGGGTGTGGTCGTCCTGATCCCGGCAATGCTTGTCATCGGATTTTTGACGCAGGCCTCGGCTGCGATGGGCATTTTGGCGTGGCTTCTGGTTGTTGTGGGCCTATCCGTGGCCTTTTACCGGGTGGCCCCGATCATGCCCGCCGCAGCAATAGGCGAACCGTTGAAACTGTCGGACGCATGGCGGGCAACGGATGGGGCGAACGGAACCATAGTGGCGCTGGTTGTGTTGCTGGTGTTGTTCCAGATGGGGCTTCAGCTTCTGTTCGCTGCGCTTCTAGTCATCCCGGTGATTGGAGCATTGGTGGTGGTTTTCGCCAGCATGCTGATCGTGCCACTGATCAACGTCAGCATCCTGACAACCTTCTACGGCGTCTACATCGAAAAACGTGCGCTGTCGTAATTCGTACACACATGTATTCCTTGCTCTTTTGCTCAGGATAAGCCACTGAAACCGGCATGAGCGATTTCATGACCCGTGCCCGCGCCGCCGAACAGGCTATGCGCTCTGTGTTTCCGGCAACGCCTTTGCAGCGGAATGCCCATCTGTCTGACCGCTACGGCGCTGATATCTGGCTCAAGCGAGAGGATCTCAGCCCGGTTCGTTCCTACAAGATCCGGGGCGCGTTCAATGCCATGCGCAAGCAGCAAGGGCAGGATCTGTTCGTCTGTGCCAGCGCCGGCAACCACGCGCAGGGCGTGGCCTTCATGTGCAAGCATCTGGGTGTGAAGGGGGTGATCTTCATGCCGGTCACCACGCCTCAGCAGAAGATCCAGAAGACCCGTATCTTCGGCGGCGACAATATCGAGGTTCATCTCAGCGGTGACTATTTCGACGACACACTTGCCGCGGCACAAGCCTGGTGCGCAAAAGAAGGCGGGCATTTCCTGTCGCCTTTCGATGATGAGGATGTGATCGAGGGGCAGGCTTCGCTTGCGGTCGAGATTGAGGAACAGCTTGGCCGCGTGCCCGACCACGTGATCTTGCCGGTCGGCGGAGGTGGCATGTCGTCTGGCGTAGCAACCTGGTTTGGTGATCGGACCCACTGTTTGTTTGTCGAACCCAAAGGTGGGGCCTGCCTGCACGCGGCAATGGCCGCGGGACATCCGGTTGCCTTGGATCACGTAGATAATTTCGTCGATGGCGCGGCGGTCGGCAAGATCGGTGCCAAGCCCTTTGAGCTGTTGAAAGACCGTCACTTATCGGACGTTCTGGTCCTGTCCGAGGATCGCATCTGCACCACGATGATCGAGATGCTGAACGTGGAAGGCATCGTTCTGGAACCTGCTGGCGCGTTGGCGATTGAGGCGGTTGCCGATGTGCAAAGCTTCATCCGCGGCAAAACGGTTGTCTGCGTCACCTCTGGCGGCAATTTCGATTTTGAGCGTCTGCCCGAGGTCAAAGAGCGTGCCCAGCGCTATTCCGGGGTCAAGAAATATTTCATCCTGCGTCTGCCCCAGCGTCCTGGCGCGTTGAAAGAGTTCTTGAACATCCTTGGACCCGAAGACGATATCGCCCGGTTCGAATACATGAAGAAATCGGCGCGCAACTTCGGCTCGGTCCTGATCGGGATCGAGACCCGCAAGCCCGAGAACTTCGCCCGCCTCTTTGCACATCTGGATGAAGCAGGCTTCACCTATACCGACATCACCGAGGATGAGACGCTGGCACAGTTTGTGATCTAGTGCAGATTGTCTTTAAGTTCGGCCTGAAACACTGATTTCGACGCAGCAAACGCTGTGAGGATTTCCGGCAGGTCGACTTTTGCCGCCTCACCCGAGGCGGCCAGCCTTTCGCCATCCTGACAGAGCTTCGAGAACACCTCGAACCCAAGGCTCAGGGCGCTGCCTTTCAGGAAATGCAGGTTTTGTTCCAGATCCTGCCGCGCGGTGTCTGCATGCAGACGGGCGATGACCTCTTGCACCTCGTCCAGAAAGATCTCGACAACCTCATCGAACTCATCGGCGCCAACTTCGTCGCGTAACTGTCGAACTCGGGGCCAGTGGATCATGGGTCGCGTCCTGCATCGGAATTGAATGGATCCGTGGTAGCCCGGCTTGAGTAAATGTCAGGTTAAGCGTCGGCCTCAATTGGCCTTCACTCGATGTTAAGCCCCAGACGCGTAGGTTCACAGCGTCCCGATAAAAGGAAGCGCGTGGGGTTGCAGAGTGCCAGCGGCAAGTCTTGAGGAAACCAGATCCGATCTGGACTTCGGTGCAATCCGGAGGGTGCTGGTTGTGGATGACAGCCGCCTGCAAAGGCGCATTCTGGTGGCATCGCTCAAGAAATGGGGATTTGAGGTACTTGAGGCCGACAATGGTGAGGCGGCGATAGATATCTGCACCGAAGCCGCGCCAGACCTTGTTCTCAGCGATTGGGTCATGCCGGGGATGAGCGGGCTTGAGTTCTGCCGCGCCTTCCGTGCGCTTGAGGCGGAACATTACAGCTATTTCATCCTGCTCACCTCCAAAAGCGAAAAGCAGGAGGTGGCGCGGGGTCTGGACGCGGGCGCGGATGACTTCCTGATCAAACCGCTTGAGGCGGACGAGTTGCGCGCGCGTATCTCGGCCGGGGCGCGGATTCTGGATATGCAACGTGAGTTGTCGCAGAAGAACCGACTGATCGAATCCGCCCTGCAAGAGCTGAAACTGGCGCATGAGGCCATCGACAAGGACCTGATCCAAGCCCGCAAGATACAGGAATCGCTGGTGCCCGACCTCACGCAAGAGTTCGGTAAATCGCGCGTCAGTCTGTTGTTGAAACCCTGCGGGCATATCGGGGGCGATCTGGTGGGCATGTTCTCACCCGGCCCGAACCGTCTTGGGTTCTACAGCATTGACGTGTCCGGTCACGGCATCACCTCGGCCATGATGACCGCAAGGTTGGGTGGCTACCTGTCCAGCAAACATTTCGAACAGAACGTCGCCACGGAAAAGCGGTTTGACAAATTCTACGCTCTGCTTCCCCCGGAAGAGGTCGCGGGGATGCTGAATTCCCGACTGCTGGCGGATGCCGGGATCGAAGAATATTTTACGATGGTCTATGCCATTGTCGATCTGCGCAACGGGCATATCAGGATGGTGCAGGCCGGGCATCCACATCCTTTAATGCTCCGACGCGACGGCACGACTGAGTCTCTGGGCGAAGGTGGACTACCCATCGGTTTGATCCCGGATGTGAAGTTTCAGCAGATTGAGGCGAAGATGGAGCCCGGGGACCGGTTGCTGCTGCATTCAGACGGGTTCACAGAATGTGCCTTGGCCGAAGGCGGAATGCTGGATGAGGATGGCTTGCGTAAGATGGCGCTCGACTGTGCGGCGGGTCGCGGCGGGCCTGAGTTTCTGGACGACCTGTTCTGGCGCCTGACACAGGTGATGTCACCTGAAAGCGGTATGGGCGACGATGTCTCGGCCGTATTCTTCGAATATAATGGGGCCTAAAGCGTTTTGGATTTACCTGAATCATCAAGTGAAACAAATGTCCCGAAAACGCTGAAAGCGTGGCAGGGTATTCGCGTCGCAGGCTAAACCCGAAACGATCTAAAGCCCGCGAAGATGCAGCATCGCGAAATGGCGATCGCCATCGTTGCCCAGCGTTTCAACCGCGTCGGCGGTATGCATCCAGAGCGCTTCGTGGAACGGTTCGCTCGGTGGCCCCAGTCGCTGTACCGGGCGCGCGTTATAGATCAGGCAGACCTTCTCGGCCCAGAGGTCATATTCCGGCATATAGGTAAATCGCCGGAACGCGCCAACACGACGGGGTGCCGCGATCAGCCAGCCCGTTTCCTCAAACACTTCGCGGTGCAGAGCGGTTGCGGGTGATTCGCCCTGATCTATTCCGCCGCCGGGCAATTGCAGATCCGGCCCCGGTTCGGTCTGGCAGGTCAGAAGAAGGTGCCCGGCGCGGGGCAGCAACGCGTAGACTCCGACCCGCCGGGTGTACTTGCGCCCGGGTTCAGGGCTTTCACCGAACCGTCTGATCATGTATGGCCCCTTACAACCCAATCTCTGCGACCTATATGGTGCCGGTATGCCAACCCTTGGCGTGTAAGGAAACCCCATGTCTCTTGGAACAAAAATCGCGTGGGACGATACCGTCCTGCCCTTTCAACTCGATGTATCGGACATGCGCGGGCGTGTGGCCCGTCTGGATGGCGTGTTGGACGGCATCCTGAAACAGCATGACTATCCAGAAAAGGTCGAGGCTCTGGTGGCCGAGATGGCCCTGCTGACCGCGTTGATCGGCCAGACTGTCTCGCTCCGCTGGAAGCTGTCGTTGCAGGTGCAGTCCAAGGGTCCGGTACGCATGATTGCCACCGACTACTACGCACCACGGAAAGAGGGTGAGCCGGCCCGCATCCGCGCTTACGCCAGTTTCGACCGCGATCGTCTGACCGATGGCGCGCCGTTCGATCAGGTGGGCGAGGGCTATTTCGCAATCATGATCGATCAGGGCGAAGGTACGCAGCCTTATCAGGGCATCACTCCGCTGGCCGGAGGCTCGATCAGTGCCTGCGCCGAAGCCTATTTTGCGCAGTCCGAGCAGTTGCCGACCCGGTTCTCGCTGAGCTTCGGCAAATCGACCGAACCGGGTGTGGGTGAGCATTGGCGCGCGGGTGGCATCATGTTGCAGCATATGCCCAAAGCCTCGCCTTTTGCGGCGTCCAGCGAAGGCACCGGAGAGATCCTGACCGCCAATGATCTGGTCGATGGCGAAGAAGGTGAGAACTGGGGCCGCGTCAATATCCTGCTGGATACGGTCGAGGATCTTGAGCTGATCGGCCCCTCGATTGCGCCAACCGATCTGCTGGTGCGTCTGTTCCACGAGGAAAACCCACGGGTCTATGACGCGCAGCAGGTACAGTTTGGCTGCACCTGTTCAGAAGAGCGTGTGCGCCAAAGCCTGTCGATCTATTCGGCCAAGGACATCGAAAAGATGACCACCCCCGAAGGTCAGGTAACGGCTGATTGTCAGTTCTGCGGCGCGCACTATGTGCTGGACCCTGCCACTGTGGGTTTTGACGCCGAAGACAGCAAAAGTGTCTGAATTAGAGACGCAACTCCGAACGGCTTTGGCTCGTCCGGGCCATGGGTCGAGTGATTTTGACCTGAACCCAGGCACCGTGCTGCCGCCGGGGCGCAAACTGCGGCCGGCGGGGGTGCTGGTGCCGATCACTGTTGCGGACAGGATACCGCGGCTGATCCTGACCAAACGCTCCTCGGCGTTGAAGCACCACCCCGGCCAGATCGCCTTTCCCGGCGGCAAGCAGGATGAAGGTGACGCGGATGTCACCGCCGCTGCCCTGCGTGAGGCGCAGGAAGAGGTCGGTATGCCCACTGACCTGCCCGAGGTTATGGGCTTTCTGCCCACGCACGAAACCGTCACGTCCTTCTCGGTCACTCCGGTGGTGGCAATCATCCGGCAGGGCTTCGACCCGGTGCCTGAACCCGGCGAAGTAGACGAAATTTTCTCGGTCCCTCTTGCACATGTGCTGAACCCTGCGAATTATGTGATCGAGTCGCGCCGTTGGCAGGGGACAAAACGGAAGTATTTCGCCGTGCCCTATGGCCCCTATTACATATGGGGCGCGACAGCCCGCATATTGCGTGGGCTTGCAGCACGGGTGAGTGAATGAAGCAAATTAGCGCGGCTTGGGTTTCGGACCCTGCGACACAAAAGGTATGCGCAGCCCTTACGGATGGCGGCGCGCAAGCGCTGTTTGTGGGGGGATGCGTGCGCAACGCGCTTTTAGGCGCGCCGGTGTCGGACATTGATATCGCAACAGATGCACATCCCAAAAGGGTGCTGGAGCTGGCGCAGAGCGCTGGGCTCAAGGCGATTCCCACGGGGATTGATCACGGCACGATCACTGTGGTCTGCAATCACATCCCGCATGAGATCACCACCTTTCGCCGCGATGTGGAAACCGATGGCCGCCGCGCAGTCGTGGCCTTCTCGGACAAGGTGGAAGAGGATGCAGCCCGGCGCGATTTTACCATGAACGCGATCTACGCAAAGCCAAATGGCGCCGTGTTAGACCCGCTTTTGGGCCTGCCGGACCTTCAGGCGCGCCGCGTTCGGTTCATCGGGACCGCAGAAAACCGCATCCGCGAAGACTACCTGCGATCCCTGCGCTATTTTCGGTTTCATGCCTGGTACGGAGATGTCGAGGCCGGGTTCGATCCGGATGCTCTGGCCGCGATAGCAGCGAATCTGAACGGTTTGTCCACCTTGTCGCGGGAACGTGTCGGGACCGAGTTGTTGAAGCTTTTGGGTGCGCCCGATCCAGCCCCTTCCGTTGCCGCAATGCGCAGCACGGGAGTATTGGAGCAGCTTCTGCCGGGCGCGGATGATCGCGCCTTGGCGCCTTTGGTCGCCATTGAGCAGGCCGCAGGTGCCGAACCGGACGCGGTACGCAGACTGGCGGCCATCGCCACGCCCGAGGATGCTGCGACCCTGCGCCTGAGCCGCAACCAACTGCAACGTCTGAGCCGGATACGGGAGGAGGCGCAGGCCTCGACCAGCGTTGCCGAACTGGGCTACCGCTACGGCGACGAAGGCGGCTTGCACGAAACACTGCTGCGATGTGCGTTTCTGGAGCGGCCCTGGTCCGAGGATCTGCGCACGGCGCTGCATTCCGGGGCCGCAGCGCAGTTCCCGATCAAGGCGACGGATCTAATTCCCAGTTTCTCTGGCCCTGCGCTGGGCAAGAAACTGGCTGATCTTGAGGCAAGCTGGATCGCATCCGGGTTTACCCTGACGCGCGAGGATTTGCTGGCCGGGTAGCGTGAAGTCTCAAAAGGGGATGACAAATCAGAACGTTTGTGCTTACGTGCGCCTGTCACATGGATGGAGGACTGCGAATGTATTACGGGATCTGGTTCGGCTAAAGCCGGGACGCTTACCCCGTATAGGGTGGTGTTCAGGCGCCATTCTTCTTCGCATGTCTAATTTTCTGCTCAATCGGAGCACTCCTCTATGTTTCGCTATTTCGAAAACCTCGTTGACCCATTTGGCCCCTATAAAGAAGCCGACGCGCCACCAACTAAACTGTGGCCGTTCATGCTGGACTATTCGCGCCCCTTCTATCGGGTGTTTGCCTGGGCGGCGCTGATCTCGATCATCGTGGCCGGGGTTGAGATCGGGTTGATCGCCTATATGGGTCGCGTGGTTGACCTGTTGGGCGGCACTCCGGCCGAGGTCTGGCGGAACCACGGGACTGAGCTGTTGCTGATGGCTGCGTTTGTCCTGCTGCTGCGTCCGTTGCTGCATTTGATCGACGTACTGCTGCTCAACAACACGATCCTGCCGAACTTTGGCACACTGATCCGCTGGCGGGCGCATAAACATGTTCTGCGTCAGTCGGTTGGCTGGTTCGAGAATGACTTTGCCGGGCGGATTGCCAATCGGATTATGCAGACCCCTCCTGCTGCGGGCGAGGTGGTATTCCAGGTCTTTGACGCGATTTCGTTTTCGCTGGCTTATCTAATCGGCGCTGCCATTCTGCTGTATGCTGCAGACCCGCGATTGCTGATCCCGCTGCTGATCTGGTTTGCGCTTTATGCGCTGTTGGTGCGCTGGACGATCCAGCGCGTTGGCCCGGCATCCAAGGCGGCTTCCGACGCGCGCTCGACCGTGACAGGGCGTGTGGTGGACAGCTACACCAATATTCACTCGGTCAAGATGTTCGCCCATGGCCGGCAAGAGATGGACTATGCCCGCGAAGCCATCGAAGAGACGCGCCGCACATTCCAGATCGAAATGCGGATCTTCACCATAATGGACGCGGTTCTGGTCACATTGAACGGCCTGCTGATCGTGGGCGTCGTGGGTTGGGCAATATCCCTTTGGATGCAGGGCACGGCCTCGGTTGGTGTCGTAGCGGCAGCAACGGCCTTGACCCTGCGCCTGAACGCGATGACCGGGTGGATCATGTGGGCGCTGACCAGCTTCTTCCGCCAGCTTGGCATTGTCGCCGAGGGGATGGAAACCATCGCCCAGCCCATTGACCTGTTGGATGTGCCGACGGCGAAGCCGCTGCAACTGAGCAAGGGCAAGATCGAAATCAACGATCTGTCGCACCATTATGGACGCGAGGCCGGAGGTTTGGACCACATCAATCTGACCATTCAACCGGGTGAGAAGATTGGCCTCATCGGGCGCTCCGGGGCCGGGAAATCGACCCTAGTTAAGCTCCTTTTGCGGTTTTATGACGTTGAGCGCGGCGCAATTCTGATCGACGATCAGAACATTGCGCAGGTCACACAGGACAGTTTGCGCAGCCGTATCGGCATGGTCCAGCAGGACAGTGCGTTGCTGCATCGGTCGGTGCGCGACAATATCCTCTATGGCCGTCCGGATGCGACCGAGGATCAGATGATCGCGGCGGCCAAACAGGCCGAAGCGCATGAGTTCATACTCGACCTGCAGGACCCGCAGGGCAGAACCGGGTATGACGCGCATGTGGGTGAGCGGGGCGTGAAGCTATCTGGAGGTCAGAGGCAGCGGGTGACGTTGGCGCGGGTCATTCTGAAGGACGCGCCGATTTTGCTGTTGGATGAGGCGACATCCGCCCTAGATTCCGAGGTTGAAGCGTCCATTCAGGAAACCCTTTACGGCATGATGCAAGGAAAAACCGTGATTGCCATTGCCCACAGGCTCAGCACCATTGCGCAGATGGACCGTATTCTGGTGATGGATGCGGGCCGGATCGTGGAAGAGGGCGCGCATGCCGATCTTTTGGCGCAGGGTGGCCTTTACGCGCAGTTCTGGGCGCGGCAATCTGGCGGCTTCATGAATCCGGAGGCCGCTGAATGAGGGTTGCCGACCTCATCAACCCGTTCAAGAACATCGAAACGCCCCCACCACAAACGCTGGGGGCGTTCATTCGCTGGAGTCTGTCAGGCGCCTGGCACATGCTGTTTGTCGCGGCGGCGTTCTCTGCCATTGCCGGTGCGATGGAGGCCGCCACCGCCTGGATTCTGGGCCGTGTGATCGATGTCGCCACCTCGGGCGGGCCCGAGCGTTTTCTGACGGCTGAGAATATTTGGATGATCCTGGGCGCGGCGGCGTTCTTCATGGTGATCCGCCCGATCCTGTTCGGCCTGTCCTCGGTGTCGAACAACTACATCGTAATGCCGAACATCCCGCCCTTGGTTCTAGCCAAGCTGAACCGTTGGACCTTGGGGCAGTCGGTTACCTATTTCGACGATGACTTTGCCGGTCGGATTGCCCAGAAGCAGATGCAAACCTCGAACGCGATGGCCTCGGTCGTATCAGAAACGATCAGTGCGATTGTTTTTGCTTTGGCTTCCCTTGTGGGTTCTTTGCTTTTGTTAGGGTCTATTCATCCGTTGGTGATGCTGCCCTTTGCCGGCTGGCTTGTGGTCTATTTCATGCTGGTCCGCTGGTATCTTCCCCGCATTCGCAAACGCTCGGCCGCGCGGGCTGGCGCGCGGGCCATGGTGTCGGGGCAGGTGGTGGATACGATCACCAATATCAAGACCGTCAAGCTGTTTGCCCACTCCGCGTTCGAAGATCAGACAGCGCGAAACGCGATGGTCGACCTGCGCGAAAGATCTCTGGATTTCGGCAAACTCTCCGCCGCGTTCCGGTTCATTCTGATGGTTTTGGCAGGGGTCCTGCCCGTGATGCTACTGGGCGCAACGCTTTGGCTGTGGCAGCTGGGAATGGCAACGGCTGGGGATATTGTGGCGGCGGGTGCAGTTGCGATCCGCATTTCCCAGATGACGGGCTGGGTCAGCTTTACGCTGATGGGTCTCTACGCCAATGTTGGCGAGATCGAAAACGGCATGAAAACGCTGGCCAAGCGGGATCGGGTTGAAGATGCCGCAGCAGCCAAGGACTTGGTTGTGTCTCTGGGCAGCATCGCTTTTGAGGCGGTCAGCTTTGCCTATGGTCGGGATATTGGCGGGGTTTCTGATCTGAACCTGACGATCGCACCGGGCGAAAAGCTGGGCATCGTTGGGGCGTCAGGTGCGGGCAAATCCACCCTCGTTTCGCTGTTGTTGCGGCTCTATGACGGGGAAAAAGGCGCGATTTCGATTGACGGGCAGGATGTGTCGCAAGTAACCCAAGACAGCCTGCGCCGTCAGATCGGGATGGTCACGCAGGAAACCGCCATGTTCAACCGTTCAGCGCGTGAGAATATTCTGTATGGCCGCCCCGATGCGTCCGAGGCCGAGATGATCGAGGCCGCCGAGAAAGCTGAAGCGCATGAGTTCATCCTGAGCCTCGAAGACGCGCAGGGCCGGAAAGGCTACGACGCGCACTTGGGTGAGCGAGGCGTGAAACTCAGCGGTGGACAACGGCAGCGGATCGCCCTGGCCCGTGCCATTCTTAAGGACGCGCCTATCCTTGTGCTGGACGAGGCGACCTCGGCGCTAGATTCCGAGGTCGAGGCCTCGATCCAGACTGCGCTGCATCGGGTGATGGAGGGTAAAACCGTGCTTGCCATCGCGCATCGCCTGTCGACCCTCAGCGAGATGGACCGGATCGTCGTGCTGGATCAGGGGCGGATCGTTGAAGCCGGCACGCATGAGGCGCTTTTGGACCAGGGCGGGCTGTATGCGCGGTTCTGGCATCGCCAGTCGGGTGGTTTCATTCAGGCCGAGGCCGCAGAATAAGGGTTTTGTTGCAGACAAAGCCCGGCTATCAGGCCCCCATGACGCAGCAATTCACCATCAACCGCCTTGGTCATCAGGGTGACGGCATCGCAGACGGCCCTGTCTATATTCCCCGAACTTTGCCGGGCGAAGTGGTCAGCGGAACCTTGGTCGGCCAGCTACTGGAAGACATGAGGGTGGAAACCCCGTCCGATCAACGGGTTAAAGCCCCTTGCCGCCACTACAAAGCGTGTGGAGGCTGCCAGTTGCAGCACGCCTCAGACGCCTTTGTGGCGGATTGGAAGGTGGAAATCGTGCGCGCAGCGCTGTCAGCACAGGGCCTCGAGGCCCCGATGCGGCCGATCCACACTTCACCCGAGCGGTCTCGTCGGCGGGCAACGATTGCCGTGCGGCGGACGAAGAAAGGCACGCTGGCCGGATTTCACGGCCGCGCGTCCGACACGATCACCGAAATCCCGGATTGCCATCTTCTGGATCCGGCTTTGATCGAAGCGATCCCGGTCGCCGAGGCGTTGGCGCTGCTGGGTGGCAGCCGCAAAGGTGTACTGGCGGTTACGCTGACCCTGTCCGAGGGTGGTCTGGATATCGCGGTGTCAGGCGGCAAGCCCTTGGACGGCCCGCTGGAGCTTGCCTTGGCACAAGCGACCGAGAAACACGGGCTGGCGCGCCTCAGCTGGGATGGTGAGGTGATCGCGATGCGGCAACCGCCAGTCCAGCGCTTTGGAATCGCCGGGGTCATCCCGCCACCGGGGGCCTTTCTGCAGGCCACAAAGGACGGAGAACAGGCTCTAACACAGGCTGTTTTGGAAGCCACGCAAGGTGCAAGGCGGGTTGTGGACTTGTTTGCCGGGAGTGGAACCTTCTCTCTACCGCTCGCGCAGGAGGTCGAGGTTCACGCGGTCGAAGGTGAATCCGCTATGACGCAGGCACTTAATCAGGGATGGCGCAAGGCCACGGGGTTGAAACGCGTCACCTGTGAGGCCCGTGATCTGTTCCGGCGCCCACTAATGCCGGATGAGTTCAAGGGCTTTGATGCCGTGGTCCTTGACCCGCCGCGTGCGGGGGCCGAAGCGCAGGTCGCAGAACTTGCGCAGGCGCAGCCCCCGGTGATCGCCTATGTCTCGTGCAACCCCATTACCTTTGCGCGGGATGCAAAAACGCTGGTTGATGCAGGCTACGCCCTTGAATGGGTGCAGGTCGTTGACCAATTTCGGTGGTCGTCCCATACGGAACTGGCCGCGCGGTTTGTGCTGAACCCCGCACGTTAAGGAGACAGCAACCCATGGCGTTCAAACAGCGCTTGCAGAGCATCATCGAAGCCCCCCTCTTCGGGCAGTTCATCACGGCTGTGATCATCTTTAACGCGATCTTGCTGGGGATGGAGACCTCACCGACGCTGATGGACGCGGCTGGGTCGCTGATCGTCATTCTCGATAAACTATGCCTTGCGGTTTTTGTGGTCGAGATCGCGATGAAGCTGATCGTCTCAGGTCGCAACTTCTTCAAGAGTGGTTGGAATCTATTCGATTTCACGATCGTTGGCATCGCTCTGGTCCCAAGCGCGGGCGGTCTGTCAGTGCTGCGGGCCCTGCGAATCCTGCGGGTCTTGCGTGTGATCTCGGTTGCGCCGCGTCTGCGCCGGGTGGTCGAAGGTTTTATCTCGGCCCTTCCGGGCATGGCCAGCGTGTTCCTGCTGATGGCGATTCTGTTTTATATTGGCGCGGTGATCTCGACCAAGTTGTTCTCTTATTCCTTCCCGGCTTGGTTTGGGGATCTGGGCCTTTCAGCCTATACGCTGTTCCAGATCATGACGCTGGAAAGCTGGTCCATGGGCATCGTGCGTCCTGTGATGGAGGTCTACCCCTACGCCTGGCTGTTCTTTGTGCCCTTTATTATGGTCACCACCTTCGCGGTTGTGAACTTGCTGGTCGGTCTGATCGTGAATTCGATGCAGGATGCGCACCACGCCGAGGACGAAGTGAAGACCGATGCCTACCGAGATGAGGTGCTAGAGCGGCTGGAAGCCATAGAACGCCGACTAATTGAGCAATCAAACATCAAAAAGTGATTTCAGTTTTTTCAGTTTTTGGCATAATACCCAAAAAAAAGCAGCAGGCAGTGAATCATGGATCGTCGAGCATTTGGATTGGGTGCAATGGCAACGCTGAGCCTTTCGGCTTGTGCCTCAGCCGGACCCAGATTTCTGACATATGATGGACCCGAGGTGACCTCGCTGGTCGTCAACAAGAGCGCGCGCAAGATGTACCTTTTGCATCATGAGCATGTCTTGCGGGAATATGATGTTGATCTGGGCTTTGCGCCCAATGGCACCAAAACCAAGCGTGGTGATGGTCGGACCCCCGAGGGGAGCTATCTTATCGATCGGCGCAACCCGAGAAGCCGCTATCATCTGTCTTTGGGTATTTCATATCCCAACTCACAGGATTTAGCTCAGGCCAAGGCGGCGGGCGTTGATCCGGGTGGTGATATCTTTATCCACGGTCAGCCCAATCTGCGGTCCGAGCTGAAGCGCGCCAAGAAGACCCCGGACTGGACCGCCGGATGCATCGCCGTCAAGAATAACGAGATCGAAGAGATCTATGCGATGGTCAACAAAGGTACGCTGATCACTCTGCGTCCCTAGCGCCAGGGCCCAAACCCAAATTTCGCATAGTCGCGCTGGTAGGCTTTTGCTGCCAGCGCCTCGAGTTGTGCGTCGTAAATCTCTTCCAATCCGTAGGGCGTATCCGCAGCGCGGATTTCAGGCGTGGGTGGGTTTGCGTTCCCCAAGCTTGCGGCGAGATCGGGCAGAGCGGTCTGCAGGTCATCCTCTCGCAGAATCAGGTCGGGTAAGGCGATAGGCACCATCGCCTCGATCACCTTTGACTGGCTGCACCACATCGCATCAACCCGGATCGGGGTTTGGCCGTTCAGGTTGTGATGCAGGAAGGTCAGGAAAGCTGCAAACGCCGCATGGTGCTGGTCTTTCGAGTAATTCTTTTCACGCAACTGTCCGGGGATCGGCAGTTTGAATCGATTGCGCAGCATGTGGCGGATATCGGCATAGTCCTCATGGTCCTTGGCCAGAACATAGTCGCAAAAGGCATTATGCGCGCGGGCGATCGGATGTTGCAGAATAGTGAATTTGCGGTGCCCGGGATGGGTTCGCATCCAGCTTTCGACTGCGTCCGGGGTGTCGTGCAAAGCATCCTCGTCGCACCCATCAATCCGTGCTAGCCATTGGGCAATAGCAGGCTCTAACCCGCCGGGAATCGGTAGAAACAGCAGTGGTGTTGTCGGTGCCGCGATACATTTTTGCAGCTTTGGCGCGCGTCGTGGTTCCAGATCTGGCGTGCGGTGCAAGGCGAAACGGTCCATTCCTGACACTGCGCGCGCCATCTCGTCCGGGTTGGTCACCTTGGTCACGGCGGCTGACGGGTTCTGCGGCTTGAGCGTATCGTCCAGCGCATCTAACCGCCCATCGACTCCCAGCCACTGGGCGAGACCGTTCAAAACCTCAAGATCGCCCAGGTCATCATAGTTGATGTAAAAGGCGGTCTGGCCCGATCTTTGCAGGTGGTTCAGCAGGGACATCTGGAAAGAGGCGAGGGTGTCGACATAGTCCGAGAACTCAGCCGCGTCGAATTCGACCGTTTCCTCCAACCGGCGCTTGATATTCTTCAACTGCCATTGCTTGGTTTTCCGAACGATCTTCAGCGAAAGATAGCTGTCCAGCGGATTGCGGCTGAGGATGATTTTGGCGCAGAGCGGGTCGTTTAGGACCTCAGGCAGGATGCGCGGGTCGTGTTCCTGAAAATACCGAAACCCGTGCAACCCGTCCGGGGCTGCGCGGATCGCTGTCAGGAGTTTCCCGGGATCTTGGTCCCTTTCGTCCAGTGTTAGACCCAGAATCTGATCTGATTTCACCCGCCCGATGAAATGCGGGTTGAAGGCCTCACCATGGCAAGTGAGGCCGTCGATCCGGTTCAAGTTGGCCTCTAGCAGGTTTGATCCGGTGCGCATCGCACCCAGGATTACGAACGATTCAAAGGGACCGGCCATCGGGGATCACTGCACCAGATAAGGTTTGCGGAAAGGCTTGGTGCGGGTTCCAAACACATCATCGACGGGGAAGTCGCCCATCAGTTGCGGGTGCATGCCCTGGTTCTTGAGGTTCTGGAGGAATTGCCCAAAGCCGGCCAGATCGACCATAAGCGGGGCCTCGGTCAGGTGGCGGGACGTCTGTGGTGCGATCTCGTCCAGAATGGTTTGCAGAGGCTCCATCGGGGCCTCAATGAAATCTGCCAGCGTCCAGCTCCGCACACGCGCTTTTGTCCAAACCGAGCTTAGCACCTCAAGCTGTTTGCTTTCGATCTGTTGCAAGCGGGCAGCTTCGCAGCGGATATCGGCGAAGTTCATGTTTGACCGGAACAGCGGAATCGCCCACGCCCCGGTAATCACCGAGATCTGCGCGTTCTTGTCCCGCGCCAGAAACCAGTTGATGTCCTGCGTGTCTCGCGGGCCGAACTGGAAACACTGGCGCTGACCGCGTGTGTTCCAGATCAGGTTCGACAGGAACGCCTTGGGGTTATAGTCGCGCAACGTGGCACTGTCGCTGAGCGCGCCATTGGTGATCGTCTCATCCTGCGCGAATTCGGCGCGGTTTGCGGCAAAGAGGTGCCCGTGAACCCGTGTGTTGGTCGCAGTTTCCAGCCAGGTTTCGAACTCTTCAAACAGGTCCGAGAACCCCTGAAACACCGAATAACCCGCAGCCGTCAGACCGTTCTCGCTGCCGTGGCGGGGAAAGCGGCTTTGCATATAGAGGCCATCTCGCCCATGAGTGCGCCGCTCGACCGCCTTGGAGAAAACGCGGTCGATCTTGCCCGGGTTAGGTTCGGCCGGCCGCATCGCGCTGGTCTGGTCGGTCAGGAAAGAGTGATAAAGTCTCTCGGCCCGGGGCCAGATTTTACGGGCAACAAAGCAGTCCGACCGGCGTAGCAGTTGCAGGTGGTCATCGTAAAAGATGTGGGGCCGCCCCTGGTAGTCGAATTTCGACAGGGTCAGGGACCGGCTTTCGATATGCGTGGAATAGAGCCGCGCAAGTGTCTGAAAATAGCTTTCATCCGGTATCCAGACATGGCGGAAATAGCGGTCATAGACCTTACGCCTGGGGTCTTGCAAAATGGCCGAGAGGGTCTGCCGCGTCAGGCACCACCATTGGCTGCCCATATGCGGAGTCAAACCGTCTGGGATGCTGCGGCGCATGCCGGTCGCCCGTTGCAGTTTTACATAGGCGTCAAACAGTTTGCGCTGATTGCGCCAGGAAAACGGGAACCGCAGGGTAAAGCGCTCATGGTCCAGCCCACCGATCGTCCAGCTGACATCGGCGGTAGTAGCACTTTCGATGAAATCGACGCGGGGACGGTCGGACAGGTAGTCGATCAGCTCTTGCACCGGGCGCAGAGGCAGACACGCGCCGGACGATAGGAAGACATGCCGCACGTCCGGGAAGCTCTCCAGCATCTGCTCGGATGCGGATTGTGAGGCCGCGACGATACCCCAACGGCCCCAATCGCACGTATGACGCTCCGAGAAACCGATTAGGGGGTTGTCCGCGCAGGAGGCGACAAAGTTTGAATACGTCTTTTCGGCGACCTTGCCGTCCGCGTGAATCACAACAGGGCAGCCCGCGGCGGTCCAATGGCGGGCAACCTGCTCCGCCCGGTCCAGGGCGGTATGCACCAGCATAACGATGCCAAGCGAACTCATGCCCAGTTTCCTTTCGACATGAGGCCCAGAATCTCAAGCTGCCGCCAGTTGATATATTGCTGCGACCAATCGCAGCGAAAAATGGGCTGCTCCTCTAGCTGTTTGGCGTAAGCCTTGTACTCACCGGACCCGCGATAGTGCTGCCTGCGCTGCATCTCTTCGCGTGCCTTGTCGCCTAGGGTGTTGATCAGCTTGGCATGCAACAGCGCGCCACTGGTCTTTTCCCCACCCCATTCGTCATAAACTTGGTTCAAACCCCTCGGCAGCAGCGAATGGGTTGAGCTGATATAGACATAGCGCCGATCCCACTTCACTAAGGGTATCTTGTTCAGTGCCGGGGCCTTCGAGGGGTTGTCCTGAAAGAAAACACGGGCCCTTGGGCCACCCTGAATCCACAGGTTCTTATATTCGGGGTTCTTGGAAATCATGTAATTCCCGGCATCGAACCAACGCGCTATTTCAAACGGGTCCTGACCCTCGTGATAGGGTTCGTCGTCTACGGGACCTTCGGGATACATGTCGATCAGCATGGTGCCGAAACTGCGCACCGCACAGCTGTCCAGCCAGTCGGTCAGCGCGCTGATCGGGCGGGTGTCGCAGAACGGATAGATAAAGAACTCATCAGGATCGACGGTCAGAACCCAATGTCCATGCGCATATTTGCGCAGCAGATAGTTGGACCAGTCCAGCCCAAAACCCGCCTTTTTGTAGCTGGTTTTCGTCTGCCAGACCGAGACATCGGGCTGCGTGCGCAGAAACTCGAGGCTGCCGTCATCGCTGTAATTGTCGACAAACAGAAAATGGTTCACGCCCAGCTTGCGGTAGTAGTCCAGAAAGAAGGGCAGGCGAATCTTCTCATTGCGGACAACGCTCATCAGCAACACATCGTCCAGGCGGATGGCGGCGGTATTGGTGCTGATGGGCTTCAGCTCACGCCGTCTTTTGACGCAGCGCACGAGACGGCGCTTGCGCCGCAACCTCATGCGATAAGATTCCAAAAGGCCCACGCGACTGACCAACCCTTGTTATTGACGCGAGCTTCCCCGGATTGATTGCTGAGTGTCCTACACCCGGGTTCCGCCGACTATGCCATTTTTTCATCTTGAGGGGCAATGCATTTACAACAGGTTAGTGACATGTGTCTCAGCCCTGTTGATCCGACCAGCCCCCTGCATTCATCAGCCCCAACTGCTGTAGTTTTGGCCAGCCGGTATACGCCTCGGACTGGTCGGTCCACATATCCGACTGCGCGATGATCCCATCATAGTATGTCTGGAATTGGTCGGGATCATGAAAATGCTGGCGACGCTTTTTCTCGATCTGTGATTTTGCGGTGATCTCTGGCAGGAACTTCGTGTGCAAAAGCACCCCGGAAGGCGTGTCCACGTTCGGTCCATCATAAAGCGCATTCAGGCGACGTGGCAGCGCGGAATGGGTCGAGTTTACATAGGCATAACGCCGGGACCACTTGACCAGAGGGATCTTGTTCAAAGTTGGTGAGCGCTGGCGTGTATTGGCGAAAAACACCCGCTCGCGCGCGCCGCCCTGGACCCATAGATTGCCCATCGGGGTTTGCCGCTGCGCGCGATAGGGGCCGGCGTCGAACCAGTTCAGGGTTTTGGTCGGATCACTTTCCGGGTCATGGGATTGCGACCCCAGCGGGCCCTTCGGGTAGAGATCCAGCATCAAAGCGCCGAACCCGGCGCGGCCTTGCTCCTCCAGCCAGTGGGTCATTTCCTGCAAAACTCGGGTGTCGTGATGTGCGTAGATCAGCAACTCGTCCGCGTCGACAGTCAGGCACCAATGGCCGTGACCATACCGGATTTGCAGCGAGGTCAGCCAATCCAGCCCAAAGCGCGCCGCGCGGTAGCTGGCCTGAGTGTGCCAGAGCGATACGTCAGATTGCTGCGCCAGAAACTCGGTCGATCCGTCGTCGCTGCCATTATCCACGATCAGAAAATGGTCGGCGCCCAAGGCGCGGTAGTGCCGGAAGAACCACGGAAGACGTTCCAATTCGTTGCGCACGGTAACAAAAGCCAGAATGCCTCCGCGCTGGATAGCCGAGGTTCTGTTCTGCAAACAGGTCAGCTGGTTGCGGCTGCGCCAGGATTGCCAAAGCAGCCTGCGCCGTTTCCAACGTAGCCGGTATTTCTGGGCCGTGCTGATGCGGGGAAGCTGGGCGCTGACGGGGGTCAAAGGCGGCTCATTTCTCGTAGGTGCCGGTTTGGTGCCAGCGCCACGCGTCAGTAATCATCGTCTCTAACGTAGAGCGTTTTGGCCTCCAGCCCAACTCTCCTTCGGCGCGCACTGAGCCTGACACCAGCTTGGTGCAATCACCTGCGCGGCGGGGTCCGACGGTATAGGGAACGGCGCGGTTGGTGACGGTTTTGGACTGCTCGATAACCTCAAGAACCGTGAACCCCGAGCCAGTGCCCAGATTGAACACGCGGCTGTCCTTGCCCTGTTGCAGCCAGTTCAAGCCCAGAATATGCGCATCGACCAGATCGCAGACATGCACATAGTCGCGGATGCAGGTACCGTCTGGCGTGTCGTAGTCTGTGCCGAACACGGTCAAGCCATCCCGCTTGCCATCAATCGCATCCAGCATCAGAGGGATCAGATGGGTCTCAGGCCGGTGGAACTCTCCAACCTCGCCTTCTGGATCGGCACCAGCCACATTGAAATATCGGAAGATCACATGGCGCAAGCCATGAGCGGCCTCAAAATCCCGCAAGATATCCTCGATCGCGCGCTTTGACGCTCCATAAGCGTTGATCGGGTGCTGGGGCGTGTCCTCATCCAGCACAACATTGTCCTGATCGCCATAGGTCGCGCAGGTTGAGGAAAACACGAAATCCAGACAGCCTGCGGTCACCGCGGCCTCGATCAGAGTCAGCGAGCCAGTCACATTGTTCGACCAATAGCGCGCGGGCTCTTTCATCGCCTCTCCCACCTGACTGAGCGCGGCGAAATGCATCACGGCCTGAGGCTGATATTTGGCAAAAACCTCGTCCAGCCGCGCGCGGTCTAGCAGGTCGCCCTGTTCAAACGGGCCAAACTTAACCGCATCCTGCCATCCGGTGACAAGACTGTCGTAGGTGACCGGCACAAAGCCTGCTCGCGCCAGCGCCTTGCAAGCGTGAGAGCCGATATAGCCTGCGCCACCGGTGACTAAGATCGTTTTCATATCAGCTCCATTGGTCATAATTGGGCGCTTCTACGTCAGATTGGCAGGCTCGGTCAGGGGGAAAAGGGATCACTCCAGCCCCATATCTGCCATCATCGCTTCGATCTTGGGCACGTCCTGAGGGTTGTTCAACTCCCAAAACTGGCGGCCTTTGGCTTCGACCTCGACGCATAGAACCTTGCGGCCGTTTTCCATGAAGCGCAGCTGTTCCAGACCTTCCAACTGCTCTAGCGGACCGATGGGCCAGCTGGGATAGGCCGCCAACGCATCCGGGCGGTAGGCATAGACGCCGACATGGTGAAACACCGGGGTTGGATCCGCACCCGCATAGCTGTCGGAGGTGAAGGGCACCACCTCTTTCGAGAAATACATCGCGCTGTTATCGCTGGCAAAAACGGCAGTCGTGCCGCCAACGCGCCCGTGTTTGCGATCATTGAGCAGGCTGTTCAGCGCGTCTCCGTCGCAGCGCAGAACAGGTGTTGCGACACCAGCCTCGGGCGCGGCGTGCAGGCCCGAGATCAGGTCCTCGACAAACCAATGCGGTGTCAGCGGCGCGTCGCCTTGCAGGTTCACGATGATCTCATAGCCACCGCCCAAAACCCCATGTGCCTCGGCACAGCGTTCGGTGCCGTTCTGGCAGGTTTCCGAGGTCATAACGACTTCGGCGCCGAACCCTTCGGCGGCTTCCCGGATGCGGTCGTCATCTGAGGCGACAACCACCTTATCTACACCTGACACAGACATGGCCGCCCGCCAGGACCGTTCGATCAGTGTCATGGCTTTGCCCGTCGCGCCGGTCAGCGGCACCAAAGGCTTGCCCGGATATCGGGATGAAGCATAGCGGGCGGGAATGGCGATCAGAACGGACATCAGGCTTCCTTCAACTCAACACCCGGAGAGTAGGCGATGAAGAACGGGTTTGCATAGCCGTCCTTGCCATAGGTCAGAGGTGTGTGGTCGTCGAACCGGACCACCTGACCACCAGCCCCTGCCAGTACAGCGTGCCCGGCGGCGGTGTCCCACTCCATCGTGCGCCCGACCCGCGGGTAGAGATCCGCCTCACCCGTTGCGACCAGACAGAACTTGAGGGACGAGCCCGCGCTCTTGCTGTCCAGCACCTGATATTTGTTGATGTAATCCTCAGTTGCCTGATCCCGGTGCGATTTGGAGGCGACGATCAAAAGGGCAGAATTGTCCGGATTAGAGACAGAAATCGGCGTGGTTTCCCCCGCGTGGGCTTTGTCCAATGCGCCGGTTTCCTCGACCGATTGCCCATCGGCTTGGGTGTAGAACATGCGACCGCGCGCAGGGGCATAGACGACGCCGCGCGTGGGGGTACCGTTTTCGACCAGAGCTATATTGACGGTGAAATCTCCGCGCCGATTGATGAATTCCTTGGTGCCATCAAGCGGATCAACGATCAGGAATGTCTCGCCCTTCTCGGAATGCGAGGCGGCCTGTTCCTCGGTCACCAGCAGGATGTCGGGGAAGGCGGTGCGCAGCCCTTCTGATATCAACGCATCGGCGGCCTCATCAGCCTCGGTCACGGGGCTTTCATCTGATTTGACCTTCACATCGAACGTATCCGAATTGTAGATCTTCATGATCTTGTCACCGGCTTCCAGTGCCAGACGTCGGATGACGGGGATAAGGGCGTCGTAGGTCACAAAAAAGCTCCGATTTGGTGGTTTGTTGATCGAATGTGGTGACGGACTTATGATGTGCTGGTTACCGAACGGCAAGGTATTCGTGAAAGACTGAGGTCAACAGAGCAGGAAAGACCCGACGCGTGTTCTATTTCAGGAATAACAAGACCCTGCTGGGTGGTGCCTTCACCACGGCTGAACTGATCTTTCATGCCGTTGTACGTAATATCCGATCCCAGCATTCGAATGCTGTCGTCGCAATACTACGCAGCATTGTACAGATTCTTGTGATGGTACTGGTGTTTTATCTGATCATGTCCCTAATGGGTACACGAGTAGCAAAGGTGCGTGGCGACATTGTTCTGTATCTTTTGTCAGGCGTCTTCCTGTTCATACTGCATATTAAATCGGTGAAGCGGATTGCGGGCGTTGGAGTGGGCAACAACCCGATGATGCTGCACTCGCCGATGAACATGGTAGTAACCATATTAGCCACGGCTTTTGGAATCCTCTACAATATGATGATGGCGATGTTCATCATTCTGTTTCTTTATCACGCCGCTGTCACGCCATTGGTGATTGAACAGCCAGGTCCCGCCTTTGCGATGGTCATTTTGTCGTGGTTCACCGGATGTGCGGTCGGTCTGGTGTTAATGGCCCTCACTCCTTGGTTTCCGGCAACAGCAACAATCCTGACCACAGTGTACCGACGACTGCAGATGATTTTTTCCGGCAAGATGTTTCTGGCCAATGCTTTAGGCGGGTATATGCTGGCTCTATTTTCTTGGAACCCGCTTTTTCATTTGATCGACCAGTGTCGTGGCTATGTTTTCCGCAATTATTACCCGCGCAACACAAGCTGGGAATATGCGGTCTGGGTTGGCGTCGCGCTGCTAATGATCGGTCTGTTGGGCGTCTTCTTTACCAAGAAACACGTCTCACAAAGCTGGAGCGCGCGCCGCTAACGCGCAACGCGCAGGGTTAGGTTGATCCGCCCGCCTTTGGGCAGCAGTTTGGATGACTTGAACCGGATGCGGTCTACGCCATGATAGGTCAATCGCGCTGGGCCGCCCATGATCACCACATCGCCCGAGTTCAGCCAGAGGGATTCCGTCTTGCCTCCACGTGTTGTGTTGCCGATGCGGAAGAGCGCGTCATCGCCGAGCGAGACCGACAACACTGGCCACGAGAAATCGGCCTCATCTTTGTCCTGATGCAGGCCCATCTTCGCGTCTTCGCCATAATAGTTGATCAGGCAGCAATCCGGTGCGAGATCACGCCCCACCAGATCCTGCCAGATCGCAAGGACAGGTTCGGGGATCTTGGGCCAGTCCATGCCCTTGGGATGCTGGCCCTGATAGCGGTAGCCCGCCTTATCCGTCACCCACCCCAAGTCCCCGGCCGAGGTCATGCGCACCGACATCTCTTTGCCCGACGGTGTCACGGGGCGGAACAGGGGTGCAGATTTCAGAATCGGGCGCAGCGCATCGATCAGCCGGCTTTGGGCGGCACTGTTCAGGTAACCCTTCCTGATCTCAAATCCCCGTAAAAGCAGCCGAGCCATGCCGGATTCCCCATTCCTTACCAAATCCTTGCCAAAAAAGGCCGCAGATTCCCGAAAACCTGCAATTCAGAATGCTTGCAGGCCTCTGGTCCGGCCCTTATATACGCCGGGACGCGCGATGGTGTAGTGCTGTCGCGCACATCAGATCGGGGACGGGATGCCATAACGGGTCCGGCCCTCGGGACATCGCCTTGAAGAGAAAGGGATTGAAAATATGGGAAAAGTAATCGGGATTGACCTCGGCACCACCAACTCGTGTGTTGCGATCATGGATGGCTCGCAGCCGAAGGTCATCGAAAACGCGGAAGGGGCGCGGACCACGCCCTCGATCGTCGCCTTCACCGAAGATGAGCGACTGGTCGGTCAGCCTGCAAAACGCCAGGCGGTCACCAACCCCGACAACACGATTTTTGGCGTCAAGCGTCTGATCGGCCGTCGTGTGGATGATGCAGAAGTCGAAAAAGACAAGAAAATGGTGCCCTATGCCATCGTAAATGGCGGCAATGGCGACGCGTGGGTTGAAGCCCGCGGTGAGAAATACTCCCCAAGCCAAATCTCGGCCTTCACTCTGGGCAAGATGAAGGAAACCGCAGAAAGCTATCTGGGTGAGGAAGTCACGCAGGCGGTTATCACAGTTCCCGCCTATTTCAACGACGCACAGCGTCAGGCCACCAAAGACGCCGGCAAAATCGCCGGTCTGGAAGTGCTGCGGATCATCAACGAACCGACAGCGGCTGCTCTGGCTTACGGTCTGGACAAGGAAGAAACCCAAACCATCGCGGTCTATGACCTTGGTGGCGGTACCTTCGACGTGACCATCCTGGAGATCGATGACGGCCTGTTCGAAGTTAAGTCGACCAACGGTGACACCTTCCTGGGTGGTGAAGACTTTGACATGCGCATCGTCAACTACCTGGCAGATGAGTTCAAAAAGGAACACGGTGTCGACCTGTCGCAAGACAAAATGGCCCTGCAGCGTCTTAAAGAAGCCGCTGAAAAAGCCAAGATCGAACTGTCCTCGACCTCGCAGACCGAGATTAACCAGCCGTTCATCTCGATGGGTTCGAACGGTCAGCCGCTGCACATGGTCATGAAACTGACCCGTGCCAAGCTGGAATCGCTGGTTTCGGACCTGATCAAAAAGTCCATGAAGCCTTGCGCCGCCGCTCTGAAAGACGCCGGTCTTTCGGCTGCTGACGTGGACGAAGTTGTTCTGGTCGGTGGTATGACCCGGATGCCGAAAGTGATCGAAGAGGTCACCAAATTCTTCGGTAAAGAGCCCCACAAAGGTGTGAACCCGGACGAAGTTGTTGCCATGGGCGCCGCCATTCAGGCCGGTGTTCTGCAGGGTGACGTCAAAGACGTGGTTCTGCTGGACGTGACCCCGCTGTCGCTGGGCATCGAGACGTTGGGTGGCGTGTTCACCCGTCTGATCGACCGCAACACGACGATCCCGACCAAGAAGTCTCAGGTCTTCTCGACCGCCGAGGACAACCAGAACGCCGTGACCATCCGCGTGTTCCAGGGTGAGCGCGAAATGGCTGCGGACAACAAGATCCTGGGTCAGTTCAACCTCGAAGACATCCCGCCGGCGCCGCGCGGTATGCCTCAGATCGAGGTGACTTTTGACATCGACGCCAACGGCATTGTCTCGGTTTCGGCCAAGGACAAGGGCACCGGCAAAGAGCAGAAGATCACCATCCAGGCCTCGGGCGGTCTGTCCGACGAGGACATCGAAAAGATGGTCAAGGACGCCGAAGAGAACGCGGAAGCCGACAAGGAACGCCGCGAGCTGGTCGACGCCAAGAACCAGGCGGAAAGCCTCATCCACTCGACCGAGAAGTCGATGGAAGAGCACTCCGACAAGGTTGATCCGACCACCATCGAAGCCATTGAGCTGGCAATTGCCGCGCTGAAGGACGAGCTGGAAACCGAGAACGCCGACAAGATCAAGTCTGGCATCCAGAACGTCACCGAAGCTGCTATGAAGCTGGGCGAAGCCATCTACAAGGCGCAAGCCGAAGAGGGCGAGGAAGAGCCTGCAGCAGCAGACGCAGGTCCTGCGGATGATGACATTGTCGACGCCGAGTTCGAAGATCTGGACGACGACAAGCGTAAGTAACCGGTAACCGGGCCAATCTGGGCCGGTCCGCTTGCCGGGCCGGCCCGATTACGTTGAGGCAGAAGGGAAAACTGATGTCAAAACGCGACTACTATGATGTGCTTGGTGTCACCAAGGGCGCATCTGCGGATGAGATCAAGAAAGGTTTTCGCAAGAAAGCCAAAGAATTGCATCCCGACCGCAACAAAGACAACCCGGATGCCGAGGCGCAGTTCAAAGAAGCGAACGAAGCCTATGACGTGCTGCGCGATGCTGACAAAAAAGCAGCCTACGACCGTTTTGGTCATGCCGCTTTTGAAAATGGCATGGGCGGTGGTGGCCGTCCGGGCGGCGGATTTGGTCAGGGTGACTTCTCCAGCGCGTTCTCGGATGTGTTCGATGATCTCTTCGGCGACTTCATGGGCGGACAACGTGGTGGCGGCGGCGGACGTCGCGCGGCACGCGGGTCCGACCTGCGCTATAATCTGCGCGTAACGCTGGAAGAGGCTTTCTCGGGCCTGCAGAAAACCATCAACGTCCCCGCAGCCGTGGCTTGTTCGGCCTGTGATGGCTCGGGTGCAGAGGGTGGTGTTGAACCTACGACATGTCCGACTTGCTCTGGCATGGGTAAGGTTCGGGCTCAGCAGGGCTTTTTCACAGTTGAACGCACCTGTCCGACTTGTTCGGGCCTTGGGCAGATCATCAAAAACCCCTGTAAATCCTGCAATGGCGCGGGCCGTGTGGAAAAAGAACGCGCGCTGTCGGTCAATATCCCAGCTGGTGTCGAGACCGGTACGCGCATCCGCCTCGCGGGTGAGGGTGAGGCCGGTATGCGCGGTGGCCCTCCGGGTGACCTCTATATCTTTGTTGAGGTCTCGGACCACAAACTGTTCGAACGTGACAGCGTGAATCTCTATTGCCGCGTGCCTGTCAGCATGGCCAAAGCCGCGCTGGGCGGGTCCATCGAGGTGCCTACCATTGATGGCGGGCGCGGACGGGTGCAGATCCCGGCGGGCAGCCAGTCGGGTCGCCAAATGCGCCTGCGCGGAAAGGGCATGCCTGCTTTGCGGGGTGGTGGCATCGGTGACATGTTCATCGAACTGGCTGTGGAAACTCCGGTCAACCTCACCTCTCGCCAGAAAGAACTTTTGCGTGAGTTTGATGATTTGGGTGAGGATAACCATCCAGAATCAAAAAGCTTTTTCTCATCCGTGAAGTCCTTCTGGGATGGGATGAAAAGCTAAGTTCAGGCCGCTCTAACTGGGGCGGCCTTTTTCGATCGAGGCTCTGATCCCACCGCCCCACACGTCTCTGTCGCCGGGTGGCTCGGCCTTCCAAAGGATGTGATCCTTCATTCATCTGTCGCAAATAGCTTCGGAGCGTGGGGCAGGTTCCCGCAAACTCCACCGTTCCTCTGGCCTTATTTTATTGAAGATATTGGCCATACGATACGCGGATTGAGGCTTGATTTTCCAGACCGGTCCTGAGATTGTCCGCATCAACCGTTGGGGTGCCCTTATCGAAGGGCTGAGAGGCGCAAGCGCTAACCCATCGAACCTGATCCGGGCAATTCCGGCGTAGGGAACGGTCTAAAGCAAACAGACGTTTTCCATGCCCGAGTTGCTCACAATAGATGGAGCAACGACGTGGCACCTATTGCCTTGACCATAGCAGGATCCGACAGCGGCGGCGGCGCGGGCATTCAGGCCGATCTCAAGGCGATGTCGGCTTTGGGTGTTTTCGGGGCCAGCGTGATCACCGCTGTTACTGCTCAGAACACGCAGGCGGTTACGGCCGTGCATGGTATCCCGTCCGAGGTCATCTCGGCCCAGATCGAAGCGGTCCTAAGCGATCTGGATGTACGTGCCATCAAGATCGGAATGCTGGCGACGCCAGAAATCATTGAAACTGTGGCGCAGGGGATTTCCGGGTTTCGAGGGCCAGTCGTTCTGGACCCCGTGATGATTGCGAAATCCGGTGATGCCCTGCTGGCCGATGAGGCGGTTCAAACCCTGCGCGATGTCCTGCTACCCCGGGCGACGGTTCTGACGCCAAACCTGCCTGAGGCGGCATGTTTGCTGGATCAAGGCGATGCCGACACGCCCGACGCGATGGTTGAACAGGGGAAAGCTCTGTGTGCGTTGGGTGCAAAAGCGGTCTTGATGAAGGGCGGCCATGGCAAGGGGGATGTGTGCCATGATCTGCTGATCGACGAAACCGGGGTGATTGCCGAATTTCAGGCCCCCCGCAAGGCTACCCGAAACACCCATGGCACGGGTTGCACGCTGTCCTCATCCATCGCTGCCGGTTTGGCCAAGGACCTGACCCTCGCCGATGCTGTGGCGCAGGCGCATGAGTATCTGCAGGGCGCCATCATGCGGGCCGATGAGCTGAAGATCGGCGCAGGCCACGGGCCTGTTCATCACTTCCACCGGGTTTGGCCTGCGTGACCCTCTGGTCCGTCATAGGCGCCGGTGTAGCCGGTTTGGCCGTCGCGTCAGAGCTGGTCTCGCGCGGGGCCAAGGTGCAGGTTTTTGATCCCGGCGGCCCCCCAGGTCCGCATGGATGTTCCTGGTGGGCGGGCGGTATGTTGGCCCCGTGGTGCGAGTATGAAAACGCGGAGGAACCTGTCCTTAGGCTGGGTCAATCCGCCATCGAGTGGTGGGCGTCTCGAACACCTGTCCAACGATGCGGCACTCTGGTCGTGGCAAATGCGCGGGACATTCCGGATTTGCGCAGATTTGCCCGTCGGACGAATTCTTTTTCCGAAGTAGATCGGGCGAAAATCGTTAATTTAGAGCCTGATTTGCATGGATTCGGAAAGGGACTGTACTTCGATCAAGAAGCGCATCTTGACCCCCGTCAGGCGTTGCTGGACCTGCACCGAGGACTCAAAGACAAGGGCGTAGAATTCCACCGCAAACTCGCACCTGCAAAGCTGGAGAACGCCATCGATTGTCGAGGGTTGCACGCGCGGGAATACCTGCATGATCTGCGTGGCGTAAAGGGCGAGATGCTGGTGGTGCGTTGCCCTGATGTGATGCTGACACGCCCCGTGCGCCTGCTGCACCCGCGGATGCCGCTCTACATCGTGCCGCGTGGTGAGGGCATCTACATGCTGGGCGCGACCATGATCGAAAGCGAAGACAGCAGCCGGATCACCGCGCGCTCAATGCTGGAACTGCTCAGCGCGGCCTACGCTTTGAACCCGGCCTTTGGTGAGGCTGAGGTGCTGGAAATCGGCGTCGATCTGCGCCCTGCCTTTCCAGACAACCTGCCGCGTATCCGGCGCTTGGGCCGGACGATCTATGCCAATGGCCTCTACCGCCATGGCTACCTGTTGGCCCCAGCGCTGGCGCAGGGCGTGGCCGATCTGGCGCTTGAGAACAAACATTCGGAGATGGTCGATGAAGATCGTGCTTAATGGCGACCCCAAGGAGGTAAAGGCCTCCACCTTGGCAGAGCTGCTAGATGAATGCGGTTTCTCGGGCCGTGTCGCAACGGCGGTGAACGAGGAATTCGTGCCCTCCAGCCTGCGCATTGCCCATGCCCTGTCCGAAGGTGACCGGGTCGAAATCCTGTCGCCGATGCAAGGAGGGTGAGGATGAAAAGCTTTTACGGCGTCGATCTGCCCAACCCGCTGATGCTGGGCACCGCGCAATATCCCAGCCCTGCTATCCTAGAACAGGCGTTTCGCGACAGCGGCGCGGGTGTGGCGACGGTCTCTTTACGGCGGGAATCTGGGGCCGGGCAGACCTTTTGGCAGATGATCCGCGATCTGGGCGTGCTGGTGCTGCCCAACACCGCCGGGTGTCATACGGTCAAGGAGGCGGTGACCACCGCGCATATGGCGCGCGAAGTGTTCGAGACCAAGTGGATTAAGCTAGAGCTGATCGGTCATACCGACAGTCTGCAGCCAGATGTCTTCCAACTGGTCGAGGCCGCGCGCATCCTGACCGAGGATGGGTTCGAGGTCTTCCCTTACACCACCGACGATTTGATCGTGGGCGAGCGGCTGCTTGAGGCCGGGTGCGAGGTTCTGATGCCCTGGGGTGCGCCAATCGGTTCGGGCCGGGGGTTGAACAATGAATACGCCCTGCGCGCAATGCGGGCCGAGTTCCCGGATGTGCCGCTGGTGATTGATGCCGGGATCGGCCTGCCCAGCCATGCGGCCCACGCGATGGAGCTGGGATATGACGCCGTATTGCTGAACACTGCCGTCGCCCGCGCCGGTGATCCGGCGTTGATGGCAAAGGCCATGATGCGCGCGGTTGAGGCCGGGCAGCTGGCCCATCAGGCCGACCCGATCGAGGCCCGGGACATGGCTGAACCCTCGACCCCCGTTGTTGGAAAGGCGTTCCTAACATGAGTTTGGACCGTTTCTACCCGATCTTTGACCACTCGGACTGGCTGCGGCGGATGCTGCCCTTGGGTGTAAAGCTGGTGCAGCTGCGCATGAAGGACCAGCCGGACGATGTTGTCCGGGCCGAGATCGCAACCTCTCGCGATCTGTGCAAGCAGCATGGCGCGGTTCTGGTGGTGAACGACTTTTGGCAGGCCGCGATAGACGGGGGTTGCGACTGGATCCATCTGGGGCAGGAAGATCTGGACGATGCCGACCTCAAGGCGATCCGAAAAGCGGGTCTAAAGCTGGGCGTTTCTACCCATGATGGTGATGAGCTAGAGCGCGTTCTGGCCATGGACCCCGACTACATCGCACTGGGGCCGGTCTATCCGACGATCCTGAAAAAGATGAAGTGGGAGCAGCAGGGCCTGCCGCGCGTCGCCGAATGGAAGGCCCGAGTGGGCGATATCCCTCTGGTCGGGATCGGCGGTATGAGCGTCGAACGCGCGCCCGGCGTGCTTGAGGCGGGTGCCGATATCGTCTCGGTCGTCACGGACATTACCCTGAACGCCGACCCCGAGGCGCGGGTGCGCCAATGGATCGAGGCCACCAGATGAGCCGCTACGCCCGCCAGATGATCCTGCCTGAGGTCGGGGCCGACGGGCAGGCGCGCCTGTCCAAGGCGCGGGTTCTGGTTGTAGGGGCGGGCGGATTGGCGGCTCCGGCCCTGCCTTTGCTGGCCGGGGCAGGTGTTGGCCATCTGACGATCCTCGATGCGGATGACGTGGCCCAGTCGAACCTGCATCGACAGACGCTGTTTTCTGAGGCTGATTGCGGACGCCCAAAGGCCGAAGTTGCAGCCGATCGCTGCCGTGCTTTGAATTCTGATATCGACGTCGTGGCGCAAAAACAGGCTCTAACAAGTGAAAATGCGGCTGGTTTTGTTTCACAGGCCGATGTGATTCTCGACTGTGCGGACAGCTATGCCGCCAGCTACACCCTGTCGGATATCTGCCTCACCTTGGGCAGGCCATTGGTCAGCGCCTCAGTGTTGGGCCTGTCTGGCTATGCGGGCGCTTTCTGCGGCGGTGCGCCGTCTCTGCGGGCCGTGTTCCCCGACGCCCCGACCAGTGGGGCGAGCTGCGCTACGGCAGGCGTGCTGGGGCCGGTCGTGGGGATGATCGGAGCGATGCAGGCGCAAATGGCTTTGGCTTTGATCCTGGACCTTGACCCGTCGCCCCTTGGCCAGATGGTGCAGGTGGACGCCCATACTTTCCGAAGCTCCAGCTTCCGCTTTGACGCAGCGCCTGAGCCTGAGCAATCCTTCGCCTTCGTCGCCGCCTCGCAGCTGTCCTCAGATGATGTGATTGTTGAGCTTCGGAGTAAAGACGAAGCTCCTCAACCCATCCACCCCCTGGCACGACGGCTAAGCGTGGACCACCTAAAATCAGAGCCTAACAAATCTAAAAGGCTGGCTTTGTGCTGTGCAACCGGCCTGCGCGCCTGGCGTGCGGCTGAACAGATTGAACCGGATTGGCCGGGCGAGATTGTCCTCGTCGCGGCCTCAACCTCGTGAGTAAAAAGGAAACGCGAGACATGAAAAAGCTGATGACAGCCATCGCCCTTCTGGCCGCTGCGCCGGCCTGGGCCGAAGACAAGATGACCGTTCTGCTGGACTGGTTCATCAACCCGGATCATGGGCCCATCATCGTGGCGCAGGAAAACGGCTATTTTGCCGAGCAGGGCCTCGAGGTTGAGATCGTTCCCCCAGCTGATCCCTCTGCCCCGCCGCGTCTGGTGGCTGCTGGTCAGGCCGAACTGGCCGTATCTTATCAGCCGCAATTGCACCTGCAGATCCATGAAGGCCTGCCGCTGAAACGCGTCGGTACGCTGGTTGCCACCCCTCTGAACTGCCTGTTGGTTCTCGAAGATGGTCCGATCAAGTCGCCTGCGGACCTGAAGGGCAAGAAGATCGGTTTCTCGGTCGCGGGCGTGGAAGAGGCTGTTCTGGGCACCGTGCTGGGTAAATATGGTGTGGCGCTGGACGATGTTGAGCTGATCAACGTGAACTTCTCGCTCTCACCGTCGCTGATGACCGGTCAGGTGGATGCGGTGATCGGTGCGTATCGGAACTTCGAGCTGAACCAGATGGATATCGAAGGCCGTCCCGGCACTTGTTTCTATATCGAGGAAGAGGGCGTGCCGTCTTATGACGAGCTAATCTACGTCGCAAACCCCGAGACGATGGACAAGGACAAGATCGCGCGTTTCCTGGCAGCGACCGAAAAAGCGACCCAGTACATTGTCAACAACCCGGAGAAAAGCTGGGAGATCTTCGCCGCGACCTCGCCCGAGTTGCAGGATGAGCTGAATGCCCGCGCATGGGTCGACACTCTGCCACGTTTCGCTCTGCGCCCGGCGGGTTTTGATGCAGGCCGTTACGCCCGGTTCGAAACCTTCCTGAACGAAAGCGGTATGATCGACAGCGTACTGCCGGTCAGCGACATAACCATCGACGTGACCGCGCAATGAGCGAATATGGCAAAGCCTTTACGCTGATGCGTGATGCGGCGCAGGGGCCGTGGCAGGACTACACCCGCCACGCCTTTGTCGAAGGGATGAAGGACGGCTCTCTGCCCCGCGAGGCATTCCTGCATTACCTGCGTCAGGATTATGTGTTCCTGATCCATTTCAGCCGCGCCTGGGCGCTGGCGGTGGTGAAGTCGGAAACGCATGAAGAGATGCTGACGGCTGTGGGCACCGTGAACGCCTTGGTCGCCGAAGAGATGCAGTTGCATATCGGGATCTGCGAAGCGGCCGGGATTTCTCAGGAGGAGCTGTTTGCAACCCCGGAACGTGCCGAAAATCTTGCCTATACGCGGTTCGTGCTGGAGGCCGGATACAGCGGCGATCTGCTGGACCTGTTGGCAGCGCTTGCGCCCTGTGTGATGGGGTACGGGGAAATCGGGTCTCGACTGGCCTCCGAGGCCACATCCGAGACTTATCACGACTGGATCAACACCTATGCCGGTGAGGATTACCAGGGTGCGTGCAAAGCGGTTGGCGAACTGTTGGATTCGGCTCTAACACGACGGATTGGGGCAGACTTCGAGGTCTCTCCGCGATGGGAGCGTTTGTGCCAGACCTTCCGAACCGCGACGGAGTTGGAGGTCAATTTCTGGCAAATGGGTCTGACCCCATGACCCGGGCGCCCGATCTCACCATCAGCGGACACGCGAGTATTGGCGATGCGCCCTTGTTCGCACCGCTGACCCTAACCCTTGGGGCGGGGCAGTGGACTTGTCTGTTGGGCGGATCGGGCGTTGGCAAAACCACGGTTCTGCGCCTGATTGCCGGGTTGGAGACAGGCGCGGATTTCGCCGGCCAGATATTGGCCAGTGATGGCCAAACGGTCCCAACCCGCGTGGCCTATATGGCGCAGGACGACTTGCTGCTGCCTTGGGCGACGGTGGCGCAAAACGTCTCGCTCGGCGCGCGGTTGCGGGGTGAGAAACCCGATCTGGATCGCCGGGACCGTCTGATTGAACGGATGCGCTTACAAGACCACATGGCCAAGAAACCGTCGGAGCTGTCTGGCGGCCAACGCCAGCGCGTCGCCTTGGCGCGGACCCTGATGGAGGATCGCCCCATCGTGCTGTTGGATGAGCCATTCTCGGCCCTCGACGCGCGCACCCGCGCGGATATGCAGGATCTGGCCGCCGAGGCGCTTCAGGGTCGGACGGTCCTTCTGGTCACCCACGACCCGGCCGAGGCCGCGCGTCTGGGCCAATCCATCGTCGTGATGACGCAGCAGGGGTTGACGCCCTGTGCTCCGCCTGCCGCGCCCGCACCGCGCCATGTGGATGATCTGGAGACATTGGAAACCCAAGGCGTGCTGTTGAAACTGCTGAGAGAGGCGGCATGAAACTCCTCTCCGCCCTTGCAGCAACCTTGTTCGCTCTGGCTGTCTGGCAAGCGATTGTCAGCCTGACAGGTCTGCCCAAGTTCATCCTGCCCGGCCCGGCGCTTGTAGCCGAGACCTGGTGGCAGAACCGCTGGGTGATTGCGGAACACACTTGGATTACCGCGGTTGAGGTCGTGATCGGCCTGGCGGTGGGAACCATACTAGGCGTCGTCACCGCGCTGCAGCTGGCCAATTCGCGGGCCGCACGGGTGTTGGTGCAGCCGATGCTGGTGTTCACCCAGGCTCTGCCAGTCTTTGCGCTGGCGCCGCTGCTGACCCTGTGGCTGGGCTATGGCCTTTGGTCCAAGGTCGCGATGGCGGTTCTGATCATCTATTTCCCGATCACCTCATCCTTTTTTGACGGTCTGATGAGGACCCCGCCCGGATACCTCGATCTTGCGCGCACGATGCAGGCAAGCCCGCGTTCGGTCCTGTGGCACATCCGTATCCCGGCGGCGCTGCCTTCGCTGGCCTCGGGGATGCGGTTGGCGGCGGTCTATGCGCCAATCGGGGCGGTAATCGGCGAATGGGTCGGGTCCTCGCAAGGGCTGGGCTATCTTATGTTGCTGGCCAATGGCCGGGCCAAGACCGATCTGATGTTCGCGGCCATGCTGACTTTGGGCGTGTTCTCGATCCTGCTTCACATGCTGGTACGCCGCGCCACAGCCCGCATGGCCGGTGAGGCGCGTTAACCTTTCAGAAACCGATTCTGCGCCAAGGTGAGCCCCATGACACAGGACGCCTTTGCCGAAGCCCCGATGCTTTTCGATACGGACGAAGCGCCAGCGCAGCCGCTGCCGACGGGTCGGTTACCCTCCTACATCAAAGACCATCGCAAGCGGCTGCGCGAACGGTTCATGTCTGGCGGCTCGGGCGCTATGCCGGACTATGAGTTGTTGGAACTGGTGCTGTTTCGGTCCATTCCACGGCAGGATGTGAAACCGCTGGCCCGGCTGCTGATGGATACGTTTGGCGACTTCAACCGCGTTCTAACCGCACCAGAGGAGCGGTTGCGTCAGATCAAAGGCGTCGGTGAAACCGTCATCACCGATCTGAAAATCCTGGAAGCCTGCGCCCATCGTATGGCCCGCGCGCGGGTGATGCAGCGCCACGTGATTTCAGGCTGGGACGCTCTGCTGGACTATTGCCACACAACGATGGCGCATCGAGAGATCGAGCAGTTTCGCGTGTTCTACCTTGACCGCAAGAACGTGATGATCGCGGATGAAGAGCAGGCGAAGGGCACTGTCGATCACGTACCGGTCTACCCGCGCGAGGTGGCGAAACGAGCGCTGGAGCTGAACGCCTCAGCCCTGATTTTGGTGCATAACCATCCCTCCGGCGACCCGACGCCGTCGCAATCGGATATCGACATGACGAACCGCATTCAGGATGCCTGCACGGCGTTGGGGCTGACGCTGCACGACCATCTGATCATCGGAAAATCAACCGAGCTGAGCTTTCGGTCTGAGGGGTATTTGTGACGGGAAGGCTCGTGTTTCTTGTCGATTGCCCTAGCGACTGAAATTGCTATCTGGTTTGAGAGTTCCATGTTGTCCGATTCATATCGATCAGGACAGTTTCTTGCTTTCGCCTATGTCGCCTCAATTGAAATGCGTCACAGGGTCTTTGTAAGTTTTTGCGTCTCGCTGGGAAGAACCGCCGCGTACCTAGAGATCAGACTTGGTCTACACGCGGCTACGCAGCACCCTCATTGATTGCGGAGGCGGTTTCGTCCGGGCTGCTGCCCGACATTGGCACTCTTTAGTTCACCCAAACCTCAACTCGGCGGTTTGTTTTTCGGCCCCATTCGGTGTCATCGCAGGCCATGGGCATCGCTTCTCCGAATCCTTCGGTTGTGATCTCGATACTGTCGGGGATTTCGGTCTCAACAGCGGCCAGAACCGCATTGCGCACCGTTTGTGCCCTGCGATGGGCGATCCGTGCATTGGCGCTGGCGCCTCCGTCCCCGTCGCTGAACCCGGCAAAGACAAGCTTGCGAGGGGTCAAACTGCCGGACTCAAGCGCCTGGGCCAATTGCAGAATATTGGACCGTGATTGCGCGTCCGGGCGAGAGCTTCCCGGCTCGAACCGGAAGGAGATCGACAGTCTAGACAAAGGCCGCAGAGTTTCGACCATGTGTTGAAGCTCTTCCAGTCCGACCTCGGCCCCGCCGGAAACGATGGCATTGGAAAGACGATCCCCTTGCAGCCCAATGGGCAGGTTCTCGGTCGCTTGATCGACAAACCCGGCCTGTCGGATGGCCATCTGCGCGTCGGCAGAGCGGGTATATGCCAGAAACTGGCGCGCGATCCGAGGCAGGCGACGTTGCGGCAGGTAAAGGAACATCGGAGAAGTCAGCGGGTAATCTTCGGTCTTGATAGACTGTCGAGTCGCCGCGAGCGCATGTCCGCAACCTCCGGTCAAAGGCAGCGCGCGGGTCGGGCCCGAGGCCGCTTGCGTCGTGATGCCGATCGCGAATGGGTCGTTGACCACTGCTTGGACAAGATCGCGATTGCGCTGGTGGCGGAGAACGCCTTCGGATAGCTCAACCTGAGCGGGGCGCAACAGCTGATCCTCGACACCCTGAAACAAGCCGGAACCGGCGTCTGGCATGTGAAGGGCAATCGGAGCGTCCGGCCCTTCCAGATCTGTCCAATTGTTGATCTCGCCCGACAGAACACGGACTAGATCCGCGGGTGAAATCTGCTGAACGGTGTTCTCTCGCGCAACTACCGGCACGATCGCATCCAGTGCTACAATCCGCGCGCGGCGGGGATGGGTCAGATCGCCCAGACCTGCGGCCTCGGCCATGTTGCGTTCCTCATCCCGGATTTCGCGTTGCGCCATTACGATGTCGGCGTCGTTGTCCATGAGGTCGGCAAACCCCTGATCCGTCGTTCCAACGCGAAAGAACAGGCGGGCGAGAGGGGCCGTGCGGTCTGGCTGGCGCAGCTCATAGGCAAAGCTGCGTTCATCCACGCGCGTTGGGGTTGCTGTCAGACCCTCTTGCCGGGCGAAGCCGATGATTAGAGCGGGCAGGACCGTTTCGGCCATCACGGATGAACCCGAGAACCGGACCTCGGCCACGAAATCGGTCAGGCTGGGGCAGGCGGGGCCGTCGCATGTGACGCCGGAGCCATCAACCGTCAGCTCTCCGAACTGGGTGTCGACCCGGTAGAATTCGCCATCAAAGCCCAGCAGTGTGCCGGAGACTTCGATCTTGCCATCGTGCGATGTCAGAACAATATCCTGCGCTGCGGCTGAAACAGCCAGCGAAACAGAAAACAGTACGGCCAGCGCCGCACGATAAAGTGTCATGAGAAGGTCGAGCCTGCCTGCGGTTTAATTTGCCGCGATTGTTAGGTCTTGGAACAGATTATTCAACACCAGAAACTCACCGACTTCGGTACACATCGGCATCGTCAGGATCAGATCGCGCGACCGCAGCCGACGATCACTGCGCAGTTCCAAAGACTGGACGTTCAGATCGCGGCCACAATTGGCCTCAGTCACTTCGGTTTCAACCGTCAAAGCGACCGAGCCGGATTGTTCCGAACGTGCAGCCGGGAACGAGTAAACCTGGATATTCTGTGAATCGTGGAAGCCCGCACTTCCCAGATGGACCACAGAGCCCGCGCCCTGCGATGCGCTATTGGTTGAGATATGCCCCGGTTCTCCATAGCTTGCGCCGAACTCCAAGGCGTGGATTTGCAGATCGGTCTGACCCTGCCATTGCAACGCGACCCGGTCGAACTGGTCAATGTCCATGATGTGAGTGGTGGCGACCGTGCCGGTCTGATCCTCGAATGAGATCAGGAAAATGGCATATTCGGACAGGGCCGGAATGGTCAGGTCCAAGGCACCGTTTTCATCGGTTTGCTGTGTCAGCGTCAGACCGCTGTGGTGGATTTCAACACGTTCATTGCTGCGGCAGGGGGCCTTGATCCGCAGCCGTGCATTGGCACCCATTTGGGCGGTGGCACGCGCGCTGATGCTGCAATTGGTGTGCTTTTGTGCGGCCTTCGGCGCAGGGCGCTCAATCGGTTGAGAGGGGGTCCCGTCAGAGGAAGAGGTTTGCACGATACGCTCAAGCCCGGCAATGACCGAGGCCTGATCCGCGACAGAAGCCACGGCGACAGGTTCCTGCGCGTCATTCGGCTGCGCAGGCGCACCATATTGCATCAGGTAACCAATACCCATGGCACAAGCGACCGTGCCGCACATGGTCACGTAATTTCTGACTACGAACAAAACACCCTCCCCAGTTGAAGGAGCGAGTCGCACTCTCGTTAAAAATCGCGGCCAATTTGTGGCCGCGAAGCGGAGCGATTGTGACTGGTGTTTGTTGACGTTAGGTCAATCGTCCGTGGCAGTGTTTGAACTTCTTGCCCGAACCACAGGGGCATTGACCGTTGCGCGATGGATTGCCCCAGGTCGAGGGATCATTCTCGTCAAAGCCGGGCAGTGCATCGCCCGACGCGACGGCCTCGGCCTTGGCCTCGGCAGCACCTGCGGCCTGATCAACCGCTTTCTGAGACTGCGCTTGCTGGGCCGCCATCTGCGCCAACATCTCGCGCTGTTCTTCTTCGGTCAGCGGGCGCACGCGCGACAATTGCTGAGTCACGGTTTCGCGCAAACTGTCCAGCATGCCTTCGAACAGCTGGAAGCTTTCGTTCTTGTACTCGTTCAGCGGATCGCGCTGGGCGTAGCCCCGGAATCCAACGACCGAGCGCAAATGTTCCAGCGTCAGCAGGTGTTCGCGCCATTTGCTATCAATGGTTTGCAGCAGCACCTGTTTTTCGATGTTGCGCATGTTATCCAGGCCAAAGGCGACGGCTTTTTGCGCCATCATCTCATCCGTCGCTTTTGTCAATCGACCGCGGATAATTTCGTTATCGACGCCTTCTTCTTCGGCCCAGTCGATCAGCGGAACATCTACGCCCAGTTTTTCGATTACAGCAGCATAAAAACCAGTTGTGTCCCATTGGTCTGCATAGGATTTCGGCGGCATGTATTCGTCGATCAGATCGTCGATAACCTGCTCGCGCATATCTGAGACGATCTCGGACAGGTCATCGGCTGACATGATCTCGCGCCGCTGGCTGAAGACCACCTTACGCTGATCATTCATCACGTCGTCGAACTTCAGAACGTTCTTGCGCATGTCAAAGTTGCGGCCTTCGACCTTGGATTGTGCGCGTTCCAGCGATTTGTTGACCCAGGGGTGAACGATGGCTTCGCCCTCTTTCATGCCTAATGTGGTCAACACCTTGTCCAGACGTTCCGAGCCGAAGATGCGCATCAGATCGTCTTCGAGGCTCAGGTAGAACACGGTGCGACCGGGATCGCCCTGACGGCCCGAGCGGCCGCGCAACTGGTTGTCGATGCGGCGGCTTTCATGGCGTTCCGAGGCCATCACATAAAGCCCGCCGGCATCCAGAACCTTTTGTTTTTCCTCGGCGTGCTTGGCCTCTTCCGCAGCGCGCAGCTCGGCTGGATCGGCCTCGGGGTTTTCGGCAAGGGCCTGCAAAACCTTCATCTCGACGTTGCCGCCCAGCTGAATGTCAGTACCACGACCGGCCATGTTGGTGGCGATGGTGACTGCACCGTTGCGGCCCGCATCGGCGACGATCTGGGCCTCTTGTTCATGCTGGCGAGCGTTCAGAACGTTGTGTTCGATCTTTTCCTTGGTCAGCATTTGGCTGAGAACTTCGGATTTCTCGATCGAGGTGGTGCCGATCAGAACCGGTTGACCCTTGTCCTGGGCCTTCTTCGCCTCAGAGATAATCGCGCCGTATTTCTCCATCGCGGTACGATAAACCTGATCGTCTTCGTCGAGACGCGCAATCGGACGGTTGGTGGGGACTTCGACCACACCCAGACCGTAGATTTCCTGGAATTCTTCGGCTTCGGTCAGCGCGGTCCCGGTCATGCCGCCCAGCTTGTCATAGAGGCGGAAATAGTTCTGGAAGGTCACACTGGCCAGAGTCACGTTCTCGGGCTGAATCTGGACGTTCTCTTTCGCCTCGATCGCTTGGTGCAGACCTTCCGACAGGCGACGGCCCGGCATCATGCGGCCGGTGAATTCGTCGATCAGAACCACATTGCCATCACGCACGATATAGTCTTTGTCGCGCTGGAACAGTTTATGCGCACGCAGGCCCTGATTGACGTGATGCACTACGGTTGTGCTTTCGGGATCGTACAGAGAATGATCCTCGGGGATCAGGCCCGTGGCGATCAGTTGCTGTTCCAGAAACTCGTTGCCTTCATCGGTGAAGGTTACGTTGCGGGATTTTTCGTCCAGCGAGTAGTGATCATCACTCAGGCTCGGGATCAGCGCATCAATCGCGGTGTACAGATCCGACCGGTCCTGCGCCGGACCCGAGATGATCAGCGGCGTCCGCGCCTCATCAATCAGGATCGAGTCGACCTCATCCACAATCGCGAAATTGTGATGCTTTTGATAGATATCGGCCATATCGGCCTTCATGTTGTCGCGCAGATAGTCGAAGCCAAGCTCGTTGTTGGTGGCGTAGGTCACGTCACAGGCATAAGCGGCTTTCTTCTCGGCATCTTGCTGGCCCGACCAGATCACACCGGTGGTCATACCCAACGCGGCAAAGACTTTGCCCATCCATTCGGCATCCCGTTTGGCCAGGTATTCGTTGACCGTGACGACATGCACGCCCTTGCCGGTCAGGGCGTTCAGGTAGGCGGGGAAAGTGGCAACAAGTGTCTTGCCCTCACCCGTCTTCATCTCGGAAATATTACCCTGATGCAGGAAGGTGCCGCCCATCAGCTGCACATCAAAGGCCCGCAGACCCAGCGCGCGCTTGGCACCTTCGCGCACGTTGGCAAAAGCTTCGGGCAGCAGGTCATCCAGGTTCTCGCCATCCAGCGCGCGTTTGCGCAGTTCGGCGGTCTTTTCGATCAGACCCTCGTCAGAGAGTTTTTCGAACTCAGGTTCCAGCGCGTTGATCTTTTCGATCAGTGGGCGGGTCGCCTTGATCTTGCGGTCGTTCGGTGTTCCGAACACCTTTTTGGCGAGCGTTCCGAGTCCCAGCATGTTCACTCCAGCGGATCTGTTCTTGTCTTGGTTGCGACAGGCTTGCCCACCTTGCGCGCAACCCATAGATACGGGGGGTGAAAGGCGGCCCTGTCCAAGGCTTCAAAGCGATGTAAGCGGCAGGTTCTGAAGTGTCAACGCTGCGCCCTGTCGCGGCAAAGAAATAGGATGATTCCATGCCCAAAGGCCTCACTTTTCTGCCATCGCTGGCTTTGACCGCCGTGATGGCGCTGCCGCTGGCCGCCGAAACCAAGCCAGATGCAGGTACCGTTCTGGCCACGGTCAACGGGGACCAGATCACACTGGGTCACGTTGTCGCCACCGTTGCGGCATTGCCGCAGCAATACCAGCAGATCGAGGATGATGTGCTGTATGACTTCGTGCTTGAGCAACTGATCCAGCAGCAATTGCTGGGCCAACAGCAGGAAGAGCTGACCCAGCAAAACGTTCTGACGCTGGACAATGAGACACGCTCTTTGCTGGCGGTGCAGACTGTGAACGCCCTGACCAACGATGTTGTGACGGATGAGGCAGTACAAGCGGCCTATGACGCGCAATTCGCCGAATTTGAAGGCGAAGACGAGTTCGATGCCAGCCATATTCTTGTTGAATCCGAGGACGAGGCCAAAGCGCTCAAGGCGCAATTGGATGACGGTGCCGACTTTGCCGAGATGGCGCGCGAGCATTCGACCGGGCCGTCCGGCCCCAACGGCGGTGCGCTGGGTTGGTTCGGCAAGGGCCAGATGGTGCCTGAGTTTGAAAACGCTGTGCTGGGCCTTGAAAAAGGTCAGATCTCAGACCCGGTACAAACGCAGTTCGGCTGGCATCTGGTGATCCTGAACGACAAGCGCAAATCTGAAGCCCCCGCGCTTGAGGCCGTGCGCGATGAACTGGCCCAGACCATTCAGCAAGAGGCTATTCAGGCCCGTATTGATGAGTTGACCCAACAGGCTCAGATCGAACGCACCGCCCTTGAAGGGGTTGGTCCTGAAGTCATCCGCCAGCTGGACCTGATTCAGGAGTAAAACCCCGTGGCCACGATCACCAAAACCTCGCCACTGGCCCCTGCCGGTTTCCCCGACCTGCCCGCGATTGACGGAGTGCGTTTTGCAACCGTTGAGGCGGGGGTGCGCTACAAAGGCCGGACCGACGTCATGTTGGCGGTTCTCGATCCCGGCACGACCGTGGCTGGGGTATTTACGCGCTCGGCCACACGCGCCGCTCCGGTGCTGGACTGTCAGGGCAAGATCGGCGGCGCCAGCGATGGGCCAGCGGCGATTTTGGTGAACTCGGGCAATGCCAACGCTTTCACCGGCCACTACGGCCAAAACTCGGTCGCCGAGGTGACGCAAGCCGTAGCCAAGGCGACCGGCGTTGCGGTTGAGAGGGTCTTCACCTCATCCACCGGCGTGATCGGCGAACCGCTGCCGCATGATCGCATCGTCTCGCAGCTTGAGGCGCTGAAATCCGGTCTCAGTCGTCATGCCATCGAGGACGCAGCGCGGGCGATCATGACCACCGATACCTTCCCGAAAGGGGCCTCTGCGCAGGTCGAGATCGATGGCAAAACAGTCTCTATTGCAGGCATTGCGAAGGGATCGGGCATGATCGCGCCCGATATGGCGACGATGCTGGTCTACATCTTCACCGACGGCTTGGTTGACCAGTCGGCGCTGCAATCCATGCTAGGCGCGCAGACCGACCGGACCTTCAACTGCATCACCGTCGATAGCGATACCTCGACCTCGGACAGCCTTTTGCTGTGCGCAACCGGAGCGTCGGGTGTCGATGCCACCGGCAATGCGGCCTTCGCCGAGGCGCTGGAAACCGTGATGCTGGACCTTGCGCAGCAAGTTGTGCGCGATGGCGAAGGGGCGACGAAATTCGTAGAAGTCCGCGTGACCGGAGCCGCCTCGGACGCAGATGCCAAGGTGCATGGGCTAGCGATTGCGAACTCCCCTCTCGTGAAAACCGCCATCGCAGGTGAGGACCCAAACTGGGGCCGCGTCGTCATGGCCATCGGCAAATCCGGAGCCGCAGCAGATCGCGACCTGCTGAGCATTTCCTTCGGCAATATTCTGGTCGCTGAAAAAGGCTGGGTCAGCCCCGACTATCGTGAAGAAGACGCGGCCGCCTATATGAAAGGCCAAGATCTTGTTATAGCAGTCGATCTTGGGCTGGGTGAGGGGCAATCCACCGTTTGGACCTGCGACCTGACCCACGGCTATATCGAGATCAACGCGGATTATCGCTCGTGAAAACAGTTCTGGTATCCGCTGTCGCCCTGATCGACATCGAGGGCCGCGTTTTGCTGGCCCAACGTCCCGAGGGCAAATCCATGGCTGGTCTGTGGGAATTCCCCGGCGGCAAGATCGAACCCGGCGAAACCCCAGAGGCCGCCCTGATCCGCGAATTGCACGAGGAGTTGGGTATCGACACCTGGGCCTCCTGCCTCGCGCCGCTGACCTTCGCCAGCCACAGCTACGACGATTTTCACCTGCTCATGCCGCTGTTTGCCTGCCGCAAATGGGAAGGCATCCCACAGTCCAAGGAGGGTCAGGCGCTGAAATGGGTGCGGGCAGATGATCTGCGCAATTACCCGATGCCTGCCGCGGATGTACCGCTGATTCCGGTACTGCGGGATTGGTTGTGAACGTCTGGCAAAACCAGAGTTAAGGTCTCCAAATGAAAGAATAGAAAAGAAACCCAGCGGGATTTTCCGCAGGGTTTCCTGTCTTCGAATGTTAAGCCCAGCCAAGCTGCTTCAAGGAATGCGCATCGTTCCAGATTTTCGTCATATGCCGAATTTTGTCGCCATTGAATTCAATCGCGTAAACGTAGTCGGCCGCGATTGTTTTGCCGGTGGCCGGAACCGGACCATCTACTGAATGGGTTCCGTGGAAAACAGCAAATGCATTCACGATTCCACGTTCATCGTCAGTCGAGAAAGATTTTAGCTCATAGTGCCCATCTGGAATCGGAGTTAGCAGCCCCTTCATCCAGTCGGCGTAGCCTTCTAGTGTCGTCACATCGACCAGAGCATCGGCTTGCGCTGAAAACGTGGCCCCGTTGTGACAGAAGTCCTTACAGCCGTCCCAGCCCTTGCCGGTTTCGCATGCCTCGAAGAACTCTCGTGCAGTTTTTTGAATGGACATTGGTTTCCCCCCTAAACAACAGCCAGCTGAATTGGCCACTCAGTCACTCAACACCAATCAGAGTACGCTGAAACGTGCGTATCTCAAAATGACCCAGGATAAACCTGCAAGGCCGAGGTGGAATGACGTAGGCTCAAATGTGTGCAGATATTCGATTGCGCTGATCTTTGAGAGCGCATGTTCGATTGGACGAAACGAGTCCGTCTGACCCTGTTACAATTCGTAAGAATTGAGAAAACATCAGGCAAAACTTGACGCTGATCGTGACTGTGCTCCTAATCGGGGCATTGGCGTTCGGGCACCATCCCGGACCCGCCATTTCCGACCCGGGGAGGGGTCGGGTGGGGAGGAGAAAGAGATTGGCTCAGACGCAGTCGGGCGCTGAAGGGATGCAGTCCCTTCCGGCGCTGCTACATCGCAATGCGACAGAGTTCGGGGATACCCCGGCTTATCGAGAAAAGGAATTCGGGATCTGGCAATGCTGGACCTGGGCGGAGGCCGCCAAGGAAATCCGCGCCATCGCGCTTGGGTTCCTGGAGTTGGGCGTTGAGAAAGGCGACCACATCGCCGTCATCGGCCGCAACCGTCCAGCGCATTACTGGTCGATGGTGGCCGCTCAGATGGTGGGCGCGGTTCCGGTGCCTCTGTATCAGGACTCGGTCGCCGAAGAGATGGCCTATGTGCTGGAACATTGCGGCGCGAAATTTGTCGTCTGCGGCGATCAGGAGCAGGTCGATAAGGTCATCGAGATTCAGGAAAACCTGCATCAGGTCAAACACATCCTCTATACCGACAAGCGCGGGATGCGGAAATATGACCACTCTCAGATGAACGCGCTTGAGGACATCATGGCCGAGGGCAGCGCTGGGCACGCGCGGTTCGATACCGAGCTGGACAAGCGTATCGCGGCGATCACCTATGACGATACCTGCGTGATGCTTTATACCTCGGGGACAACAGGCAAGCCCAAGGGCGTGGTGCTGTCGAATCGGAATGTCATTGAAAGCGCCAAGAACTCGGCCGAGTTCGATCATCTGACCCGGAACGAAGACATTCTGTCTTACCTGCCGATGGCTTGGGTGGGCGATTTCATCTTCTCGATCGGTCAGGCCTATTGGTGCGGCTTCTGCGTGAACTGCCCCGAGAGCGCCGACACGATGATGACCGACCTGCGTGAGATCGGACCAACTTATTTCTTTGCCCCCCCGCGTGTTTTTGAAACGCAGCTGACCAATGTGATGATCCGGATGGAGGATGCGGGCAAGCTGAAGCGCAATATGTTCCATCACTTCATGGCACATGCCAAAAAGGTCGGCGGCCTGTTGTTGGACGGCAAGCCGGTGGGCTTTGGCGACAAGCTGAAATACGCGCTGGGCAATATGCTGGTTTACGGCCCCTTGAAGGATACGCTCGGCTATGGCCGGTTCCGCGTCGGCTATACGGCGGGTGAGGCCATCGGGCCGGAAATCTTTGATTTCTATCGCTCTTTGGGCATCAATCTGAAGCAGCTCTATGGTCAGACCGAAGCCACCGTCTTTATCACGCAACAGCCGGATGGAGAGGTTCGGGCAGATACGGTCGGCGTTCCGGCCCCTGCGGTTGAGTTGAAAATCGACGAGAGTGGCGAGATCCACTACCGCTCACCTGGTGTGTTTGTTGAATATTACAACAACCCGGGCTCGACGGCCTCGACCAAGGATGCTGAGGGTTGGGTTGCGACCGGGGATGCGGGGTTCATCGAGGAAAGCTCGGGCCATTTGCGGATCATCGACCGCGCCAAGGATGTGGGCAAAATGGCCGATGGGTCGATGTTCGCGCCGAAATATGTCGAGAACAAGCTGAAATTCTATCCCGATATTCTTGAAGTCGTTCTGTTCGGGAACGGCAAGGATCGCTGCGTGGCCTTCATCAATATCGACCTGACAGCGGTCGGAAACTGGGCCGAGCGCAACAACGTGGCTTATGCGTCCTATCAGGAGCTGGCGGGCCATCCGCGTGTGTTAGAGACGATCAAATCCCACGTGGAAGAGGTGAACAAGTCGGTCGCAGCGGATGAGATGCTGTCGGGTTGTCAGGTGCATCGCTTTGTGGTTCTGCACAAGGAACTGGACGCCGATGATGGCGAGATGACCCGGACCCGCAAGGTGCGGCGCGGTTTTGTCGAGGACAAGTTCCACGATATTATTGCCGCGCTTTATGACGGGTCCTCGAGCGTTTCGACGACGACCGAAGTGACCTACGAGGATGGGCGCAAGGGGTCGATTTCTGCGACGCTTGAGATCGTTGATGCGCCGGTTGTGTCGGTCGCGCAGCACAAGGTCGCGGCGGAATGAAGGGCCGTTCGAGCGCCGCTCGACCTGCGGTCATCGCCCCGCCCGTCGTCCCGTTTTTGCGTAAGTCTGGGAGAGGCTGATGCTGGATAATTCCGAAGGATATGTCACCGAAGACGGCCGCAAGATCGGCGGTGTGGTGATGGAGATGAAGAACATCACCCTGCGATTTGGCGGCGTGGTGGCGATCAAGGATATCTCGTTCGACATTCGCGAGGGGGAAATCCGCGCCATTATCGGACCGAACGGCGCGGGCAAGTCCTCGATGCTGAATGTGATCTCTGGGTTCTATGTCCCGCAGGAGGGTGAGGTTTGGTTCCACGGCTCCAAGCGTCCTCCGATGCGGCCGTTTGAGGTAGCGCAGCAGGGGATTGCGCGGACTTTCCAGAACATCGCCCTGTTCGAAGGCATGAGCGTTCTGGACAACGTCATGACTGGGCGTCTGAGCTTTATGAAGACCAATATCCTTCAACAGGCTTGGTGGAAGGGGAAGGCCGAAGCGGAAGAGACCGAAAATCGTGAGGCGGTTGAGCGGATTATCGATTTCCTCGAGATCCAGCACATCCGCAAGACGCCTGTGTCGCGCCTGCCTTACGGGTTGAAAAAGCGGGTGGAACTGGCGCGCGCTTTGGCGGCGGAGCCGAAGCTGCTGCTGCTGGATGAACCCATGGCGGGCATGAACGTCGAAGAGAAAGAGGATATGAGCCGCTTCATCCTCGATGTGAATGATGAATTTGGCACCACCATCGCTCTGATCGAGCACGACATGGGCGTGGTGATGGACCTGAGCGACCGGGTCGTCGTGATGGATTACGGCAAGAAAATTGGTGACGGCACACCCGACGAGGTGCGCAACAACCAAGAGGTCATCGACGCCTATCTGGGGGTCAGCCATGACTGACATCGGGGTAGTAAATTGGGGAGGCACCTATGCCTGAACAACTCGTATTTGCGATGGAGGTCATCCTCAACGGTCTGATGGCCGGGGTGCTTTATGCGCTGGTCGCGCTGGGCTTTGTGCTGATCTACAAGGCGTCGGGGATTTTTAATTATGCCCAGGGGGTTATGGCCCTTTTTGCTGCGATGACGCTGGTCGGGATCATGAAGGGCCAGGTGCCCTTTGCGCATCTGATCAACGCGATTTTCGGGACGCATATCCACTACTTTGGCTGGAATGTGCCCGCACTATTGGCGATCCTTTTGACCATGGCGGTGATGGTGTTGCTGGCCTGGGCGGTGCAGCGCTTCGTCATGCGACATCTGGTCGGGCAGGAGCCGATCATTCTGTTCATGGCCACCATTGGTTTGGCTTACTTCCTTGAGGGTGTTGCCGACCTGATGTGGGGGTCTGAGATCAAGACGCTGGATGTGGGTCTGCCCCAGGGCATCAACCTGTGGATTGATGAGACGACCTACAACATATTCGACTACGGCTTCTTCATCGACAATCTAGACATCGTGGCGACGATTATCGCGGCGCTTTTGGTGGCAGCTCTGGTCGCATTCAGCCAGTACACCAAACAGGGCCGGGCGATGCGCGCCGTGGCGGATGACCATCAGGCGGCGCTGTCGGTCGGGATTTCGCTGAACTTCATCTGGGTCATGGTCTGGTCGGTCGCCGGGTTCGTGGCTCTGGTCGCAGGGATCATGTGGGGCACCAAATCAGGCGTGCAGTTCTCGCTATCGCTGATCGCGCTCAAGGCGTTGCCGGTGCTGATGCTGGGTGGCTTCACCTCGATCCCCGGAGCCATCGTCGGCGGGCTGATCATCGGCGTGGGCGAGAAGCTGTTCGAATTCGCCTTGGGACCTGCGCTGGGCGGCGCGACTGAGAACTGGTTTGCCTACGTGCTGGCGCTGATCTTCCTCGTGTTCCGACCTCAGGGCCTGTTCGGCGAGAAGATCATCGAGAGGGTGTAGCGATGACCAAGCTGATCGCCATCATCAACGTCATCGCATGGGCCGGATTCTGGGCGTTTGGGTATATCGCCCTCACCTCGGACGATCTTTCCGAAGGCCAGCTGACCATCGCGGCAATCCTGGCTTTTGCGGGTCTGATCATGGGCGTTCTGGCCTATTTGAAACTGGTCCGCGCGTCTGAGGCGAGCGGATACGCCAAGGGCTCAAACCAATTGGACGCCGCGGCCCGGAACCGGGCGCAGGAAGAATGGGGAAAGTAAGACATGTTCTATCGTGAGGCCGGGGATTTCAAAACCTCGTACATTGCTGACAGCCAGACTTTCCCGATCAAGTTTGACCGGTACCGCTATTATGTCGTGCTGGCAGTTGCGTTCGGGATCATTCCCTTCATCATAAACGACTATTGGGCGAACGCCCTGCTGCTGCCCTTTCTGATCTACGCCATCGCGGCGATCGGGTTGAATATCCTTGTGGGCTATTGCGGGCAGGTCTCGCTGGGGACCGGAGGGTTCATGGCTGTGGGTGCCTATGCCTGCTACAAGCTGATGACTGCTTTCCCGGATGTCAGCATGTTCATCCACGTGATCCTTGCTGGAGGTATCACGGCCTTTGTGGGCGTGCTGTTCGGCCTGCCGAGCCTGCGGATCAAGGGGTTCTATCTGGCCGTGGCGACGTTGGCGGCGCAGTTCTTCCTTGTGTGGCTGTTTAACCGGGTGCCGTGGTTTTACAACTATTCGGCTTCGGGTCAGATCAACGCGCCGGAACGGGATGTGTTTGGTATCATCATCACCGGCCCAAATGCTCCGGCATGGGCGACCTATCTGTTCTGCCTGATCTTCCTGACCGTCTGTGCCATCCTCGCACGCAACCTTACGCGGGGTACCACGGGCCGGACCTGGATGGCGATCCGCGACATGGATATCGCTGCCGAGATCATCGGCGTGAACCCCCTCAAGGCCAAGTTGACCGCCTTTGCCGTCAGCTCATTCTTTGTGGGCATCGCAGGGGCGCTGTTCTTTGCGGTCTATCTGGGCGCGGTTGAAGTCGGTGAGGTCTTTGGCATCCAGAAATCATTTCTGGTGCTGTTCATGGTCATTATCGGCGGATTAGGGTCTATTTTCGGGTCCTTTGCGGGGGCTGCGTTCCTTGTGCTGTTGCCGGTCGTGCTGAAGCTGATCGGCGTAGACCTGCTGGGTTGGCCAACGGACATCGTGGCGCACCTGAACCTCGTGATCGTAGGCGGGCTGATCATCATGTTCCTGATCCTCGAACCGCACGGACTGGCGCAGCTGTGGCGTGTCGCCAAAGAGAAACTCAGACTCTGGCCGTTCCCGCACTAGGGACAGGCCCAATCAAAAAAGACGGGTGCAAACGCCCGAAACCACCATCGGATCAATCAAGGGAGGAGACACCCGATGAACAAGAAACTGGCAACCCTAGCGCTGGGCGCCGTGATGGCCGCAGGTCCGGTCATGGCCGACCTTGTGTTCCCGTCGCTCAGCTACCGGACGGGTCCCTACGCGGCAGGCGGTATTCCGTTTGCTGACGGTTACGCCGACTATTTCACCCTGCTGAATGAACGCGATGGCGGCATCGGGGGTGTTCCAGCCAAGGTTATCGAATGCGAAACCGGCTATAACACTGAAAAAGGTGTGGAATGCTATGAATCGACCAAGGGCGAAGGTGCTCTGGTCTATCAACCGCTGTCCACCGGAATTACCTATCAGCTGATCCCGAAAGTGACGGCAGATGGCATCCCGCTGCACACGATGGGATATGGCCGGACCTCGGCTGCGAATGGCGAGGTGTTCAGCCACGTGTTCAACTATCCGGCCAACTACTGGAACGGAGCTTCGGGCGCGATCAACTATCTGCTGGATGAAAACGGCGGAGACCTGAGCGGCAAGAAAATCGCGCTGGTGTACCACAACTCTGCCTACGGCAAAGAGCCGATCCGCACTCTGGAAACGCTGGCCGAAAAGCACGGCTATGAGCTGTCTCTGCTGCCCGTCGACCACCCAGGTCAGGAGCAGAAGTCGCAGTGGCTGCAAATCCGCCGCGAAAAGCCCGATTTTGTGATCATGTGGGGCTGGGGCGTCATGAACCAAGTTGCGGTTCAGGAAGCGGCCAACATTCGCTTCCCGATGGAGAACTTCATTGGCGTCTGGTGGTCAGGTGCTGAATTCGATGTCGAGCCTGCAGGTGAAAAGGCCACCGGCTACAAGGCCCTGACCTTCACGGGCCTAGGTATGGACTATCCGGTCTATGACGATCTGCAGAAATACGTCGTCGATGCCGGTAAAGCCGCAGGCGCAGGGGATCAACTGGGCACTGTTCAGTACAACCGCGGTCTTTATGCTGCGATGTTGGCGGCTGAAGCGGTAAAGACTGCGCAGGAAATGCACGGCACTGCCGAGATCGACGCGTCAATGATGCGCGATGGCATGGAAGCGTTGGAAATCACCAATGCCAAGATGGAAGGTTTGGGCATGGTCGGTTTCGGACCGGAATTCTCGGTTTCATGTGAAAACCATGGCGGCCCCGGTCTTGTGGGTGTGGTCCAGTGGGATGCAGCAGCCGGAACCTGGAACCCGGTTCAGGACTTCAAACCGACAGATGCCGAAGTCATCAATGCTCTGATCGCAGAAGACTCGGCGGCTTATGCGGCTGAAAACAATATCGAAACGCGCTGCAACTAAAGCGCTCTGAACCAAGCGGGGCGGCGGTTTGCCGCCGCCCTGACCCGAACACGCGAACGAGGATAGGCGCTGATGCTGGATGCGGCCCAAACCACGGATGTGCAGGCGGAAACCCTGCTTGAGGTCAACAATATCGAGGTGATCTACAATCATGTGATCCTCGTGCTGAAGGGCGTCAGCCTGACGGTTCCCAAAGGCGGCATCACCGCGCTGCTTGGGGGGAATGGTGCGGGCAAGACCACGACGCTCAAGGCGGTGTCGAACCTGCTGCATTCCGAACGGGGCGAGGTCACCAAGGGATCGATCAAGTATCGCGGTCAAAGCGTGCATGAAAGCGACCCGGCGGATCTGGTGGAAAAAGGCGTCATTCAGGTGATGGAGGGGCGCCACTGTTTCGAGCACCTCACGGTCGAGGAAAACCTGCTGACCGGGGCCTATACCCGCAAGGACGGTAATGCCGCGATTCAGAGCGATCTGGAGCTTGTCTACAACTACTTCCCGCGCTTGAAAGAACGCCGCAAAAGTCAGGCTGGCTATACCTCGGGCGGGGAACAGCAGATGGTCGCGATGGGCCGCGCGCTGATGTCACGGCCCGAGACGATCCTGCTGGATGAACCCTCGATGGGGCTCGCCCCGCAGCTGGTCGAAGAGATTTTCGGCATTGTAAGAGATCTGAACGAGAAAGAGGGTGTCTCGTTCCTGTTGGCCGAGCAGAACACCAACGTGGCGCTCAGATTTGCGCACTACGGGTACATTCTGGAATCCGGTCGCGTGGTGATGGACGGCCCTGCTGCTGAACTGCGTGAGAACCCGGATGTGAAGGAATTCTATCTCGGCATGTCGGATGAAGGCCGCAAAAGCTTTCGCGATGTGCGCTCATATCGCCGCCGCAAGCGGTGGTTGTGATCTGATGGAGGATATGGCGATGACCTATTTCGACGCACTCGAAACGCGCTCGGCGGATCAGCGCGCCTCGGATCAGGCGATGGCGCTGCAGTCGCAACTGGAACGGGCGCGGTCTGCGCCTGGGTTCATGGCGCATTTCGCTGAAATAGACACTAATACGGTGAAAACGGCCGAAGACCTGCCCATGCTACCGGTGCTACGCAAGTCGGACCTGACCCGCGCGCAAGGAGAGCGCCCGCCCTTTGGCGGCTTTACAGTCAAACCGGCGCGGCACTTTCACCATGTGTTCCAATCCCCCGGCCCGATCTATGAGCCTGGCAGCACAGACCACGATTGGTGGCGCATGGGCCGGTTCCTGAACGCTGCCGGTGTCGGCGCGGGCGACATTGTTCAGAACTGCTTCGGCTATCATCTGACGCCTGCGGGCATGATCTTTGAAAACGGCGCACGTGCGGTTGGCGCGGCTGTTCTGCCTGCCGGAACCGGCCAGACCGAGCTGCAGGTGACCGCGGCTCGCGACGTTGGATGCACGGCCTACGCGGGCACGCCGGACTATCTGAAGGTCATTCTGGACAAGGCCGATGCCATGGGCGTTGCGCTGAGTTTCTCAAAGGCCGCTGTGGGTGGGGGCGCGCTGTTCCCCTCGTTGCGGCAGGAATACGCGGATCGCGGCATTGCCTGTCTGCAATGTTATGCCACGGCCGATCTGGGCAATATCGCCTATGAGAGCGCCGCGATGGAGGGGATGATTTTGGACGAACACGTCATCGTCGAAATCGTCACCCCTGGCACCGGAACTCCGGTTGCGACTGGTGAGGTTGGCGAGGTCGTGGTGACCTCTCTCAACCCAGATTACCCGCTGATCCGGTTTGCGACCGGTGACCTGTCGGCCATTATGCCGGGTCAGTCGCCTTGCGGTCGTACGAACGCTCGGATCATGGGATGGATGGGGCGTGCCGATCAGACCACCAAGATCAAGGGCATGTTCGTCCGGCCCGAGCAGGTGGCCGCGCTGGTCGACAAACATGCCGAGATCGTCAAAGCCCGCGTGATTGCGGCCCGTCAGGGTGAGATGGACACAATGACCGTCCAGATCGAAAGCGCTGGTGGCGATGACATGGCTTATGCGAAATCCGTGGCCGAAGTGCTGAAGCTGAAAGGCGCGATCGAGGTTGTGGCCCCGGGGTCCTTGCCCAAGGATGGTCTGGTGATCGAGGATCAGCGGGTCTATGACTGATATCTGCGGCGTTTGATGCCGCAGATTTGTTGCAAGATTTGTTGCTCCGGGCACTGGTGTTTCCTAGCGTTTTAGTCGAGAAAGAAGACGCCCTCGCCACTTACAAGCCCGGACAATGGCCCAGATCGAATATTCTGAAAATGGATCACGAAACCGCGGTGTGCGTGGCACGCGGCTTTTGGCGGCCATTGCCTATGTCGTGGCGGCGGCCTGTCTGTTGCCGATGGTTGCGGTGGTTCTGGCGGCGCTGACCGGTGGCACGGAAACCATCTCGCACCTGGCTGAAACCGTGCTGCCCCGCTACACGATGACCACCGCCATATTGGTGGTCCTGGTGGCTGTTGGCACTTTCAGCATCGGGACCGGAGCCGCTTGGCTGGTGACGATGACGCGGTTCCCCGGCGTGCGCCTGTTGGAGATCGCGCTGGTCCTGCCGCTGGCCTTCCCGGCCTACGTTCTGGCCTATGCCTACACCTTCATATTGGACCATCCCGGTATCGTACAGGCCACGCTGCGCGATGTGACGGGTTGGGGGCCGCGCGACTACTGGTTCCCCGAAATCCGCTCGACCGAGGGCGCGGCGGTGATGCTGACGCTGGTGCTATATCCCTATGTCTACCTGCTGGCGCGGGCAGCGTTCCTGCAGCAAAGCGCTACCGCGTTTCTGGCGGCGCGGGCGTTGGGAAACAGCCCTTGGCTGGCCTTTCGGCGGGTTTCGCTGCCGATGGCGCGTCCTGCCATTGCCGGAGGCGTTCTTCTGGCGATCATGGAGACCATCGCCGATTTCGGAACCGTCTCGTATTTTGGCGTCCAGACCTTCGCCACGGGCATTTATACCAGTTGGTTTTCGCTGGGAGATCGTGCAGGCGCCGCACAACTGGCCTTGTGCTTGCTGACCTTCGCGCTTGTATTGGCTGTGGCTGAACGCACGCGGCGCGGCAAGGCCAAGTATTATCAAGCGGGCAAGCAACATGCAGCTCTGCCCGCAGCGCAACTGACTGGATGGCGCGCGATCGGTGCTTTTGCCCTCTGCGCCATTCCCGTGTTTTTCGGGTTCCTGCTGCCGGTGGTCGTTCTGTTCGAGATGGGGTTGAAATCCGAGCAGAACCTGCTGTCGCCCCGCTACCTCGGCTTCATTCAGAACTCGCTGACTCTTGCCGGGACGGCTGCTGTCATCACAGTTATTGCGGCCGTCAGTGTCGGGTTCTTTCAGCGCTTGAGGCCGGGGCGGCCCTCGACCATCGCGGGTTATATCGCGCGGCTAGGCTATGCGGTGCCGGGTGGAGTGATCGCGGTTGGACTATTGGTGCCTTTTGCCAGCTTTGACAACGCGTTGGACGCGTGGATGCGCGCGACATTTGACGTATCGACCGGCCTGCTAGTGACCGGGTCAATCTGGCTGCTGGTGGCGGCCTATATGGTGCGGTTCCTTGCGGCGGCCCTAAGTGCTTATGAAGGCGGGCAGAGTACGGTTCACGCCAATATGGACGCCGCAGCCCGGTCTTTGGGGCAGACACCTCTGGGCACGCTCAGGCGGGTGCATCTGCCGATCCTGACGCCCTCGTTGCTGACGGCCCTGTTGATCGTATTTGTCGACGTGATGAAGGAATTGCCTGCAACGCTGATCATGCGTCCCTTCAACTTTGACACGCTGGCGGTGCAGGCATACCGGCTGGCCTCGGACGAGCGGCTCGAGGGGGCGGCGGTGCCATCCTTGGTCATTCTGGCCGTTGGATTACTGCCTGTGATCCTGATATGTCGACAAGTCGGACGGCGGTAACACCCGTTGACGAATTATGGCCCGCTTGCGCATCGGGCTTGATTCAGCCGCGTTTTCCGGCAAGGCTTGTGGTATGAACATGCAGCCTCCCAGCCGGTTCCCAACAAACTCGGCCCAGATGCCCGTCGCGTTCGACCGGCGCGAGATGTCCCATATCCTGTCCGTCTATGGCAAGATGGTCGCCGCCGGAGAATGGCGCGACTACGGAATTTCCAACCTGCGCGACATGGCGATTTTTTCGATCTTCCGACGTACCGCCGAGCATCCCATCTACCGGATCGAGAAACACCCCCGCCTGCGCCAAAAGCAGGGGATGTATTCCGTTGTTGGGATGGACGGGCGTATCCTGAAACGCGGCCACGATCTGCGCACGGTTCTAAGGGTGCTCGAGCGCAAGCTGATCCGCTCAGTTTCTCCGGATTAGAGCCTAAAGCTCCGGATGCCGCCCGTAGCCAGTTACGGCGCCGAATTCCTTTTGACCGATACGCGCGATGGCCTCCTCCAGAGGCTCTTTCGCGACGGCCATGTGATATGCGTTTGAGTGCAAAAGCGTATCTTTATCCAGCATCATGCCCACATGACCTTTCCAAAACACCAGATCGCCTCGGCGCAAGCCAGGTTTTGAAATCGGCCTGAAAAACCTAGATTGCATGTCACTATCGCGCGGGCAGGCCATTCCGCAGGACTGATACGCAATCTGAACCAGGCCCGAACAATCAATGCCAAGCCCTGTGTCACCACCGTAGAGGTAAGGGGTGGCAAGAAACTGCTCCGCGAGGGTCACAGGGTCGGACGACACCCAGTCCAATTCGGCCAGCTGCGTTTCGCGAATATACCGAGCCGTCGGGACATAACCCTCCTCTTTCACGCAAACCCAGCCGGTTGATCGAATGGCGTTTTCGCGGTCTGGGTCACGGCGCGGCCAGTATTCAACTAGTGTTCCGAAAGGCAAAATTCGTTCATTCGCGTTTTTGGTCACATCAGGGTGTTCCAACGAGACTGCTCTGGGCACGCAAACCCTATGGGTCGGCTCAATCTGGCGCTTTTGAATTCCGGGCCTGATCCATCCGACATAACCGTCTTTTTCGCGGTATCCGAACAGGGAATTGTCCGTCTTGTCGAGAATGACGAAGACCTCTCCGGGTACCATTTGGCACTGACGAGTACCATTCGGTTCGTCCAGAATGTCCTCTACGAACCCTTGAATCCGATAGGGTTCGCCATCCGCAAAAACCTCAGCTTCTACCTGACCTTTCAGCGAAGAATGCGCGACCCGTCCGTTGAAGGGCAAGAGCCTGCGATCAGTCATAGGCCCAGAATCTCGGGCAGTGCGGTCAGTAGGGCGCGTGGGCCTTGCCCCAGACCTCCCTTGCTGCGACCCGGTTGCTTGCTGGGCTGCCAGGAATAGATGTCGAAATGCATGTAGTTGCTGTCTTCAACAAAGCGGCGCAGGAACAGAGCTGCGGTGATGGAGCCTGCAAAACCGCCCGAGGGCGCGTTGTCCAGATCGGCGATGCCGGGTTCGATCATCGCCTCATAGGGCGTGTGGAAGGGCATGCGCCAGACCGGATCAGCGGCTCCAGCGGCAGCTTTGCTCAGCGCCCCGGCGGCGCGGTCGTCATCGGTGTAGAACGGCGCCAGATCAGGCCCCACGGCCACACGGGCCGCACCGGTCAGGGTTGCCATCGAGATCACGAGGTCCGGTTTCCCCTCATCCGCCAGCGCCAGCGCATCCGCCAAAACCAGCCGTCCCTCGGCATCGGTGTTGTTGATCTCGACCGTCAGACCCTTGCGAGAGGTCAGGATATCTCCGGGACGGAAGGCGTTTCCAGCCACGGAATTCTCAACCGCCGGGATCAGCACCCGCAGTTGTAGCGGCAGGTTCAGCGCCATGATCATCCGGGCAAGGCCCAGAACATTGGCGGCACCCCCCATGTCCTTTTTCATCAGACCCATCGACGCGCCCGGTTTCAGGTTCAGCCCGCCTGTGTCGAAACACACACCCTTGCCGACAAGTGTCAGCGTCGGTCCGGTCGCGCCCCAATTCATCTCGATCAGGCGAGGGGCTTGATCTGCGGCGCGCCCAACCGTGTGGATCATCGGGAAGTTCTGCTCCAGCAGCGCGTCGCCGGTGATCGTTTTGCACGTGGCTCCGAATTCGTCCGCCAACGCCTCGGCTGCCGCTTGCAGTTGATCCGGCCCCATATCGGAGGCTGGCGTGTTGACCAGATCGCGGGTCAGTGCTTCGGCATTTGCCAGTACCTCCAACCGCGCGGCATCAACGCCTTCGGGAGCTACCAGACGCGCCGTGGCGGCGGATTGAGGCGCATAACGATCAAAGGCGTAGCCGGTCAGCAACCAGCCCAGACACTCCATCTCCAGATGCTCCGTCGGGACGCCGGTCGCGATGTGATAGCTGCCTTCGGGCAGTGCATCCGCTGCAGCGGCCAGAGGGAACCGCTTGCGGGCGCGCTTGCCCTCGGTCCCGTATCCGGCCAGCGCAAACCCCGCACCGCCGTCCGTGCTTGGCACCGTCAAGACTTGACCTAGCGCGCCCTTGAACCCGTTCGCTGCAACCCAATTTCGGATGTTATCGGACTGACCGGCCAGCCAATCGTCCAGATCAGGTTGCGCCACCACATGCAGGGGCACAGAGTTGTCAGAGGGTTGAGCAAAGCTGAGGGTCATAGGTGTCTCGGGCTGAGTGAATTTGCGACCAGACTATCCGCCTGCGGTCTGCCCGCAACCCCCGTCACACCGAAAGGTCCTGCTGATCCCAGATCGCGGTCAGAGAGCGCTCTCCAACCCGGATTAACCGCCCTAGCGTTGCACCTGCTGCAACGGCATCGCCCGCATCCACGGTGTCGGTGACATCGTTCGCAACCCGCGCCAGCGCCGTCATTCCGATCTGATCGGCGATTGCCACCAGCGATTTGGCGCATTTGCGCAAGGCCTCCCAATCGCGCTGCCGCCAGTGCCGTTCGCAGTTTGACAGGCGCACGGCCAGTTCTTCGACCGTGCGGCACAGCACGTCCAACGCGTTCTTGTCGCCCAATTGCCGGTACAGCCCGCTGAGGCGATCCGGATCCAGTCGCACGGTTTCCTTGTGTTCAAGCCTGAGTATGTTTTCCACCACATTCACCCTAGTTTCATCGCCCCCACGGCGTGGCATTGAACCTTGCTGTCAATTCCTTTGCAAAACCTTGCGATGAATTTGGATAATGGCTCGAATTTTTCTTGAATTCGGTTTACAGCAGCCTACGCAACGAAAGACGGGAATGCCGAAATGGATTTAGCCAAACCTTTGCCGACCTATCTGGTGAAACGGTATCACGGCTGGAAAGCGACGACCTATTCCGAAAATCAGGTCTGGTATCGGCGTTTGGCGGATGAGGGGCAGCGCCCCCGTGCGATGGTGATTTGCTGTTGCGACAGCCGGGTTCATGTAACCGCGATCTTCGGTGCCGATCAGGGTGAGTTCTTCATTCACCGCAACATTGCCAACCTTGTGCCGCCGTACGCCCCGGATGGGGATCACCATGGGACCAGTGCAGCCATCGAATATGCGGTGACCGCGTTGAAAGTGGCGCATCTGATCGTGCTTGGTCATTCGCAATGCGGTGGGGTGCAGGGCTGCATCGACATGTGCAAGGGTGAAGCCCCGCAGCTGGAAGCAAAAGAAAGCTTTGTTGGCCGTTGGATGGATATCCTCAAGCCCAAGTATGAACAGGTTGCGGATATCGAAGATGGCGTCGAGCAGGCCCGCCAGTTTGAACGTCAGGCCGTCGTTGCGTCGTTGGAAAACCTGATGACCTTCCCGTTTGTGTCTGAGGCGGTCAAGACCGACACGCTCAGCCTGCACGGGCTTTGGACAGATATCGGCGCGGGCGGGTTGGAGTGTTTCGATCCCTATCAGAAAAAGTTCGTTCCGGTCTAACACCCTAGCATCGCGGTAAGCGGCGGTTCCGTCCAATTTTCTATGATATGCTCCGGACAAAGGAATTACCCTTTGGAGCATATTATGAAATTGATTAAACGCGTTTTTCTTGGCCTGATCGTTCTTGTACTGGCACTGGTCGGCATCGCGTACCTGCTGCCCTCAAAAGCCGAAGTGTCCCGCAGCATCACCATCAACGCCGCGCCTGAGGTGATTTTTCCATATGTGAATTCGATGCAGCAGACCGAGCACTGGTCGCCCTGGCTGCACCGGGACCCCGAGACCAAGCTGACCTATTCTGGGCCAGAGTCGGGGGTTGGGAATATTTTGAACTGGAGCTCTGACGACCCGCAGGTCGGCACCGGATCGCAAGAGATCGTGGCGAGCGTCGAAAACCAAAGCGTCCAGACCGCGCTTGATTTCGGTCCGATGGGAACAGCCTCGGCCGCATTTGTCCTACAGCCCGATGGGGATCAGACTCAGGTTACGTGGGGGTTCAAGTCTGAGTTGGGTATGAATCCGATGTCTCGTTGGATGGGGGTGATGATGGACCGGTGGCTAGGCCCGGACTATGAGCGCGGTCTGATGAACCTCAAAGTTTTAGTGGAAGGGCAGGGATAGCCCTGCCCTCGGAAACACCCTTTAATTGCGTTTTGGCTCTGTCGCCAGCCAAGGTTGTTCGACTTTCATCCCCTGATAAATCGCGTGCAGGAAGGTATGTGCCACAACCGGATCGCTAGAAAAGGGCGAGACGTCCAGCTTTCCTTCTCGAATGCCTTCTTCAGCTTCGTAGACAACTGTATCGTTCTTCACGGTCACCAGAACCCGAAGCTCGGCCAGAGTTTCCGGGTCCACCGCTGTCGGATCGTCCGAAAGGATGACGAAGTCGGCGACCTTCCCAACTTCGATTGAACCCTTGTGATCCTCTTCGAAATGCTGCCATGCGGGCCAAATCGTCATGGCCTTGAGGGCGGTCATAACATCGACACGTTGATGTGGGCCAAGTATGTCGCCTGACCGGGTACGTCGCGTCACTGTCGCGGCCAGAACGCGCATGCTGTCGGGCAAGGCCACCGGCGCATCGTGATGCGTTCCGAACATCATTTCACGCTCTCGTATCCATCCGGTCGGCGAGATATTCTCACCGTTGATCGGGCCGACGGTATGGTCGCGATGCCAGTCTCCCCAATAGAATGTATGCATAGGAAAGACCGACGGGAATACACCCAAGCGCTTGAAACTGGCGACCTGATCCTCGCGCAGAAACTGGCCATGGATCAGGACCGGGCGGTTTCCGGGGTCGCCGTATTTCATTTGAGCTTCTTCCAGAGCGGCGATCAGCATATCCGATGCGCCTTCGCCATTGGAGTGCACCAGGATCTGAATGCCGTTCTCATAGCACCAGTTCACAGCGCCCTGAAGTTGCTCCATCGTGATCGCAGAATAGCCGGCATAGCCTGCGGGGTAAGAGCCAACCGGATCGTAGTAGGGACGGTCGCGCAGCGCCGTGAAACCCTGGGGTGAGCCATCAATGGTCAGCTTGCAGCCGCCCACGCGGACCCTGTTCGTATAATCCTCTGAGACATTGCTGCCGATGTAGTCTTGTGCCTCCAGAACGTCGGGAAAGGCAACCACGTCAATGGGCAGTTCGCCATCGGCTCCAACCTTTTTCAGCACCTCGACGATCTCGCCGGATGACCGGCCCTCTTGCCCGGTGGTATATCCGAACCGCGCCCAAAGCGCGCTGCCGGCTCGAGCAAATTCAGCCAGACCGTCTTCGCCCAGATCACCAAGAAGAGGCACTAACAAAGCGAAAAACGCGTATTCTTCTAGTACTCCGTTAGGTTCGCCGTTTTCATCCCGCTGGATAACGCCGCCCGGCGGTGCTTCGGATTCGGCAGTGATGCCCGCCAGTTCCAGTGCCTTTGAGTTGCCCACACCCAAATGTCCGGATTGGTGGATGATCACGACGGGTATGGTGGTGGAAACCGCGTCCAGATCCTGGCGCGTAGGATGCCGCAGCTCGGCGAGTTGCGCATTGTCATACCCAAAGCCAATGATCATGTTCGCGTTTTCCACGGCTTCGGCATTTGCCTCGGCCCAGGCTGTCAGAGTGGCCTGCAGGCTGGCGATGTCTGTCACCTCTCCGTCCGGAGGTGCCAGCATGTTGGCCGACAAGGCTTGCAGCCCGCCCATCACAACGTGCCCGTGGCTGTCGACAAATCCAGGCAACATTGCTCGGCCTGCAAGATCGAATACTGTGGTCCCATCGCCTTGATGAGCGGCCATATCGGCGAGCGATCCAACCGCCAGAATGCGGCCATCCCGGACCGCCACGGCCTCGGCCGAGGGCTGCTCATCATTGATCGTCAGAATGGGACCGCCGGAATAGATCGTATCGGCGATCTCTTGTGATGTCGCGGACAGCGGAGAAAGAGCGGCGAGTACTATAAAAGGAACAGAGAAAATGCGCATAGTGAAACCCTTTGGATGGTTTTCTTAAGGCTATGAACGCAACTTAGCACGGATTGTTGTGTCTGTCCTTTGTATTGAACGGGATCATGGCTGAGCACACGCAAAGAAAAAGGGCCGCTTCTGACGAAACGGCCCCTTGCGAAGAATATCAATTCAGACGTCAGCCCTTTTTGAGAACCTCACGGCCCAAAAGCTCGGCAATCTGGACTGCGTTCAGGGCGGCACCTTTGCGCAGGTTGTCCGAGACGCACCACAGGTTGATACCGTTTTCAACGGTCGAGTCCTGACGGATACGGCTGATGAAGGTTGCGAAGTCGCCAACACATTCGGTGGGCGAGACGTAGCCGCCGGCCTCACGCTTGTCGATCACCATGATGCCCGGTGCTTCGCGCAGGATGTCGCGGGCTTCGTCTTCGTCCAGGAATTCCTCGAACTCGATGTTCACGGCCTCGGAGTGGCCAACGAACACAGGTACGCGGACGCAGGTGGCCGTGACCTTGATCGACGGATCGACGATCTTCTTGGTTTCGACAACCATCTTCCACTCTTCCTTGGTCGAGCCGTCTTCCATGAAGACGTCGATTTGAGGGATGACGTTGAACGCGATCTGTTTCTGGAACTTCTTCGGCTCAACCTCGTTGATCGGGTTGTAAACGGCCTTGGTCTGCTCCCACAGTTCGTCCATGCCCTCTTTGCCTGCACCGGAGACCGACTGATAGGTCGACACGACAACGCGTTTGATCTTGGCGCGGTCATGCAGCGGCTTCAGCGCGACGACCATCTGCGCGGTCGAGCAGTTGGGGTTGGCGATGATGTTCTTGTTCTTGTAGTCGTGGATCGCCTGCGGATTGCACTCGGGTACGATCAGCGGGATCTCGGGGTCGTAGCGATAGAGCGACGAGTTGTCGATCACTACACAGCCCGCCGCAGCGGCCTTGGGCGCATAATCCTTGGTCGCGGCAGAGCCGACGGCGAACAGGGCCATATCCCAGCCGGTGAAATCAAAGGTGTCCAGGTCTTTGGTCGTGAGTGTCTTGTCGCCAAATGTCACCTCAGTACCCAGCGAACGACGGCTTGCCAGCACGGCAATTTCGTCCACGGGGAACTGGCGTTCCGCCAGGATGTTCAGCATTTCGCGGCCCACATTACCTGTGGCGCCGACGACGACGACGCGATAGCCCATTTCATGTCTCCAAAGTTAAGGACGCGCGTTCATAGCCGCGTTGCCGACGGGACAAAAGGGCTTTTGCGCCGTATTTCGACGAATGACGCCGATTTGAGGCGCTTCACGCGCTCAGCAGGCGCTTGTAGAGGGCCACGAGGGTCTGTGCTTCGCCTTGGATGTCGAAATTCTGCTCCACATGGGTGCGGGCGGCCTGTCCGGCCTGAGACAGGGAATCACGGTTTTCCAGCATTTCCGCGGCCGCATCGGCCAGTGCCGGGATGTCACCCGGGGCCACCACCCGGCCCAGAGACGGGTCGGTCACGATCTCGGAAAACGCGCCGACATCGGTTGCGACAACGGGCACACCGCAGGCCATCGCCTCAAGCGGGGTGAGGCCGAAACCCTCCCACCGTTGCGGGGCGATGAACAGGTCCAGTACCTGATACCATTCGGCAATCTGGTCAACCGTCACCTCGGGCATAAAGAGGATACGGTCCGACAGGCCCGCCTTGGTGACCTTGTCTTTCTGCTCGGCCAGAAAGGCCGTGTGTTTTTCCGTCGCGCGGCCCATGACAATGCCCGAGACGTCCTTGGATCGCGCGCATAGATCAATCATGGCGTCGACGAAAGCGTCCGTGCCTTTCTGATGGCGGATGCGTCCGTAGCAGCCAAGCAGCAAGCCGTCCGGCAGCCCCAGCCGAGCGCGAAGGGCGGCTTTGTTCTCAGGCGGGGTAAAGTCGTCCAGGTTGATGCCATGCATGATCACCTGCGCGTCTCGTTCCAGATAGCCCGCGGTCTTGCGCGAGGTCGCGACAATCGCATCCATCTTGTCGATCAGCCATTTCGTATAACCCGTATGTGCCCGTTGCGAGGCGCTGGTGAACAGCAGCTTCAACTTCAACCGGAACACATTGCGCAGGATTAGGCCGAGTAGCATCTCGGTATTGCGGCGCGCGTGCCAGACCCGCAGCGTTCGACGGGACAGGAAGGGCAGGCGACCCAGCGGGATATGCGGAATGTCGGCGGGCAACCCCGGCCCGGTAGCGGCGATGTCGATCTGTTGGGCCTGCAAGGGGACCAGCCGTGCGATCGTTGCCGTCACGCCCGAAAGCCTGCGTTTGAGATTGGGGGCAATGACGACGAGGTCTTTCACCGGGTTCTCCTGATCGTTGCGTTAGTCGACGCTATCCCGGCTGAATAGATAGATCACGCATCCAATGGCAAGGGTGACTGCGAAAAAGCCGAATATCGACATGTAAGGGGCCGTCGGGCTGACGTCGGTATAAGCTGCGTGTATGCGTCCAGTCGCAAATTGTGCAAGCCCCACCCCGCCGATGCCGAAAAGGTTCAACAAGGTCACGCCGCGCCCGGTTAGATGCGGCGGGATGAAGGCTCGGCCATGGGCCATGATGACCGGAAAGCTCGCGCCCAGAAACCCGATCAACGACAACATCGCGACTGACACCCAGACAGCGCTATCGACCCACAGGCACAAAAGCCCAAGCGCGACCGCACAGAGGACATTTCCGCCGACAATCACCCATTTGCGGGTGCCCAGAAGACGATCTAACGGGCCGTAGACAAAAGTCCCCGCGATCATCGCGGTTCCCATCACCAGCGTAGCCGTACCGATCTGCGTGGTGGTCAGGCTGAACACGTCGTTCAGATATGGCCCCGCCCAAAGCCCGCGCAATGCCGCAGCCGGGGCGTAAGCGACCAGCATCAACGGCAGGATGAGCCACAAGGCAGGCTCTTTCAGCAGATCCAGCAGAGAACCCTTATGGTCGGTTTCGACCTTTTCCGGATCTCGCACGCTGAACCAGATGCCCAAGGCGATTGCGGCAGACAGAACCGCCAACCCAACCATCGTGGCGCGCCAGCCCATCAGCTCGACCGCAAGCGCCGTTGGGTAGGACGCAACCAGATTGCCAACCGACCCGACGCCCAGCATCAGCGCCGCAAGCGTGGCGAACCGGGCCGGAGGATACTCGCGTGCAAAGATGAAGTACGAGGCCATCAGAACCGGCGAACAGCCAACGCCGATCAGGGCCATCGCGATGCTGACATGCAGCGGGTTGGTGGCGGCGGCAAAAACAAGCGCCCCTCCGGCCCCGCCGATCAGCAGCAGGACAGATGCGCTGAGCCTTGGTCCAATGCGATCCAGCGCCCAGCCGACCGGCAGCTGCATCGCGGCAAAGACGAGAAACCAGAGGCCTGAGGCGAAGGCCAGATCCTCGGGCGAGGCCCCGATATCACGCGCCAGATCAAGGCTGAGAACGGCCAGAAACGCGCGAAAAAACTGGCTCAGGACATAAGCCAGACATAGTACAACCAAACCTGCCTGCATGAACGGCCCTTTCCTGCGCATTTCCACCGCCCTGATTGGCACGCCGTGGCAAAACGCACAAGCACGTGTACTATGTTGCAAGGGGAGGACAGCGATCACATTCGGGCTAGCTTAACCTCCAATTGGAACAAAGGGGGGACGATGAAAGACCTCCATTCAGATTTTTACGAGTCCCTGCCGCTTTGGCGCGATTTTACCCTTCTGTCGGACCCGGCGCAGTTTGCCTCGGTTCCGGACGATTGGGTTGTGGGTGTTGCCGACATTGTGGATTCAACCGCGCAGATCGCCCAAGGACGGTACAAAACCGTCAACATGGTCGGTGCTGCGGTGATCTCGGCCATGATCAACGCTTTGGAAAACAAGCCTTTTCCTTATGTCTTTGGTGGCGACGGGGCTGGGTTTGCCGTGCCCCCCAGTGCGGTGGATATCGCGGCGGGGGCGTTGGCAACCCTGCGGCGCTGGGCCGAAGAGGAGTTTGAGATGCCGTTGCGCGCGGCTCTCGTTCCGGTGGCGGAACTGCGCAAAGCCGGGAAGGACCTGAGGGTCGCGCGCTATGCTCCGTCCACCGGGGTGGACTACGCTATGTTCTCGGGCGGAGGTCTGGCTTGGGCCGAGGCACAGATGAAATCCGGGCACTATTCGGTCGAGCCCGCCGCGCCTAACGCGCAGCCAAACCTGACCGGCCTGTCCTGCCGCTGGTCCAATAGCCCTGCGCAGCATGGACAGATCGTCTCGGTCGTGGTGCAGCCTACGGCCCAGGCGACAGAGCGGGATTTTGCGGATCTGGCGCAATCTGTTGTCACTATGGCCGCAGAACTGGATCGTTCGGGGCATCCGGTTCCAGAAAACGGACCTCCGATGACGTGGCCGCCGCCGGATGTTGGGCTGGATGCCCATGTTTCGCGCGCAGGGAGCAATCTGTTTGCGCAAAAGCTGAAACTGCTTGGGCAGAACCTGTTGATTGCCCTGTTATTTCTGACGGGCAAGCGGTTGGGGCAGTTCGAACCCGGCCACTATCGGCGTATGGTCAGCCAAAACGCGGACTACCGCAAATTCGACGATGGCTTGAAAATGACGCTGGACTGCGACCCTGCCACGTTGGACCGCCTCCAGCGTATGCTGGATGAAGCCCGCGGCCGCGGCAAAATACGCTACGGCCTGCACGTACAGGATGAGGCGATGATGACCTGCTTTGTCCCCTCAGCCATGCGGGACGATCATGTGCATTTCGTGGATGGGGCTTCTGGTGGATATGCAAAAGCCGCCGAGGCGATGCGGGTTTAGCTTAACAGTAGTGGATTTAAACCTATAGCTATCAGAGTCTTACGAGCCTTTCCTCTCAGGGCGACTTGAGACTTCCTGCTTTTTCAGCGATGATTCAGCATGTCCGATCAACTCCCATTGGTGTCGCGATCCCTGCCCATCGCTTTGTTGCGCGCCCGAGAAAGGGTGATGGGCCCCATTCGCAAATTGCTGATTGATGCCGGGGTGACCGAGCAGCAATGGCGCGTGCTGCGCCTTCTGAAAGAAGAAGGTGCAAGCGAGCCGACCGATATCTCGGAGCGGGCATGCCTGTTGTTGCCCAGCCTGACGCGCATCTTGCAAAAACTGGAAGAAAAGGGCCTGATCAAGCGCCGCTGTCACCCCAAAGATCGACGACGTCAGATCGTCGAGATCACCGCGAAGGGCGAACAGATCATTCAGGACAATCTGACGGGCATTGTTCAACAGGCCGATCGCATGCGCGCGCATCTTGGTCCCGAAAAGCACGAAACGCTTCTGGATATCCTCAACGAGCTGAAAGAGTTCGAAGAGTGATCCTCTGAATTAAAACCCCGCCGGAGAAGGTAGGGGGAATTCTCCGGCGGGGTGGCCAGACCCGGGTTGGATTCTGTGCCTGGCCCAAGGCCGTTGCGTGTCGTCTTACCCGACGGCCCGGCCCACGTGTCGGAGGGCGCGTCAGCCCCAAAACAGGGTCTAACGCGGGCGAAAATCCCAGGGGGATGGGCGTCTTCGCCTGCCGTCTCCGATACGTTCACGTCCCAATGCCGACATGTTGAGGCGTCCGCAAGAGGTATCTTCAGGTCACTTCATTCGTATTGATCTTTCCGACATTACTTCTGTGCCGGGCAGGTGGTGGGGGTGCCATCAATTCTCAAATCTACTAGGCGATCTAGCGCGATTTTACTTGTTTCCAAGGGATTCATACGTCCAGATGCGCCGCGGTGGGAATTGGGCGGCTTTGCGCCTGATCTCGCTGCAGATGTCGGCGTGAACCGGCGCATAGCTACGGCTTGCCAGTTGCGTGCCAGACGATAAGCTGCGCGGCGCAACATTCAGGGGATCGCCATGCCGCATCTGTTTTCACTACCCGAACCAATCTCGATCCCCGTGGTCGGCGAACAGGCAACCTATCCCATCGGTCGGATTTTCTGCGTTGGGCGCAACTATGCGGCGCATGCCGCCGAAATGGGCCACGAGGTAGACCGCGAGGCGCCGTTCTATTTCACCAAGTCTCCTGCAAACGCAATTCTGACCGGAGCCAGCGTGCCGTACCCGCCGGGTACCGAGAATTACCACCACGAGATGGAGCTGGCCGTCGCCATCGGTCGCCCCGTGTTCCACGCCACCAGCGCTGAAGCTTGGGCGGCAGTCTACGGCTATGGCTGCGCGCTGGATATGACCCGTCGCGATCTTCAGATCCGCGAGCGCAACAAACAGCGCCCTTGGGATCTGGGCAAGGATGTGGAGAACGGCGCTGTCTTTGCGCCTTTGACCCGCGCCGCCGAGTGGTCCCCGGAGGACAGCAAGCGCATTCATCTGAGCGTCAACGCGGAAGTCCGGCAGGACGCGACTTTGCATGAGTTGATCTGGAAAATTGATGAGATCATCTGCCACCTGTCCGGCTTCTATCACCTGCGCCCCGGCGACGTGATCCTGACGGGCACCCCTGCCGGGGTGGGGCCGGTTGGTGCAGGGGATGAAATTGAAGGTGGGATTGATGGGTTGGAGCCCATTCACCTGACCCTGACGGATCCAGAATAGAGCCTATTTAGGCTCTTTCAGCCAGTCATTGGCAAATTCGACCGTATCAAGACCGGCAAACCGGCGCACTCTGTCCAACTCGGAATCCAGCCGTCGCGTGCGCGCATCCGACCACCGTATCGCGCGCTCCGGCCACAGGGCTTTTACACGCAGATTACCTTCATCGCGATGGGCTTTCATGTCGATCCGGCCAATCAGCTTGTCGCCTTCCAGCAGCGGGAAAACATAGTAGCCATAGGTCCGCTTGGGCTCGGGCACGAAGACCTCGATCCGGTAGTGAAAACCAAACAACCGCTCGGCCCGGTTCCGGTCTCTCAACATAGGGTCAAACGGGCTGAGAACCCGGATGCGGCCTGTTGGTGCGGGCAGATCGCTCAGACTATCGGTCAGATCGGGGCGGGCAAACAGTTTGCGCAGGCGCCCGTCGACGCAAGCAACCACGACTTCTTCCAGTGCACCTGATTGCAACCCTTGGGCGCACCATGCCTTGGCCTCAGCCGCGCTGACGGTATCCCAGAACGCGGCCAGCTCACCCGAAGTGGCAAAGCCAAGCCTGTCCAGCGCCGCATTGCAAAGCCAATCAACCGTCGCCTCGGCGTCATAGGGTCGCTGACCGGGGCAGAGATGCGTTTCGATAACCCGTTCGGTCAGATCATAGCGTTTCTGAAACCCCTCACGCCCGACAACGGTCAGCGCGCCAGAGCGCCAAAGGTACTCAAGCGCGGTCTTGGACGGGTGCCAGTCCCACCACCCGCCCGAGCCCTTCATTTCATCCTTCCCCACGTCGGACGAGGACACTGGCCCATGGTCGCGGATGTGGTTCAGAACCGTTTCGAACTGCTGCTCAAACCCGTCACGACGCCAGTTCTTCCACCGCGATTTCAGCAGATCTGCATCGCGCTGGAACCGCAGATGCCAATGCGCGTAATACTCCATCGGAATGACGGCGGCATCGTGGGTCCAGTGTTCGAATAGCGCCCGGTCCCGCTCATACAAGCGCTTGAGGTTACCGCTGCGATAGCTGGGCCTGCGCGAGAACAGGATCATGTCATGCGCGCGTGCCACCGTATTGATACTGTCGAGTTGAACGAAGCCCAGCCTCTGGATCAAGTCCAGCAGATCGGTGCCCTTAGAGCCGCCCGAAGGTGCCTCGGCCAGCGCGTGGCGATCCATGAAGATCGCCCGCGCCATGCGGTTGTCCAGCCGTTTCAGCGCCACGATATCAGCGCCGTTTCAGCGTATCCCCAAAGTTGACCTTGGGGGTCAGAGTCACGCGAGTCTCGATCTCGGCATTCGGATCGTCAAGCTGCGTGGCGATGATCTTGGCCGCTTGCCGTCCGATCTCAAGTCGGCAGGCATCCATCGTCGCCAGTTTGCGGGGTAGGCCCTGCAGAAGTTCGACATTGTTGAAACCTGCCAAGCCGATCTGACCGGGAATGTCGATGCCTTGCTCTAGTAGGTACAACAATCCCCCAGCGCCGATCATGTCATTGGAATAATAAAGGAAATCCAGATCGGGTGAGCGTTCCAGCATGGCTTGCGTCATCTCACGCCCCTTGGCCAGAGCCGAGCCGCCGGAATAAAATTCCCGATCCTCGATCTCGATCCCGTGCTTGCCCATAACCTCGGTGAAGCCTTCGAACCGTTTTCGCGCCCTGTGATCCAGAGGCATCTTGGTGCCCATGAAGCCGATATGTTCATAGCCCGCTTTCAGGATCGCCTGCGCCATTTCGCGACCCGCGCGACGATGAGAGATCCCGACCATCGCATCAACCGGTTTGCCATCGGTATCCATGATCTCAACCACTGGAATTCCGGCCGAATCCAGCATCGCCCGCGCCGCGTCGGTATGCTCCAGCCCGGCAATGATCACCCCTGAGGGCCGCCACGAGAGCATCTCATACAGCACCTTTTCCTCTTTCTCAGGCAGGTAGTCGGTGACGCCGACCACAGGCTGCAGATCGGTGTCCTCCAATACCTGATTGATGCCGGTCAGAACCTCGGGAAAGACCATATTGGACAGGGATGGAATGATGACCGCCACCAGGTTGACCCGGCTTGAGGCCAGCGCGCCTGCGATCTTGTTGGGCACATAGCCCAGTTCTTTCGCGGCGGCCAAAACGCGGGTGCGCGTCGCATCCGACACATCGCCCCGATTGCGCAGGACCCGGCTGACCGTCATCTCGGATACCCCAGAGGCCTCAGAGACATCGCGAAGGGTAAGCGGGCGTTTTGTTTCTGTGTTCACTGAGGGCACCTGCGTTGTTGTTTTATCCGATGCTAGCGTAAACACCGTGCAGTTTACAACTGTTCAGCACGCCTACAGCAAACCCACAGTAAACCCCATGACAAGCCGAAAAAACAAAGGTAGAGAGGGCTTTGCACGGCCCCGTGGCTCAACTGGATAGAGCAGCCCCCTCCTAAGGGGCAGGTTGCAGGTTCGAATCCTGCCGGGGTCGCCACTGCAAATGCCGGAAATGCCTTCAATCAACTGCGAAAACCTCATTTTGAGGTCGGTGTTGGCGCCAAGGCATTTTCCTCAAGCAAAGGTTTGAAATCTGGGTTAGAAATCAAACACGATGTCAATGATTGGCATTGCGCAATACACAGGTACCTTCTTGCCCAGCGGACTTGCCCCTGCCGAACTGATCGCAATCCTTGTCGCCGTGACCGACAACCAGCCTCGTGTCATGACCTTGCGGGGGGGTGAGGCGCTGCCATCGGGGCCGTTCGAGTCTTCTCATCGCAGCCTACAGAGCAGCCTGCGTGCCTGGATCGAAGCGCAGACCGGCCATCCCGTGGGTTATCTTGAGCAACTCTATACCTTTGCGGACAGGGATCGCGATCCTCGGTCCGGGGATGTTGAAACCTCGCAGCGGATTTCGATCAGCTATCTAGGGCTGGTGCGCGAACAGGATGCAGCCGGGGCAGGGCGCCCGTCGTGGCGCAGCTGGTACCGGTACTTCCCGTGGGAAGACCATCGCGACAGCATCCCCGAGGAAGTGCCGCGTATCGCCGATCGCCTGACGGCTTGGGCTGGGGCAGATCCGCTCAAGGCACAGCGTGTCGACTATCTGTTCGGTCTGAACGGAAAGACGTGGAACGAGGAACTGGTTCTGCAGCGCTATGAGCTGATGTATGAGGCCGGTCTGGTCGATGTGCCCGAGTTTGGCTTGCCCATGGCGGGCGACAACCGCCGCATCCTTGCCACTGGCATTTCGCGGTTGCGGGCCAAGATCAAATATTCTCCGGTCGTGTTCGAGCTGATGCCCGAAAGCTTTACCCTGCTTCAATTGCAGCGCACGGTCGAGGCGTTGTCGGGTCTGCATTTGCACAAACCCAATTTCCGCCGCCAGATCGACCAGCAGGAACTGGTTGAAGAAACAGGCGAAATCTCGAGCGGCACCGGCGGCCGCCCGGCGCGTCTGTTCCGATATCGACCTGCTATTCTTGAGGCCCGCATGCTGTCGGGCGCAAGGCTGCCTCTGTCCAAATCCTGAGTTGCGCTTGACATAATCTCGAATCGAGAATAATCACGGCTCGAATGTACTCGAATCGAGTATAAATGGAGGAGCCAATGAAAGATTTCCGCCTGCCAGAGTTGTACGATCGGGTAAAGCAAATCATTCCGCCAGCTGAATGGATGCAGTACGAAGAGGATCTGGAAGCCATCCTCGACCTGAAGCAGCAGAAGAATGCCGTCATCCTTGCGCACAATTACCAAACGCCCGAGATCTTTCACGGCGTGGCCGATATCGTAGGTGACAGCCTGGCCCTGGCGCGCGAAGCCGTTGAGGTCGACGCTGACGTCATTGTACTGGCCGGTGTGCACTTCATGGCCGAAACCGCCAAGCTGCTGAACCCCGAGAAGACCGTGCTGATCCCCGATATGGGGGCGGGATGTTCGCTGGCGGATTCCATCACGCCCGAAGATATCGCGCTGCTGCGCGAAGCCCATCCGGGTGTGCCGGTAATCACCTATGTCAACACATCGGCTGCGGTGAAGGCTGCCTCAGATATCTGCTGCACCTCGGGCAACGCGGTGAAAGTGGTAGAATCCCTCGGGGTGCCGCGCTTGTTGATGATACCGGATGAGTACCTTGCCAAGAACGTCGCCAAAGAGACCGATGTTGAACTGATCGCCTGGCACGGGCATTGCGAGGTGCATGAGCTGTTCACCCCGGACGACATTCGGGCTATGCGCGAGGCATGGCCGGGTGTCACGGTGCTTGCCCACCCGGAATGTCCACCCGAGGTCGTGGCCGAGGCGGATTTCTCAGGCTCTACCGCCGTGATGTCGGACTTCGTCGGCGACAAGAAACCGGCAAGGGTTTGCCTTCTGACCGAATGCTCCATGAGCGACAACGTGGCACTGAACCACCCAGATGTGGAGTTTGTGCGCCCGTGCAATCTGTGCCCGCATATGAAGCGCATCAGTTTGGGCAATATCCGTGAAGCTTTGGAATTGGGTCGCCACGAAGTTACCGTCGATCCGGCCATCGCCGACGATGCGCGCCGTTCGGTCGAGCGGATGCTGGCCGTGAAATGATCCGGCTTGAGGGGCTCCACGACCGGATCGCCGTCATCGGTGGCGGTATCGCAGGGCTGGTGGCCGCACTGGAACTGGCGCCGCAGCCTGTGGTGCTGATCACCCGCGCCGGGCTTGGGCAGGAATGCTCAAGCGCCTGGGCGCAAGGGGGGATTGCCGCGGCGCTGGGTGCTGATGACGATCCTGCCCGGCATCTGGCTGATACGCTGCGGGCCGGAGATGGGCTGTGTGATGCAACTGTCGCCTCGGGCATCCTGTCAGAGGCCTCGGAGGCGATCGCGGTGCTTGAGCGATACGGCATTCACTTCGACAGGGCGCAGGATGGCACATTGGCCCTGGCGCGCGAGGCCGCGCATTCCCGTCGACGCATTCTGCACGTAGGCGGTGACCGGACTGGGGCCGAGATCATGTCCGCTCTGACCCGCGCGGTGCAGAATTGCCCTTCGATCACCTGCCTGACGGGGGTTGAGGTCCGGCGGTTTCTGACCGCTGAGGGGTGCGTCGCCGGTGTTCATCTGCAAGCGATGGGTCAAGCGACCCTATTGCGGACAGCTCGGGTCATCATGGCGACAGGTGGGTGCGGTGGTCTGTTCTACGCCAGCACCAACCCATCCGGCAATTTCGGGCAAGGGCTGGTGATGGCCGCACGTGCAGGCGCAGCGCTGCGCGATATGGAATTCGTGCAATTTCACCCGACCGCGCTGGTCACCTCCCAAGCACCCTTGGCCCTGATCAGCGAGGCGGTGAGGGGCGAGGGGGCAACTCTGATCGACCAGAATGGCAAGCGCTTCATGGCACATATCGCGGATGCCGAACTGGCCCCGCGCGATGTGGTGGCCCGCGCCGTGCATCACGTCATCGCAGGCGGAGGGCGCGCGTTTCTTGATGCCCGCGCCGCGCTGGGTGCGGGCTTTGCCAAACGTTTCCCCGGTATTCACGCCCTGTGCGCAGCCCAAGGCATCGACCCTGCGCGCGATCCGATTCCAATACGCCCGGCTGCGCACTACCACATGGGTGGCATTGCCGTTGACCAGACCGGCCAGAGTACGTTGCCCGGGTTTTGGGCGATCGGTGAATGTGCGGCGACCGGTTTGCACGGGGCCAATCGCCTTGCCAGCAATTCTCTGCTCGAGGCTGTTGTGATGGCGCGCCGCGCCGCCGGCAATGTTGCCGCCAGCACGATGCGCGCCCGGACCTTTGTCCCCAACGCCGCTGCATTGCCTGATCCCGATCTTGCGACTGTCCGGCCGACAATGTCGCAGCATCTGGGTGTGATCCGCCATGGTGCTGGGCTGCGGAACGTGATCTCGAACCTGTTGCCGCATGTTCAGTCATGTGGGCCAACCTCGGACCCGGCCCTCGTGGCGCTAGCAATCGCGGTTTTCGCCGAACAGCGCCGGGGCTCCTGCGGGGGACACCATCGTAGCGACTTCCCTGAGCCAGAGATTAATCCGCGATCAAACCAGATGAATATGACCGAAATCCTGTCGCATGCGGGTTCGGTCGACCAAGAACGCCAGCTGAGGACAGCCTGATCCATGACCGCAATGCCCCTTACCCCGTTGCCGCGCACGATGTTTGAGCCGATGATACGCCGCACTCTGGACGAAGACCTCGGTCTGGCGGGCGATGTCACCTCTGCCGCCGTCATTCCATCAGATCATCGATCCGAGGTTGTGGCCTGCGCCCGTCAACCCGGTTGCATCGCCGGCCTGGACTGTGCCGAACTGGCCTGCGCCTTGGTTGATCCCGCCATTACTATAACTCGCCATGTGAACGACGGAGACTCGGTTTCGAGCGGCGCGCCGATCGCAACTTTCCAAGGGCCGTCCCGCAGCCTGCTGATCGCTGAGCGGACCGCTCTCAATTTCATGGGTCATCTCTCGGGCATTGCCAGCGCTACCGCTGATCTGGTGCGCCGTGTCGAAGGCACACGTGCCTCAATCGCCTGCACCCGCAAGACAACCCCGGGTCTGCGAGCGCTGGAAAAATATGCTGTACGTGCCGGCGGAGGCATGAATCACCGCTATTCCTTAAGCGACGCGGTGCTCATCAAGGACAACCACATCGCCATTGCCGGAGGCGTCGCCCCCGCCCTGACCCGCGCGAAACAAACGGTCGGCCATATGGTCAAGATCGAGATCGAGGTCGATACGCTTGCGCAGTTGGAGGAGGTTTTGGAAATCGGTGCCGATGCCGTGCTGCTCGACAATATGACCCCGACCACACTGCGTGAGGCCGTGGGTACGATTGATGGGAGAGCCATTGCCGAAGCCTCCGGCGGGATCACACCCGACACCGTGCGCGTCGTGGCTGAAACCGGGGTCGATCTGATTTCCATGGGCTGGATCACCCACAGCGCACCCTGCCTTGATATCGGTCTGGATTTCGTCGCAAGTCACCCCCGAAAATACTGACCGCAAAAGGCTGGACACTGAGGCCACCGCCAGCTTGGAGGGTATGGCCCTGAGAAAGTTCACGACTTTTTGCTTCGCTGCGCGGCATCAATGGCCTCCTCTTTTCATCGAAACGATTGGCGTGCCGAGCTCATGCGTGCACTCGCCTCAACGCCAGATTTTTGCGCCCACCCTGCGGTCTACCTTGGCGAAAAGAAGGAAGGTGTTTGACTGGCAGCCGCAGAAGAGGAGAAACCATGGCCTTAGCTCACAGCCCAAGCCACAAGTCCATTGTTACCGCTCTCATTGGTTGGGAGTCCAATGCACCTCAAAAAAATTGTAGGTGTGGAGCAAAATACGGAGCAAATTGTGTAGCAAATCGCCACCCTTGGAGGTCGAAAAAAATTCGAGCGCATATTTAATATAATAAAATCAAATAGTTACTTGTATGGTGTTTGATTTTAGTGGTGCCCGGGGGCGGAATCGAACCACCGACACGAGGATTTTCAATCCACTGCTCTACCCCTGAGCTACCCGGGCACGGGAATGGCAATAGCCATTGGGTGGAGGCCTTCTATGACTTGCACCAAGCAGTGTCCAGAGGCTTTTTGACATTTTTTCAGTGCGGACGGCGGGGGATGTCTTCGGGTTCGGAAATAGCGTCTTCGATATCCTCTTCGCGGTGCGAGGGCACGGCGTAGGATCCGTTCAGCCACTTCGCCAGATCCAGATCCGCACAGCGTTTGGAACAGAACGGGCGGTATTTGGAAACCGTCTTTTCCTGACAGATCGGGCAAGTCATTCCAGCACCTCACTCAAAGGGATGCGCCCACGTTTGCGTTGTAGCTCGAAATGGCCCAGCGGTGTCCAACCTGCGAGCGTCGTTTCGATCCAGTCCGCCTTGAACGCGGCGCGTAGGGCTTGCTCCAGACCACGACGGTCTTTCTTGGGCATCGGAGCCATGTCGATGGTGATTTGCCCACCCAGACCGCGCACCCTCAGGGCGCGTGGAAGGGTCTTGGCGCAGGCGAAATTGGCCTTTGTGCCAGCTGCTAGCGAAGTGTCGGCTCCGGTATTCACATCCACCGCAATTAGTGCGCGAGTGGGTTCGATGCATAGATGCCCTCCGCCCGGCAGGGGCTCGGCACTGCCGCGGGCAATGTCCAGCGCGTCCAGAACGCCGTGATGTTCGAAACCACCGGCCTCGGTCACGACATCCGCCGGGTCGGTCCAGTCTCGCCAGGCCAGGATATGAGGGCCGTCACCTTCAGCCAAGGTTTCAGGCTTGGTACCCGGATCTTTCAGGACCTGTTCTGCCTGCGTCAGCATCGCGCCGATATCTTCGGCGATGTCATCGGCATCCGCACCAACGCAGCATGACCGTAGAATGAGGCCGTAGGCGCTGTCGCCCATGACCTCATGGGCGATTTCCAGCAGGCGGTCACGCTCATCCTCGTCCTTGATGCTGCGCGAGATGTTCAGGCCCGGAGCCTCGGGCGTCACGATCGCATAGCGGCTTTTGAACAGAACGCGGTCGGTGACCGGTACGGCTTTGCCCGGCTCGGCAAAACCTGTCACCTGCACCAGTAGAAGCGCTCCGGGTGCGAGGCCCTTGATCTGGCGCAGAAAGGCGGGTCCGTCCGGCGTGGTGAGGAACATGCCGCCCTGGCCCTTGACCGGGCGATCCGCGCGGGCGCGGTAGATCGTGCCGGGGGGCGGTGCGTCTCCGGCGATCAGAAAATCGTCGAGCTTGCCGTCGACCATCAGCGCGGCTGCTTCGCGGTCTTCGATATGGTCCAGAACGATTGTGCGGCCTTTCATGGCGCCTCTCTGTACAATGGATAGCCGATTGCCTGCAAAAGTGCGGCGGTCTCGGACAGGGGCAGGCCCACGATGCCGGTGAACGATCCGGAAATCCAGGGAATGAACGCCCCAGCCGGACCTTGGATGGCATAACCACCCGCCTTGCCCTGCCAGTCATCTGTCGCAAGATAGGCGTTCACCTCGAGATCCGACAAGCGTTTCATCTTGACCTGAGAGACCACGTCTCGCTGCAACACCCGGTCTCCGCAGCGCACCGCGACCGATGTCACGACCCGATGCCGACGCCCGGACAGAGCGTGCAGAAACTCGGCCGCTTCTCCTGCGTTTTCGGGTTTGCCCAGAATGCGACGCCCCAACGCCACCGTGGTGTCCGCGCACAAGACAATATCTGCACTATCCGCCTGAACAGCCAGCGCTTTTTCGCGCGCAATACGGCTACAATAGGGAACCGGAAGCTCGCCCTTCAAAGGCGTTTCGTCGATGTCAGGAGGGCGCACGTAATCGGGCTGCACGCCAAGCTGCGCCAGCAGGTCCAGCCGCCTTGGGCTGCCCGATCCGAGGATAAACGCCATGAGGTAGGGCGTTACTTGAAGCGGTAGTTGATCCGACCCTTGGTCAGATCGTAAGGGGTCATCTCGACCTGAACTTTGTCGCCGGCCAGAACACGGATGCGGTTCTTGCGCATCTTGCCTGCCGTATGTGCGATGATCTCATGGCCGTTTTCCAGCTCGACCCGAAACGTCGCATTAGGCAGGAGTTCCTTCACGACACCGGGAAATTCGAGCGTATCTTCCTTGGCCATGTTGTCTCCATCATTACGTTGCACTCGCAGAATCTGCGAGGATCTGCGCTTAAATGAGCCTATTTTTCCCTTATTTCAAGGGCGGAATCATTAAAGCGCGGAGAATGTGACAGATTCGACTCGGGGGGATTGCTCGTCCCAGTGGGTTCGATTCAGGACATGCCCGTCGGCGCGGACATCGGCGATGGCGCTCAGGTCGATATCGGCATAGGTCCAGCCCGGTTGGTTCAACACACCTTCGGCCAGAACGCCCGTCTGTGGAAAGCCCTTGTCAGGCGGGCCAAAAATGCCGCCTGTGCCGGTGTTCATATCCACGGCCTCGGACCATTCATTGTTCCCCACCAAGGACGCCATGACCGTAACGCATTGATTTTCCAAGGCACGCGACATCGCCCCGATGCGCACGCGCCAATACCCCGCTAACGCTTCGGTACAGGAGGGGACAAGGATCAGATCCGCATCGCTCAGGGCGCGGCCTAGCAGGGGGAATTCGCTGTCATAGCAGATCAGTACGCCGATCTTGCCCAATGCCGTGTCGAACAGTTTAAGAGGGCCGCCGGGGGCGATGTCCCATTGTTCGCGCTCGAACCGGGTCATGATCTGCTTGTCCTGATGGTCCTGACGGCCATCTGGCGCATAAAGTTCCGCCCGGTTCACCGGACGCCCTGCACCTGTTGCGACTGGGGCCGAAGCCCCTAGGATGTACGTCTTGTATTCCTTCGCCAAGCGCTGGTGCAGGTTCTGCACATCTTCTATCCGGTCCGAGACCGCCTGAATCGACCGCTCCAGATCAACCGCCACGTCGGCCCCGTCCAGTGTCGAAAGTTCCATTGCGCCGTATTCGGGAAAGACCAGTAACTCGGCCCCGTTCCCGGCGGCCTGCGCCACCCAGGCGTTCAGCTTGTCCTCGTATTGCGCCCAACTGTCGAGCCAATCGAGGTCATAGGCGGAGGTGGCGACTCTCATGAATCTGTCCTTCGATACTGATTTGCCGGGACACTAAGTGACGATTGCTGGGCATGTACAGGCCCAACCTTTCAGTCGGACAAAACGACGACAAAGTGAATTGGAGGTCTAAGGCCCATGTGGTTTAATCGCACCCGGAGGGCACCATGCAAAAACCTGAAAGCTTCGAGAAGTTCTATTTCGCCAAGGTCGGCATGGGTGAGGCCTGCGGCTGCGCGGAACGTGTCATTGACGTCTATGAGTTCAATCGCAAAGGCGGCGCCCAGAGCAAAGACAGCGTGGTCCCGAAAAAGCGCAAGACCAGGTCACTCCGCGGCTGGGCCGTGAAATACGGTCTAATCAGTCGAAGGCGTCAAGGTTGAGAACTTTGCCTCGCTGGTCTTACAGGACTTTCTCAGAACGTGGCTGCAGTTTAAGCCTGCGTTGATTGGGTATGGCACCGGAGACTGCCGGCAAGGCTCATGCTGACAAATCCCGGATCCAAAACTGCAATGGCTTGAGTGTCTCGCCCTCGTCCCCGACATCTTTCCACGAGAATTGAGCGATGGCTCCGGGTAATGGTTCGTAGCCGCGGGATCTCCAGAACGTATCAAGTGGGTTATAGGATTCGGGCCGCATTGGGTGATCTGCCGGGCGTTGGACGCTGCAGAAGGCGCATTTGGTGAAACCCTGCGCGCGGGCGTGGGCTTCGCGCTGATCGAAGAATTTGTGACCGACGCCTTGACCTCGGTAGTCGGACAGAAGGACGGATTCGGCACAGTAGAAAATCTGTGACAGGTCCAGGCTTGTACTTTTAAACGCGGCGGCAAAATCGTCGGCGTGGTCGGTCAACGGCGCGCCCGTCGACGCTCCGATCAGGTGGTCATTGTCGAAGGCGCCGACAACGATGGCCTTGTCGCTGTCGCGATAGGATTGCAGGTAGCTGCGCTCGTATTCCAGATCGCCATCATAGAGGTAAGGCCAGGCCCGAAACACCTCGATCCGCAGTCGCGCGACGTCGTCCAGAGCGGCCTCGAGGGCTGCACCGATCAGGGGGCGGACGGATGTAACCTCAGCCATTCGAGACCTGTTTGGTCCAGTCTGCAAGGTTATAGAAGGTGGTGACGCGGGTGATCTTGCCGTCATGCAGGTCAAAGAACGAGCCTGCAGGCAGGCGGTAGGTCTGTCCATGCGCCTCGGGCAGGCCCTCATCGGTTTCCAGATAGGTGCCGTTGACGATGAACTCGGCCGCAGCGCGGGTGCCACCTTGGGCATCGAACACCACGATATCGGTCAGGTTCTCTTTGTAGCAGCGGTTCATATGAGCGCAGAAAGCTGCGAATTTCTCTTTGCCGACGCGGATCTGGCCTTCGTTCACATGATGGGCCACGTCATCGGACAGACAGGCCAGCATGCCATCGACATCACCGGCGTTGAAGGCGTCGAAATAGGTCTTCACGGTCTGGTTCATGGGTCACTCCGTTGGTTCGCCCCAGCGGTCTTTCAGATGCTTGATGATCTGATCGCGGGTCTGTCGGTAGTGATGTAGCTTTGATTCCCGTGTCTCGCCCATCCCGGTAGGGTCCATTATTGGCCAATAATCGACATCGAGGTGGAAAATCCGGGTCAACTCCAGCGCTTTGCGCTGACTGGCCGGGGACAAAGCGACGATCAGATCGAACGAGCTGAGGTCGTCACCCCATTCCTGCATCTCGTCAAAGGATCGGGTGCGGTGGCGGGACAGCTCAACGCCCATTTCCTGACAGACTGCGATGCAGAAGCCGTCAATATCCAGATCGTTGCGGACGCCGGCGGACTGCACATAGGTGCCGGTGCCGTAGAACTTTTTCATGATGCCTTCGGCCATCGGAGACCGAACCGAGTTGTGGTCGCAACAGAACAGAATGGACTGCGGCAGAGGCGTCACCCGTTAGCCTCCAAAATGTAGCACGCAGATCAGCGTGAACAGGCGTCGGGCGGTGTCGGTGTCTACGTCGGCCTTGCCTTCCAGCCGTTCCTGCAAAACCCGGCTGCCTTCGTTGTGGATGCCCCGCCGGGCCATGTCGATGGTTTCGATCTGGCTGGGCGGCAGAGATTTGACCGCGTCGAAATAGCTTTGGCAGATCTGGAAATAGTCTTTCACCACCTGCCGGAACGGCCCGAGGGACAGGTGGAATTCGGCCGCTTTCTGGCTGTCTTCGGTGCTGATATCAAAGACCAGACGTTTGTCGCGGATCGAAAGCTGCAGGTGATAGGGGCCGTCGGGAATTGCGCGATCATCCCGCTGAGGCAGGTCAAAGCTGTTCTCCTCAAGCAGATCATAGATGGCGACCTTACGCTCCTGCTCGATCTCAGGGGTCGGCGGGGGCAGGTTCCGGTCATCCAGTTCGATATGCGAGATACGGGTCATTTTAACGGTCACAATCCTTCACGTCTGCTCAGACCTATAACAATGGATTTCAATGGGCAACGCACAGAAACGCCTCAAGCTGGCGATCTGTGCCTCCCATCAGCCGTTCAGCCGGTTCAGGCGTGCGGTGACGGACAAACCATGCGCCTCGAGGCTTTCCGATTGCGCCAGTGTCTCAGCTGCAGGGCCGATCGCGCGCAGCGCTTCGGGGGTCATCTGGCTGAGGGTGGTACGCTTGAGGAAATCCATCACGCTGAGGCCAGATGAGAACCGCGCCGAGCGTGCCGTTGGCAGCACATGGTTGGGGCCGCCGACATAGTCTCCGATGGCTTCCGGAGTGTACTGTCCAAGGAAAATCGCGCCTGCGTGGATGGTCTTTTCGCTCAAATTCACCGGGTCGGCCACGCATAGTTCCAAATGCTCCGGGGCGATGCGGTTCGAAAGCGCGGCGGCCTCATCCAGATCGCGCACGGTGATGATCGCGCCAAAGTCCCGCCAGCTGGCCCCGGCGATGGCGCGGCGCTGTAGGGTCTCAAGGCGTTTTTCGACGGCCTGCGCCACGGCTTGACCGAAACCGGCATCATCCGTGATCAGGATCGACTGCGCGCTTTCATCATGTTCGGCCTGGCTGAGCAGATCCAGCGCGATCCAGTCGGGCTCATTGTCCTTGTCGGCAATCACGAGGATTTCCGACGGGCCAGCGATCATGTCAATGCCGACCTTGCCGAACACCCGACGTTTCGCCGCGGCCACAAAGGCATTTCCCGGGCCGGTGATCTTGTCGACCGGGGCGATGGTGTCAGTGCCATAGGCCAGCGCGGCGACGGCTTGTGCGCCGCCGATGCGATAAATTTCATCCACCCCCGATAGCTGCGCGGCCAGCAGAACCAGCGGGTTTGCCTGCCCGTCCGGGGTGGGTACGACGATAGCCAACCGCTCAACCCCTGCCACCTTGGCCGGGATCGCGTTCATCAGAACGGATGAAGGGTAGGAGGCCAACCCGCCCGGCACGTAAAGGCCCGCCGCTGAGACAGCCGACCAGCGCCAACCCAGCGTTGCGCCGGTCTCATCAGTCCACTGGTGATCCTCAGGCATCTGCTTTTCGTGATAGGCGCGGATACGCTCTGCGGCCAGTTCCAGCGCCGCGCGGTCTTCCGGGGTCACCTGTGCGACGGCTTCGGCGATCTCATCAGACGAAAAGGCCAGTGTCTCGGGCGTCAGCTCCAGCCGGTCGAATTTCGCGGTCAGCTCGATCACCGCCGCATCGCCACGGTTGCGGACATCGTCGATGATCCCGGCTACCACCGCATCCACATCCGGGCTGTCTTCGCGCTTGGCCGATAGCAGCGTTTGAAAGTCGGCCTCAAACTCAGGCGAGGTGGTGTCGAGGAAAACGGGCATGATCTGGCACTCCGGAGCGTTTCACGGGGACATATCGCCCGCAAGGGTTGGTCTCAACCCTTCTCGGCCGGGTGCAGCGATTTGCGCAGGGGGAATTGGGTCATCCCGTGCCACTCTTCCACATCGCCCGCCCAAACCCAGCCATATCTGAGGTAGAAGGCCCGTGCTGTGTGGGTGGCATCAAGATAGGCCTGTGCGCAGCCTTGATCCGCCAGCTCCTGTTCAAGCCGGGCCAAAAGGGCCCGCCCGATTCCACGCCGCACATGTCCGGGATCGACATAAAGCAGTGAGATCATCGAGCCGTGGCGCAGCCCTCCGACGGCCACGATCTGTCCGTCTAGCTCAGCCACCCAGATATCCGAGCCGCTTTGTATCCAGCCGCGAACGGTCTGCGGGTCTTTATTGGATGTCCACAGCGCCACAAGTTCGGGGTCTTTGTGGTGATCCGCCGCGCAGAGATGGGTGATAGAGCGGATCAGCACCTGGCTGATCTGGAACACATCAAACACGGTCGCACGGCGCAGCTCCAGACCCGAGGCGGGTCCAGAGAAGGCCTGCGATATGCCGCGTTTATTCTGGATGATGCGGTGCCTGGCCCGAGGGGGCGCTATAGGGGCGCGTCACGTCTTTCAGGGTGGCTTCAATTGCCTCGACCGTCAGGCGGATCGCGCCGTCGCCCGCAAGGGTCAGCAGGATCTGGCCTTCGCCGTCCTCGCCGGCCTCGAAATCGACCGAGAGCAGCGACATCACCATATCCGTGTCGCGGCGGTCGATCCCTTGACTGGCGACCGACAACACCGAGTCGAACACAAGAACCGACTGCACGCGCTCAAACGGACGGTCGCGGCGGGTGGCGGCATCCTTGTCCTCCCACCGGAAGCGGTTCAGCAGCAGCCCGAAACGGCGCTGCGAGGGCTGCCATTTCATCTCGGTCACCGGGAACACTGCATCCTGCGCAAGCGATGAGATCACCTGCAGGTCATCACCGTCTTCGGCGCCCAGATTCAGCGGCGCTTCGCGGCCGTCTTCAAAACTTGCGTCTGTCATTCGCCCTTGATCCGTTCGATTTTGGCACCCACGCCTTCCAGTTTACGCACCACATGCTCATATCCGCGGTCCAGATGATAGACCCGGCTGACAGTTGTTTCCCCTTCTGCCGCCAAGCCCGCCAGAATCAACGAGACCGAAGCCCGCAGATCGGTGGCCATAACCGGCGCGCCTTTCAGCTGCTCAACCCCTGTGACCGTGGCCGTCCCGCCATGCACCTCGATCTGCGCACCCATGCGCGTCAGCTCCGGCGCGTGCATGAAGCGATTTTCGAAAATACGCTCCTCCAGAACCGAGGTCCCTTCGGCCGTACACATCAGCGCCATCATCTGCGCCTGCAGGTCAGTGGGGAAGCCGGGGAAAGGTTCAGTGACCACGTCCACGGCCCACACGCGACCATTCTTGCGCGCAACTTTCAGGCCCTTTTCGGTTTCCGAAACGCTGACGCCTGCGGCTTCGAGTTTTTCCACGAAGGAACTGACCAGCGACATGCGCCCGCCCAGTAGTTCTACCTCGCCACCGCAGATCGCAGGAGCCAACATATAGGTGCCCAATTCGATCCGGTCCGTTACCACCTGATGAGTCGCACCGTGCAGACGGTCGACGCCCTGAATTTCGATCGTCGATGTCCCTTCACCCGAGATCTGAGCGCCCATCTTGCGCAAACACTCCACCAGATCGACAATCTCTGGCTCGCGCGCTGCGTTCTTCAGGACAGTGGTGCCTTTGGCCAATGTGGCGGCCATGACGATGTTCTCGGTCGCCCCGACCGAGGCAAAGCGCATCTCATGCACCGCGCCTTTCAGCCCGCCCGGAGCCTTGGCGTGCAGATACCCGTCTTTCAGTTCGATCTCGGCGCCCAGAGCCTCGAGCCCTTCGACGTGCAAATCCATCGGTCGCGCGCCAATGGCGCAGCCACCCGGCAGCGACACGACCGCCTGCCCGAAACGCGCCAGCAACGGCCCCAGCACCAGATTTGAGGCCCGCATCTTGCGCACGATGTCATAATCCGCCGTCTGGCTGGTCAGATCATGGCTGGACATCGCGATCACCTGACCGTCCTGCAGCGCGGACACCTCGGCCCCCAGCGATTGCAGCAGCGCTGTCATGGTCTTGATATCGCTGAGGCGTGGCGCATTGGTCAGCGTCAGCGGTTCTTCGCTGAGTAGCGTCGCAGGCATCAGCGTCAGGCACGCGTTCTTGGCCCCCGCAATCGGTATCTGACCGTTCAGCGGCCCGTTGCCCGTCACCAGAATCGAATCCATCTGCTCTTATCCCTCGTCCTTGTCGGCTTTGTCATCCGAGGCCGCCCGCGCCTTGGCCTGCGCCTTGCGCCGAGCCATGTTGGCCTTGAGTGCTGCTTTCAGCCGCTCTTCCCGCGTATCACCGGATTTGCCGTGTTTTTTAGGTGTATCTTTGTCTGCCATGGTCTTTCTCTACAGGAGGCGAAAAAAACCGTCCAGACACCCTTGCGCCGCGTTTCGTTTGAGTCTAATCACCCGCCCACGATGCTGCTGTAGCTCAGAGGTAGAGCACTCCCTTGGTAAGGGAGAGGTCGAGAGTTCAATTCTCTCCAGCAGCACCATGATTTCCCAGATAGAACCGAGACGTGTTTGCCTAGGTTTGAGGCTTTGCCCGAGCTTTGTTGGAAAAACCCGGGCAGAGCTATGTCAAAGCGACAGTGTTTTGACGCGGTCGCGCAGTTGGAATTTCTGGATTTTGCCGGTTGAGGTCTTGGGAAGTGTCTCGAAAACAACCGCTTTTGGCGCCTTGAACCCGGCCAGATGATCGCGACAGAACGCGATGATGTCCTCAGCGCTTGCCTCGGCCCCGTCGCGTAATTCGATAAAGGCGCAGGGGACCTCGCCCCATTTCTCATGCGGCATTGCGACCAAGGCGGCGGCCTGAACCGCGTCATGGCGATAGAGCACCGCTTCGACTTCGACGGATGAGATGTTTTCGCCGCCCGAGATGATCACGTCCTTCAGGCGGTCGCGGATTTGAATGTATCCATTCTCATGCATCACAGCTCCGTCGCCGGACCAGAACCAGCCATCCTCGAAGGCATTCGAGGTCGCCTCGGCGTCTTTGTAGTACCCGGCCATGACCGTGTTTCCCCGGATGGCGATCTCACCTTGTGTGGCACCATCGCGCGGCACCGGTGCGCCGTTGTCGCGGTCGATTACGGTGACCTCTTCGACCATCGGAAAAGCGATACCCTGTTGTGCCTGCAATTCAGCCTGTTCCGCGGGGCTGAGATCGTTCCACTCCTCCTGCCAGAGGCATTGCGAGATGTGGCCGTAAGTCTCGGTCAGGCCATAGACCTGCATGACGTCAAACCCCATCGCGCTGGTCTTCTCCAAAACCGAAGGGGGCGGAGGCGCGCCTGCGGTTAGAACACGGATTGCGGGATCAAAGGGGGCGGCGTCGCTTTCGGCCTCTGCGAGCATTTGCAGAACGATGGGGGCGGCACCGAAATGGGTCACGCCATGGGTGCGGATCGCGTCCAGAATACGGTCTGCGGCGGGGATGCGTGTAAAGACAACCGTCCCTCCAAGCATTGCCATCAACCAGGGATGGCCCCAGCCATTGCAGTGGAACATCGGCACGACGGACAGATAGACCGGATAGGGCGGCATCTGCCATGCGGTACCCGTACCTAACGCCATCAGGTACGCGCCACGGTGGTGATAGACGACGCCCTTGGGGCGACCCGAGGTGCCCGAGGTGTAGTTCAGCGCAATCGCGTCCCACTCATCATCGGGAAGATCGACTGGCAGCGGCGGGGCTGTGGTCAGCGCCTCATAGGTCTGGCCGCCAAGGCACTGACCAGTGGCGGCAGGATCGGCGATTTCGACCACAGGTATTGTGCGACCCAACAGATCAAAGGCTTTGGACAGAAGCGGAACCAGTTCACGGTCCACGATCACCAGTTTGGTGTCCGCATGGTCCAGAATATAGGCGATGGTTTCGGGCTCGAGCCGGGTGTTGAGCGTATTCAGCACCCCTCCGGTCAGAGGCAGGGCAAAATGCAGCTCAAACAGTTCGGGGATGTTTGGGCTGAGGACCGAAACCGTATCGCCTTTCTGCACGCCAAGTGCTGCCAACCCACTGGCCACCGCGCGAATGCGGGCGGCGGTTTCCGTCCAGCTTCGTCGGATGTCACCATAGATAACAGCTGTGCGCGCGCCGTGCAGGGTTTCGGCGCGGCGCAGGAAGGACAAAGGTGACAAAGGCACATGGTTGGCCCGTGTCTTCTGAAGAGCTTCGAAATGGTGACGCATCCGGATCCCGCCTGTCTTAACTGTTGGGCCGCACGCGGGCGGCGGTTTTGTTGGCAAAGGCTTCCAACCGTTCGCGGGCGGCGGGCTGGGTGTTGACCACGCCGCCGACCACGGCTTCGGCATAAGCTGCATCCATGCTGGACATGTTGTTCAAATGGCTGATCGCCGAACAGATTGCAAAATTGGTCAAAGGCAGGTTCTGCGCGATTTGGTCTGCCAGTTCCATTGCCTTGGCCATGCTGCCACCGTCTTCGGTGATGTACTGCGCCAGCCCCAGATCGACAGCCTCTTGCCCCTGATAGACACGGCCGGTCAGGATCATATCGATCATGCGGTATTTGCCGATCATGTCCGAGACGCGGATGGTTGCGCCTCCGCCCGTGAAAATCCCGCGCTGCCCCTCGGGCAAGGCGAAATAGGTGCCGGGGTCGATGACGCGGATATGGGCGGCGCTGGCAAGCTCCAGCCCGCCGCCAACCACCGCGCCTTTCAGGGCGGCGATGATCGGCACGCCACCATATTCCATCTTGTTGAACGCCTCATGCCAGCGAAGGCAGACATGCATGAAGTCATCGGGGCTGCGGTCGGCTTTCCAGTGTTCAACCAGATCCAGGCCCGCGCAGAAGTGATCTCCCTCGCCGGTCAGCACAACCGCCCGCACGCCAGCCATGCGTGCGCCGCTGAAAAAGCGGATCAGTTCTTCGATCGTGGCCACGTCCAGTGCATTGCGCTTGGTCGGGCGGTTCAGGGTCACGACATAGAGGCCATTGTCACGCTCGGAAATCGCGAGGTTCTCATAGGTGGCGGGGTTCACGACATCATTCATGAGTCAGATCCTTTTAAAGGCGTTATTCAGGGAAGGCCGCGTCAAGCAGGCTGCGCGCGCCGTGCAAGATGCGGGTTTGTTCGGCACTGCATTCCGGCAGGATATGCTGGGCAAAGAACAGCGCGGTGGCGATCTTCTGGGTCATGAACTGCGTGTTCTGCCCATCATTCAACGTAGCCTGCGCCGGGGTGACACCTTTTGCCAGTTTCCAACCCGCCGCAAGCGTACCTGCAAGCATCAGGAACGGGACCGAGCCCGCAAATGCGGCGTCGATGTCCTTGCGGCTGTTTTCCAACAGCCATTCCAGCGCGGCTTCAAACGTGCCGCGTGCCTGCGCAAGGCTTGCGCCGATGGCTTGCGCGGTGGCATCGCCTTCTGCCAGCTCGGCTTCGGTCGCTGCGATGCGGGCGGCGAACCGGCGGGCGGTCTCGCCCCTGTCGCGCATGACCTTGCGACCCAGAAGGTCGTTGGCCTGAATGGCGGTGGTGCCTTCGTAAATCGGCAGAATGCGAGCGTCGCGATAGTGCTGAGCGGCGCCAGTTTCTTCGATAAAGCCCATGCCGCCATGGATTTGAACGCCCAGAGAGGCGACCTCGACCGCGCGTTCCGAGCAGAAGCCCTTGACCAGCGGAACCATGAACTCGGCCAGAGAGGCCATGTCCGGATCATCCTGATGGTGTGCGATGTCCAGCAGCCCGGCTGTGGCCGCCGCCATGGCGCGCCCGCCTTCGGTGAGGCTGCGCATCCGCATCAACATGCGGCGTACGTCGGGGTGTTCGATGATCGCCACGGCGTCCTTGGCCTGGCCATTCACGGGGCGGCTTTGGACCCGGTCCCGCGCATAAGCCACGGCGCGTTGATAGGCACGTTCTGAGGTCGCGATGCCCTGAACACCGACCGAAAAGCGCGCGGCGTTCATCATGATGAACATATATTCCAGTCCGCGGTTTTCTTCACCGATCAGGAAGCCCGTGGCGTCTTTGTATTCCAGCACCGCCGTCGGGCTGGCGCGTACGCCCAGCTTGTGTTCGATGCTGACACAGTTCACCGAGTTCTCAGCCCCGACCGAGCCATCCTCAGCCACCATCTTCTGCGGGACGATGAACAGGCTCAGTCCCTTCGGTCCGGCGGGCGCGTCAGGGGTGCGCGACAGAACCAGATGGATGATGTTCTCAGTCAGGTCATGCGCGCCATATGTGATGAAGATCTTGGTGCCGGACACTCCATAGCTACCATCTTCGCGTCGCACCGCCTTGGTCGAGACGCGACCCAGATCGCTGCCCGCCTGCGGTTCGGTCAGGTTCATCGTGCCCGACCAGCGCCCAGCAATTAAAGGCTCTAAATAGGTGGCTTTCTGCGCGTCCGAGCCCGTGAGCAGCAGCGCCTCGATCGCACCATCGGTCAGCAAGGGGCACAGGCCAAAGCTCATGTCCGCAGCGTTCAGCATCTCGACCGCCGCCGCGCCAACCGTTCGCGGCAAGCCCATGCCGCCGAACTCTGGCGGGTGCGTGAGGGCCTGCCAGCCCATTTCAACAAACTGTGCATAGGCCTGCGCGTCCCCTTCGGGCATCGTCACGCGGCCATTGTCAAACTGTGCGCCCAACGTGTCGCCGATATGGGATAGGGGCGCAATCTGTTCGCTGCAGAACCGGGCATATCCCTCTAGCGCAGCGCCGATATCGGTCAGTTCGAAACCCGAGTATGCGTCCAGAGTGGACACTGTTTCCCAATGGGACAGGTGTTCGATACAGAACATCAGATCCTGTACGGGTGGCTGATAGGACATGCCAGATTCCCCCAATGGTAATTGTGGTTTCACGTCATTTATCTGTCGTGCAGCTTGCCGAAAAGCTCATATATTGCCAAGTTACTATCCGATATTGCCAAATTGGGGGCGATCATGGTCAGCAATGACCCCATCTCACTTACAACCGTTTCTGCCGGTTTCATCCAGGATTGGCTTGAGGCGCTGAGGGTGTGTTGCAGCGCAGATCAGATGCAGTTCCTGCTGAGCCGTTCGGGCCTGCACGCCAGTGCGTCAGAGCCTGCGCAGCGTGTGACGCTTCAGGAAATCGCTCGCCTGTACCAGCTGGCCGCGCCTCAGACGGGGGACGAGATGATGGGCCTGTGGAGCCGTCCCATTCGGCCACGCGCCCTGCAGCACCTTGTGACCGTTCTGCGCGAAGCAAGCAGCCTGACCTCGTCGCTGTATCGCTTTTCGACATTCTGGAACTTGTTGCTAGACGATTTCCACCTGGATCTACGCACCGGGCCGGAGGTGGCTGAGCTTTCGCTGGTACCGTATCGGCAGGACATGGCACCCCAGCGCTTTGGTCATATGCTGATCCTGAAACTTGCGCATGGGCTGCTGTCATGGCTGAGCGGATCGGAAACGCCGGTAAAGACCGTTCGCTTTGCCTTTGCGCGGCCAAGTTTCGCAGCGGACTATGCGGTTGTCTTCCCCTGCGCGGTGACATTCGATGCCCCGCAGACCAGCATTCTGTTCGATCCGCGCCGTTTTGATCCCCCGATCACGCGCAGCCCGGCTGAGGCGTCTCTCTTCTTGGAGCGCGCACCGATCGACTGGATATTCACCAACTCGCGCGCCCATACAAACAGCCTGCAGGTCCGTGCGTTCCTTTATCGGACGTCCTGGAAAAGCAGCCAGCTTCCCGATGCCGCCCTTGCCCTGAAGATGACGCCCCGGACCCTGAACCGGCGTCTCAAGGACGAGGGCACCTCATTTCAGGACATCAAGGACGCCCTGCGCCGCGATATTGCGATCCGCGCCCTGCAGCAAAGCGGCGACAGTATCGAGCAGATTGCGTTCGATACGGGGTTCTCGGCCCCGGCGAATTTTCACCGCGCATTCCGGAAATGGACCAACCGCAGCCCGGGTTCGTATCGCGCACAGGATCGCGCGGTCTGACCGTCGCGGCGCTTGCATGTCTCTGTCATATTGAGCCTTTATGGATCGTAGAACAGCAACGGTTGGGGTGTCTGACCAAGAGTTGGCTATTGTATTGAAAGGGGAATGAATGTCATCGGATGAGGATACCGGCATCGGCTTCATCGAAAATCGGCCTTTTGATGAGATAAGTGTCGGAAATACCGCCGAGCTGTCCCGTACCCTGACCGCACAGGATATCGACGCCTTTGCAGCGGTCTCAGGTGATGTGAACCCGGCCCATGTGGATGAGGCCTTCGCGCAGGAGGATGTCTTTCACAAGGTGGTCGCACATGGCATGTGGGGCGGTGCGCTGATATCCAATGTTTTAGGCACGCAATTGCCGGGGCCCGGGACAATTTATCTGGATCAGACCCTAAAATTCCTCAAACCCGTTGGTATTGGCGATACGGTCACTGTGCGCGTCACCGTGACCGAAAAGCAGTCCGAGAATAAGCACGTCACTCTGGATTGTCTCTGTACGACTGGCGATGGTAAGCCTGTCATCACCGGACAAGCCGTTGTGATCGCGCCGGACAAAAAGGTCAAAAGGCCGCGAATGGCGATGCCGGATCTGGTTTTGCATCACCGGGGCGCCTCCTATGACCGATTGCTGAGCGCGGCTCAGAAAATGGACCCATTGCCAACAGCTGTGGTCCATCCCTGTGATGAAAGTGCGTTGGCGGGGGCGCTCTCGGCCCGTGATTTGGGTTTGTTAGAGCCTGTTTTGGTCGGTCCACGCAGCCGGATACTACATGCGGCGGATGCGGCCGGGTTGGATATCGGCGGGCTCGAGATCATTGATACGCCGCACAGTCATGCCTCGGCCGAACGGGCGGTGCATCTGGCGCGGGATGGTCGTGTGAAGGCCCTGATGAAGGGCGCGTTGCACACGGATGAGGTCATGTCGGCCGTTGTCTCAAAGGCCAACGGTCTGCGCAGCGAACGCCGGATGAGCCATGTCTACGTCATGGATGTGCCGACCTATTCCAAACCGCTTTTGATCACCGATGCGGCCATCAACATAGCGCCCGATCTGCAGACCAAGGCGGATATGGTTCAGAATGCGATTGATCTGGCCCGCGCCATCGGGATCGATACACCAAAAGTAGCGATCCTGTCAGCGGTTGAGACCATTACACCCCGGCTGCAATCCACGGTCGAGGCTGGTGCCTTGTGTAAAATGGCGGATCGTGGGCAGATCACGGGCGGTATGCTTGATGGCCCTCTGGCCTTTGACAACGCCGTGTCGATGCACGCGGTCACGACCAAGGGCATCAAATCCGAGGTGGCGGGGCAGGCCGATATACTGGTCGCGCCGGACCTTGAGGCCGGCAACATGATTGCCAAGCAGCTCATGTATCTGGCCGGAGCCGAGGCCGCAGGGATTGTTTTGGGCGCGCAGGTTCCGATCATGCTGACCAGCCGCGCCGATGATCGCCGCACTCGCATCGCCTCGGCGGCGATTGCGGTGCTGTATGATCATTCGGTGCGGTGAATGCTTTACTACGTCGCGGGTTCGGGAAACCGGGCCCGTGTGCGGTTGGCGAAGGCAACCAGTGACAACATCACCGGTACCTCGACCAGCACACCCACCACCGTTGCAAGCGCCGCGCCGGAGTTTAGGCCGAACAGGCTGATGGCGACCGCTACGGCCAGCTCAAAAAAGTTCGAGGTACCGATCATGGCGCAAGGGGCGGCGATGCGGTGCGGGACCTTCAGGGCATAGGCGGCCCCATAGGCCAGAGCGAAGATGCCATAGCTTTGGATCAGGATCGGCACGGCGATCAAAACAATGACCATCGGCTTGGCCAGGATCGTCTCTCCCTGAAGGCCGAAAAGGATCACCACCGTTGCGATCAGGCCCATGATCGACCACGGTTTGACGCGGGCGGAGAAAGCGTCGATGGCCTCCTGCGAGCCCAGCCGCTTGCGGGTGATCAAACCGGCAATCAGGGGCAAAACCACATAGAGAACGGTGGCCAGTACCAGCGTTTGCCATGGGACTGAGATATCGGTGACCCCCAGCAAAAAGGCGACGATCGGGGCAAAAGCCACGACCATGATCAGGTCATTCACCGAGACCTGAACCAGCGTATAGGTCGCATCCCCTTTGGTCAGTTGCGACCAGACAAATACCATCGCGGTGCAGGGCGCGGCCCCCAACAGGATCAGACCCGCGGTGTATTGTGCTGCGTCCTCGGGCTGAATCCACGGGGCGAAGACATAGTCGAAGAACAACACCGCCAGTAGTGCCATGGTGAAGGGCTTAATCAACCAGTTGACCACCAGCGTCACAATCAGGCCTTTGGGTTGCCGGGCGACGCCCGCGACCGCCTTGAAATCGACGCCAACCATCATCGGGTAGACCATGGCCCAGATCAGCAGGGCCACGACAAGGTTGACGCTGGCCACCTCGGCTCCTGCGATCAGGCCGACCAGACCAGACGCGGCCAGTCCGATCAGCACACCACCGACCATGGCGAGGGCGACCCAGATGGTCAGATAGCGCTCGAAGATGCTCATGAATATGCCTCAGTTGTTTGGTCGGTCAGCTTACCCGAAGTGAGCGCCGCAAGGGCCACCATGACAGCCGCTGTGCCCAAAACAAGGGGCAGGCCGCCGACCTGATAGGTAAAGCCGGACAAGACGGTGCCCAAAAGGCGTCCTGTCGCGTTGGCCATGTAGTAAAAGCCGACATCCATCGTGACCCGCTCGGACTTTGTGAAGGCGAGGATCAGATAGGAATGCAGGGATGAGTTGACGGCGAAGATTGCTCCAAACACCAGCAGGCCCAAAACCAACGTGATTGTCAGCCATGTTTCAGGCCCGGAAGACAGTAAAACCGCCAGTGTTAGAGCCGCAGGAACGCAGAACAGCATTGCGGCCCAGCTGCGTGCAGCGCGGATCAAATCGCCTTCGGACCGGTCTGAGGCCCGTAGGATCTTGGGCGCGTTGGCCTGAATAACGCCGTAGAGGATGATCCAGAACGCCATGAAGGTGCCGATCATGAAAAAGGCGGCGCGGTTGCCCTCTTCCGTACCATCCGAGAGGACGGCGTAGAAATAGATAGGGATGCCGACCACGAACCACACGTCGCGGGCACCAAACAGAAAGACCCGCGCGGCGGACAGCCAATTGACGTTGGCAGATTTCGAAAAGACCTCAGAGAACTTCGCGCCCTTGCGCCCTTTGGGCAGGCCGGGGGGCATGAAGCGGATGACGGCGAATAGGATCACCGCCAGAACGACTGCCATCACGATGATCGCCGCCTGAAAGCCCAGCTTTGCCAGCATCGCCGCACCCAACAGGAAGCCTAGCCCTTTGACGGCGTTCTTTGATCCGGTCAGCACCGCCACCCAGCGAAACAGCCCGCCGCCCTTGGTCGGGGCCAGCAATTTCACCGCGGATTTCGAGGACATCTTGGCCAGATCCTTGGCGACTCCGCTTGCGCCTTGCACGATCATGACGAAGGCCACAGATGCGCCAATCGCCCAATTAGGGTCTAGTTGCGTCAACGCCAGGAGCGCCACCACCTGCAACCCAAGCCCTGCATAGAGCGTCGAGGTCAAGCCAAACCGCGCCGCGATCCAGCCCGCTGCAAGGTTCGTCACCATCCCAGCGAATTCATAGAGGACAAACAGATAGGCCAGTTGCACCGGCGAGAAGCCCAGCGTATGAAAGTGCAACAGCACCAGCATCCGCAAGGCCCCATCGGTCAGCATAAAGGCCCAATAGGCCGCCGTGACCGCGATATAGGCCGACAGCCCCTCGGGCCGGTCGGTCACAGCGAAGCCCCAACCATCAGCGCCACATCGACCAGACGGTGGGCATAGCCCATCTCGTTGTCATACCAGGCATAGATTTTCACCTGCGTGCCGTTCACCACCATGGTCGACGGCGCATCCACAATCGAAGAGCGTTCGTCATTGGTGTAGTCGGTCGAGACCAGCGGGCGGGTCTCATAGCCCAGAATGCCGTTCAATTCACCTTCGGCGGCGGCTTTGAAGAAGGTGTTGACCTCTTCGACGGTGGTCTCACGCTCAACCTCGAACACGCAGTCGGTCAGTGAGGCGTTAAGTAGCGGCACGCGCACCGCATGGCCGTTCATACGCCCTTTGAGTTCGGGGTAGATCAGCGTGATCGCCGTGGCCGAGCCGGTTGTGGTCGGGATCAGCGAGTTCAACGCCGAGCGCGCCCGGCGCAAATCCTTGGCGGGACGGTCGACGATAGTCTGCGTGTTGGTCACGTCATGGATCGTGGTCATCGAGCCGTGGCGGATGCCCAGATTCTCGTGGATCACCTTAACTACAGGCGCCAGGCAGTTCGTGGTGCAGGAGGCTGCGGTCACGATCTGATGGGCGGCCGGATCGTAGATGTCGTCATTTACACCCATCACGATATTGGCGGTCGGGCCGTCCTTGACCGGAGCCGAGACAACAACCTTCTTCACGCCCGCCTCGAAATAGGGGGCAAGCTTGGCCTCGGTCTTGAAGACACCGGTGCAGTCGATCACCACATCGACGCCATCCAAGGGCAGGGCGCTCAGGTCCTTGGTGCCGATGAAGGGCAGACGGGTGCCGTTGATTGTGACGCTGTCCTCATCATGCTCGAAAGTGGCGTCCCAGCGGCCATGAACCGTGTCGAACTCCAACAGATGCGCGTGCATCTCGGCATCTCCGACCGCGTCGTTGATCCAGGCGATCTTGGCGCCTTTCTCCAACAGCGGTTTCAGGGCCAGTTTTCCTATCCGGCCCAGGCCATTCACAGCATATGTGGTCATTTCAGTCTCCGACAGAGGTTCTGCCGATGTCATCGACAGCAGATTGTAGGGCGATCCGGTCAAGGCTTTCGACCGGCAAGGAGGTGAACGCCTCGATCCGGCGCTTCAGCGCGCCATAGGCGTTTTGAAAGGCGAGGCTTTTCTCGGCATCGGTTCCGGTAGCTTTCACCGGGTCTTCCATGCCCCAATGGCCGCTGATCGGTTGGCCTTCCCAGGCCGGGCAGTCTTCGTTCGCAGCTTGATTGCAAACGGTAAAAACAAAATCCATCTCCGGCGCCCCGTCGGTTGCAAATTCCGACATATGCTTGGAGCGCAGGACCGTAGTATCGTGACCCTTGTCCTGCAACACCTGCACGGCAAAGGGATTCAACTCGGACACGGGCTGCGTTCCGGCGGAATAGACGGTGAACCTGTCGCCACCCAATTGGCGCAGCAGTGTTTCGGCAAAGATCGAGCGGGCGGAATTGCCCACGCATAGAAACAGGACGTTAAATTTGCGGTCAGTCATGTCTTCATTTCCTTGTGTGAAAGGCATGCAGATATCGGGGCGACCCCGGCAGCAATCGACGACCAGAAAATCAAGCATTCCCTGCAGCTTTGCCATATCGACGGAATAAAGCAGAGACGTGCCTGAGCGTTCCTGAGTCACCAGCCCGGACCTTTGCAGCGCATTCAGATAGTTCGACATGGTGCTGGGTTTGATATCCAGCTCCGAGGCCAGCTCACCCGCTGGCACGGTGTCAGGAAACCGTCGCATTAACATGCGAAAGACTGTGATGCGTTGCGGATGGCCCAGAATGGCCAGCTGATCGGCGATCTCTTCTATCATATTTCATGAATTATGGAAATATATGTTGGTAGTCAACCGGGAAACCCGTTGTGTCACAGAACTTTCACGAAGCCTTATCGCGCTGATCTGGGCTTGCAGGCGCAGACCTGACGAATTAAGGAAACCTTCGCATCCTTCCGAATCCAGTGTCGGAAGACCAAAGGTGCCGCTGTAGCTCAGCTGGTAGAGCACGTCATTCGTAATGATGGGGTCGGGGGTTCGAGTCCCTTCAGCGGCACCAGGTTTCTTAGAAAATCCAAAGTTCGTTCAGAAAATCAGCTATTGCGTATCACGATAGGACAACTCGCTCCGAGCGAGACTTGGAATACTCTAGACGCGTTCACATAGCCTAGCCTTGGTCCATTGCAAATGTCTTTTTGGATGGAGTGAACAAATCCGCTCGACCGATAGTGAAGCGGCGGCCTAGAAATCCTAACGATTGTAAGTCAACTCGTCAGTTTCGCCCTGAGCAGCTTCTTAAAATGAGAATTAGAACCCTAGGAAAGCAGGTTGTTGGTCGGCGAATATAGCTCAGGGTCTCTTTGTTAAGATTTGGTTAACCTCAAAGCCCACCAACGCTGAAACCTTGTACAAAAGACAGCTGAGAGCCACCTACTCAGACAACTAAACAGGAAATTTGAGAGGCAATCGAGATGAAGAAGATGTTGATAGCGTGTGCGCTTGGCAGTTCGCTACTCGTGGCTGCTTGCGGAGCGCCGACTACGCCAACGCAGGCCCAAGCACAGGATGACGCTCGCTGCGCGGCGGGTGTCCTTGGTGGCGCGGCCCTTGGCGGGGTAGCTGGAAATCGATTTGGTGGTGGATCAGGCAAGACGCTAGCAACAGCAGCCGGTGCTGGCCTAGGGATGTATGCCGGTCAATCAGCTTGTAACTAACAGCGCCCAACCAGCGGGGACCTGCGCTACAGAAATTTGAGGCTTGCGTGACCAACTTCACTGCGCTCTTCGGCAGATCCATCCATAGCTAGCGTATTAAACAACTAGCGTTGGTGTATTTGAGAACGCGAGTTTTTCTCCTCCCTGTTGGACTAGGGCGCGCTTGCGGTTAGGCGCGCCCTTTTTTTGGCGTTCTACTCTAGACCGTCAATGATGATGGTGCCCATGGCCGTTGCCGTGATGGTGGTGATACCCTTGACCGCCGTCGTAGCGGTGATGTGGAGCAGCTTGATGAGACGGAGGCGAGTAGTATGGGCCGAATTGACACTCAGGATCTTGAGGAGCGTGGTAGCAATACGGGCCTGGAGCCGGATGGTAGGGGTGGTAGTAGCGGTTCCAATATGCATACCAAGGGTAGGCTTGGTAGTGGTTCTCCCAATACGCCTGACTGAAATCTAAAATCGCTATACCTAGAGCTGCCGCAAGCACAGGGTTCATGACTTTCTTCGAGCCATCACTGTCAGTGAGAATGTAGTTTGACGATAACCAGCCGCGAGCGCCATTCCACCCGGTATCGCACCAGCTATAGCCTGTCTGGCAACCGTATATTTCGATTGTCGCGTCTTGCGGCAACGCGGCGACGACTGGATAATTCGTGCTTGGACCGGCTCGCATGTGCACAGAAGTGGTCGTAAAGCCTTGTGTTTGGGCAACGGCGGAAATTGCTTCCAAAGGTACAAAAAATGCCACTACCAAGCATAGAAACAAGCATCGCATAGGTTTTCCCAATTGCAAAATGAACTTGCGAAACTACATCGCCTCATCTATTTCAATCAAGTTAAACCCCAAACTGCAGACAGAATTTGACCTACCAGTCGGTGTTAACTCTGACCGAGTCAGGAATTCGTCTATTCCTAGAGCAGGCGGTGGTTCTTTGGCAAGTTCAACCACAGCGCAACTTTGTTTCTTGCCCTCAGCTTTCCCGAGCCTGCTACACGCAACGGCCGCCTCGAACAGTTGGCGCATCGCTACAGCCGAAATGGTGTTGGAGTAGAGGTTGCACATGACTCCAGAGGCTACGCACAAGACCTAAATTGGACAAGGCTGTACGTCTTGGTCTTTCCCCAAATCCAGCAAGCGTATCTAGGCAAGACACCAGTGTTCGCTGAAGCCGCCTCTATTTCGAAATTGTAGGGATGTTTGATGTGTTAGGGGTTGGTCGAGGGGGTAAGGACCAAACCCTTATTTCACCCGTGATTGAGTGGAGGTGTGGATAGTGTGATTTACTGTGGCACTAAAGCTGTTTGTTTAAAATTGGGGAAACCCCGTATTGCCCGGTTTCATCGCGAAACGATTTGTTTCCAGATGCGAAACGGAAAGTTTCACAATGAATCATGGACACAGTTTTGCCACAATGCGATCCTCTAGGCGTGGGTGACACGTTTTTTTTAGAACGTTCTGGTTTTTCCGACTGGATTTGAGGGGGTTAATTGGTTCGGTGTGTCACCCACCGAAGCCCTCAAGCAACCAGAGATACCAATGAAGCGCCCTCCGTGACGTAAAAAGACTTCCCGCCTTTCTTTCATTAAACTGTCACAATTCAAACATTCGGATCCGATAGCAGGTAAGTGCGGCGCGTCTTGAATGGGGTTTGCGATTGTAAATGAGGGGGTACGAGTTCGGCGCGTCGTACGTTCCGCCAAGATAGCTACTTTCAGTGCACGCTGAATCTCTGATACTAAAGCCTTGGTTCAACGAGACTTGATTGCACATCCTTTGGTTTTCAAAAACTCCGAACTGAACAATATAGACCGATTCAGACAGACTTAAGATGTTACGCCTGTTGCAAGTCTTGGCGTTTTTGATCCCTACGGCTCTCTCGGCAAACGCATTGGCAACGAACGAAGTGAACAACTCCGCGAAAGCAAGGGTCGCCCAGCGCTCAACTACAGTCTCCAGTTGGAGAAAGCTGCCAAGTCCCATGCTGAAGACATGGCAAGGAATGGCTTCTTCTCACATACCGGATCGAACGGTTCTAAAGTGGGCGAGCGGGTGAACAGGGCAGGCCACGATTGGTGTATTGTGGCTGAAAACATTGCCCATGGCCAGCAAGACTTAGAAGCCGTGATGGCGACTTGCGCGCAGTCGCGAGGGCATCGGGACAATATGCTGTCAAGGAAGGCCAAGAAGTTCGCGTTGTTCGAGGGCACGGGCGGCACTTGGGTGATGGTATTAGCGGCCCCGTGCCGGTAGCGCGTCACCTACTGCAGGGATTCTCATTGGCACATCTTTCAGGCCCAAGGGTCAAAAACATTGAGACCTTTCCAAGTGTTCATTTTTTGGACCCTATATCTAACTTCTGTATATAGTCTGTAGTGGAACCTCTAACTCATTGAAGAAATGTATTTACGCAGTCAAGGCGCGCGATGAAACACGCTGAAACATGAATTAGATGCCCTTCATCGGCACCACCTGTTTCTCAATATTTAAAATGGCCGAAATCGATACTCTAGACTAGCGAAGTGTTGAGACGCGCGTCTTACTGGCGGCTCGCCTAAATCCGCGTATCTTCGTTCTGTTCTATGGATTGGAGAGACATCAGGCAGGCAAGGCCATGTCAAATCGGTTGCCCCCCTCAACGCGAGGAGAGGGGGCAGTCTTCCAGTTCAGACCGACAGGCAGACGTATTTCATTTCCATATAGTCTTCCATGCCGTGGTGGCTGCCTTCACGGCCAAGGCCGGATTGCTTGACGCCGCCGAACGGGCCCAACTCGGTCGAGATGATGCCCGTGTTCACGCCGACGATGCCGTACTCCAGCGCTTCAGCCACTTTGTAGACGCGGCTCAGGTCCTTGGCATAGAAATACGAGGCCAGACCGAAGATCGTATCATTGGCCATGGCGACGACGTCATCTTCGTCCTCAAACTTGAACAAGGGCGCCAATGGGCCAAAGGTTTCGTCCTGCGCCACCATCATGTCCTGAGTCACGCCGGTCACGATGGTGGGTTGGAAGAAGGTGCCGCCCAGATCATGAGGCAAGCCGCCGGTGAGAACCGCGCCGCCTTTGTCGGTGACATCCTTGATATGCTCTTCGACTTTGGCCACCGCGTCGTCGTTGATCAGGGGGCCGGTGGTTGTGCCAGCACTCAGTCCGTCGCCGACTTCAAGCGCCTCAACCGCGGCTTTCAGCTTGGCGGCAAAGGAATCGTAGACGCCGGCCTGTACGTAAATGCGATTGGCGCAGACACAGGTCTGGCCGTTATTGCGGAATTTGCACAGCATCGCGCCTTCTACCGCAGCATCCAGATCGGCATCGTCGAACACGATGAAGGGCGCGTTGCCGCCCAGCTCCATCGAGCATTTCATGACTTGATCGGCCGCCTGGCGTAGCAGGATGCGGCCCACTTCGGTCGAGCCGGTAAAGGTCAGCTTGCGCACGCCTGGGTTCTCGCAGAACTCCTTGCCGGTCTCGCTGGCCTGAGTAGACGGCACGACGTTGAAGACACCCGCAGGTACGCCCGCCTGTTCTGCCAGCAGCGCCAGAACCAGAGCGGATAGAGGGGTCTCTGTCGCAGGGCGCGCGACAAAGGCGCAGCCTGCGGCCAACGCCGGGCCCGCCTTGCGCGTGATCATCGCGTTGGGGAAGTTCCACGGTGTGATCGAAGCAGCAACGCCGATCGGCTGTTTCATCACCATGATCCGCTTGTCGCGCTGATGGCCGGGGATGGTCTCGCCATAGACCCGCTTGGCTTCTTCCCCGAAAAACTCGATGAAGGAGGCGCCATAGCCGATTTCACCAACGGCCTCGGCCAGCGGCTTGCCTTGTTCGGCGGTCAGGATCTTGCCCAGATCCTCGGCGTTTTCCATCATCAGGTCGAACCAGCGGCGCAGGATGGCGGCACGTTCCTTGCCGGTCAGCTTGGCCCATTCCTTCTGCGCGGCTTCGGCCTGCGCGATGGCGCCTGCGACTTGCGCGCGGCTGACATCGGCAACTTCGGCAATCACGTCCCCGCGTGCGGGGTTGGTCACTTCGAACGTGCCGTTATCGCCATCCACCCATTGGCCGCCAATATAGGCTTTGGTCACCAGAAGGTCGGGATTCTTGAGCAGGGATTTCAGATCGGTCGTTGCGTCCAGCATGGGTCAGCCTCCGGCAGTATTTGCATTGCGCGCACCCAAGCAGGTGTCATGCGCTTTGTCTATGTCCATTGTCGCGCGGCGATGAACCCAGTTGTGCCCCTTTTCCACCGCGCAAGGACTTTGGCCCTATGTCCGTGCCATATGGCTTTCATTTCCCTTGGGAGTTTGCGACAGTTTTCGAAATTTCCGAGCGATAGGGGATGTAAATGAGCGTTACATTGTCTATCTATATAGAAATATAAAGAAAAAGGGATAGCATAGATGTCGAACCAGCAATTTGAGGCATTGATCAAAGAGACTCAGTCCAAGGTGCGTGAGTCGCAATCGCAGATCGAAGGCCTGACCTCACGGATCGAGGCCGCACGCGCCAAAATCGGTACGGCCGAGGCGGATATCGACATCGAAAATGCCACGCTTGAGGACGTGCATGCCCATACCGAGGTAATGAACGCCAATATCGCTGAGCTGATCATGGGGCTGGACGACGTCACCAGCGCGTTCTCGAAAGATTTCGACGAGATGCGCTCGAAAACCGGGTGGGAATCGTTTGTTGGAATCTTCTCGAAAGGTAAATCCGAGTCGATGCGGCAGGAGCGGATGCGCACGGCCAATATTGACGACAAGCTGCAGGACCTGATCGCCAAATCCGACGTGATCGTCAAACTGCTGGAGGGGCAACTGTCCGTACTGGAAGAACAGCGCGTCAAGGTTGAGGACAACCTGACCGTCACGCTGGACGACCGGGAAGCGACCGTTGCACAACTCGAGGCGCTTCGGGCGGAGATTCAGGGCATGGATCCGACGATCATCACCTTGGAGAACAAGATCAGCGTCGAACAAGACGCCGCTGCGCGTACCCAGCTGGAAACCGAGCTGGCCGAGCTGAACAAGCAATACAACGCCAAGGTTCAGGAAGAGCAGGTCAAGCTGGCCAAGTCTCAGACGCTGGAGCGCTATATCGAAAAGGGCAAGACCTGGGTCGACTCTCTGCAGAACCAGGCGGCGACGCAGATGGTGCTGATCAACAAGCTGCAGACAGACACGCAACAGCGTGTGGTGCTGTATGACGCCCTGACCAAATCGCTGAAAACCGCGCAGCAGCAGGACGTGGCCCACCGCATCAACGAGATCGGCGTGCAGACCGACCAAGAGGCTCAGACGGCAATGGCCGCCATCGGCACCGCGACCAACCAGAAGATGGCCGACATGCTCGAGGCGCATGAGGATCATATGGTCTTTGCCCGCGACGTGCTGGAGAAAAAGGCCAAGGCGGATGAACGCTTTGCCCGCCGTTTTGCCTCGATTGTCGAGAAGCATGATAAGAATTTGTATGGGGGTTAAAGCCGTTGCGCTACTCGACAAGCGAACTACTTACCGTTGTTCCAGCAGTTGTCTATGTTCTGTTCATTATCGCAGTTTTTGTCGGATTGGGTACCGCACAACCTGCTCTGAGCGTTCTCGCAATTTGGACGAGCATAGCAACTATGCTCTATGTGGTTTTCGTCATGAAGCCGAAATGGGGAGAGTTTATTGAGCTAGATCGCCAAATGAGTTTTTGGGAAGCAATCCGCACAAGGGTCCTTTGGAGAGCTTTTTTTTTAAAGAAATGGCTGATCATTTTTTTCTGCATGCTGCTTGGAATTTCATTGCCATTCGATTTGGGACTGCCGTGGAGCGGAGTCTTAGGGGTTTATTTGTTTGTTTTTCTTGCAGCTTTGGAAGACTGCAGAATTAGAGTCGAGTGCCCAGAAGCCGCCAATGACTGACCCCTCGCAAGACCATGTCGGCCTGACCGACACCTTCGCCTCGCGCCGCTATTTTCGCAAGTTCGAGGTGATCACCGTCCACCTCCTGCGCGTGGCCGCGACGATGGAGGCAGAAGGCGCGATCAGTAAGCAAGAGGTTCGGATCGTGTCGCGTTACCTTTCGGGGCTGCTCTACACCTTCCGGGCGCTCAGCATGAAATACCTGCTGGTCGGTCGCGATACTGGGCGGTTTTTTGGCAGCCTCGCTATGGACAAGCGCGACAGCGGATTTCCGGTTGCGGCTGAATTGCTGACGATGGCCAATGACGCCCAGCAGGCGCAGGTGCATCTGGCGAACATGCCCTCGGAAGATGATCTGAAAACCGACATGGTCCGCACCATTATTGGCGATCAGGAAATCCCGACCAAGCTGCAATTCGCTCTGTCCCAAAGGCTCTATTACGAGGAATTGCTGAAAGGTCACCTGTTCTGGGCCCGCAATGATCCGGAATGCCACTGGATCGGGAATGAGGGTGAACGGCGCAAGTTCATGATCCATTGGGCGGTCTATGACAGCCAGATCAATCTGCCGGTCATCTACCTGATGCAGTTGGAGGATAGCGGCAAGACGGCGCTGCCCAAGGATCAACGCCGCTGGCCTGAGGTGCAGGCGCATCTGATGGCGCAATCCTTAGGCGGGCTGAAACTGGTGACCATCGCCAAAGGCTTCGATCAGGATTTCGACGACCTGCATCCCAAACACCTGCGCCGCATTCACGTGGGGCCGATGTATTCCTCGGCCTTCACGGAACAATCCGGGCCTTTGCGGCAGGTGCTGGAGGACGCGCAAGCTCCGCAAGGTCAGGACTGGGCGTTGGCCTGGACGACTGAGGAGCTGGAAAGCGAAGAGGTGATCGAGGAACGCGCCGGGTGGTTCTCAACCGTCGAGCGTGAGGTGTTTGCGCTGGATCCGTTCGGTGGGCAGGGCGCCGAGACCGGGGCGACGCGCACGCAGCGCTCGATCATTCTGCCTCAGCGTCCGTTTCAGGTTCTGGCAGAGCGAAACCCTCCTGGCTTTGCCGATGTGCGGAAATTCGTGGTCAGCAAGACGGGGCAGGTGTTGCGCTTTTAGATTTTTTGCCTCCGGCGGAGGTATTTTTGAACAGAAGAAGAATGGGCGGTTTTTGAGATGAGTTTGACGTCAGATCAGATGGAATTACGGGAAGACGATATTCGCAAGCATTACCCAGCGGCGACGGCCCTGCTGAACGGGTTCGAACACGCGCCGCGCATTGCGAAACCGGTTGACGTGGCGGTCGAGCGGTCCCCGGGCGTGTCGACGGGGCGGCGGTTTCGATCCACTACGCCGGGATTGGTGACGCGGCGCACTGTGCGGGCGGATGGGGTGCATCTGGTTGAGCGGATCGAGGCGTCGGATGATGGTGATACGCTGGTCTCGCCCCCTCAGGCCACCGCGCAGCAGGCCATTCGGCGCGCAATTGCCATCGCTCTGGCCGTGGCCGAGGCTTATGCGGAGCAGACTCCGTTGGCGGATTTGAAGCGGGCCAATCTGGCGGGGGATTTGCCTCTCGCGCGAAAGACCGAATTTTCGGAATTGCTGACGGCTGAGGCGCTGATTACCTCTCATGTGCTGGGCAATGCGCTGGCGTATCTGATGTCGTCCCATCTGAGTGAAACCACGGTTGATCTGGGTGAGATCCATGAGGTTCTGACCGACAACGGCCAGCTCGCCCTGCACGGCGCGCTGTGGGAGCTGGACCAGACCCTCGCCAAACATGCCCCCGACGATGCGCATCTGATTGCAGCGACCAGCGCCTATGCCGAGCAACTGATGGACAAGGCTGCCCTGCGCGCCCAATCGGCGGGCCATCTGGCCCCGTTCCAGAACGTGGCCTGGCATGTTGAAGCTGATGATCTGACGATCCGGGGGTTTGAGCCAGCATCCAAGGCCAAGTCCACCACCCTGACCATGACGTTCAAGAAACCGAACGAGGTGGTGGGCAATCATATCGCCAAGTATCAGGCGATGAAGCTGGCCAAGATGCTGATGGCCTATGACTTTGACCGCTGCCTGAACCCGTTTGCGGAGCTTGGCGGGTTTATCTTTACCTTCATGGGCGACGGCAAACCGGGCACCGGCAAGACTACCCTGATCCAGATGATGGCCGGGCTGATCAACGATTATTGCCAGAACGCGGGCTATCCGTTCCGCTATCAGAACCTCAGCACCGACAATATCGACAGCTATCAGGGTAAATCCGGCCAGAACGCCAAGGCGTTTATCAACACGATCATCGACCCCTCGGTCATCGGGTTCGGTACCATCGACGATATCGACCAACTGGCAGGCAAACGCGGCGACCGGCAGTCTTCAGCCGGGCAGCTGGAAATCACCGCCGTGCTGATGGAAAGCTTTGCCGGCGCCAACACTGTTGTCCGCGGCAACTGCACCTTTGGCATGTTCTCGAACTACCCCGAGAATGTGGACGACGCCCTGCGTCAGCGGGCCGGTGCGCGGTTCCTGGTGGACGGGCCGCAGACACGCGAGGATTACATAGACATCCTGCACCTGCTGATGGGCCGCAACCATGAAATCCCGCTGGGTGAACACGATGCCTATGCCGCGCAGGAGATCAAAAAGGCCGTTGCCGCCAGTTTCGAAAGCCACGCCCGCCCGCATGAGGACGCTTTGATGCAGGTCTATGACCGGGTCTCAGGCGAGATCGGCCAGATGGACACGATCGCCAAGCTGGGCACCTACCTCAAGGCGATCCAGCAGGCGGATGAGCGTTTCACCGGCCGCGCGATCAAGAACATCACCGACGCGGTCAAGGTCCGCGCGATGGATTTCGAACTGCCTGACGAATGGATGGAAAACCCCGACCTGTTCCTGTTCCGCGACTACGACAACAAGAAGGCCATGATCGAGGATCTGCGCCAGCCGATCACGGTCGAGATGGTGATGCAGGAAATCAACCGCTATGCCGACAGCGAGTTCCGCTATGCCGACAAGAGCGACGAGGTCGCCATCGAAAACGCCGTCCGTGAGATGGGTCGGATGGAAGAGGCCAAGCGGCGGTATCTGGAGGGGAAGGTATAGTGCTCGTCTACGCGATTTCCGGTTTTGCGCTTGTATTGGGCCTGATCCTGCCTCTGCGCTGGGGTGTGATCGGATTTTTGGGCGCCGTGGCGCTGCTGTTCCTGACCCAGTTCGGCGTGAACGCGAGCAGCGGCTTCGAGGGCACCTCATGGGGAGAGTCCCTGATCCTGTTTGAGGGCAGCGTGGTGTCTTACCTGGGGTTCAACTTGCAGATCACAGGGCGTGCGTTTGCATTGCCGTTGTTGGTGTTGGCGGTTGTGGTTGTTGGTCGATTTAGCGGGAGAATAAACTGAATGGATCACTATCTCGAACCGAAGAGAAGGACCGACTGAGTGCTTGATATACTATTCCTGATAGCTTGCGCTCTATTGGCTTATGCGGGTACCAAATTTGTCCTTTGGGTGATCCGCCGCAGTTTACCTGTTCCCTTAGGCGGGTTCATGTGGCTGAGGTTCTTCTTTTGGTGGACTGCCAGTTTGTTTGCCGCTGTCTTTGTTTTTGTTGGGTTCGTTACCGCATCTGGTATTTTGGTTTTTGATGTCTGGGAACTGGGTGAAAGGCTAGACCCTTCTATTGTGCTTATCGGAAGTCTCATCTTGTCTGCACCCTATTGGGTTGGTTTGATCAAAGGGATAGGCATACAAGTTACCCATAGGCTTTCGGAATGATCCGCCTCATCGAAAAAGGCCTGATGTTCGGCAACCTCGTCCACATCTCCAGCCCGGCTCTGGTCGAGCGGTATAACCGCGCGCTGCAACATCTGGCGGGCAAGACCACGGGGTTGACGGATTTCCATGTCGATATCTCTGGCTATTCGCCGGAGGTGGGGAGTGAGTTGGAGGACGAGCTCTACCTCAACCCCAACGGGGTCAACCGGCAGTTCATCCTGCTGACGACGGAGCAGAAACGCGCGCCTTTGCTGAACGTCAAATTCTCGACCTCGCGCGATATTCTGCGCGAGTTTATCGAGATGAACGAGGCGCAGGTGTTTGCCCTGACCGCCACCGATGCGGTGGCCGGAGAGTTGGTGAACTCGGTCTTCAAACTCACCACGCCCAATGATCTGCTGAACCTGCGCAAGATTGAGATTGAGGCCGATACCGCAGGCGGCACCCTGCGTAAGGCCGAGCAGCTGGCGGGCATGGTCGAACAGTTCAAAACCGCCGAGGATGCATGGTTCGACGATGTGCTGATCGCCAGGATGATCGAAACGGCGAAAGAAACCGGCGATGTAACCCGCAACCCGGTCCACCTCCGCCACACGGCGTTTGAGCAGCGCAACTTCTGGACGGCGCATTTCGGCGGGCTGTACCTGTTCCCGGACATGGATCACCCGGCGGCGATTTGCATGGGCGAAAAGCCGGACGATCTGAAAATCAAGTACACGTTTGACCCGTCGCAACGGAACCAGATTGCCAAATTCCTCGACTATAACGATTTGGTCGAACCCATCGTGAAGGCGCGCGGCGTGGATGCGGCGGCGATCCTTCAGCAAAAGATGGACTTCCTGACCGTTGCCGCCGCCGCAGATGCTGATGTTGATCTGATGGGGCTGGATCGCCGCGATATGAGGCGGTTGGCGCGAAACCACTCGGATCGCCTGCCCGACGCATATCACGGTCTCGCCAAATTGTTGCGCTGGGCGACGGATGGGGGACCTTGGCCACGGATCACCTCGGACCATCCGGCGTATTTCTACACGTTGCGCGCTACGGGTACGCCGTACCGCGACTTGGTGAATATGTTGCTGTCCGAACTGGCTCCGCTTGATCCGCGCCAGATGTTTATCTGCCACAAAGAGCTGTTCTACAAAACCTATGCCACATGGCCCGAGGCCAAGAAGGCCTATGTTGCCGAGTTTCTGGCCCGCGAGTATCAAGTGGATAAATCCGGTGCGCGTGCCGCACTATTCGGTCATGAACCGGATATGAGCGGAGAAGATCGTGTCAGCGATACAATCATCGCGCGGGTCGGCCCCTGGGGCGCAGTCGGGAGGAGTTGATATGTTCGGAGCGATGCGCCTGTTTCTGGTACTGCTGGTTCTGCAGACAATTGCCTATTTCGCGCTGTCGCTCTATTCGCGCGGCGTCCGCCGTCGCAAGCTTGAGACGTGGTGGGACGAGAAGGGCAAACAGGGAAATAAAGAAGCCTTTGTGGAACGCGGGCTGCATGTCTATGACAATTCGTTCCGACGCAAACTGATCCTGGCGGTGTATATTGTCCCTTGGGTGGCAATCGGCGCATTGATCTACATCGTGAATTATATGTGAGGGTTACGGCATGGCCTATGTGAAATGGGCATTCATTATCATCTTCTGGGGCACCGTCGCTGTGATCCTGCAATACTCGTTGCCGCAGCATGACGTCGTGCGCATCGTCAACACCTATGAAGAGCGGCAAGACCTGAACGACTGGACACGTATTTTCTGGTCCGAGCCTGAAGATCAATCCGCCAGCCTGTCGAACCGAGACGTGCAGTTTATCCAGGCCGTTCGTGCCAACGGGAAGCCTATCGTCTACCGGAACGAGGATACCGGCTGGGGCTGGCCGTTCTATTTCAAGTTCGACACTGCCAACCTGTATACCGAGGCTAATGACGCGATCTCGGACAAGAACAATCCAGACTGGGTGGTTGTAACCCATTATGGCTGGCGCAATGAGTTCATGTCGATCTTCCCCAACGCTGTTTTTATCAAACCGGTCGAGGGGCCGGACGTGCGGATCATCCCGTGGTTCAACATTGTCTTCCTGACTGTCTTTGCTGCCATTGTCTGGGCGCTTTGGGTGCGCTGGCGCCGGTTCCGTCAGGCCCGGATCGACCCGATGCTCGAGTCGATGGAAGATGGAATCTATGCGGCGGGCGACGCCATCGATGAACGGCGCGGTCGGTTCCGCCGTTGGTTGGATAGTTGGAAATCAAAATAGGGACCCGGCCCGTGAAGGGTGCGTCTATCGCACGATGAATTCAGCATGCAGGGCCCCTGCGGCTTTGATCGTTTTCAAAATGTCGATCATGTCGCGCGGCGAAACCCCCAGGGCGTTCAGCGCGGCCACGACCTCAGACGGGGTGGTGGCTTCGGGGATTTCGGCCAGACCGGTGCCTTCCTCTTCTTCGATGCTGGCGAAGGTTCTAGGCACCACGACGGTCTCTCCGTCAGCGAACGGGTTGGGTTGTACGGCTATCGGAGCCTCTTCTACTGTCAGAGTCAGGTTGCCTTACGACACCGCGACCCGAGAGATCCGAACCTCTTGCCCCATGACAATCTTACCCGAGCGCTGATCGACCACAACGCGGGCCTTGGTTTCAGGCTCAACCAGAATGTTTTCGATCCGACCGATAGCGTGCGCTGTCGATACGGACTGAGTGGCCGCGATGTTCAGCTCAACGGTTCCAGAATCGCGCATGATGGCCACGGCGCGATTGAATTCACGGTTGATGGCCGAAAAGCTGAGACGGCGATGTCGATTGCGCCGCGATGGATCCGGCGGTCTGCAGGGCCAGCACGAACAGGCGCAGCCCCATGCCCAGAACCATGCCGACCAGAACCTCGGTGCCGACCAGGCGCGCCATCGGCAGCAGGCCCGGATTGGATTGCGGGGAGGGCACTGCTGGCAGCACGATCAAGGTAAAGGCCACAGCGACCGCAAGCTTGACCCGGACCGGGATGCTGCGTTCGCCAAAAGCGGGCAAGAGGGTGACCAACGCGGACACCCTCAAAAAAACGGCAAAAACATGCCACAGCCCCGTGCTGAGTTGCCCCAACAGCTCGGGCGGCAGGGCGATCATGCGGGTACGGTTCCGACCAGGGCGGGGCGTGCCTCGAGCCCGATTTCTTCGAAGGAGAGAACCGGATTGGACACCCCGCGCGCCTGCATGATCGAGCGCAACAGGCGACGCCGGCGGGTTGAGGTCACAACGGCTGGAAACAACCCGTGATCGGCGGATTGTGCGACGCTGTCCACCACACCGTCGGCCAGCTTGTTGAACAGATTGGGGGGCAACGCAACGTCCAGCCCGGCGGCGGGGCCGTCGATCTGGTAGCTGCCAAACGTATCTTCCCATTCGGGGGCCAGTTGGATCAGCGGGATTGAGCCATCCTCACGCTTCATCTCGGCCACCAGCTGAAAGCCCAGCCGCTGGCGGACCAGTTCGCAAATGCCTTCGGGCTGGGTGGTGGTCAGGCGCGCTTCGGCCACGCTTTCAAGGATCAGGGCCATGTTGCGGATCGAGACACGCTCATCCAGCAGCAACCTCAGAACCGCGTGCAGCGTGTCGATCGGCACCTTGTCGGGGATCAGCTCATCCAGCAGCTTGCGGTTCGCCTCGGCTCGGACGGGGTCGCTGAGGCGGGTCATTTCGGACAACAGACGTCGCAGGGATTTCAATGTCAGCAGGCGTGAGAAGTTCTGCTTGATGATCTCCAGAAGATGGGTCGCCAGAATCTCGGGCGGTGAGACGATGGTGGCCCCGTTCAGGGCGGCATCCTCTTGATCTTTCGGCAGAATCCAACGAGCAGGGGCGCCGTAGACAGGCTCGGTCACGTCATTGCCGTCGGGCAGAAACTCATGCCCGTCCTGCACCAGCGCCAACACCAGATCAGGGTTCAGAACGCCGCGCGCCTGTTCGACGCCTTGCACCTTGATGACATAGGTGCCGGTGGGCAGATCAGCGCGGTCGGTCAGGCGAATCTCGGGCAGGATGAGGCCAAAGGTCGAGGCCACATAGGTCCGCATATTCGCAATGCGCGCGTCCAGCCCGGTTCCGGGGTTCAGCACCATGCTGACAAGGTCGGGCGCGAACTCCAAATGTACGTCGTCCAGATCCAGGATATCTCCGATTGCTTGCGAAACAGGGGTTTCCGCTTCGGGGGCTGGGGTCCGGCCTTGAAGCGCCTCGGCCTTTTGCTTTTGATGGACCCTGTAGGCCGCGTATCCCAACACGCCAGCGCCCAGAATGAAGGGCAGGAAGGGCAGGCCGGGGACGAGCGCGAAAAGAACCATCAACACAGCCACCGTGCCCAGCGCGGCCGGGTGCTTGCCCAGTTGCGAGAAGATGGCGTTGTCGGTCGCGCCCTGCGTACCGCCGCGCGCCAGCAAAAGAGCCGAGGCGATAGAGATGATCACCGCCGGGATTTGCGAGACCAGACCATCGCCCACGGTCAGAATAGCGTAGGTTTCAAAGGCGGATGTGACCGGCATGCCATGCACGATCACGCCCATGACCAGCCCCATCACAAGGTTCAACAGCGTGATCAACAGTCCGGCAACCGCATCGCCTTTGACGAATTTAGACGCACCGTCGAGTGAGCCGAAGAAGGTCGTCTCCTGCTGTTCGCGTTCGCGCCGCTCCCTGGCTTGCTGGTGATCGATGGCCCCGGCGGACATGTCGCTGTCGATGGCCAGCTGTTTACCCGGCATCCCGTCCAGAGCAAAGCGCGCGCCGACCTCGGCCATTCGTGCAGCGCCTTTGGTGATCACCATGAAATTCACGATCAACAACACGCAGAACACAACGAGGCCCAGAAAGATGCTGCCGCCCATCACGAAATTGGCGAAGCCTTCGATCACGTTGCCCGCCGCATTTGGCCCGGTATGGCCCTGACCGATGATCAGTTTGGTCGATGAGACGTTCAGCGACAGCCTCAGCATCGGCGAGGCCAGTAGGATCGTTGGGAAGGATGAGAAATCCAGCGGGCGTTCGATGAACAGGGTCAGGGTGAAAATCAGAATAGCCAGCGCAAAGGAGGCGGCCAGCCCTACATCCAACACCCAGGCGGGCATCGGCAGGATCATCATCACGATGACGGTCATCAGCGCCAGTGCCAACAGGACGGTGGGCGAGAACAGGGATCGGGCGTTTATGGTGGGCACGCTGACCTCCTAGTTGAATGCGATGAAGGCGGTGGCAGCATCCGCCGCCGGAACCAGAGACCCCAGAGACCCACCATTGGATTCAACTGGTTGTACCGGGATCAGCGGGGCGGCTGCCCCTGTGAAAGGGTCCCGCCAAGCCACATGGGTATGGGGTAGAACGGACCCGTCGAGCTGCGCCAGAACGGTCTGGAACCGACCGCGATAGGCCTCGGCCAAGGCGGGCGTGCGCGAGTGATAGGCCCCGGCGGCGGCGGGCCAGGATCCAAGCTCGGCATAGAGGTCTTTGAGAAACCTTGCGGCGTAGGTGGCGTTCTCCTGCGGATCGAACATCGCGTCGATCGACCGGAAGGCCTTGCCGTGCCAGCGGTAGTTGATCTGAAAACACCCGATGTCAAAGCTGCGCTTGCCGGCTTTGAAAATCCGGAAAACATAGGTTTTTGCCTCAACCTCGGAGGTGAACCAATAGCCCTGCCCTTCGACATTGATGGTCCAGGGCCAGGGTTGTAGCAGTCCGTCTTGGGTGCGCCCCGTCTCGACCCGCGATATGGCGCGCAGGACGTCCAGTGGTACGCCTTCGGACAGTGCCGCGCGGCGTGCGGCCTGATCGCAGATATCACCCGCTCGGGCATCCGGCATGGCACGCCCGGCCTGCGCAATCAGCGCAAGCGTCAGCACAACGATAATCGAGACGAAACGATGGGGCATTCTGCCGGTCCGGGATTCGGGTCATTCCGGGCCAAGCTAGCCAGTCATCGGTTTACAGAGGGTTATCGCCCCATCATTTTCGGTCGATCCTACGCCCGAATACGACGCTGGTATTGGTGCGCAGAACGCCGGGGATTTTGGCCAGTTCATCGACCAGAATATCCAGATCCTCGATCCGGGGGGCCTCTGCGGACAGCAACAGGTCAAACTCGCCATTGATCGACAGGCAGCGTTTGACCTCGGGATAGGCCTCAAGCCGTTTGATGATGCGGGTGGTTTCCTTTTGCTGGACCTCAAGCATCACGATCACCTGCACGCGCGGGGTATCGTCGGTGGCGTGCAATTGAACGGAATAGCCCGCAATCACGCCACGCTCTTCCATGCGCTTGATCCGCTCATGCACGGTGGTGCGGGCCACGCCCAGCCTGGCCGCGATATTCGTGGTCGATTCACGGGCATTGTGCTGCAGTGCGGTGATGATGTGGCGGTCGAGCTGATCCATGGGGCCTCCGGCAGGGTCGCTCTGGTTTACGGCAGAAGCGCCCGGAGGCTCAAGGCTTCTGCGCTGAGGGGGCTTTGTCGGATCGCGGCCAGATGATCAGTGCAGCAGCGATGCCTAAGGCAGAAACGCAGGTTGTGGTGGTCATGACCACGGTTGCGCCGAAACGGGTCATCAGCCATCCCGATAGCGGATAGAGGACCAGCCAACAGGCATGGGATAGGGTGAACTGGGCGGCAAATACGGCGGGTCGGTCTTCGGGCCGGGCCGAGCGGGTCAATAGGCGGCCCGAGGGGGTCAGGGTCATCGAGTAGCCGAAGCCCACGCAGGCCCAGAAGGCCGTGAGCAGCGGTAGGGAGAGTGCTCCGGATGTCATGGCTGCTCCGGCCATTGCCAGCGCGCCAAGTGTCGCCCCGGTCAGCATGACCCGGCGGTCCTTGAACCGATCCAGCAGAGAGGGAAGTACGAAGGCCGCGATCATCGAGCCGCCTCCGAACCCAGCCAGAGCAATCGCCACCGCGCTTTCGGACAGGCCGAGGTCCGCGCGCACAAGGACCACCGTATTAACGATCACCATGGAGCTGAGCGCGGCTGCAGACCAGCTGAGTGCCAGAAGGCCGCGCAAACGTGTTGTCGACAAATAGATGCGAATGCCGCGCGTTGTCCGGTCGTATATTCCGCGTCGCTCTGCGGGTTTGGGCGAGGGCAGAACAACGGACACCACCAGCAGCGCCGAGGCAACAAACCCAGCTCCGGTCCCCCAAAACAGCGTGTCAAAGCTGACAAAGACCAACAACGCAGCCGCCAGCATTGGGCTGAGCAGGCTTTCCAGATCATAGGCAAGGCGCGACAAGGACAGCGCGCGCGTGTAGTCCTGCTCATCCGTCAGGACGTCGGGAATCGTAGCCTGAAACGCGGGGGTGAACCCGGCCGAGGCCGATTGCAGGACGAAAATCAGTACATAGACCTGCCAGACCTCGGATACGAAGGGCAGACACAGTGCGACCGCAGCCCGTATCAGATCCAGCACCACCAGCATCCTGCGCCGGTCGAGCTGTTCCGCAAACGCCGCCGCCAGTGGGGCGATCCCCACATAGGCGACCATCTTGATGGTCAGAGCCGTGCCCAAAACCATCCCCGCAGCCTCGCCTGCGAGATCATAGGCCAGCAGGCCCAACGCGATCGTCGCCAGCCCGGTCCCCGTCAACGCAACGACCTGAGCAGCCAAAAGGTGGCGATAGGTGCGGTTTTGCAGGATGCCGAGCATTGGTCAGAGGTACTTTGTTATGGTTTTGAAATCTTCGATGGCCGATCCGTCCTCGGATGTCAGGCAATGGTCGATATGATCGTGGATCAGAACCCGCTTGGCATTGGTGATTGCTTTCTCGACCGCAAAAAGCTGCTGGGCAACGTCGGAGCAGGGCGCGTGATCTTCGAGCATGGCAATGACTTTCGCCAGATGCCCATGCGCCCGTTTCAGGCGGGCGGTGATTTGCGGGTGCGATTCATGCGTGTGATTGGTCATGATGTATCCATATCCCCCCCATGGGGATAATATCAAGCCCATCCAGCGACAGAATGCCCGGCGACAGGCTCAGCGTTGAGTTTGCCGGATAAACCGCCTATCTCGGGGTCGAGACCGCACAAAGGAAACCTCTGTGGCAAACCACCTGTATAAAAACGACCTGCCCGACGGGCTGGACCTTGGGCCGATCGTGGCCATCGACTGTGAAACCATGGGGCTGAATCCGCATCGGGATCGCTTGTGCGTGATCCAGATGTCCGGCGGCGACGGCAACAGCCATATCGTTCAGGTTGAAAAGGGGCAGACCGAGGCTCCGAACCTTTGCGCGATGCTGGAAGATGCAGACGTGCTGAAACTGTTCCATTTCGGGCGTTTCGATATCGCAGCGATGTACCACGCCTTTGGGGCACTGGCCGCACCGGTCTATTGTACCAAGATCGCGAGCCGCCTTGTGCGCACCTATACCGACCGCCACGGGCTAAAGAACCTGTGTCAGGAGCTGATCGGCGTCGATATCTCGAAGCAACAACAGATGAGCGATTGGGGCGCCGAGACTCTGTCTGAAGCCCAGCTGGAATACGCGGCTTCGGACGTGTTGTACCTGCACCGTCTGCGGGATGAGCTGAACAAACGGCTGGCCCGCGAAGGCCGGACCGAGATGGCGCAGGCCTGTTTTGACTTCCTGCCGATGCGTGCGAAACTCGACCTCGCAGGCTGGCCCGAAACTGATATTTTTGCGCACTCATGACCGATACTGAAGCATTCCTGAAAACCGCCCGTCAGGTTGTTACCGATGAGGCCCGCGCGCTGGACTCGCTGGCCGAAAGCCTGAACGAGGATTTTGCCGAAGCGGTGCAACTGATCCTGCAGGCCACCGGTCGCATTATCATCAGCGGCATCGGCAAGTCGGGCCATATCGGCCACAAGATCGCGGCCACATTGGCCTCGACCGGCACGCCCGCGTATTTCGTCCACCCTGCCGAGGCGAGCCACGGTGATCTGGGCATGGTGTCAAAGGATGATGTGGTTTTGGCGATCTCGAACTCCGGAGAAGCGCCGGAGCTGGCCAACCTTCTGGCCTTTACGCGGCGCTTTGGCATTCCGCTGATTGGTCTGTCTAGCAAGCCGGAAAGCACGCTGATGAAGCAGGCAGACGTGCATCTTCTGATCCCGTCCATGGGTGAGGCCTGCGGGTTCGGTATGGTGCCCTCGATCTCGACCACGCTGACGTTGGCCATGGGCGATGCGCTGGCGATCGCGCTGATGAAGCACCGTGATTTCAAGCCCGAGGACTTCCGCGCCTTCCACCCAGGCGGCAAACTGGGCGCGCAGCTTTCCACCGTGCGCGACCTCATGCATGCCGATCTGCCCGTGGTACGGTCCGGCACATCCATGAGCGAGGCGCTGCTGGTCATGAGCCAGAAGAGCTTTGGCGTGGTGGGTGTGACAGATGATGCGGATCGCCTTTTGGGCATCGTCACCGATGGCGATTTGCGCCGCAATATGGACGGGCTTTTAAACAAGACCACGGATGAGGTCATGACCCGCGATCCTCTGACCATCGCACCCAACGCCATGGCGGAAGAGGCCGTGGGCATCATGAACGACCGCAAGATCACATCGCTTTTTGTGGTTGATCCTGACGCGGACGGGCAGGCGCAGGGTCTGCTGCATATCCACGATTGCCTGCGCGTCGGTCTGGGTTAGGGAGTGAAACGGTGGATCGCTATTCCCGCATGGTTCAGTTCCTCAAGGTGCTGTTGCCTCTGACGGCGATTGTCTTGCTGTCCACCGTTTTCCTTCTGTCGCGCAGCATCGAGACTGATGTCTCGGTGCCCTTCTCGCAGGAGGATATCGAAGATCGCTTGGCTGGGCAGGTTATTACGCAACCCAACTACCGCGGCACTACCAAAAAAGGCGAAGAGGTCCAGATTGAGTCGACCAGGGTGGTCCAAGGGTCCGAGGGCGAAGAGCCGACGGCATCGCAGTTTCGTGGGCGTTTCGGGATGCTGAACGGCGGTGAGATCAAGTTGGATTCCAACTCGGGCCTGATCCGGCCCGACAAGGGGACGGCGACTTTTGTTGGTGATGTGGTGATTACCACCTCGGACGGCATTCAGGTCACGACCGATCTGCTGAATACATCGCTGGAAGAAATACGTGGCGACACTCCCGGTCAGGTCGATGGCACCGGCGTCATCGGAACATTCTCTGCCGGTCGTATGCAATTTGGCACTGAAAAAAAGGACGGTCCGGTCCATATTCTTTTTACAGACGGCGTGAAGTTGGTATATGAGCCAACAAAAGCAGAAAGATAACCTGTGATCTATTTTCGATTTCTCTTTGTTTGCATGGCTCTGTTGATGAGCCCGGTTTCTGCCATCGCACAGGAAGCGCAGGTTGCATTCGGTTCGGTCAAGGCCGACCCCAGCCTGCCGGTCGAGGTGACCTCGGACTCACTGAACGTCAATCAAGAGGATGGATCGGCCGAGTTTCTCGGCAATGTGATCGTGATTCAGGGGGAAATGCGACTATCGGCTGAGCGGGTTCTGGTGATCTACAGTCAGGATCGCTCATCCATCGAACGGATGGAAGCGACCGAGAATGTCGTTCTGGTCAGCCCTCCGGATGCCGCCGAAGGGGATCAGGCGGAATACACCATCGACACCGGTGTGATCGTGATGAAAGGCAACGTGCTGCTGACGCAAGGTCCCAGCACGATCAGCGGCGACCAGATGGTCGCGAACCTAACCTCGGGCACTGCAACGATGACAGGGCGCGTCAAAACCATCCTGCAACAGGGTGGCGGAAACTGATGGCTGCCCCAACCTTGTCTGTCGCGGAAGGTAACGCTGGCCTGCGCATCGAGAAACTGCGCAAATCCTATCGGAAAAAGACCGTGATCCGGGATGTGTCCATGACGCTCGACCGGTCCGAGGTTGTTGCACTGCTGGGTCCAAACGGGTCGGGCAAGACGACGACTTTTTACTCGGTCGCCGGGCTGGTCTTTCCTGAAGCAGGAAAAGTCACGATAGACGGACAGAACGTCACAACGCTGCCGATGTATCGGCGCGCGCGTCTTGGGATCGGCTATCTGCCGCAGGAGATGTCGATTTTCCGCGGCATGAGCGTCGAGGACAATATCGCCTCGGTTCTGGATATCACCGTAAAGCATGCCCATCGACGGAAAGAGCGGTTGGAGGAGCTGCTGTCCGATTTCTCGATCGAACACCTGCGCCGCGCGCCCGCGCTTGCCCTATCGGGCGGTGAACGGCGTCGGGTTGAGATCGCGCGCTGTCTGGCCGCCGATCCGAAATATCTGTTGCTTGATGAACCCTTTGCGGGCGTTGACCCGATCAGCGTGGGTGACATCCGCCATCTGGTGGCAGATTTGAAGAAACGCGGGATCGGCGTGTTGATCACCGATCACAACGTGCGTGAAACGCTCGAGATCGTGGATCGCGCCTATATTCTGCATGACGGGCAGGTTCTGATGTCAGGTACACCCGACGAGGTGGTCGAGAACGAAAACGTGCGCCGGGTTTACCTGGGCGAAAACTTCCGTATTTCATAGGGTTGGACGATTTTTCGCCGAACGCTTTGCGGAAATCGCGTATATACACCTCTGTTTTGATTGACTCTTCCGCCGCCTCTTGTCTCAATTGGGGTATGGCATTCATTCGGTTCCAGTCTGGATCTCGATACCCCTTCGCTGAAGGGCTGGGACGGCAGCAACCGATCAAAATGTCGATATCCCCCACCCGATAAAAACAAGCATGTTGCGTGACGCAACGTCAGAATGGGTGTGAATTGTGAAGGAGATCACATGCGTTACCAAATCAGCGGAAAACAGATCGACATCGGTGCGGCCCTGCAGACCCATGTGCAGACCGAACTGGGCGAAGTTGTTGGCAAATATGCCCAGCGCCCGACCGACGCCAATGTCGTCTTTTCCCGTTCGGCGCATGAATATGTATGCGAAACTACAATACATTTATCCACCGGCCTGACCGCTCAGGCCAAGGCCCACGCAACCGAGATCTATGCAGCGTTCGAGGCATGCTGTGACAAGATGGAAACACAGTTGCGCCGCTACAAGCGCCGCCTGAAGGACCATCACAAGGATCGTTCTGAGCCTGTTGAACTCTTTGGGGCGTCCTCTTATATCCTCGCCTCTGACGAATCGAACACGGCAGATGAACCCGAATCGCTACAGCCCATGATTGTGGCTGAGATGGAAACAAAGATTCCATCTCTCAGCGTTGGTGAGGCCGTAATGCAAATGGAACTTGCCGGTGCGCCGGTGTTGGTGTTCAGGAATGAGAACAAGGATGGGTTGAATGTCGTGTATCGCCGCGATGACGGCAATATTGGCTGGATCGATCCTTAAACAGGCAAGTTGAGAGAGATTGGCCCTCGCACGCTAGGGTCGCTATGGAGCATGATCATGGAGCTTTCGAGCATTCTCAAGCCCGAAGCAGTACGTGTGTTATCTGCCGCGTCTAGCAAGAAGCGGCTGTTTCAGGAAATCGGCGACGTCGCTGCCGGTGCTTTGGACCTGGATACCCAGGTCGTCGTGGATTGTCTGCTGGAACGCGAAAGCCTTGGCCCCACGGGTGTGGGTCATGGCGTGGCATTGCCACATGCGCGGCTGGGCGGGATCGAGTCGGTCTCGGGCGTTTTTGTAATGCTTGAAAAGCCGATCGACTTTAGCGCGGTTGACCGCCAGCCGGTGGATATCGCCTTTGCGCTGTTTGCACCTGAAGAGGCGGGTGTGGATCACCTCAAGGCTTTGGCACTGGTGTCGCGTACCCTGCGTGACAGCGCTGTTTGCGCCAAGCTGCGGGCGAACCCGGATCCGGTCAAGCTATACGCGATCTTGACCGAAGCACAGTCTATGCAAGCTGCTTAAATCTTTGTGAAATTACAAAAAAGCCCGCGAAAATCGCGGGCTTTTTTGGGAAGGGGCGGGTTGTTAGCCTCCGGTTCCCATTTCTAGCGTCCACCAGATCTTACCGCCGTTTTCCTGATGCCAAGCAAATCCCATCTGGGTGGCCTGGGGGTCCAGGATAACAGAACGGGGTCCGGGTTCCTGCATCCAGGCGGCCAGTGTCTCGGTTTCCGTTTCATAGGTCTCCGAGATCGCCTCGCCCAGGAATGTCCCGAAATAGCCAACGCGCGCCGCGCGGTCGATCGGGGAAGAGCCATCCGATCCGAAATGCCAGGGGCGATTCTGTCGGGCCATATCCTTGGAATGCGTCGCGGCCGCCGCGTTCAACTGAGAATTCAGTTGCACGGCCTGCAAGCCCTGCGCCTGCCGCAGTGCATTCACCGAATCGAGCATACGGAACTGCAGCTTCTCGGGGTTGCCACGGATTTTATAGACTGAGGGCAAGGGGCGTCCATCGGCACCCAGCGCCGTGGTGCTCGTGTCGGTACATGCCGCCAAGGCGACAAGGCAAATCAACAGAAAAGAAAAGATACGCGTCATGATCGACCTGATTATTGTGTCGCCAACGGGCATAACGCGCTAGGCTGTCTTGAGCAAACGCACAATGACCATACCCTGCATGATTCTGCCGGTTTGGTTTGCGACTGAAGCATTCTGGCAATAAAATGGGCCAGATTTTCCATTTCGCCATAACGAAGGACCTTTTGTCATGGTTAAAAAGCACATCCCTCTTTCGACCCGCCGGGGGTTTCTGGCCGGAGCCTCGTCTCTGCTGGCCGCGCCTGCGATCGCGCAGTACATCCCGGGCGACCCGCTGCGACCTGCACCTGAACCCGAAGCACCGGTCCGGCGCAATGTCTCAGGATTCCGCGCTCAGGACTGGCGGCCTTATTTCTCGAACACCAGAAACGGGGCCATTCTGGTCGATACCACGTCGCGAGCGCTGCATTATTGGTCAAATGATCAATCTGTATACAAACTCTACCCCTCTTCGGTTCCGTTGACCGAGGAGATGACCCGTCGCGGGCGCACCAGCGTCATTCGCAAGGTTGAGGGGCCAAGCTGGTCTCCGACGCCGTCGATGAAGAGACGAAACCCCGAATGGCCCGATTACATCCCGCCCGGCCCCGATAACCCATTGGGAACGCACGCTTTGTACCTGGGATGGAAGTATTACCGCATCCACGGTACACATGACACGCGCAAGATCGGGCGGAAATCTTCGAATGGCTGCATCGGCCTGTTCAACGAAGACATTGCCGAGCTTTTCTCAATGGCGAAGGTCGGCACGCAAGTGTTGCTAATTTGACGACATTTTCGCTCACCGACTCGATGAATCGGCAAGTTGCAATTGCATTCCAACCGCTTTGCTGATTAGAAAAATATCACGAGGTAAGTCTTAGATGTGCGGTTCCGCGGACTGGAGCCGTGCAGATTCTGGAGGTTAATATGAAAAAACTCGTTCTCGCCGCTGCACTGACCGCTGCTGCTTCGACCGCTTATGCCGGTAACCTGGAAGAGCCGGTTGTTGAGGCACCTGTTGTTGTTGAAGAAACCCAGGGCACATCGCAGGGCATCATCCTGCCGCTGATCCTGCTGGTTGTAGTTGCCGCAGCTGTTGCAGCAAGCTAATTCGACGAGCAATATCCAGAGAAAAGGCGGTGGAGCTTTCCACCGCCTTTTTTCATGTCCAGTTGTCGGGGCTGGTTAGTCCAGCCAGCCGTTCAGATTGTCTTCGATGATCTTGCCCAAAGCGGCGATATGCGAATCATCGTCATTGAGGCAGGGGATATAGGTGAAGTGTTCACCGCCGGCCTCTTCAAAGCTTTCCTTGATCTCTTCGTTGATCTCTTCCAGCGTCTCGATGCAATCGGCCGAGAACGCAGGCGCAATTACTGCGATGTTCTTTTTGCCCTGTTTCGCCAGATCGGCCACGTGGTCGACTGTATAGGGTTTCAACCATTCCTCAGGTCCAAAGCGTGACTGGAAGGTTGAAACCAGCTGATCATCCGACCAGCCGAGCCGCTCTTTCAACAATCGTGAGGTCTTGACGCATTGGCAGTGATAGGGATCGCCCTGTTGCAGATAGCGTTCAGGCATCCCGTGGTAGGAACAGACCAGCACATCCGGCTTGGTCTTCATCGTGGCATAGGCGCGTTCGACGGACTGGGCCAAAGCCTCGATATAGGTGGGTTCGTCGTAATAAGCGGGCACCGTACGGCTGGCAGGTTGCCACGGTTCCTCCATCAGGCAACGGAAGAACTGGTCATTGGCGGTTGCCGTCGTGGCACCGGCATAGTGTGGGTAGAGCGGGAAGAATAAGATACGGTCGCAGCCTTCCGCCACCATATTCCGGACCTTGGATTTGGTAGACGGATTGCCGTAGCGCATGCAGAAATCGACCATCACCTGATCGCCATAGCGGGCCTGCATCGCATCGCGCAGCTTGGCGGTCTGGTCCTTGGTGATCGTCATCAGCGGGCTTTCACCCTTGTCGTGATTCCAGATCGACTTGTAGGCCTCGCCCGAGCTAAAGGGGCGCTTTGTCAGGATGATCGCCTGCAGAATCGGCTGCCACTTCCACGCCGGGTAGTCGATCACACGGCGGTCCGAGAGGAACTCGTTCAAATAGCGGCGCATTGGCCAATAGCTGTAGTGATCGGGCGTGCCCAAATTGGCCAGCAGGATGCCCACGCGCCCCATTTTAACCTTGGGGTGGTCGGCTGGTGCATGCACTGGGCGTGTCGCGTCAAACATTTGGGTCTTCCTGCATTTTCTAGGTCTGGCCTGAGATAAGGGGAAATGTCCGGTCGTCAATCGGACAGTTTGCCTTCATCGGTACCAAGGGCTTCGGCAAGGCGCATCCGGGCGGATCCGGGGCGCAGCGGTTTGGGTTGGCTGTCGTCGGGCGACCAGCCGGTTAGGCAGATCAGCTCGAACGTGGCGGGCAGGCGGCCTTGAGGCGTCGCGAAGTGTTCTGCGTAGATGCTCTGCGCGCGTTCGAACACCTTGCGGCGGGTCGGGGATTTCAATCGGTTGGTCAGCACGTTGGTCTCGGCCATCGCGCGCAGGTCCTGCATCAGATGGCTCAAGTCTCGATATTCCGCCGTCACAGGCACCGCATCCGCCACTGGCAGCGCCAACCCCGTGCGTTGCAGCAGAGCGCCTAGATCCCGCAGCTCTCCCATTGGAGCGATTCGGGGGCTGAGGCCACCAGTCACCTCAATCTCGGCCTGCCCGAGGGCCGCACGCAGCTGATGCAGGGTCTCTCCGCCCAGACAGACGGTCAGAAGCAACCCGTCCGGGCGTAAGGCGCGGTGACATTGGATCAGCTGGCCGACAGGGTCATTGGCCCAATGCAGGGCCATCGCATGAACCACCAGATCATGCGTGCCGGGCTTAAGCGCCAGCGTTTCCTCATCCGCCACGAGTGTCGCGCTGGGCAGGGCATCCTGCCAGATATGCGCAAACGGGGTCACAATCGCGGGCGCTGTAAAGGTTCTGTTAACCATGCTCAGCCGATCCTGCACCTCGTCGACAGCGGCGCGGTGCAGGAACAGGGCCTCATCCTTAGCCCGCGCGCGGCGGTGGCGCAGGGTGGCTCGGTCGAACAGAGAGGGTGCATTGGACGCAGGCATTTTCATACCCCGCAGGTATCGCATTTGGCCCCGAGTTCAAACAGCGTTGCACCTGATCTATCCCCCGCGATGTATGAGCTGCGGAGAGCTGACCGAATCCGACTTTGGCCTGTGTGCCACATGTTGGCGGGACACGCCGTTCATCGGCGGCACGGTCTGCGACAGTTGCGGCATGCGCGTCCCCGGAGAACGGGACGGCTTTCGGATCGACTGTGACGATTGCAGAAAAACGCCACGCCCTTGGAAGGACGGGCGCGCGGCGTTGCTGTACAAGGGGCGGGCGAAATCCCTGATCCTGGCGTTGAAACATGGCGACCGCCCCGAGCTGGCCAAACCCGCCGCGCGCTGGATGGCGCAGGCGGGCCGAGAGGTTCTGAGGCCCGACATGTTGATCGCGCCGGTTCCGCTGCACTGGTCCCGTCTGGTGAAACGGCGGTATAACCAATCGGCGCTTCTGGCCCAGCATCTCGGGCGCGAGACCGGGTTGGAGGTCTGCCCGGACCTGCTGGTGCGAACGGCGCGCACGCCGGTTCTGGACGGGAAAACGGCTGCCCAACGTGTTGAGGCATTAGATGGGGTCATTGCGCCTCATCCCAAACGGTCTAAGCGTATCGCGGGGCGCGATATCCTGTTGGTGGATGACGTGATGACTTCGGGTGCCACGCTGGCAGCCTGTACGCGGGCATGCCTTGCCGTTGGGGCAAATCATATTTTCGTGTTGGTGCTGGCGCGCGTTGCCAAGGATGCCTAATTCGCACAAGATTGTGTGAAACCCGAAGGGACGGATTTATGAAACCTGTTGAAATCTACACATCGCCTCTGTGCGGCTTCTGCCACGCGGCCAAGCGCCTGCTGAAGCAAAAGGGGGTCGAGTTCAAGGAAATCGATGTGCTGATGCACCCCAAGCGCAAGCCCGAGATGATAAAACGTGCCGGCGGCAAACGCACTGTGCCTCAGATATTCATCGGCCCCGATCACGTGGGCGGCTGTGATGACCTCTATGAGCTCGATCGTCAGGGCAAGCTGGACCGTCTTCTGGCGGCGTGATGAAGACTGCTCTGCTGCAAATCACCTCGTCGGACGATCCGGCTGCGAATCTGCAAATGGTGCGCGCCATGATGGCCGAGGCCGCCGAGCAGGGCGCGCAGTTCATCCTGACCCCCGAGGTCACGAATTGCGTGTCTAACAGCACCACCCGGCAGCGCGAGGTGTTGCAGCATGAGGAAGACGACACCACGCTGGCCGGTTTGCGGGCGCAGGCGGCCGGGCTGGGTGTGTGGCTGCTGATCGGCTCGTTGGGGATCAAGACCCATGATGCGGATGGCCGCTTTGCCAACCGGTGCTTCATGATCGACCCCAAAGGTCAGATCGTGGCGCGCTATGACAAAATCCACATGTTCGATGTGCAAGTGACCGAGACCGAGACTTTCCGCGAATCGGCCAATTACCGCCCCGGTGACAAGGCCGTCATCGCCGAGACGGAGTTCGGCAAGATCGGCCTGACCATCTGCTATGATATCCGATTTCCGCATCTGCATGCTGCGCTGGCGCAAGCCGGGGCGCGGATTTTGACGGTTCCGGCGGCGTTTTCGCCTGTCACAGGGGCCGCGCATTGGGAATCGCTATTGCGCGCCCGCGCGATTGAGACCGGCTGCTGGGTTCTGGCCCCCGCGCAAACCGGCACGCATTCCAAAACGCGGGGCAAAACCCGCCACACTCACGGTCACAGCATGGTCGTCGCCCCTTGGGGAGAGGTTCTGATCGACGCAGGGACCGATCCGGGCATTCACTTTTTCGAATTGAATGATAGTTCTGTGTCCGAGGCGCGCCGTCGCGTGCCCTCATTGACCCATGTGCGGGCTTTTGACGGCCCCTGAACCAGAACCGGACCATGACAGACGACACCAATGCCCTTGCGGTCACGCTTTTCAGCGAGATCCTGACCGCCGACCAGCTATTGCGCAACCGGCTGAGCCGGGTGCTGCCCAAGGGCATGGAAATCTCACACTTCTCGGTGCTGAACCATCTGGCCTATGCCGGAGGAGAACGGACGCCCGCCCAACTCGCCAGCACCTTCCATGTGACCCGAGGGGCGATGACCAACACTTTGGCCAAGCTGGAATGGGCCGGGTACATCCACATCCGCCCAGACTGGGACGACGCCCGCCGCAAGATGGTCGCGATCAGCCCCGCTGGCCGCCGCGCGCGCGATCAGGCGATTTCCTCGATTGCCCCGCTGATCAACCGCGTGGTTGGAGAGCTGGGGTTGGAGCGCGTCCGCAGCACGCTGCCCGTATTGAGGGATTTGCGGTTGCAGTTGGAGGGGGAGTAGCGGTGAGAAATGCTACTCTGCACCAGTGATGGATTCTTTAGGGCGCGAGAGGACCTTGCTCAAGTCTGCAGGTTCACATCTTCCGCGAATGGGGCAACCTTTAACTCTCAGAAGAGAATTTACGCCAAAATTCCGTCATAGGAATTCGCACGCTAGGCATATGACCATCGACAAAGGTTTCAACAGCATGATGACAATAGGCGCCTATACCAGCCCGGTTGTCGGAATCGGAGTTCCGGCGTTCTCTTTGATCGCAAGCATGAACACACCAATCGCAATGAGCGCAAAAAATATGCACGCTAAGCCCAACACGCTTCCTACAAGCGGATTTCGATCATAGAGCGGAAGGAACCACCCAATTGTCCAGTTGCTGATCGGTCGCATATTTGTGCTGAATCTACCCTGGTTTCACACTCGCCGTCACATAATTCACACTGAGGTCGCGGTCTGAGATCGACCAGCTCCACAGGATTGGATTGAACACGAACCCCTTGCGGTCAACTGGCTCCAGCCCGGCTTGGCGCAGCAGGTCGAAAAGCTCATCGGGGGTGATGAACTTGTTCCACTCATGTGTGCCGCGTGGCAGCCAGCGCATGACAACCTCGGCCCCGAAGATGGCCATGGCATAGGATTTCGGGTTGCGGTTGATGGTCGAGCAAATCTCCAACCCGCCGGGTTTCAGCAATTGTCTCGTGGCGGTCAGGTAGCTCAGCGGGTCGGCGACATGTTCGACCACTTCCATGTTCAGCACGACGTCGAATTGCTCGCCCGCGGCGGCCATGTCCTCGGCGGTGGTGTGGCGGTAGTCGATCTCAAGCCCCGATTGTTCGGCATGGATGCGGGCGACGGGCAGGTTGCCCGCAGCGGCGTCGGCTCCGACCACTGTGGCGCCAAGGCGGGCCATAGGTTCGCTCAGCAGCCCTCCGCCGCATCCGATATCCAGAAGGCGCAGGCCCTCGAACGGTGTCGGCGCGGTCAGGTCGCGGTCAAACTCACCCGCGATTTGCTGTGTGATATAGTCCAGACGACACGGATTCAGCATGTGCAGAGGTTTGAATTTCCCATGCGGGTCCCACCATTCCGCTGCCATCGCCTCGAATTTAGCGATCTCGGATGGGTCGACCGTGTTCGGATGCGCTTGCATTCCTGTCTCCGTATGCTCTTTTACGTCTTAAGGACTATATAGGGCCATAATGGACAAGTACCCGGACCAAAAGCGCGCAGTGCAATATCTCTATCCGCCGGTTGATCCTTTCGATCAGCGGTTGGTCAGTGTGGGCGATGGGCACCAGATTTATATGGAGCAAAGCGGCAATCCCGACGGGGTGCCGGTTGTTGTGCTGCATGGTGGTCCGGGCGGTGGCTGCAGCCCCGCGATGCGGCGCTACTTTGATCCGCGCGTCTTCCGGGTGATTCTCTTTGATCAGCGCGGGTGCGGGAAATCGCGGCCCCATGCCTCGGTCGAGGACAACACGACATGGCATCTGGTTGAGGATATCGAGCGGCTTCGATCGCTGCTGGATATCGACGAATGGATCGTGTTTGGCGGCAGCTGGGGGGCGACTCTGGCGTTGATCTATGCGCAGGCGCATCCCGATCGGGTCAGCCGTCTGGTTCTGCGCGGGGTGTTTCTGGCCACGCAGGCCGAGCTGGATTGGTTCTACGGCGGCGGCGCGGGCAAGTTCTGGCCCGAGCAGTGGGCAAAATTCACCGCCTTGCTGTCCGAGGAAGAGCTGTCGGATACGATTGCGGCCTACAACAAGCGCCTGTTCTCGGGCGACCGGGCAACCGAGGTCCTGTACGGGCGCGCTTGGTCAGCGTGGGAGAACGCCTTGGCGTCGATCCATTCGAACGGATCGACCGGCGAAAGCCCCGGTGAATACGCGCGGGCCTTCGCGCGGCTCGAGAATCACTATTTCATCAACAACGCCTTTCTGCAGAAGGATGGGCAGATTCTGGATCAGATGGATCGCATCGCGCATATCCCCGGACATATCGTGCAGGGGCGCTATGACATGATCTGCCCGCCTCAGGCGGCGTGGTCTTTGGCCGAGCGTTGGCCCAATGTCGAGCTAAAGATGGTTCGCCATGCAGGCCACGCCCTGTCGGAACCCGGAATAAGTGCCGAGCTGGTCCGCATTATGGACCGCGTGGCCGAGGGGGTCGCATGACCCGGATGGACCGCCGTGCTCTGTTTGCATCGGGTGCCGCCGCTGCGTTGCTGGCGGCCACCGGGGCGTCTCTGGCCGATACTCCGAAGAAAGGTGGCGCGCTGCGGCTGGCAGTTCCGCGTGATGACAGTTTGGAGCAGTTGGCCCGTGGGGCCGTGTTCGATACCCTGACCGAGATCGCACCGGATGGCACATTGCGAGGGGAGGTGGCGACAGGATGGCAGACGGAAGACAACGCGCGCATCTGGCGGTTTGATCTGCGCCAAGACGTCTCGTTCCACGATGGAACGGCGTTGCACGCCGATGATGTTGTGGCCGTGCTGGCGGAACTTGGTCAGGCCGAGGCCCTGGCCGCTGATCACGTGCGGCTGGAACTGGCCGAGGCCAATCCCGGTCTTCCCTTCCTGCTGGCCGACAGCCGGTTTGTCGTAGCCCGCGATGGGCAGGCGGTGACACCTCTGCACGCGGCCAACGGGACCGGATGCTACCGGGTCGAGCGGGCCGAGGATGGGCGTCATTTCCTGGGCCGCAAAGTTGCCGGGCATTACAAGGACGGTCAGGCCGGTTGGGCCGATACAGTGGAAATCATCGTGATCCCTGACGCACGCGTCCGCGCCGAAGCCTTGCGTGACGGATATGTGGACATTGCCGTCCTGCCCAAGAGGGGCGATCTGAAATCCCAGCGGGGGCTGCGCTACTACCCAAGCGAATCGAATATGGCGCTGGCGGTGGCGGCTCAGGTGGGAATGCCGAGGCAGATCGGCAAAGCGACGCTGGATGATGGCCGCATCGCTGAACGGTGGTGGTTGGCGTAAATCCGATCACGAATTGCGCCGGGGGTTGCAGACTCGGGAACTCCTGCGTATATGCAGTTGCAACAGCGGCGCGTTGGACTTCTGGTCCAAGGCTCCACCGGAAAATTCGACGGGCCGCGCGCCCGTTTTTTTGTGCCCGATCGATAGGGTAGAGAACCTGATGACAAACGACCTGATAGCCAAAGCGGCCATTGACCGGCGACTTGCCGAGATCATCACCCCCGTGATTGAGGATCTGGGGTATGAACTCGTCCGCGTCCGTTTGATGAGCGGCAAGCAAACCACGCTGCAGATCATGGCCGACAAGCCCGATGGCGGTATCGAAGTGGATGACTGCGCTGAGATTTCAAACGCCGTCAGCGCCACGCTGGATGTCGAGGACCCGATCCTTGACGCCTATACGCTTGAGGTCTCCAGCCCCGGTATTGACCGCCCTCTGACCCGTCTCAAGGACTTTGAGAATTTCGAAGGGTATGAGGCCAAGATCGAAACTGCCGAGCTGATCGACGGTCGCCGCCGATTCAAGGGTGAATTGGCCGGGATCGAAGGGGATGAGGTTCTGATCAACATCCCCGAGGGGTCTGAGACGATCACTATCGGTCTGCAATTCGACTGGCTGAGCGACGCCAAGCTGGTCCTGACCGATGACCTGATCAAGGAAATGCTGCGCCAGCGCAAAGACGCCGGTGCCCTGAACGAAAACGCTTTCGACGAGATTGAGACCGAAGGGTCCGAAGAGGAGACGAACTGATGGCAATCACCTCAGCCAACCAGCTGGAGCTGCTGCAGACCGCCGAGGCCGTGGCCCGCGAAAAGATGATCGACCCCGGTCTGGTTGTCGAAGCGATGGAAGAATCGCTCGCCCGTGCCGCCAAGAGCCGTTACGGCGCCGAAATGGACATCCGCGTGTCGATCGACCGCAAGACCGGCAAGGCGACCTTTACCCGCGTCCGCACCGTGGTCGAGGAAGAGGAACTGGAAAACTACCAGGCGGAGATGACCGTCGAGCAGGCGCGTCAGTACATGGAATCGCCTGAGGTTGGCGACGTGTTCGTTGAAGAGGTTCCGCCGGTTGAAATGGGCCGTATCGCGGCTCAGTCCGCCAAGCAGGTGATCCTGCAGAAGGTCCGCGAAGCCGAGCGTGACCGTCAGTACGAGGAATTCAAGGATCGTGCGGGCACTATCATCAACGGTGCGGTCAAGCGTGAAGAATTCGGCAACGTCATCGTCGATCTGGGCGGTGCCGAGGCCGTTCTGCGCCGCAATGACAAGATCGGCCGCGAAAGCTATCGCCCGAATGACCGTGTGCGTGCTTACATCAAAGAAGTTCGCCGCGAGGTTCGTGGCCACCAGATTTTCCTGTCGCGCACCGCGCCGGAATTCATGGCCGAGCTATTCAAAATGGAAGTGCCGGAAATCTATGACGGCATCATTGAGGTCAAGGCCGTGGCCCGTGACCCCGGCTCGCGCGCCAAGATTGCTGTGATCTCGTATGACGGCTCGATCGACCCCGTCGGTGCCTGCGTTGGTATGCGCGGTAGCCGCGTGCAGGCCGTTGTGAACGAGCTGCAGGGCGAAAAGATCGACATCATTCCGTGGAACGAAGATCAGCCGACTTTCCTGGTGAACGCGCTGCAGCCTGCCGAGGTTTCCAAGGTGGTTCTGGACGAAGAAGCAGGCAAGATCGAAGTTGTTGTTCCTGAAGAACAGCTGTCGCTCGCCATCGGTCGCCGAGGTCAGAACGTGCGTCTGGCCAGCCAGCTGACCAACCTGGACATCGACATCATGACCGAAGCCGAGGAGTCGGCGCGTCGTCAAAAAGAATTCGAAGCCCGCACCCAGCTGTTCATGGACAGCCTGGATTTGGACGAGTTCTTTGCGCAGCTGCTGGTTTCAGAAGGCTTCACCAACCTCGAAGAGGTTGCCTATGTTGAGCTGGACGAACTGCTGGTCATCGACGGCGTTGACGAAGGCACCGCGCAGGAACTGCAGGCCCGTGCCCGCGATTTCCTTGAGGCGCAGGCCAAGGCCGCGCTGGATGCCGCACGCGCATTGGGTGCCGAGGACAGCCTTATTGAATTCGAAGGCCTGACACCCCAGATGGTAGAAGCGCTGGCCAAGGATGATGTGAAGACGCTCGAAGACTTCGCAACCTGTGCTGACTGGGAACTGGCCGGTGGTTGGACCACTGTCGATGGTGAGCGTATCAAGGATGACGGTGTGCTTGAGCCGTTCGGCGTAACGCTGGAAGAGGCGCAGGATATGGTCATGACTGCCCGTATCATGTTGGGTTGGGTTGATCCGGCCGAGCTGGAGCAGGCAGAAGAAAACGTTGATGCCGAAGAGGAGGCCGAGGCCTGATCTCAGGGCCTCGGGTGGCTGAGATGGGTCGCGGTGGCGTCCATAAGGATCGGTCCGAGGGACCTGAGCGCAAGTGCATCGCCACGGGCGAGGTTCAGCCCAAATACGGGCTGATCCGCTTTGTGACGGGGCCGGATGGTCAGGTCTACCCCGATGTCGCGGCGAAATTGCCGGGACGCGGGGTCTATGTGGCGGCAGATCGCGCAGCCTTGGACAAGGCGGTCAGCAAAAAGCTGTTCTCGCGCGGGTTCAAGGCGCAGGTCTCGGCCCAAGCGGACCTGGCCGATGAGGTCGAAAAACAAGTCGCGCGTCGTGTGGTTGAGCTTCTCAGCCTGGCGCGCAAGTCTGGCGATGCGGTCGCCGGATATGAAAAGGTCAAGACGTGGCTGGACCGGGAAGAGGCTCAGGTACTGATTCAGGCCAGCGATGGATCGGGGCGCGGCAAGTCGAAACTCAGCACGCCGCACTTCGGAAAATACATCGGATGGCTCACGGCGGACGAGTTAGGGGCGGCATTTGGGCGCCAAACCGTGATTCATGCGGCGCTGACCTCTGGCGGACTCGCCAAACGTGTTGTAGAGGAAGCGCAGCGCCTGCGTGGCTTGCGCGAAACGGATGACGGCGGCAGGGGCCGCGCGGAAGGGTAAGAAGCTTTATGAGCGATAATGACGGCAAAAAGACATTGGGTCTTCGTGGCGGGGCACGCCCCGGAAATGTGAAACAGAGTTTCAGCCACGGACGCACCAAGAATGTCGTGGTGGAAACCAAACGCAAACGCGTGGTGGTCCCCAAGCCGGGTGCCGGAAAGCCGGGTGGCGGAGCAACGCCCTCGGGTGATCCGTCGCGCCGTCCTGCCGGGATCTCCGACGCGGAAATGGCCCGCCGGATGAAGGCATTGCAGGCCGCCAAAGCGCGCGAGGTCGAAGAGGCCGCCGCCCGTGAGGCAGCTGAAAAGGCGCGTGAAGAAGAACGTGCCCGTCGCCGTGCGGAACAAGAGGCCAAGGAACGCGAACAGCGTGAGGCCGAAGAGAAAGCCCGGGCCAAGGCCGAAGAGGAAGAGCGCAAGCGCCAAGAGGCAGAAGAAGCTGCCAAACGCGCTGCTGCCGCCCCGGCCCCGGAAGAGCCCAAAGCGGCCCGTAGCCCGGCCAGCAAGCCTGCGCCTGCGGCTGCTCCGCGCAAACAGGATCGTGAGCGTGAACAGCGCGGTCGTGGCAAAGGCCGTGACGACAACCGCCGTTCGGGCAAGCTGACACTGGGTCAGGCCACCGGTGGCGAAGGCAACCGCCAACGTTCGATGGCCGCGATGAAGCGTAAGCAAGAGCGTGCGCGTCAGAAAGCCATGGGCGGTTCGGTCGAACGCGAAAAGGTCATCCGTGACGTTCAGCTGCCCGAGGCCATCATGGTCTCTGAGCTCGCCAACCGTATGGCCGAGCGTGTGGCCGACGTTGTCAAATCGCTAATGCAGATGGGCATGATGGTTACTCAGAACCAGACCATCGACGCTGACACTGCGGAACTGATCATCGAAGAGTTTGGCCACAAGGTCACTCGTGTCTCCGATTCGGATGTTGAAGACGTCATCAAAGAAGTCGAAGACAGCGAAGACGATCTGCAGCCGCGTCCGCCGGTCATCACCATCATGGGTCACGTTGACCACGGTAAGACTTCGCTGCTGGATGCAATCCGCGACGCGCGCGTTGTGGCAGGTGAGGCCGGTGGCATCACCCAGCACATCGGCGCCTATCAGGTGAAAACCGATGGCGGCACCACGCTGACCTTCCTGGATACCCCGGGCCACGCGGCGTTTACTTCGATGCGTTCGCGCGGTGCTCAGGTCACGGATATCGTGGTTCTGGTTGTTGCGGCTGACGACGCCGTGATGCCGCAGACCATCGAGGCGATCAACCACGCCAAAGCGGCCGGAGTGCCGATGATCGTAGCGATCAACAAGGTCGACAAGCCCGATGCAAACCCGGACAAGGTGCGGACCGATCTGCTGCAGCATGAAGTGATCGTCGAGAAAATGTCGGGTGATGTTCAGGACGTTGAAGTCTCTGCTATCACCGGTCAGGGTCTGGACGAACTGCTGGAAGCCATCGCGCTGCAGGCCGAAATTCTGGAGCTGAAAGCCAACCCCGACCGCGCCGCCCAAGGCGCCGTGATCGAGGCGCAGCTGGATGTGGGCCGTGGTCCCGTAGCCACCGTTCTGGTTCAGAACGGCACGCTGCGCCAAGGCGATATCTTCGTCGTGGGTGAGCAATACGGTAAGGTCCGTGCGTTGATCAACGACAAGGGCGACCGCGTCAAGGAAGCCGGCCCCTCGGTTCCGGTCGAGGTTCTGGGGCTCAACGGTACGCCCGAAGCGGGCGACGTTCTGAACGTGACCGAGACCGAAGCGCAGGCGCGTGAGATTGCTGCCTATCGTGAGCAAGCCGCCAAGGACAAACGCGCCGCCGCCGGTGCCGCGACCACCCTTGAGCAGCTGATGCAGAAGGCCAAGGAAGACGAAAACGTCACCGAGCTGCCGATTCTGATGAAAGCGGACGTACAAGGTTCGGCCGAAGCCATCGTTCAGGCGATGGAAAAGATCGGCAACGACGAAGTGCGCGTGCGCGTTCTACACTCGGGCGTGGGTGCGATCACCGAGACGGATGTCGGTCTGGCAGAAGCCTCTGGTGCACCGATCTTCGGGTTCAACGTCCGTGCCAACGCATCGGCGCGGAACACTGCGAACCAGAAAGGTGTCGAGATCCGCTATTACTCGGTGATTTATGACCTCGTGGATGACGTGAAAGCCGCCGCTTCCGGCCTGCTGAGCGCAGAAATCCGCGAGAAGTTCATCGGTTACGCCGAGATCCGCGAAGTCTTCAAGGTCACTGGTGTGGGCAAAGTTGCTGGCTGTCTGGTCACCGAAGGCGTTGCCCGCCGCTCCGCAGGCGTCCGCCTGCTGCGCGACAACGTGGTGATCCACGAAGGCACGCTGAAGACGCTGAAGCGCTTCAAGGACGAAGTGGCCGAGGTTCAGTCGGGTCAGGAATGCGGTATGGCGTTCGAGAACTACGACGATATCCGCGCAGGCGACGTGATCGAAATCTTCGAGCGCGAAGAAGTCACCCGCACGCTGGACTGATCCGGTTACACAAGTAAGTTTGAAAACAGCGGCTCGACTTGGGCCGCTGTTTTTTTGGGCACATCGTGATCTACGTCTATTTTTTTGTTCAACGTGTTCCTCGTTACATTCAAGCTCTGCAGGGGGCTGTAACAAGTTCGTATATGGACTTTCGAGGCCCGGTCTTGATTTACTATTGGTCGTGATTGAACGGACTTCCAGCACTTAAGGGCCAAAGGAAGAGACCTACTTCTCTCGTTCGACAGGATTTGGAGATAGATTTGACACGTATTTTTACAGCACTCTGCTTTGTCATCACCCTGATCGCCGGGCCCGCATTGGCACATGAACGGTTTGCCCTCGTGATCGGGAATGCTGGGTACACAACTGTCCCGGCCCTCGACAACCCAGTGAACGACGCGCGCTTGATGAGCGAAGAGCTGCGCGGTGCGGGATTTACGGTCACGACTCTGACGGATGCAAGCCGCGCTGAGATGGAGCAGGAGGTTGAAGCTTTTGCCAGCACCGTGCGTGCAGCGGGGTCCGAGGCCCTTGCAGTGTTCTATTTTGCCGGGCACGGCGTGCGCAGTGATGAGTTCAACTACCTTCTTCCGCTGGGTGTGAACATTCAGTCCGAGGCCGATATTGCGGACCAGGCTGTCCCGGCCGAGTGGGTTCTGGATCGCATTCACACGCCTCAGGCAGTCAGCGTCATGATTCTGGACGCTTGCCGCGACAATCCTTTTGGTAGTGAAATGGACGGTGCACTGGATGTCGGCGACGGGCTTGCGCGTATGACGGCTCGAACCAACAACCTGATCGCCTATGCCACCGGACCCGGCGACGTCGCACTGGATGGGACTGGGACCAACAGCCCTTACACAGCAGCCATTGCGCGCGCGATCGGAACCCGAGGTCTCACCCTTGAGCAGATGTTTGATCAGGTGCGCACGGATGTGATTGGCGAAACGGACGGAGTGCAATCCCCTTGGGCCCGGTCATCCCTGAACATACGGATTGGCATCAAGGACCCGAGTTTGAATTGACAGAGGCCAGCCCTGCGCATCGCGAAGGCTAGGACGTTCCCGACTGCTTTGAAGCTGTGAACGTCCCGGGATGCATGATGATGTCGAAATGCTGCATCCCCTTTTTCAGATCGAAGCTGACAGAGTGTCCGGCCTTGCGCAGGTGCTCGGCGTAGTCGCGGCTTTGGCGGATGAATTCGGGTGTGTCCCTTTCGGCCACGGTCACGTGATAGCGCGGTCCTGGTAGTGGCACGTGACGGATAGGGGAAAGGTCGTTGACCTCAACCGGGGTCAGTTGCAGCGGATCGTTGACCGAGGTCAGGCTGATCGGTTCCAGATCGTAAACCCCGCTGATCAGGATCACGTCGCGCACCCGCAACCCGGCGCGGGCCAGAGCGTTCGCAGATTGCGCCATAACCATGCTGGCCAATTGCGCACCGGCGCTGTGCCCTGACAAGGTAATCCGGGTCGGATCAAACTCCAGGGACTCAACCTGCGTCGCCAACCAGAGCAACGCATCGCGGCACTCTTCGATAATGTCCGCGATGCGGGCATCAGGGGCCAGCGTATAGTTCAGTGTCGCAAAAGCCTGGCCCGCCTTGATCAGCGCCGGTGCCATCATAGCAGATTCGCGCTGGCTAAGGGCCTGCCAGTAGCCGCCATGGATAAACACATGCAGCGGCGCGCCTGCCTCGGCCGCTGGGAAATAATCCAGAACCTGTGTGGGGCCTGCACCATAGGTCAGATTTTCCTGAACCGTCAAACTGCCCCGCGCCTGAGCGCTGAGGGCACTATAGCTGGCAATGTAAGGCGTCAGATCACCGCCGATCATTGATCTTGGCGAATATTCCTGTTCCAGTTCAGCCTGTGAAAACCCGCGATACAGCATCATTCCCCCGCATAAATCAGTTCTGTGCGCATATCATACAAATCGTGGAAGAAGCGCAATTCCAATGCTTTGCGTAAGAAGCCGACGCCACTGGAGCCTCCTGTTCCCGGCTGCATCCCGATGACACGTTCAACGGCGGTCGCGTGATCGAACCGCCACCGTTGGAACAGGCATTCCACATCCATCAGCTTCTCCGCCAGCGCGTAAAGCTCCCAGTGTTTTTCGGTGTCGCGAAAGACTTCAACCCAGATTTTCACCACCCGAGGATCGCCGGAGTAGGGTTGCGCATAGTCCCGTTCCAGGAGGTCCTGAGGCACGTCGAAGCCCTGACGGGCCAGCATATGCAGCACCTCGTCATAGAGCGACGGCTTGGTAAGTGCTGCGTTCAGCATTTCCATCACTTCAGGATCATGGGCGTGAACCTTCAGGGTCGAGGGGTCCTTGTTGCCCAAAATGAACTCGATCTGGCGGTAGCCATAGCTTTGGAACCCGGAGGAACTGCCCAAAGCGTTGCGGAAGGTCATGTAGTCGGCGGGCGTCATAGTCAGCAGAGTTTCCCAAGCCGCAATCAACTGATGTTGGATGGCTTTGATACGGTCGAGGTTTTTCATCGCTGGACCAAACGCGTCCTGCTGCAGGAAGCGGCGCACCTCGACCAGTTGATGGTGCATCAGTTTCAGCCACAGCTCGCTGACCTGATGGATGATGATGAACAACATCTCATCGGGCTGGGCGGGGTCCTGAAAGGTCTTCTGCAGGTTCAGCAGGGTCTTGAGTTGCAGAAAATCGCCATAGCTTTTGCGATGGGTCTCGGTGAAATCGGTGACCAGAGAGTCTTCGATCCCGCGTTCCAGATACCTGTCAGTGTCGCTCATTTGCTCCTCCAAACGCCTGAGGTTCCCCGATGTGTAAGGGGTCAGCCCGCGCAGCGCCAGAGGGTCAGGTCCAGTCGAGAACCACCTTGCCGGATTGGCCGGATTTCATGGCCGCAAACCCTTCGGCAAAATCGTCGACTTTCATCTGATGGGTGATCACACGGCTGACATCGAGACCGTTTTGCAGCATGGCGATCATCTTGTACCAGGTCTCGAACATCTCACGCCCGTAGACGCCCTTGATGGTGATGGCCTTGAACACGATGCGGGACCAATCGACAGGGGATTTTCCTGGCGGAATACCCAGCAGAGCGATCTTGCCGCCCATAACCAGCGCCTCGACCATCTGGTCCAGCGCGATTTGCGAGCCAGACATTTCCAGCCCCACATCGAAACCTTCCTTCAATCCCAGCTCGGCGATGACATCCTGTAGGTCATCTTTGGAGACATCGACTGCGCGGACCGTTGGCACCACATGTTCGGCCAGTTTCAGGCGGTCAGGGTTAATGTCAGTGATGACCACATTGCGGGCACCTGCGTGGCGGGCGACGGCGGCGGCCATGATGCCAATCGGCCCAGCGCCTGTAATCAGCACATCCTCCCCCAGCAGATCAAAGCTGAGGGCGGTGTGAACGGCGTTTCCCAGAGGGTCGAGAATGGCTCCGATTTCGTCCGGCACGTCGTCGGGCAGGGGGATGACGTTAAAGGCAGGCAATTTCAGATATTGCGCAAACGCGCCTTGTTCGTTGACGCCTATGCCGCGCGTGCCGGGGTCGAGGTGGAACTTACCCGCGCGGCTCTGACGGCTGTCTGTTCCGATCAGGTGCCCCTCGCCCGAGCAGCGCTGCCCGATCTCAAGCCCGGTTACGTTTCGGCCGACCTCAACGATCTCACCGGCGAATTCATGGCCGGTGATCATCGGAACGGGAACGGTTGCCGCGGCCCAATCATCCCAGTTCCAAATATGAATGTCGGTCCCGCAGATGCCGGTCTTGTTGACCCGGATCAGAACTTCATCCGGGCCGATCTCGGGCACCGGGGCTTGGATCATCCACAGGCCTTCCTTGGGTTCGGATTTTTCCAGCGCTCTCATTGTATTGGGACGCATTGCGCTACTCCCATAAATCGGTGGACAGGTATTTCAGGCCACTGTCGCAAATGACGATCGCGACGCAGCCGCCACGCTCCGGGCCGCGCAGCAGATCGATCGCACCAGCAAGGTTCGCACCGGCTGAGTATCCGGCAAAGATCCCTTCGCTGCGCGCGAGCAGCCGGGCGCAGTCTCGGGCCGCGCTACCTGACACCGAAAGGTGCCCAGCAAGGGGAACGCCGTTCATATGGGTCAGGTCAGCCATGGCATAGCCGCCGCCCTGTATAGGGTGATCGGGCGTGTCGACGACTTCACCGGCCAAGGCCCGTGCGCCTTCGGGTTCGATGGCATAGCACCGCACGCCATGCGGGGCGAAGAATGCTGCTGCTCCGGCCAGGGTGCCACCTGATCCGGCGAAGTCGCAGAAGGCCGTGACAGCGCCGCCAGACTGTTCCCAGATTTCCGGCCCGGTCCCGGTTACATGCGCTTTGGGGTTGCCAGAATGACCAAACTGATCTGCGCGAAACGCGCCGCGTTCTGCTGTAACTTTCTGCGCCGCCTCATCCACCAGCGCCAGATCAGCGCCCGAAACCTCACCGGGTTTGCTGCCCGGGGCCTGAGGCACGATAATCACCTCAGCCCCCAGCGCCCGCATCATGCGCGCACGCTCGACCGAGTTCCCGGCGCTCATCACTGCGACAAAGGGATGGCCCATTATTCCGCAGACAATCGCCAGACCGGTTCCCATATTGCCCGAGGTCAGTTCGACCACAGTTTGCCCAGGCGCAAGCGTTCCGTCAGCGCGGGCCATTTCGATGATGGATTTTGCCGCGCGGTCCTTTTTCGAGAATCCGGGCAACAGATAGTCAAGCTTGGCCAGAATGCGACCGTCCAGCTGAAGCTGCTGGCAGATTCGCGACAGGTCCACCAAAGGGGTATTGCCGATGGCGTCGATGACAGAGGCAAGGGTCATTTGATGACCCCAAGCTCTTTGCCGACTTTCTCAAAAGCGGCAAGCGCCTGGTCAAGCTCCTGCCGCGTCAATGCGGCGTTCATCTGGGTTCTGATCCGGGCCTGCCCGCGCGGGACCACAGGGAAGAAGAAGCCCGATACATAGACACCTTCATCAAACAACCGGGCCGCCATATCCTGCGCCAAAGTTGCGTCTCCCAGCATGACCGGAATGATCGGGTGCTCACCGGGCAGAAGGTCAAAACCCAGCTTCTCCAGCCCCGCCCGCCAGTATTTGGCATTGCCGAACAGCTGCGCGCGCAGCATGTCGCCTTGTTGGACCAGACGGATGGCCTCAATCCCGGCGGCGACGATGGAGGGCGGCAGCGAGTTCGAGAACAGATAGGGCCGCGCCCGCTGCCGCAGCAGGTCGATCACTGGCTGCGGCCCGGCGATATAACCGCCGATTGCCCCCCCAAGTGCTTTTCCCAAGGTTCCCGTCAGGATGTCGACATCGACACCGAAATGATCCGGCGTGCCCGCGCCGTTCGGTCCCATAAACCCGGTAGCGTGGCAATCATCGACCATGACGATGGCGTCATACTTATCGGCCAGCTCACGGATCTTCGGCAGGTTGGCCAGATAGCCATCCATCGAGAACACGCCATCGGTCGCGATCATGATATGCCGCGCCCCATCCTCGCGCGCCTGCTTCAGCCAGGCTTCGAGGTCGTTCATGTCGTTGTTCAGATAGCGATAGCGCTTGGCCTTGCACAACCGAACCCCGTCAATGATCGAGGCGTGGTTCAGACTGTCCGAGATAATGGCGTCTTCGGGGCCGAGAAGGGGTTCGAATAGCCCCCCGTTCGCGTCGAAACAGGCGGCGAACAGGATCGAGTCATCCTTGTTCAGGAACTCGGCCAGCTTCTGTTCCAGCTCGCGGTGAATGTCCTGCGTGCCGCAGATAAATCGGACCGAGGCCATCCCGAACCCTTTGGGCCCCATCGCTGTTGTGGCTGCGTCGATCAGCGCGGGATGATCGGCAAGACCAAGGTAGTTGTTGGCGCACAGATTGATGACCTGTTTGTCACCCACCGTGATTTCGCCGCCCTGAGGCGATGTAATCATGCGTTCGCGTTTATACAGACCTTCGGATTCGATCTGCGCGAGGGTGTCCGTGATATGGGACAGGAATGCATCTGCCATGGCGACCTCCGTTCATCTGAGTCGAGTGTCTAACATAGCGGATACAATTCCCAAATAGGAGAATTACACTATACGGGAAAAATTTCCGTGAAGGCGGAATTTAGGCGTTTTTGACGATCAGAAAGACCCGCGCGGGGCCTTTCGAAGCAATGGAATGGGTCACATCAGCTGCATATCGGGCGGTGTCGCCCTGTTGCATCTCAGACATCGCAGTGCCCGAGGTGACGCGCACCGCACCTTCCAAAACCGTCAACTGTTCGCGTGTGCCGCGGGCATGCGGCTGACTGTTCAGTGTGCCGTCGTGGTCAAAGCGGATGTCGTAGACCTCATGCCCTCCGGCCTCTTCCGGGGGCGACAGGATACGGATGCGGCAGTTCGTGCCCATGTTGTCGATGCTGGGCACTTCGGCCTGACGCAGAACCTCGATCTGGTCCGAGGTCTTGGTCTCTTCCAGCAGCCCTGCGAAATCCACCTGTAAGGCCCGCGTCAGGTTCCACAGGGTCGAGATGGTCGGGCTGCTTTCGCCCCGTTCTATCTGACTGACCATGGAACGAGATACGCCGCTAAGATTGGCAACAGCTTCCAGCGACAGGCCCTTGGCGCGACGCGCCTCTTTCAGGCGGGCGGGCAAAAGGGTCAGGATATCGTCTGTGTTTTCCGTCATGACGGAATCTAGTGCGCTTTTCACGGTGGGTTGTCAATTCTGCTTGTGACGGTACGTCGTATAGGACAACGCGCCAACTGGGCGTAATAGTGCCGCCAAATCCAAGAGGAGTAGAGACATGAAAGATATCGTCATTCTGGATGGGGCCCGTACGGCTGTTGGAACGTTTGGGGGCGCTCTGGCCTCGACCGCACCGATTGATCTGGCGACCGTTGTAACCGAAGCCGCGATGGAGAAATCGGGCGTCGAAGGCGGCCAGATTGGCAATGTTGTGTTTGGCCATGTGATCAACACCGAACCGCGCGACATGTATCTGTCGCGTGCGGCGGCCAAACAGGCAGGTATCCCGGTCGAAACTCCCGCTATGAACGTGAACCGCCTGTGTGGATCGGGGGCGCAGGCGATTGTGTCCGCGGTACAATCTCTGATGCTGGGTGATGCCGAATTTGCTGTGGCTGGTGGGGCTGAGAGCATGTCGCGCAGCCCCTACATCCTGCAGCAGGCGCGCTGGGGTGCCAAGATGGGCGATATCAAGTCGCTCGACATGATGCTGGGCGCGTTGAACTGCCCCTTTGGTACTGGCCATATGGGTGTGACGGCTGAAAATGTCGCCGATGAGCATCAGGTCACGCGCGAGCAGATGGATGAGTTCGCTCTTACCAGCCAGACCCGCGCCGCTGCGGCCATTGAGGCCGGATATTTCCAAAGCCAGATCACGCCGGTTCAGGTCAAGGTCAAGCGCGACATGGTTGATTTCATGGTCGATGAGCATCCCAAGGCGACCTCGATTGAGGCGCTGGCGGGTCTGCGTCCGGCGTTCAAGAAGGACGGCCGGGTGACGGCGGGCAACGCCTCTGGCATCAATGATGGTGCGGCGGCGATTGTTCTGGCCACGGCAGACGCGGCCGAGAAGGCTGGTCTGAAGCCGAAAGCGCGTATTCTGGGTTACGGCCACGCCGGTGTCCGCCCCGAGGTGATGGGTATTGGTCCGGTTCCGGCGGTCCAGAACCTGCTGGCGCGCACTGGTCTGTCGGTTGAAGATTTCGACGTGATTGAAAGCAACGAGGCGTTTGCCTCGCAGGCGCTGGCCGTGAACAAGGAGCTGGGTCTGGACGCGGCCAAGGTGAACCCGAATGGCGGTGCCATCGCGCTGGGCCACCCTGTTGGTGCAACCGGAGCGATCATCACGTTGAAGGCTTTGTATGAGCTTGAACGCACCGGCGGCTCTAAAGGTCTGGTGACCATGTGTATCGGTGGCGGCCAGGGAATCGCCATTGCCTTTGAGCTTCTCTGATTGCAGATGTTGGCGGGGGGCTGTCTGCCCCCCATCGCGCCGTTGGGCGCGATTCCCCCCTAGGATATTTTCAGCCAGATGAAGCAGGCGGATTGCGCCTAGCTGAGCGCTGTTAGCAACAGGACCAAAGCAGCGCCTGCCACGGCTCCGAGCGTGGCGGGAAGGGCTTTGGACCACAGGCGGGAGTTGGTCTGATCGTCTTTTTGCGTTTGCGCGATCAGGGCGTCTTCCACCAGCGCGGGTAGGCGTGGGCCGAACCGAGCCAGAACCAAAGCGGTTTTGCCAAAGTCGCGGAGCGCCGCGCGGGGACCGATGGATTTCTTGATGTAATCCTCGACGACCGGACGAGCGACCTCCCATATATTGATATGCGGATCGAGTGAGCGGGCGACGCCTTCAACCACAACCATGGTGCGCTGCAGCAGGATCAGTTCGGTCCGGGTTTCCATGCCGAAGCGTTCGGTGACTTCGAACAGGTAATTCAGCAAGCGACCCATAGAGATATGGGTGGCGTCCATGCCGAAGATGGGCTCGCCCACAGCGCGCAGGGCGCGGGCGAATTCGTCGACGTCTTGATTGGCGGGGACATATCCGGCTTCGAAATGCACCTCGGCCACGCGTTTATAGTCGCGACGGATGAAGCCGAACAGAATCTCAGCATAGACCCGGCGGGTGTATTCGTCGATATGGCCCATGATGCCGTAGTCATAGGCGATGATATCGCTGTTGGCGGCGACCTTGAGGTTGCCCTGGTGCATGTCAGCGTGGAAGTAGCCATCGCGCAGGGCGTGCAGCAGGAACAGGCGTAGGACACGCTCACCCAGATCGCGGCGGTTATGGCCCGCGGCGTCTAGAGCGTCGTTGTCGCCAAGCGGGATGCCATCCGCCCAGCTGAGCGTCATCACCCGGCGCGCGGACAGGGACCACACGACCGGAGGCAACCAGAACCCGGCATCATCCTTGGTGTTGGCGGCGTATTCCGAGGCTGCTGAGCTTTCCAGACGCAGATCCAGCTCGCCGCGCACCACGCCGTCGAAGTGTTCGATTACTTCCATAGGACGGAGGCGGCGCGCGCCTGGGGCACAGAGCTGTACCATGCGGGCGGCGAAATAGAACGCGTCGACATCCTTGCGGAAGGCGCGCTCGATGCCTGGGCGCAGGACTTTTACAGCGACGTCCTCGCCTGTGCTGGTCAGCTTGGCCTTGTGAACCTGAGCGATCGAGGCCGCAGCGATCGGTTCGCTGAACTCGCTGAACATTTCCGAGATTGGCTGGCCCAGCTCCTTCTCGACCTCAGCCATGGCCTCGGCCTTCGGGAACGGGGGTAGCTTGTCCTGCAATACGCGCAGTTGTTCGGCCAGCTCGTTGCCGACCACGTCTGGGCGGGTCGAAAGGACCTGTCCGAATTTGATGTACGCCGGACCCAGTGCGGTCAGGGCGCGTGTGGCAGGGGGCATCTCAGGGTCGCCATTGTACCCAAGCCATTGAAACGGTTTGCCGAGCGTATGGGCCAAGATACGGACCGCGCGGGGGGCTTCGAACGCGTCCAGCACGACATTCATCGCGCCCGTGCGCTCTAGCGTGGCGCCTGTTCGGATCAGGCGTATGATGTTGTGAGGGCCACGCATTTAGATCTTCCAGCCGGAATGCAGCGCGGCGATTCCCATACTCAGGTTGCGGTACTTGGCGTTCTCAAAACCGGCGGCGCGAACCATGCCCAGAAACGTCTCTTGATCAGGGAACTTGCGGATCGATTCCACGAGGTACTGATAGCTGTCGTAGTCATTGGCGATTAGTTTGCCCATGCGTGGGATGACGTTGAAGCTATAGAGATCATAGAGCTTTTGCAGACCGTCATTGGGCAACTGGCTGAACTCCAGCACCATCAGGCGGCCGCCGGGTTTCAACACGCGGTAGGCCTCGTTCAGCGCCTCTTGCGGGCGAGTGACGTTCCGAATGCCGAAGGAGATCGTGTAGACGTCGAAGGTGTTGTCCTCGAACGGTAGAGACATCGCATCGCCGACGACCCAGTTCAGGCTCTCTGACATTTGGTCGGCCTCAGCCCGTTGGCGGCCCTCGACCAGCATCGGCTCGGTCAGGTCCAGGACGGTGGCGTGACCATAGCCCGCGCGTTTGAGAAAGCGGAACGAGATGTCTCCGGTGCCGCCGGCGACGTCCAACAGACGCTGACCGGGGCGCGGGGCAAGCCAGTCCATCATCGCGTCTTTCCAGACCCGATGGATGCCCATCGACATGACATCATTCATCACGTCGTATTTCGAGGCCACCGAGTTGAAAACGCCCTGTACGCGCCCGGCCTTGTCAGCCTCGCGGACGGTTTCGAACCCGAAATGAGTGGTCTTGTCGCTGTTGTCGGACATTTGCCTTGCCGTTTGTCGAATTTCGCCTCTGTTATAGGGCCATCAGAGGCGGGCACAATGCGGCCCTTTGGAATAGGAGCCATCTAATGCCCGAATTGCCCGAGGTCGAGACAGCAAGACGCGGCCTAACCCCTGCGATGGAGGGGGTGGTGATCGAGCGTGCAGATGTGAACCGCCAAGATTTGCGCTGGCCTTTTCCGGAGCGTATGGCTGAGCGGTTGACGGGTCAGCGGGTGGATCGGCTAAGACGGCGCTCAAAATACATTCTGGCAGATCTCAGCAGTGGCGAGACACTGTTGATTCACTTGGGTATGTCGGGGCGTATGACGGTATCAGGTGACCCGTTGGGGCAGTTCGTCCATGACCATCCAATGCCCGAAAAGCATGACCATGTCGTGTTCCACATGACCAATGGTGCCCGCGTGACGTTCAATGATCCGCGCCGGTTCGGCGCCATGGATTTGCTGCCAACCGCAACCGCAGAAGACCACAAACTACTGTCCGTTCTGGGGCCGGAGCCATTGGGCAATGATTTTCACGAACAGCACTTGATTGACGCGTTCAAGGGCAAGAACACGCCGGTCAAATCGGCGCTTCTGGATCAGGGAATCGTTGCCGGGTTGGGGAATATTTACGTTTGCGAGGCGCTTTATCGCGGCAAGGTGTCGCCACGTCGCAAGGCCGGACAGATTTCTGCGGCGCGTGTCGCAGCCCTTGTACCGATCATCCGGCAGGTGTTGCAGGACGCGATCGAGGCAGGGGGATCGTCACTGAAAGATTTCCGTCAAGTCGATGGAGAACTTGGATATTTTCAGCACAGCTTTGATGTCTATGGCCGCGAAGGAAAACCCTGCCGAACCCAGGGCTGCGGTGCCGAAATCAAGAGAATCACCCAGTCCGGTCGCTCATCCTTCTATTGTGCGCAATGTCAAAGATAGCTTGATCCAGCGAAATCGCGTGTTAAGGAATCGTACCTGAACGGAACAACCGGAAGCTTATACCTCATGGCTTTTGAGACGATCATCGTCGAAATCGAAGACCACGTCGCCCTTATCAAACTCGACAGACCAGATGCGATGAATGCGCTGAACACCCAATTGGTGGGTGAGCTTTGCGATGCGTTGGAAGAGGCGGATCAGAACGACAAGGTGCGCTGCATCGTGCTGACCGGCTCGGAAAAGGCGTTTGCCGCAGGTGCGGACATCAAGGAAATGTCCGAGATGAGCTTTGTCGACGTTTTCAGCACCGACCTGTTTGCGTCGGTCAACGAGCGTGTCTCGGCCATTCGCAAGCCGATCATCGCGGCGGTCGCGGGTTACGCGCTGGGCGGCGGCTGCGAAGTCGCCATGATGTGCGATTTCATCATTGCGGCAGACACGGCCAAGTTCGGCCAGCCCGAGATCAATCTGGGCGTTATCGCGGGTATCGGCGGCACCCAGCGCCTGACGCGCTTTGTTGGCAAGTCGAAGGCGATGGATATGAACCTGACCGGTCGCTTCATGGACGCAGAAGAAGCCGAGCGCGCGGGTCTTGTCAGCCGCGTGGTTCCTGCGAAGAAACTGATCGAGGAAGCTGTGGGTGCAGCCCATAAGATTGCTGAGAAATCTTTGCTGACGGCCGCAGCCGCGAAAGAAGCGGTGAATCGCAGCTATGAACTACCGCTTAGCGAAGGTCTTCTGTTCGAGCGTCGCGTCTTTCATTCGATGTTCGCGACCGAAGACCAGAAAGAGGGCATGGCGGCGTTTCTGGAAAAACGCGCTGCTCAATTCCGCGACAAGTAGGTTCGCGACAAAGAATTCCGGAAGGGCAGGCTATGGCCTGCCTTTTTTTGTTGGGCGTACGAGGAAAGAATCGGCTTGGCAAACCCGTAAAACTTGGGTAAAGACCGCCGTCATACATGCGCGTGCGGCCCGCTTGGCCCGACTCACACTCGTGATTTCTGATCCGGTGCGGATAACTCCGTGGCGCGCAACCCTAGATAACCGTACCGAACAAAGGTCAGAGACACATGGCAAATTCGCCCCAGGCAAAGAAACGCGCCCGTCAGAACGAAAAGCGTTTCGCCGTAAACAAAGCACGCCGTTCGCGCATCCGCACCTACCTGCGCAAAGTTGAAGAAGCGATCGCTTCCGGCGACAAAGACGCTGCAACCGCAGCTCTGCGGGCAGCTCAGCCTGAACTGATGCGCGGCGTCACCAAAGGCGTTTTCCACAAGAACACCGCATCGCGTAAAATGTCGCGCCTGTCGGCACGCGTAAAAGCGCTGGGTTGATTCCCGCTAGGACGCGTCAAGCGTTTTCCTACGTAAAGGCGTCGCGCATTGCGGCGCCTTTCTTCTTTGTTGCCAGAAAGTCGCGACCTCACGAAGTCGAGAGATTCTTTCGCCCTGAACCCCGAGTCAATATCAGAGTTTCGTTGCTGCGACAGGCAACATCTTGCTACCACTGATTCAGCGATTCACTCGCTTGGGGGGACAGGCTGTTCCAGACATCTGACTGACGGGCATCAGTCAGACATCAGGAACCAGCGTTCGAAAACCGGCCTTGGCCGGTGAAACGATCTGCTCTGGGTCTCGGGTTTTCCGAAGATCTCAGCCCTGTCAAACAATTGGGTTACGACGCGTGCCCCGGTTTTCCGGGATCCTGCTGCGGGATACGATTTGTGCATGCTGAGTGTTCATTTACCCGCCGGATGGGACAGTCCGGCGCAGGGTACCCTTGTGTGTGAACGTCAATGACCGGGAAACCGGCGACGATTGATAAGACCGACAGGTCAAAAAAAATGGGATGCGTGAGGCGCTTGATGACACAAGAGAAATGGGGACAACTGCGTAGCAAACTACTGAAGGCCGTTGGCAAGAACAACTTCACCACCTGGATTGAGCCTCTGGAATTTCAGGAGCTGCAGGATGGTGTCGCCGTGTTCTCGGTGCCGACCAACTTCATGGGGAATTACGTCAGCCAGAATTTCGCAGATTTGATTCTGTATGAACTGAATACCGCCGGTGAGACGGTGCAACGTCTTGCGTTTAAGGCAGCTGCCAATTCAACCACTCGCCCGGCCTCTGTCACGGGTGAGTCTAAGTTGGCCGCAGCTGCGGCACCTGTTGCGGAATCTGCCAATGCGGCGCTTGAGGATCTGCAGGCCGCACCCTTGGATACGCGTTTTACCTTCGACAGCTTTGTTGTCGGCAAACCCAACGAACTGGCCCATGCTGCCGCGCGCCGCGTAGCCGAAGGTGGCCCGGTCACGTTCAATCCGCTGGTTCTCTATGGCGGTGTTGGGCTGGGTAAAACCCACCTGATGCATGCGATCGCATGGGAGCTGAAGACCAAAAGCCCTGAGCTGAACGTGCTCTATCTGTCGGCGGAACAGTTCATGTACCGCTTTGTTCAGGCTCTGCGCGAACGCCGGATGATGGATTTCAAACATCTGTTCCGCTCGGTCGATGTGCTGATGGTCGATGATGTGCAATTCATTGCGGGCAAGGACTCGACCCAGGAAGAGTTCTTTCACACCTTCAATGCGCTTGTGGACCAGAACAAACAGATCATCATCTCGGCCGACCGCGCACCGGGTGAGATCAAGGATCTGGAAGACCGCGTGAAATCGCGCCTGCAATGCGGTCTGGTCGTCGATCTGCATCCCACCGACTACGAATTGCGTCTGGGCATTTTGCAGAACAAGGTCCAGCAGCACATCGCCACCTATCCCGATCTTGTTATCGCCGATGGCGTGCTGGAGTTCCTGGCGCATCGCATCTCGACCAATGTGCGCGTTCTCGAAGGCGCTCTGACCCGTCTGTTCGCCTTTGCATCACTGGTGGGGCGTGAGATCGACATGGAGCTGACGCAGGACTGTCTCGCGGACGTGCTGCGCGCATCCGAGCGCAAGATCACCGTCGAGGAAATCCAGCGCAAAGTGTCGGATTACTACAACATTCGACTGTCCGACATTATCGGCCCCAAGCGCCTGCGGTCTTATGCCCGTCCGCGACAGGTGGCCATGTATCTGTGCAAGCAACTGACCAGCCGCTCTCTGCCTGAGATCGGTCGCCGTTTCGGAGGGCGCGACCATACAACCGTCATGCATGGGGTCAAGCGCATCGAAGAGCTGAAGACAACTGATGGTCAGATCGCAGAAGACGTGGAAATGCTGCGCCGCTCGCTAGAGGCCTGAGCCGCACCCATTGTCAGTAAATGCCCCGCGCCAGTGCGTCCGGGGCGTTTTCTTGTGCGCTAATCTCCACGGTTGCGGAGGAATGGACGCGTTTCGCACGCGTGCCTCTTGACCACCGGGGTATTCCCACCCAGAAATCGGTAAAAAATCCTTGTGCCTCAGGGCTGAGACGCTAACGTGCCAGTCCCGCCCATTTTCGGCACGCAAGTCAGAGGAACAGAGGGTATGAAGATCAGCATCGAACGCGGCACCCTTCTCAAGGCCGTTTCCCAGGCCCAATCCGTTGTGGAACGTCGCAACACGATCCCGATCCTCGCCAATGTGCTGATCGAGGCCGAAGGCGACCAAGCCCTGTTCCGAGCCACCGATCTGGATATCGAGGTTGTTGACAAAGCGCCTGCGCAGGTCGAAAAGGCCGGTGCGACGACCGTGGCCGCTACGACCCTGCATGAAATCGTGCGCAAACTGCCGGATGGCGCGCTGGTCACCCTTACAGCCGACAGCGCCGCAGGTCGCCTGACGGTTGAGGCGGGCCGTTCGAACTTCTCTCTGGCGACCTTGCCGAAAGAGGATTTCCCGGTCATGGCGTCCTCGGAATATCAGTCTAATTTCACCGCGTCGGCGGCATTGCTGCGTCGCTTGTTCGACAAATCGAAATTCGCTATCTCGACCGAAGAGACGCGGTATTACCTGAACGGTGTTTACATGCATGTCGCGGACGGGTCTGAGGGCGGCAAGGTTCTGCGCTGCGTGGCCACCGATGGTCACCGTCTGGCGCGGATTGATGCGGACCTGCCGGATGGTGCTGCGGACATGCCGGGTGTGATCGTGCCGCGTAAAACCGTGGGTGAGCTGCGCAAGCTGCTGGACGATGACGAGATGGACATCGCTGTCTCGGTCAGCGAAACCAAGGTACGCTTTGCCACGCCGGATATCACGCTGACGTCGAAGGTCATTGATGGCACCTTCCCCGATTACACCCGCGTTATTCCGCAAGGCAACACGCGCCAGTTGGAAGTGGATGCTGCTGAATTTGCGCAAGCCGTGGACCGGGTTGCAACGGTTTCATCAGAGCGTTCGCGCGCCGTGAAGCTGCAACTGGATGCGGATAAGCTGGTATTGTCGGTCAACGCGCCGGATAGTGGCGCGGCTGAGGAAGAGTTGGCCGTCGCTTACGGTGACGAACGGCTGGAGATTGGGTTCAACGCGAAATACCTGCTCGAGATTGCATCGCAGGTGGATCGTGAGAACGCGGTATTCCTGTTTAACTCGGCCGGTGACCCGACTTTGATGCGCGAAGGCAACGATCTGAGCGCGGTTTACGTCGTCATGCCGATGCGCGTCTGATCGCGCTGGCGCGCGATGCCTCCGGCGGAGGTATTTTTGAACAGAAGAAGGGAGGGGTCATGGGATTGGCCCTGACCGAACTTACGGTCTCGCATTTTCGGTCTCATAAATTGGCGCGTTTGTCTTTGGATGGGCGCCCGGTGGCCATTCATGGGCCGAACGGGGCCGGGAAGACCAATATTCTGGAGGCAGTGTCTCTGTTCTCGCCCGGTCGCGGGATGCGGCGGGCCAGTGCGGCGGAGATGACCCGGCGGCCCGAAGCCCTTGGCTGGAAACTGTCCGGTCTGCTGAGCGCGCAGGGCGGGCGGTATGAGATCGAGACGTGGTCCGAAGGTGGCGCGGCGCGTCAGGTTCGGATTGATGGCAAGGCCGCCAGTCAGATTGATCTGGGCAAGCTCGCGCGCGTGGTGTGGTTGATCCCGTCGATGGATCGGCTGTGGATCGAAGGGGCTGAGGGGCGGCGGCGATTTCTGGACCGCATCGCGCTGAGCTTTGATCCCGCGCATGCCGAGGCTTCGCTGACCTACGAAAAGGCTATGCGTGAGCGGAACCGGCTATTGAAAGATCAGGTCCGGGACGCCCATTGGTACACGGCTTTGGAAGGTCAGATGGCCGAGACAGGGTATCGGATCCATGCGGCGCGTCTTGCAGCATTGGATCATTTGCGTGCCGCGCAGGATCAGGCCGAAACGGCGTTTCCTTCAGCAGACTTGGAGTTGATTCAAACGGAAGGTGCGATGCCCGAGACTGCGGATGATCTGCGCGAGGCGCTCAGCGAAAGCCGTTTCCGCGATCTTGCAGCAGGGCGGACTCTGGTCGGGCCGCATCGCTCGGACCTGTATGGGGTGTTCGCGGCCAAGGGGGTTCCGGCCAAGGATTGTTCCACGGGTGAACAGAAGGCGTTGCTTGTGTCCCTGATCCTGTCAAACGCACGGGCGCTTGCGGAAATGATCGGTGCGCCACCGATTGTGTTGCTGGATGAGGTGGCTGCGCATCTGGATGCCGGGCGACGCGCGGCGCTCTATGATGAGATCTGTGCGCTGGGCGCTCAGGCCTGGATGACGGGCACCGGGCCTGAGCTGTTTGCGGAATTGGGAGACCGGGCCCAAACGCTGGTTGTTACCGAAGGCGATGAGGGCTCGGTCGTGTCGGCTTAGGCCGGTTCGTTGACTTTACGTTCCCACAGGAAACTGCGCATGACCTGATCGACCGGAGTTTTGGCCATGTGGTTGACGTAGTTCGACATGGTTTTCTGCGCCAGACCCAGAATCACATCCAGAACGGCGCGGTGCGAGTAACCGGCGTCAAAGAACGCCTGCAGTTGTTCTTCGGTCGGGTTACCGCGGGTTTCCATCACCTGCAGGGTGAAAGTGCGCAAGGCCTCCAGCTTGGCAGTCGGCAGCGGGGTTTCGTTGCGCAGAGCCTCGGTGATCTCGTCCGAAACCTTCATCATTTTGGCGATGCCGGTATGGGCGGGGACACAGTAGTGGCACTCGTTTTCAACGTTGATGGTCTGCCAAACGACGGTTTTCTCATCATTGTCGAAATCGGTTTGCAGGAAGAGGCCGTGAAGAACCTGATAAGCCTCCAGATGCTGCGGGCTTTCCGCCATCACCTTGTGCAGACCGGGTAGGCGGCCAAAGGCGGCTTGCGATTTCTCCAACAGCGGTTTGGACCCCTCAGGGGCGGATTCGAGGTCGTGAGACGGGAAGTTGGTCATTTCAAAACTCCTGATTTCTGGCGCGATGAGTCGTATTTAGGGTTTCTTGAGCGATCACTCAAGTATATATTTGAGCAAGCACTCAAGAATTGGTGATCCAATGCCCCGTAAACCCGCATATGACCGAGACGCGCTGATCGCGCAGGCGCGTGATATTTTCTGGCGCCACGGCTGGGCGGGGACGTCGCTGAAGGACCTTGAGCGTGAACTGAAACTGAAGCCGGGCAGTTTCTATGCGGCGTTTGGCTCGAAAGATGCCCTCTATGCGCTGGCGCTGGAGCGCTACGCTCACGACGGGGTCGCCAGCATGCTGGCCTTGGCTGATGAGCTAGGGCCGCTCGGGGCGCTCAAGACGCAACCCTATCGCGTGATTGCTGCCTCTGACCTGCCGACCAAAGCTTGTATGCTGGCCAAGACCTATGCCGAGTTGCAGGCAAAGGATCACGATCTGGCCGGTCAGGCAAGCGCGCATATGATCGCAATGAAATCCTGTTTCGCAGACCTGTTTCGCCGTGCCCAAAAGGCCGGAGAGATAAGCCCTGATTACGATCCCGAACGCCTTGCTGCGCGCTATCAGTCGGACCTTCTGGGCCTGCGATTGACGGCCGAACGGGACGACGTCAACGCCGCCGAAATTGCAGCTGATATCGCGGCAGACCTCGATCGGCTTTGATCCGCAGATAAATCGGATCTCAACCACAAAATCTTGGGGGAGCGCGTGACATTCCCCACCAGAAAACGTATAAGTTACCAAAATAATATAGGTACTAACGGCATGTCCGAAGACGCACAGGCACCCCAGGAATACGGCGCAGATTCCATCAAAGTTCTCAAAGGCTTAGAGGCGGTTCGCAAACGTCCCGGTATGTATATCGGGGATACGGATGATGGCTCGGGTCTGCACCATATGGTGTATGAGGTCGTGGACAACGGAATTGATGAGGCTCTGGCCGGTCATGCCGACCATGTGACCGTGAAAATTCACGCGGATTCCAGCGTCTCGGTCAGTGACAACGGGCGCGGTATTCCGGTCGATATTCACCCCGAAGAGGGCGTCTCGGCGGCCGAGGTCATCATGACCCAGCTTCACGCGGGCGGTAAGTTCGACAGCAACTCGTACAAGGTGTCGGGTGGTCTGCACGGCGTGGGCGTTTCGGTTGTGAATGCTCTGTCCGAATGGCTGGAACTGCGCATCTGGCGCGCGGGCAAAGAGCACGTAGCGCGTTTTGAGCGTGGCGAGACCGCCGAGCATCTGAAAGTCGTCGGTGAGTGTGGTGATCGCACCGGGACCGAGGTGCGCTTTCTGGCCTCGACCGATACGTTCTCGAACCTCGAATACTCGTTTGAAACGCTGGAGAAACGCCTGCGTGAGCTGGCCTTCCTGAACTCGGGCGTGCGGATCATCTTGATCGACGAACGTCCTGCCGAACGGCTGGAGACTGAGTTGTTCTATGAGGGTGGCGTCAAGGAGTTCGTCAAATACCTGGACCGCTCCAAATCCCCGGCGATGCCGGAGCCAATCTATATCAAGGGCGAGCGGGACGATATCGGTGTCGAAATCGCGATGTGGTGGAATGACAGCTACCACGAGACGGTTCTGCCCTTTACCAACAATATCCCGCAGCGGGATGGCGGGACCCATGTGGCGGGTTTCCGGGGCGCTCTGACTCGGACGATCAACAACTATGCGCAGTCCATCGGGATCGCGAAGAAGGAAAAGGTCAGCTTTACCGGCGACGACGCGCGCGAGGGTCTGACCTGCGTGCTGTCGGTGAAAGTGCCGGATCCCAAGTTCTCGTCGCAAACCAAAGACAAGCTGGTGTCGTCCGAAGTCCGCCCAGCGGTCGAAGGTCTGATGAACGAAAAGCTGGCCGAATGGTTCGAGGAAAACCCGAATGAGGCAAAGGGGATCGTCGGCAAGATCATCGAGGCCGCATTGGCTCGTGAGGCCGCCCGAAAGGCGCGCGAACTGACCCGCCGCAAGACAGCGATGGATGTGAACTATCTGGCCGGTAAGCTGAAAGATTGTTCTGAGAAAGACCCGTCCAAGACCGAAGTCTTCCTCGTTGAGGGTGACTCAGCCGGCGGTTCTGCGCAGACGGGCCGGGATCGTCTGACTCAGGCCGTTCTGCCCCTGCGCGGGAAAATCCTGAACGTCGAACGCGCGCGGTTTGACCGGATGCTATCGTCGCAGGAGATCGGGAACCTCGTGATGGCGTTGGGCACCGGCATTGGCCGCGATGAGTTCAACATCGAAAAGCTACGCTACCACAAGATCGTCATCATGACCGATGCGGATGTCGATGGCGCGCACATCCGGACCCTGCTGCTGACTTTCTTCTACCGTCAGATGCCGGAATTGATTGAAGGTGGATACCTCTACATCGCACAGCCTCCGCTCTATAAGGTTTCACGAGGTAAATCAGAGGTTTACCTGAAGGATCAGGCCGCGCTGGATGACTATCTAATAAATCAGGGGGTCGAGGGTGCTGTTCTGAAACTGGGCTCGGGCGAGGAAATCGTCGGCCAAGACCTGACCCGCGTCGTCGACGAAGCGCGCCAATTGAAACGCGTTCTGGATGCCTTCCCAACCCACTACCCGCGTCACATTCTGGAGCAGGCCGCCGTGGCCGGTGCCTTCGTGCCCGGTGCTGTCGATGCCGACCTGAAAGGCGTGGCCGACAAGGTTGCCGCTCGTTTGGACCTGATCGCGTTGGAATATGAACGCGGCTGGCAGGGCCGTATCACGCAAGATCACGGCATCCGTCTGGCACGCATCCTACGCGGCGTCGAAGAGGTCCGCACACTGGACGGCCCCATGCTGCGCTCGGGCGAGGCGCGCAAGACCGGCAGCTTCACGCAAAGCCTGCAAGAGGTCTACAACACCCCCGCCACGCTGGTCCGCCGCGACCGGATGCAGGCGATCCACGGCCCGCTGGACCTTTTGCGCGCCATTCTGGAAGAGGGCGAAAAGGGCCTGTCGCTTCAGCGCTACAAGGGCTTGGGCGAGATGAACCCCGATCAACTATGGGAAACCACGCTGGACCCGGACGCGCGCACTCTGTTGCAAGTGCGTGTGGATGACATGGTCGAGGCCGACGATCTGTTCACCAAACTGATGGGAGACGTGGTCGAACCCCGCCGCGAGTTCATTCAGCAAAACGCCCTGAGCGTGGAGAATCTGGATTTCTGAAAACTTGTAGGTTTGCGCATAACACTACGCAAACTTATGGTGTGTGCGAAGTGTTATGCGCAAACCTACATGCTCATTGGGTGGATCCTGAGTTTGATCCATCTCTTCGTGCCTATTACTACGTCCGCGTTCTTGAAATCCCGACGCCGACATGGCTAGCTTATGACGAAGCTTTCTATGGCAACCTCGAGTTGCCTGAAAACGCAGTGATGGTCCACCAAGAGCGAGCTTATACCTCTCCGATTTGGTATGCGCCGGGAGGCTGACAATTGATATTGGATGTTCGTCCAGTCTGTCCTCGAGAGGTGACCGTTTGAACAAAATCCAACCAATGATCGGAATGAGACCAGAGCGGATTTCCCTAGAAACCCTCTGCCGACATCCGACAAACAGCAGGAAATGCCATTTCTCACTCCGGCTTCGCTAAGTAATCCAAAGAATTTGCATATCGAATCCAACGGCGTGTTCTTGGGGCGTAAAGCTTGACGCAGGTCAAAGAATTCTGAGGTCAAACGCGCATATTGGCTTGCTACTGGGATGTGGGGGAAAATCGCGATGCGAGTTAGTCTAATTGCCTTGGCTTTGGCAACAATTGTCGGAACAAACGGGCAAGCGCAAACGACGACCAATACCCTTGAGGGCCTGATCGAGAGCGCGGAAGTATCGATCACCGCGGACAATTTCATCCGGGCGGCCACAGACCTTGAGTTTCAAAAATATGTCTCGCTCGCGGGTGGCATCAATCGGTTTTACCACTTCCGGGAACCGACCCCGGTCGAAAACCAACCGACGATCCGGATGAACCGCGACACACTTTATAGCACCGCAGTTGTTGACATTAGTGAGGGTGCGACGCTGATCCTTCCCGAAGTCGCGGATCGGTACATGACGGCAATGGTCGTCAATCAGGACCACTTCATAAACGAGGTGTTCTTCGGTGGCGGCACCTATACCCTCGACATGGAAACGTTCGACACCCCGTACGTGATTGTGTATCTCCGCGTGCTGGTCGATGCCGCAGATCCAGAGGACGTGGCGGCCGTCAATGTGATCCAGGACGCAATGACAATCGAGGCTAATGCATCGAATCCTTTCGTGGCCCCGAACTACGATGACGAAGCTTTTGAGGCGGTAGTGGAACAGCTGCTGCCACTCGGTGCCCTCGGGTTCGTACCTGATAGCTCCCGCATGTTCGGTAGACGAGAAGACGTCCATCCCATACGTCACATGCTCGGCACGATTGCCGGTTGGGGCGGGCTGCCGGAAGAGGAAGCATTCTACCCCGCGTTTTTCCCAGGTCTGCCAGTTGGCGCGTACAAGATAGAGGTGCCGCAGAACGTACCGGTGGACGCTTTCTGGTCGGTGAGCATGTATAATGCCGAAGGCTTCTATGAACCGAACACTCTGAACTCCTACAGCATCAACTCCGTCACCGGCGCGCAGAATGCTGACGGAAGCATGACCATCCATCTTGGAGCCTGCGACGACGGGCGGGTGAATTGCTTGCCCATCACCGAAGGCTGGAACTACGTGGTGCGCCTGTATCGCCCCCGTCAGGAGGTCCTAGATGGAAGCTGGACGTTTCCCACCGCGCAACATGTGAATTGAGAAGGAGGCCAATGATGTTGAAGAAATTGTTTCCGATTGCACTGCTGGCCCCATCTCTGGCTGTTGCCGAACCAGTGACGCTGGGCACCTTTGTCCGGGCGGAGACGGATCATATGTTCCGTGCCAACATGGCCGCTTTTGACGCGGGTGTTGGGGAATTGATCCACGTTCGCAAACCGACAACCCCTGACAATCAACCGGTTATCCGGATGAACCAGGACACACTCTACTCCGGGATCGTCTTGGACCTGTCCGATCCGGTTGAATTCACTCTGCCTGATCTGGGCGAGCGATACATCTCGATGCATGTGATCAATCAGGATCACTACATGTTCGTCGAAACCGCGCCTGGGACCTACAACCTGACCGAGGAAAACGTTGGTTCTCGTTTTGCCTATGTGACTGTACGGATATTCATGGACGCCAACGATCCTGACGACGTGATAGCGGCACATGCCGCTCAGGACAGTCTTATCGTAACTGGAGGTGGGGCAGGTCCGTTCGAAGCGCCGGATTGGGATCTGGATGATCTCGCACAGGCACGCATTGCCTTAAGCAACCTTGCCGAGCTGGGATTCAGCAGCTTCTACTCGTTTGGCACTGAGGAAGAGACCAGGCCCATCGATCATTTGGTTGGAACCGCTGCCGGCTGGGGCGGACTGCCGCGAACGGCTGCGCTCTATGAAATCGACAGCGTCGATGCAAATGATGGCGAAACACCACATTCGGTGACGGTGAATGAAGTCCCGGTTGACGCGTTCTGGTCGATTACGGTCTACAACGCCGACGGATATCTGGAAGCAAACGATTTCGGTCGAAACAGTCTCAACAACGTTACAGCAGAAGCCAATGCCGACGGCAGCATCACCATCAATTTCGGCGCGTGCGAAGATGGGCGCGCGAATTGCATACCGATCACGCCAGGCTGGAACTACACTGTTCGGCTATATGAACCTCGTGAAGAGATCTTGAACGGAAAATGGTCCTTTCCTGCAATCGAGCCGTCTGATTAAGAGGGCATTTAAGCTGGTTTTTAGGTGGCTGCTGTGCGCGACTTAGAAACCACTGAATTCTGCTTTACAGCCACTTGGTGCCCGAGTGTTCGCGCGCTAAAGGCAGGGCAAAACGTGGTGGTGATCCAAATACCCGCGCCGTCATGATCTGGGATGACAGACAGCGCGGGCCATAGTCTGGTCATGGGACTGCCCAGACTATTTGGAACGCGTATTTGGGCAAGCGAAGTTAACCAGATTGGTGTGGCCACTGCTTCACGACAGTGCTGTCCCAATTGGTAACCAATTACCTGCATAGTTCGCCCCTGCCTTCAAAAGCATGACTGCAAGATCTAATACTCACGCAAGCATAGTCCGCGCGATAAAAATATTCTTCCCGCGCGTAAAAATACTTGAATTGTTGCATCTTGGATTCAAGTATTCGAATGCGTGGCAAGTTTGTATTACCTCTGTTGCTCACGCATTCGCCAGATTTGTCTGGTTCGCCTCTTGGTGACGTGGAGTGAGTGGCGTCGCCAAGAGGCCATCATTTGTTTGAATGGCACGCGTGAGAAGAGCTCGAGTTTAGGATTGCATAGTAAAACCATGGCCTCTGCCGCGCAAATGTCAGTATCGTCTACAAATTAGACATCCAGTGTAGTCGAGAGGATAGCTGCTCCTCGCCCAAACAGGAGCTATCTGTCTCAAGCTTTCGCGGAAACAGCAGTCTTTGCAAATCCATTGCTTCGTGTAGCGCTATGGCACCCGTGTCACGCACGCACAATTGCACACAGTTCTTCAGGTGGTAATCAAAAGCGGTATGTCGCACCGATAACCGGCCCCGACTGACTGAATGTAAAGTCGTTGCCGTTGATCTCGTGATCGAACGTGATGTAGCGATATCCGCCTCTAATCATCCATCTTTCGTTTATTGAGTAATCCGCGGTCAACAACACTTGCCAGGTCTCACTGTCGCTGCTGAATCCGCCATAATCTAAAAACGCCGTGCCGGTCCACCTGTCTGAGAATTTAAACCGAGCACGGGCTCCGACAACGGGGTCAGTCCAGTCTGCGTCCACAGTAGTTGTACGCCCTGGCAACGCTCCAGGTGACAGCGTGAACTGAGTTTCTGTACTAAACCACCTGAAACCTCCTGCAACGTCTACCTGTACAGTTGGATCTTCGTAGACCCGGTAACCAACATAGCCGCTCAGAAACTGCGTCTTTAGCGACGTGTCCAGCCCGGAAAATGCGGTGCCAGGTGTGTCATCTCCGAAAGAAAGGTCGGTGTAGTTGTAGTCAGCCAATAAGCTCCACCGTCCATTGCTGGCAGCAATTGTACCCATAAACGCAAGGTCCAAGTTGCTTAGCGCGTCCGAAAAACTGAGCGTGGCATCGATGTTGCCTCGTGGAGTGTCCAGCGACGTTTCGGTCTCTGGCATGAAGAGGTAAATAGTGGCTTCGAAACTCCAGTCGCTGGAATGTGCTGCCATAGGTGCCGCCAAAAACGCTAAGCTTAAGAACGCGGTTCTCCATGTGGGAAGCCGTTGCATTGTACCCTCCAAACAAACACCGACTGAAAGAACATTCGACAGCGAAGGCCTGAACTTGCATTCTAGCATTCTGATATGAATGAGAGTTGTGACATTGATCTGAATCAATAGGATCCGCGTTCTGCGCAGTGCAGAAAGAGCATGTCATTCAGAGTTAGTATCAGCTTAGGTTTACTGTTCTTGGATAGAATATTCATCACCAAACAGGTCGGGCTGCTCGTCGATCAACCTCTTCACTTTCTCAAGTGCAAGCGTAAGCTGCTCCGCCCACCCGGCACGATACTCACCAAGCTGCTTGAAGACGCTTCCATGAATATCATTCCAGTCGACAACACTGCTCATCACTGACCTCCGGGCCCGCGCCTCTTTGAGATCATGTGAAACCTCCGCCATAGCAGTCATCATACGGTCGACCACTTCACGGTCATCACACTCGACATGCAGACCTTCGGTCGACCATGTGACGTCAGAGACGTGCGGAGCTGGGTAGTTGTGCTCCATCACCAAACGCATCTCTTCGGCGTACCAGGCGTCAAATGAGCGGAGATCATCTGGCGCTCCATGGTCCTCGATCACACCTCGGACCTTTTCCCGGAATTCCTTCCAGCTCTTTTCGACATCATCCATCAGTCACATTCTCCAGAACTTGGTCTTGTTGAGATGGAAGACCCCTCTCGAGATCTGGCAAGCCGGACCAGCCTTCGGGTGTGCGTCCGAGGCTCTCCTCGACCGATTGTTTGATGTCTTTGAAATCAATTGCGTTCGTGACGTCGCCCGCCATGTCGGACACCTCCTGAGGATGGTAGGAGGCGTCGGAATCGAACCGACTCGTGCACTCTAATCAGGAGCAATTACAAGGATATAAGCCTCGCCCGCATACCAATGCTGCTTCCCGCGGATTTCGCGTGGGTTATCGACCTCAGGCCGATATTCGATGGCAGTGGATGCGTGTGTACGTCATGACCAGAAGCTGAACCAGTTAGGGCTACTGTGTCAAGTCGACGTGCGCGGCAGCCCGAGATTCACCGCGTAGTTCTGGGAACCTTCTAGCTTAGCGTGTGCCAAAAAGAATCAAGCATCCTATTTTGCGGGTCAGTACAGCGTCGGGTAGCACTCAGACCGCGAAGCGATTCGATGCCCTGTGATCCGGAGTCGAACTCAGAAGCTCCGTCGATAACTCGCTCTGAACCGACGCGCGTTTTTTTTCTGCGTCTGATGCGCTCCGTTCTGGAGAAATACAAAAGTCTTGATCTGACCAAACCTCAGCGGCAGCATTGACCTGCATCTTTCGAAAATGGAGATCCCGGTTGCAAGACCTTGTAAGTCTCATTCCAATTAGCGTCTCGAGTCATTTGTGATGATACGTTCCTCACCTGAGCTGCTGGCGGTTTCGAGGCGTTGGTATGAAATACTCAGAACTAAAAAGAATACTGACGAGTTGCAGGATTTTCTGTCGCAAGCAGATGAACTAAGGTTCGTTGGCACAGGCGAAGGTGAGTTTTGGAGCGGGCAAGCAGTTCGCGATGGGGTTAGCGGATTTTTTGCGGAGATCCCGGCACCAGTCGTTTTCGAAGAAGTTGAAGCTGAGGCCTTCGAAAACGGAGAAACGGGATGGTCATCCTTCGTCCATAAGATTCAGTTTGTCGGCTTTGATGAAGCCGTCTTTTATCGCACCGTCCTGATTTTTGTCCTGGAGGGAGCGGCCTGGAAGATCATCAATCGCCACGCTTCAGTTCCCACTCCAAATATTGAACTCGTGGGTAAAGAGCAGCTTGCCATCCAAAAACTGGTTGATGCTGCGCGTGAAGATGGACCCGAGCTGGTCCAAACCGAAGGTTTGGCTTCGGTACTTTTCACTGATGTGGAGGGCAGCACAACGTTGGCGGAGGCGTTGGGCGATCAGCGTTGGTCGGTGCTGATCGAAAACCACTTCCAAGTCTTGGCGGCGATCATTGAAAAGTATCATGGCCAGTTCGTGAAATCTCTTGGAGACGGAACGTTGTCCGTCTTTCCGTCCGCGAAGGAAGCGCTAACGGCTGCTGTCAAGATTCAGAAGGCTATTGCATCGGCTTCCGAGGAGCCGTCTTTCGGTGTCCGGATTGGAATTCACACTGGTGATGTCGTGCAATCTCGTGGAGATTTTTTTGGCACTGTGGTCAACAAAGCTTCACGCATAACCACGGTTGGTGCGGCGGGCGAGATACTCGTTTCAGATGCGACTCGCGCCATGGTCGGAGGACGAACCGATTTCTCTTTTTCTGAAATAGAACCCAGACTCCTGAAAGGTCTACGCGGTCACCACGTTTTGTATCGGCTGGATTGGCAAGATTAAATCTTGGGGGCGCCGTAACTCCGGCAAATCGCCTAATCTCGTAGGGGAGCAGCACCGCCAGTTGTTTTGAGGTTCGCGGCGCACCTCACATCGCCAGCAATTCCCGATGAATTTCGACCATCGCCCAGGTGTCGCGCGTGCAATACGCCACAAGATCAGAATAGACCTTCTCGCGCGCTGGATCATCCGGTTCGGTCAGTGTTACGTCCTTCCAAAGGCGAGACGCGCTCGCCCCCTCTTTGATGTCCAGATCATCGTATGAAAGTTCTGGCAAAAACGCTGGAAGGACGGCCTTGATAGAGGCGCTTCCTTTGAACGCGGGATCGTTGATCACTTCATCCGCAAACGGCTTCATCAGATCTACAACGCGTGCATTTAAGCCTTCCAGAAACTTAGCGTGCTCTGGATAAGTTTCCGCCATCTCCGTATTGCGCGATTTTTCGAACGACGCATACCAAACCACTACAGAGCCAACGTCTCCCATGTCCTCACGTAGCCTTTCTAGCAAAGCTGGCATCGGATTGCTGGCGTCTCGGTGGAGATACTCCCTGTGCTCGATTTCTCCGTCAGGCTCATGCTGGATATGCAAGGAATACTGGAAAGCGACTTGCTGGTAGGGACGCGTTCCGTCCCAAGGTGGCAGCAAACTTTGAGACGTCTCGTAGTCAAAGTAATAAACCGGATAGACAATCTCGCTCAGAAACCTGCTTAACTCCTGATGATCGATTGTGCTTTCACCGTTCGCCACTGCTCTCAAGTAGCGCCGTGTCGACTTGCCCAACACAGATGGATCACTGATCTCGTCAATCTTTGTGATCCCATTTGCTATGAGTTCCGAGGCTTTTTCCGCATTCATGAACGGAAGGCGGTGGATGCTGTCATGCGCGAGAGGTGGGTCGAGTTCTTCGCGGATCTCCAGCCATTCACCATAGGATTTAAGGCGCGCACGTTCAGGGGACGGATCAGGCATCGTATCGCTGGCAACGACGCTCAATGCCTGATCGATACGCGTGCGTGTTTTTTCGAGCTGCTCAGTCACCGCATCCGTGATGTCAGTGATGCTGACAAGCTCTTGAGGATTGATTTCGCCGTTTCTGACGTAATCACGGTTCACATGTGCTACTTCGCAGCGCGCAATGGGGAACCCAGCCGCCTCAAGCACGACACGCTGGAATGCGAGATCAAAAACGTGCTCGGGCTTTGCAGAAGTCCCGCTCTTGATCTCTGTCAGAACGTACCCATCGCCATCGCGGCTCACGATGTCGGAGATGCAAGTTATGGTTCCATCTTCATAGCGTCCCTGCGCCACGGCGTCTGCACCGTTCCTCCAGGCTTCTAACGTGCGCGCGGGCAGAGTCTGGTATTCTGAAAAATCTGAAAACCCGAGGCGAGCGAGATCACCAAATAGTTCTTCCGCGTAGGGCTCAAACGCGTGCCCGTCGTCAAAGCGTGCTTGCAATGTGGGGTCAATTGGCGGCAACAGATACCTGGCGTGTTTCTTGATCCATAGCCAGGCAGGGTGCCTGAGAAACAACATGTAATCAGATTTGGATAGCATCGTATAATTTGCATTCCAGAATTGATGAAATCAGTGGAAGACTATCGCGCCCAGCTATTGAGAGTAACTTTTCTTTGGTGAAGTAGGCGTCACAACTCTATTACAGCCTCATGTAAATCGCACCGACAGCTCGGTGTTCATGACCCCACCAAAGCCCGCTGACCATTGTTCGCCCGGAAACACTGGCCATGCGTCTGTCAAAGTACCAGTTGTGATTAGCTCGCCTCCTTGAAGCTGGTCGGCGTCTGAGAGCAGAGAAACAAGATGAGCCAGGACTTCAATTGGGCCACCGAGCGCGTTTTCACCCTTGCCGGACTCGATAGCCTCGGTGCCCTTGAACAATGCTAGTGGCACTTCGGCCAAGCCGGTCAAGACATCATGCGTCGCCGCGATTTTGTCGCCGAGAACAAGGCAGCTGTGCAATCCTTGTGCTGCGATTGAGTCTTCGACCGAGAATTTCCAGTTGGGATAAATCGATTGAACAATTTCAAATCCCGGGGCAACCCAATCCACGCAACCTGCCAACTGCTCATTGTTCATTTCAGCCGTCGGCGCATGTCTAAGGCCGAGCACGATTTCTGGTTCAATCCTCGGTTCTGAATACCTTGCCAAGTTTACCGGCTGATCAGTCGAAAACAGTCCATCTGAGTGAACCTCTCCCCAAATGGGTTGATCCACACCGTAAACAGGCCAAATCGTGCGGTTCGTGAAGCCGACTTTTCTGCCAACTCTTTCTTTGCCCAGAATCTCGCGGACACGACTAGCAATCGAATATGCGTCATCCAGCGATAGCTGTCCTGCCTCTGAAGACAGTTTAGGTATCTGCTGGGCAGAGGTCAGGGCATGAGCGATTTTCTGAGCGTTAGCTTCAATATCTCTTGTCATATTCGCATTATACCTGCCGACGGCTGGATTGCGATGCAATCAAGGTTTTGAAGGGCCATAGTCGCAAATTCAAAGGGTTGCACTGAAAGTGTCGACACCCTTTGAATCAAATGCGCAGTCCAAGACGTTCAAGCGAAAAAAACCACCGTCCGTTTCGGAGCCAAAGTATATTTTGCGCCACAAGTGGTACTTACAATAGAATTGGACCGGCCAGATGAGACTGTTAAAGAGGTTCAATAATGGCAATAGGCGACATCCAAACGTTCTATGACAAAACCGTCCAAGACGAGATCTCACGGCTAGATGAAAGTTGGTTGGAGCATGACGTAACCAAGGTTTGGATAGACCGGTTTATTTTGCCGGCTTCTGATGTTTTGGATATTGGTGGCGGCCCTGGAAGGTACGCTTTTGAGCTTGCTGCCATTGGCCATAGAGTTACGTTGTCTGATCTTTCCAAAGCAAATCTCGAGGCAGCGAGGAAGGAAGAATCCCGGCTTGGAGTTACGCTCACAGAAATCTCCCAAGCAGACGCAAGGGATTTATCCCAACTAAAAGAAAACTCTTTCGATTTTGTTCTATGTTTAGGTCCGATTTACCACCTTATTGAAGACGCAGATCGCGATAGAGCACTTGCAGAGGTGTTCCGGGTTCTGCGACCGAATGGCATTGCTTTTATCGGTTTTCTGTCTCGATACGCTGCCGTTCACTACTTTGCGAAGCGTCAACCGGCGCGGTTGGACGAAAGCATCTCGACAATTAACCAAATACTTGAATCCGGAATAAACGAGCCGAAACACAATAATGGTTTTTTCACCGATGCTCGCTTTGATCATCCTGAGGCAATAGCTGAAGTGGTGACCAGATCAGGTGGCGAAGTCATTAAAGTATTTGGTGCTGAAGGCGGGCTCGCTCAGTCTGAAGGGCGATTGAGACCTGTCTTGGAAGTATCAAAGTCCGACTGGAGAAAGCTGGCGGTAGAGCTCTCTGACCAGCCAGTCGGCATCTATGGAAGCGAACACTTGGTTGTAGTTTGCAAGCCGAACCAGAACCGTGAAAAACCAGAGCGGCGCTATTGATTTAAAGTACCCAAAAAACTTGAGAGGGTGCGTTAAGAGTTTTCGCGATACTGGTCCAAAACAAAAAACTTCGGGGTAGTAACTGCCAATTTCGCTTTGGGGTAATATTGGAAAAGGATGAGGTATAGCCGAGTGGGTGCATTAGTTCGTTGTCCGTTCCGACTACGAGAGTTGGAGCATTGGTCGAAGCCACTTCCTCGGCGTCCAAACCGGAGCCATCCCGTGCAAAGCTCAACAGCTCAGTTGTTCTGAGAGGATCGTTCTCAGTACAGACCCAACAAAAAACCGACCCCAAAAACTGCGATGGAAAACAGCCACAATGGGAGCAGCGAGTATCGAATATGCCGCCCCATGCTTGCACCGGCCAATCCAAGCGCAAGCCAAAGGGCGGGCGAAAACGGGCTGATGAATGTGCCAATGATATTGCCGATTAGCATCGCATAGACAATGCTTTCGGTTGGTACGCCAGTTGGTTCCACAACTTCTAGCATCACCGGCATCAATCCAAAGTAAAATGCGTCCGTGCTGAGCACCAACTCAAGCGGCGCGCCGATCAGCCCGACCCAAATGTGTAATGTTGGTACAACGCTTTCAGGCAAGATCTCGACCAACTGCTCAGCCATAACCCGGAGCATTCCTGTACCGTCCATAAGGCCCAGGAACGCCCCAGCAGCAAAGATAATCGTAGCCATTGTCAGCGCGGAAGGCGCATGCGCTTTCATCCGGTTTATTTGGCTGTCCACGTCGCGGTAATTGATGAGTAGAAGCAACGAAAGAGAGATCATAAAGAGAAACGCGGGCGGCAGTAGGCCCAGCACAAGCGCGACTACTGTCGCCAAAAACAAACCCCCATTTACGAAAATGAGTTGAGGGCGTTCCAATGCCAATTCTTCGTCAGTCACCTTCAAGGCGTATTGTGCCATGCTTCCTGTCGGGTTCTCATCACCTGTTGTCTTGTACATTATGCGTTTCTCGCGAAGTCCCATTAGGACTGCGAATCCTGCCAACAGCACCAATCCGATAATCTGGATGGGTATCAGAGGGTGCCAAAGCACAGTCAGATCAATACCCGAGACAGCAGAAGCTCTGCCCAATGGTCCCGCCCAAGGAAGCATGTTCGCCAGGCCGGCGCCCAAGCATAGCATCATTAGCATCAGGTATCGGTTCATTCCCAGCCCGACGTAAAGTGGTAGCAGGGCCGGAACAGTAAGAAGAAATGTTGTGGCACCGGCACCGTCCAGATGGGCAAGAGCGCCGACCATCGCAGTGGCAACCGTGATTGCAACTGCGTTGCCTTTGGTTACGCCGATAATCCAATTGATAATCGGGCGAAAGAGCCCTGTATCCTGCAAGATGCCAAAGAACAGGATCGCAAAGATGAACATCGTGGCGACCGGCGCAACGCGAAGTAGGCCTGAGTTAAAGAACTCCGACAAATCTGTAGGGCCGAAACCCGCCAATAATGCTCCTGCGAGCGGGAACAGAATTAGCGCTACTACGGGAGTTACTCGACCTGTAAGAAGCGAAACAACAACGAGCACAATCGTTGCCAATCCAATCAACGCCATATCCCTAAGTGCCCCTTACAAGAATCCAAACAAATATCCGCAGGGTGATCCACCTGAAACGGCCACGGATCTAAAGGACTTAAAGCTCACCGATCTTTCAACCCACGTTGTTGGCACTGAAAACGCGCTGGAGTTTCAGGATCTGACTCTGACGACCAATGCGTTTGACAATGAATTAAAACAGATAGGTCCGGTTCGCGTTGGCCGTCTGTTTCGCGCTGACAATGGTAATCTGATGCTGGAAAATATTAGCTTGCAGGCTGGACCCCAGGATCGACCCTACTTTTCGGCCAAAGGTAACATAAAAGACCTGTTGCGCCTGAAAGAGGTCGACTTTAGCGGTACGATGTCGATACCGTCATCGCTGTTTTTCCAAGGCCTAAGCGCAAAATCGCTTGGCATCGTCGAAGGCAGTTTTTCGGTGGACGATCTAAAGGGGTTCCTAAGCCTCAACAAATTCGATGCACAGACCATTGATACCGAAATATGGGCGCTGAAAACCCAGGCCAAGCTCGGGAATGTAAACGAATTTGAAAACCTGTCCTTCGATTTCAATCTGGATGTCGAAGACAGCGCCCGTTTCCTAGCGGCCATCGGGCAGACAACAATCAAAGCCGGGCAATTAAAGGTCAGCCTGTCCGCAAACGGAAAACAAGACAACTTCTCAAGCGTACTTGCGCTAACATCCGGAAAGTCGCAACTGAGTGCCAAACTTGAGACATCCACGTCTGGCGCGCGTCCACTGACGCAAGGCAAGGTTTCCAGTCAGAGTATTGAACTTCAAGACGTTAGAAACGCTTTTGCTTTTGTCTCACGCATTGCAACAAGCTTTCGCCAACCCGGAACCAGTGGCGCAAAGCACAAGGTGTCGAAAGGCAAAGTCAGTGATCTTGTCGAGGTAGAAGATTTTCTGCTCGATCAGGATGTCGATGTGTCCATTGATATCAAAAAAATCGAGGGCGAACAGGGAATAACCAGCCTGTCCAGCCATCTCAAGGCAAAGAACGGCCTTGCCCAGCTTGGGCCTGTCGATGTCGCCTATGATGGAGGTCATTTCTCCGCTACGGCAAAAATGAATATGGTGAAGAGCCCGCAGTTGCTTTCACTTCAAGGCACAATAAAGGATTGGAATCTGGCAACCTTGTTCAACGAGTTTAATACCAAATACTCGGCAGTAGGCCAGCTTCATGGGAATTTTGAGTTTATCGGAAACAGGCGCTCGGTTGAGACCTTTTTTAACTCGATGAGAGGCTCTGCATCTATCTTGATGACAAATGGTGGAATATCAACCAGTCTTCTCGAACTGTCCGGACTTGGCATTTTTCCTTGGCTAATTTCTGAAGAGCTGAGAAAAGGTTACAGCAAGATCACGTGCCTCGCCGCTCCCATTAAAATCGATGCTGGCGACGTTTCATTCAGCTCGTTTGTAGCGGAAACCAAAAAGGTACAGCTAGTTGCTCGCGGCGATCTGGATTGGATAAAAAACACGATTTCAATTCAGGCCGAGGCCCGAAAACTTGGCAGGCCCTTGTCGCGGAGCGCGTGGCCGTTCGAGATCGTTGGGACGCTGACGCATCCGAAAATCAAGCTTCTTCACCACAACGTTTTCCAGAAACGCGCGGACGGAGCGACAGAGTTACCCGAAAACCGAAGATCCTGTGTTCCGGATATAGATCAACTGAGGCAATAGGATAAGGTTGACGTTTCGACCCCCGCTGTATCCAAGCGATCTTTCGGAATCATGGGGGCCTTGAAAATTGCTCTTTCTGTGTTTGCCTTCAATTAAAAAAGCGTGAGATGAATGAAGACGGCAGCTTTGTCCGCTTTGGGCAGTGAGAACCGCTGGAAATTGAAGTTGAGGTGTCCTTGAAGTGAAATAGACTGGGAGCTAACTGTTGAGACAACCCGTTGTGAGGTCATCATGGCAGCCCCATTAGTCCAAAACTGGGAACTGACCGCCGCCGTTAAGGACATAGCCGATTGGCTGGTTCAACAGGGCTTGGAGAATGCGCCAGTGGAACTCTGGCTTGAAGCATTCTGCAACCGTCTTGTTTCAGCAGGAATTCCACTTCAAAGAGCAAACATCACTGTTCGCGCTCATCATCCCGAGATTGGAACGGTCGCTTTTCGCTGGCACAGGGATGGTGGCAACGAGCGAGAGAACTTTGTCCGAAGAACGGATGCGCCTGAGGAATACGTACTAAGCCCGATTTACTATCTTTTGGCAAACAACGTTGAAGAGATCAGACAAGATCTGACAGTCGAAGAACCCGCGCTCAACTTTCCGATCTTCGACGAACTTCGCGAGCGCGGTGCAACTGACTACTTCGCTGTTAAACGGTTCTTCCTTATTCAGGACAATACTACGCCAGTCGATCCAATGCAGGCCGAGGAAGGTGCCATAATCTCGTTGACAACCGATGCGAGCGGGGGCTTCACGAGCGAGCAACTTGATGGTTTGCGTCAACTGATATCCCCACTTTGCCTGACGCTGAAATGTGGGGCGAACCGATTGATGGCTGAAGACATTACAGCCGCGTATCTGGGCAAAGACGCCAGTAGGCGTGTTCTTTCCGGGGACATCACCCGAGGTTCATCGGAAACTATTTCAGCGGTGATTTGGTATTTTGACCTGCAAGGATTTACCAAATTGTCAGAGGCGCTTCCGGGGGGCTCAATCATAGAATTGCTAAACGACTACTTCGCGGAAGCTGTTGACGTAGTCGAACGCAATGGCGGTAACGTTCTGAAATTCATGGGAGATGGAATGCTTGCCATCTTCGATATCAATCAAGTTCCGGACGCTCGCCGCGTCGCAATTCACGCGGCATCGGAGTTGCGAGATACTTTTGAGGAACTCAACCAACGACGGCAAGCGGATGGTTTGCCAACGACCGGCTTCACTCTTTCGTTGCACGCAGGCGATGTTCTTTACGGCAATATTGGCGGTAGGTCTCGCTTGGATTTCACAGTAGTCGGCCCAGCAGTCAATACCACCTCCCGCATCTTAGGCATGTGCAGCGCGCTCGATCAGAACATTGTTGTTTCCGACAAGGTGGCGGGCGACTTGGTGGGCTCCATTCCAAGCCTTGTTTCCCTGGGACAATACAGATTGCGCGGTGTTGCTGACAGACAGGAGCTGTTTACGCTAGACTAACTGCCGCTGTTTGGAGCCTGCCGTAATGGGGTGTTGACCTGCGTCAAAGCATAGGTAGCCGGATTGCTACTAAGTTGGTTTGGACATGGAACAGAACTGTTGGATCAAGCACCCGCGAAGAGCGGCGTTCTTGGTCATAGTAATTGCATTGTCAGGGTGCACGGGCAGGCACCACCAAGGCGATTGGCATGGCCACGGCTTAGAAGGTTGCTATGGACCTCACCACGACGTGGATCGCGAGGTCCATTGCCGAGCGCTCGAGTGAACTTGAGCCATACGCGACGCAGCTCACAAAACGTTGGGCGACCAATGTTATTTGGATTGTGATTCAGATCTTGTATCGAAACTGCCCGTTTGATGCCCAGTCCGGTAACATTGAAAAGTTTGGCCTTGGCACAATATCTTTGTAGTCCCATGAGGAAGCGGAGAAGAGACCAATGAAACGACGCGAATTTTTACTAGCGGGTACAGCAGCTGTGTTGGCTACTCCTTCCGTCGGACAAGAAGCCCCACTCATCAAGGTCTACAAGACGCCAACTTGCGGCTGTTGTGCCGCTTGGGTAGATCACCTGATTTCCGCAGGATTTCGCGCCGATACGCTAGACGTTGAACAGGAGCAGCTGTGGTCGCTTAAAGAACAAATGAAAATCTCAGATGAGCTTTCCAGTTGCCACACTGCAATTATTGGGGACTATTTTGTGGAAGGTCATGTCCCGGCAGAAGACATCTATCGACTTTTGTCCGAACATCCTGAAGGCCTCGGCCTGACAGTTCCAGGCATGCCGATGGGTTCACCGGGGATGGATTTTTCAGACGAACGAGAGCCCTATGAAACCTTGCTCGTTGGTCTGGATGGGACGACGAGTGTGTTTGCTCGACACAGCTGAGAGATTGGATGAAGGGCAATCAGATTTCCCAGCTCCATGTCCAACATTAGTTTGCGCTGATCTCAAAAAGAATTCAGCTGCAACCGTTGTGTTTTTTCCACATGGCTGGGTCGTGGCCTTCAGGCACAGTAGAACACGGGTCGTTCGCATACCCAAAATGCCTTCTTCCACATCGTATATTAGCCCGGAGACTAATTTTTGCACTGTAATACCTGGAAGTGAGGTGGCGGTTTAGTGAATTCCGATCAATGCACGCCTTGTGGACGATGCCGTCGCGGCCAGGCATAGCGTGCTTCAGTATCAGGGCTCGCGCTTCACAGCGGTCTAATCCAAGACTTCTTGTAGGACTTCACCGCTCGCACCATTAGGACGTGCCGTACTTAATAATGCAGACAATGTGGATGCGATAGCAGTCGTACAAACCCGGCGTGCAACCCGTTGCGGTTTTAAGTTCGCTCCAGCAAAGAAAATCGGCACATGTGTGTCACCGCGCCACGGTGACCCGTGGGTGGATGTGACGGACAGACCATCGAAGTCTGCGATGAACCAGCCGGGTTTGAAGACTACGTATATGTTCCCGGATCGGGTCGGATTATAGTTGTTGCGGATCAGGCGCATGATGTCGGTATCGGACAGGAGGTTTGCTTCGATAGCCGTACTGGGGACGGCGAACGCCACATCGGGAAAGGATAGAAGCTCTTCTGCAATAGCTGACTCCAGCGTGGGTAAATCAATATCACGGCGAGCCAATACTTCGGGGGCGATATTGAGATAGGGGTGATTATAACCCTCAAGCAGTTTCCCGGTGATCCCAAACCGCTCCTTAAGCCTGGCTATCTGTTCCGTCGGGTCCCATGTGTCCGGAGCAACAAGGCCAGTTTGGATGCCAACACTCTCCAAATAGCCCGGCGCATCGGTGGTGCCGTGGTCCGCCGATAGAACGATCAAAACGTTTTCCAGCCCAATCCGTTCGTCGATAAACGCGAAGAGATTCATGAGAGTCTGATCGAGGCGGTATATCGTGTCCTCGGCTTCAAGACTGGAGGGGCCAAACACATGGTTGACGTAATCCACGGACGAGAAGCTAATCGCCAGATAATCCGTTACCGCGTCTTGCCCGATATCCTCGGCAGCAATCAATCGTTTGGCAAATTGCGCCGTCAGATCGTCGCCAGCGGGGCTAAGCGTTAAAAAGGTCGTAAAGTAGGGATTTTCCAGCGGATCAAACCCATTTTGCGTCGAAGAATAGCGATGAGGAAAGGTTGTGCCGAACCCGGCGACATCCGTCTCCCATGGTTGGTTGTCGCGGTCGCCAAAGAGATAGGTTTCCTTTGGGTGCATCAACTCCCAAGAGGTTCCTTCAAAGGAGGCGCTCGGCGATGCGTCATTCCATGCGGAAACCCAATCCGGGTATTTGTCGTAGTAATAGGAGCTTGTGACAAAACGATTTGCGGCTTTTGAGAACCAGAAGGCTTTGCCGCTTTGTCCCGCCATTGTAATAGCCCCACGATCTTTGATTGAAACTCCAAAGACCTTGGCAGCACCAGCAGTGGAGGCGCTTAATTCGTCCGAAAGCGTCGTAACAAGCATAGCGCTTGGTGACCGCCCATCTGTGCCAGCTGCCGCCTGAGTCGGGTCAATTTCAATATCGTCATTGACGCCAGCGCCATCTCCAAGAAGTGGAGCGGTGCTGTCTTCAACGTTGTAGACAACGCGGTCCAAGGTTCTGTCGAACCATATGTTTCCGATCATCCCATGCACTGCCGGTGTTGCCCCGGTGGCCAATGTGGCGTGCCCGACAACAGTCTCTGTATTGGCATGGCAATGATGGGCGTCCACATAGTGTACACCGTTTTCAAGTAAATACTTAAGGCCACCCTCCCCAAGATTTTCAAAGTAGCGTGTGGGCAGATCGCCCCGAAACGCGTCAACGGTCAGCTGCAAAACAAGACGAGGAGGTTCTTGCGCATACGCAGGAGCGATTGCAACCAACCACAAAGACAAACAAGCTCTCAGTGTTTTGGTCATAATTCTTCCTTTCGCTGTATTGCGTAGCAGGTTGGCGGCGACCGCAATTGCAGGTTGGAACAACCCGTTTCAATACCAAACTGATAACAAAAACGCTTCAAGTCTACTTCTTCCGACCTATCGCGAAAGAGCCTGCAACACCCAAACCAGTGTTCATCCAAACAATTGCTTGGAACTGAGGTGCCCGGATCGGTTTTGATCCAAAACAAGGCTTTGAGTCTTTTGAGACACTAAACTCTGCGCCAGAAACCCTGTTTCAGGTGAAACGCTATGACCAAAAACCTATCGGTTTTTCTTTTTTTGGCTGGTTTAGTAATTGCTGGTGCGTTGCTATATGTCGTTGTTGCCGAGGATGGCGATGAATTGCCGGTCGGATTTGTGCAAGGAAACGGGCGGGTTGAAGCGGAACAAGTCGAAATAGCACCAACTAATGCAGGTCGGGTTGCGAAGGTAACGGCAACAGAAGGCAGTATGGTTGCAACCGGTCAAATCCTGGCCGAAATGGACATAGATGAGCTATCTGCCGCCCTGGATCGGGCTAGAGCCGAAGTAGCCTTGGCAAATCAAACAAAGGCCGAAGCAGAAGCGCTCGTTGTGCAACGCGAAAGCGAACAGCGCAGGGCCGAGCAAGAGCTTGATCGTGCCACGGCGTTGCTGGCAGGTCAAAATATCTCCAAAACTATTTTTGAAGATCGCGATACCACTCATAAGGTTGCTACAGCAGTATTGGGCGCCGCCAAAGCCCGAGTTGCAACCGCAGAAAGCCGTATTGCTGCCGCTGAGGCGGAAGTGCGCAGGATAGAAGCACAGATTGAAGACAGCGCTTTAGTGGCACCTTTGCCCGGCCGCGTGCTTTACCGGCTTGCAGAACCCGGAGAGGTCGTTGGCGCAGGCGAACCAATCCTGACTATTCTTGGCCTTGAGAATGTTTACATGGAAGTTTTTCTTCCTGCGCGTGAAGCCGGACTTTTGCCCATTGGAGCTGAGGCTCGCATCGTGCTCGACGCTTTGCCGGAATATGCGATACCTGCATACGTGAGCTTTGTTTCTCCCGAGGCACAATTCACCCCCAAACAGGTCGAGACCCTGGATGAGCGAGAGCAACTGGTTTTTCGCGTTCGCGTCCGTATCCCAATAGACTTGGTTGAAAGTCGGATTGAGCACGTCAAAACCGGTCTGCGCGGTTTCGCGGTGATCCGGCTGAACCCAGCCGCTGCTTGGCCTGAGGCGCTTGAACAACGCATCCCAGAAGAGCTGTTCGAATGAGAGTAGAGGATGAGGCCTGCGATATTCACATTTCAGGTGTTACGCACCGTTATCGCAAGCATGTCGCATTGGATTCTGTTTCGTTAGAACTGCCAGGCGGCCAGCTTGTTGGCTTTATCGGGCCGGATGGGGTGGGAAAGTCTACACTGCTTGGTTTGATCACCGGCGCAAAGAAACTGCAATCCGGCAATATCGACGTTTTAGGCGGCCCGATTGGCGATTCTGGTCATCGACACAGCATTTGCCCAGCCATCGCGTTCATGCCGCAAGGGCTGGGTCGAAACCTGTATACGGAGCTGTCTGTACGCGAGAACCTTGAGTTCTTCTCAGGTCTCTTTGCTCAAGGGCATTCAGAGCGGGATGACCGTATCGCAGCGCTATTGGCTGCGACAGGGCTTGCGCAGTTTGAAGACCGTCTGATGGGCAAGCTCTCGGGTGGGATGAAGCAAAAACTAGGTCTTTGCTGTGCGTTAATCCATAACCCCAAACTTTTGGTTTTGGATGAGCCAACGACCGGGGTCGACCCGTTGTCGCGTCGGCAGTTCTGGGCTTTGATTGATGCAATCCGAGCAAAAAGCCCCGAACTGTCGGTATTGGTTTCAACGGCGTACATGGAAGAAGCCGACGGTTTTGACCGGATTGTCGCGATGGACGCGGGTCAAGTCATCTTTCATGGGAAGCCCGCCGAATTGAAAGGGAGTGATGTCGACCTCGAAATTGCATATCGGCGTCTGAGAGCACGGGAGTTGCCTGTCGAACCGGCGGGAAAAAACAAAACGAAGGGGCAGATCGAAGCAAACCCAGTGATAGTTGCGCGTGGACTGACACGACGCTTTGGTGATTTCACGGCCGTAGACAACGTCGACTTCACAATCAATCGCGGAGAGATATTCGGGTTTCTAGGATCAAACGGTTGCGGCAAATCCACGACAATGAAGATGCTGACTGGCTTGTTACCTTCCAGCTCAGGTGAAGCACTGCTGTTTGGCAACCCTGTCGATGCATATGACCGAAAAATGAGGCGTGAAATAGGCTACATGAGCCAGGCCTTTTCCTTGTATGGCGAGTTGTCGGTCCATCAGAACCTACAATTGCATGCGCGGATATTTGCAATTGCCGACCGAGAACAACGTGTTTCGGAACTCACTGAGCGCTTTGGGCTCGAGGAGCACCTTCATACGTTGGCGACGGCACTGCCCCTGGGGATCAAACAGCGACTGTCGCTAGCCGTAGCTGTGATCCACCGTCCGAGAGTGCTAATACTCGACGAACCAACATCCGGTGTGGATCCAGAGGCACGCGATTCCTTCTGGGACTTGTTGATTGAGCTGTCGCGAAATGAGTCGGTAACGATCTTTGTTTCCACTCATTTCATGGGTGAGGCGGAACGCTGTGATCGCGTTTCGTTTATGCATGCTGGTAGAGTTCTAGCCGAAGGTACTCCGGCTGACCTGATCGCTGTTGAAGGGGCGGAAAACCTAGAAGACGCCTTCATTTCGATATTGGAAGCAGCAGAAAAACCAGTCTCTGTTGTCGCGCCAGAGGTGGGCTTTAGGACCAAATCCCACGCCGGGGGAGGAGCGTTTTCTCGTGTATTGGCATATGCGCGGCGCGAAACCGTTGAAGTAGCTCGCGACCCGGTGCGTCTGGCTTTCGCGTTTCTGGGTTCTGCTATTCTAATGTTAGTTTTTTGCTTTGGAATTACGCTGGATATCGATGAGCTTGAATTCGCTGTACTTGACCTTTCTCAGGGGCCGGAGAGTCGTGCTTATTCGGCTGAATTCGCCGGATCGTCCTACTTTAAAGCTACATCGCCGCTGCAAAGCGCCAGCGAAGGGCGCGACCGTCTAGTGGCAGGTGAGGTCTCTCTGGTTGTTGAGTTGCCACCTGACTTTGACCGAAAGATGAGTACGGGTGAACCGACCCAGATACTTGCGACTGTAGACGGTGCTATCCCATTTAAGGGTGAGACGGTTGAAGGCTATGTTTCCGGACTGCACCAATCATTTCTCGCGGAATATGCCGTTAACAACGGCAAAAGCCAGATAGATATCGCCAGGATCGAACCCCGGTTTCGCTACAATCAAAGCTTTGAAAGCATCGCCGCAATGGCTCCGGCAATGCCTGCTATCCTACTGATTATGCTGCCAGCTGTTTTGACTGCCGTAAGCGTAGCAAGGGAACGAGAGCTGGGGTCAGTTGTCAATTTCTACGTGACACCAACCACGCGGCTTGAATTTCTAGTCGGCAAACAAATTCCGTACATTTTGATCGCCTACGCAAACTTTCTGCTTTTGGCCGGAATGACCGTTCTTCTTTTCGGGGTGCCGTTAAAAGGAAATCCTTTCCCCTTGGCTGTTGGTGCCCTTCTTTACGTTTGGGCTACGACATCCTACGGGCTGTTGATCGCTACAATGACATCCAGTCAGGTGGCCGCAACATTTGCAACTGCCATCGCTTCAGTTGTCCCAACAATCCAGTTCTCAGGTCTGTTGCAACCTGTTTCAACGCTCGAAGGAGGCGCACAAGTGGTGGGCTCTCTTTGGCCTTCCTCATATTTCCTACACCTGAACGTAGGTGCCTTCACTAAAGGTTTGGGTTGGGAAGCCCTTGCGCCAGACATTCTGGCCCTCGCCTGCTTCGGACCCGTTCTGACACTGATCGCAGCCCTATGCCTTCGGGCGCAGGAGAAGTGAATGCAGCGCTTCTACTGCATATTCTGGCTAGGCTTGAAGGAAGTGATGAGCCTGCGCCGTGATTGGGTGATGATGGCATTGTTGGTTTGGTCTTTCACGCTGGCCCCGATCATGGAAGCAACGGGAGTGGCAAGTTCTGTAAACAACGCCTCGATAGCGTTTGCGGATGAAGACGACTCGCCACTTTCTCGAGCACTTGCCACAGCGTTTTTCCCACCAGAGTTCCAACCGGTCGTCCAAATCGAACCCGGAAAAGGACCTGCGTACATGGATGCTGGGCGCTTTATTTTCGTTGTCGCTGTGCCCCCCGGATTCGAAAAGGATCTGCGCGCAGGGCGCAGTCCGGAGATTCAAGTTCTTATTGACGCAACCGCTATGGAACAGGCCGGTATTGGTGCAAACTACATCACCAGTATCTTGAGCGCTGAAATACATCGCTATGCAATTGGTATCGATCTAGTAGATGCTCCCTCAATCAGTGTCATTCTAAGAAGCGCCTTCAACCCAAACAGAGACACCGTACGTTTTGCTGGTATCGTTGCTTTGATCGGCCAGATCATGTGGCTCACAACTATATTGACCGGAGCGGCAATGATTAGAGAGCGAGAGCACGGGACCATTGAACATCTCCTTGCCATGCCGCTTGCTCCATTTGACATTGCTATTGCTAAAATTTGGGCGAATGCAGCGGTGGTTTTGGTCGCCGCTGGTCTTTCACTAATCTTTGTGATGCAGGGTTCTTTGGGCATCAGTATCGCTGGATCCAAGATGTTGTTTTTGGTTGGCACGGCGTTGTTTCTTTTTACTGCGACGGCGCTTGGGGTGTTTCTGGCAACCATTGCACGCTCTATGGCGCAGTTCGCGCTTCTGGTCATGTTGATTGTGCTGCCAATGCTAATGCTGTCAGGTGGAGAGACCCCAATTGAAGGTCAGCCAGCGTGGTTGCAGGCAGGTACTTTGGTTTTGCCGTCACGCCACTACATGTCAGCAAGTCAGGCTATTGTTTTCAAAGGCGCTGGTATTGAGACTGTCTGGCCGGAATTCGTTTGGATGACGTTGTTAGGAATTGCTTTGTTACTAATGAGCCTACGGCTTTTTCGGCGTTCTCTTGCGCAGATCAGCTAGCGCTTTAATCTGTTGGCTGTGACAGATTGGAGCGATAGCTGATCTGCCTCTGAAGTCAGTTTAGAAATCTGCTGGGCAGAAGTTAGGGCATCAGCGTCTGTTTGAGCGTTAGGTTCAATGCCTCTAGTCATGTTCGCACTATGCGCGCCGACGGCTGGATTGCGATGCAAGCGAGGTTTTGAAGGGCCATCGTCGCAAACTCAAAGGCTTGCACTGAAAGTGTCGGTATCTTCTGCTTCAAGTGGGCAAGTCTAAGGCGATCAAGCAACAAAAATCTCCACCCGTTTCTGCACCCTAAATAATTGTGCGCCCCAACTGCTACTAACAGTTCGATTGCAATTTAGAGCGAGGTGATCGCGTTGATCACTGCTTCTCGGCTCTGAACAGCGCCGGTTTGTAGATACTCCATAGCTTTGAGAGCAGCTTCATGGGCTTGGACAGATGACCCTCCAACGCAGTCCTCTACAACGCGGCAGAAGTAGTCTGATTGGTGGCCATCGACGAATGTGTAGTGCACACAAACATCGGTCAAACCGCCGCACAATAAAAGTGTGTCTACTTTTAAACCGCGCAGCAGGATTTCGAAATCGGTTCCAAAAAAGGCGGAATACCGTCGCTTCGGGACGATGTAGTCACCTTTGCGATATCCCATCTCATCTTTTGCAACTTCCGTTCTTGGATCACCTTCGAGACAGTGTATGTCTTCGTCACCATCCAGTTCCCTGCCGAAATCGAGCTGATCGGGACGATGGACTTCCTGTACGAAGATGACGGGCACTTTGTTCTCATGCGCGGCGTCAACCAAGTCACGCGCAGCGATCATGCGCTGTTTGTAACCCGGCATGTTGTCGATGGAGCGTACTTCGCTGTCATCAATAAACGTGCTCTTTTGAATGTCGATTACGATTAGGGCAGGTCTACCCTCGATCAGTTTCCTGGCTTGTTTGGTTTTAGTTGTCATGTTCGACCTCTAATTTGCCAGGTCGTCCTGAAAAAAAACGCCCTTGCTTGGCCGGGTCGTCCCAGCGGGCAGATCAAACTTGACTAAATGTGCAACTGATTACGGTCAAGGGTGTGCTGCGTTGTTGTGGAATGAAAAGCATGTGTTCGTGCCTAGGGCAACATTGCCCGCAAAGCCGCCGCTAGGGGTAGGTGCAGAGAGTGTCTGCGCCGAGCGCAGATTGAGCAATGGTGCGAACAAAACCGTCGGCGGCTATACAACTTGACCCATCGTTCATAGTGTAAATGCATGAGCCGAATTCGAAACGCCCAACCCTCTGATGCAATTCGATGCTTTGAGATCGAGACTGATGCCTATGAAGGCGGCGAAGCGGCTACCCTCGAAAAGATAGCAAAGAGAATCGAGGTCTATCCCGATGGTTTCATTGTTCTTGAGGTCGAAGGCGAGATCGTCGGCTTTGCGAATTGCGGATGTGCATACGACGTCGAAATGTCTGATGAGGAATTCAAAGAGCTTATAGGGCATGACCCCGACGCGCCAAATGTCGTTATTATGTCTGTCGTCGTGGATCCGGAGCATCAAGGAAAAGGCCTATCGCGGGCATTGATGACTGAATTCGTCGGCCGCATGAGAAAAATGGGCAAATCTGCGATCTACCTTATGTGCAAAGAGCATCACGTCCCGCTTTATCAGAGATTTGGGTACAAGTATCTTCGCCCATCAACCTCTGATCATGGAGGAATGACTTGGCACGAAATGTCTATGCAACTTTGAACCGTTTTTTGATTGAGCCACGGTGAGTGGACATTCAAGGCCGACCGAGCCGCGCTACGTTGAAAGGGATCTGCCGCGACCTCGCAATTGAGCTGTGTTGTTCGGTTTTGTGTTGAACTTTATCAGTCAGAACGCACTTTTAATTGAGTTTTGATGCGTTCAAGTTGATCGAATTACGCCAAGACAATCGACAATTGAGCGCGTATGGTGAACCGTGCAAACTTATGGGCAAATCGTGCAAACTTATGCGCGATTGCTATGCAAAATTATGGGCGACGACACCTAGATTTTCTGAATAAAATCAATGATTGGAATGCAGCGTTATGCGCGCACCTAAAAATCTTGTAGGGACGCGCATAATCGTTCGCGAGCGTACTATGGCCAGCGTTGTTAGTTTTGGGAGTAGCTATAACCAACACCAACGCAGTCTTGCAAAAGGAAAACCCCAGACTTCGCTTAAAATTTCTCACCTAGCTGCACCCCAACGTCGAGTGCGGGTGGAAAACAGGCATTCGCTGCGCTTGGCGCCAATGACAGCATTGAGGACAAAGGCGCCGTTTTCATTTCTAGTCGAGGAAGACTTATTATTTCGGGGAAAACGATCAGACTACCTTGTGCCCACGATTTCCACGGAAGCGTCACCGATTAGATCCTGAAGTTCTACAGTCGATCGTCTACTGGAACGTCTGCTTGTCCGGATTGCTTCACCAGATATTCGAACGACTTCTGGCGAAGCAGCGAATTTTGAGTGGCTGGTGCTCTTAGAATCTCTTACTTGGCTTAGATCGATAACGGTTACTCCGGACTTCGCGAGTTCCGCTGCATCTGTTGCGCCAACGCGATCTACTCCACCAGAAACGAATTTTGAGAAGTTTAGAATCTTATCGTCTGACGACACGAGGACAAAGATCTTTTGATTGTCGTGTTTTATTTTGGAAAGCTGGTTTTCAAAAACGGCCAAGTCTATATCCGGCGCCGCTAAAATAATGTTTCGCACTCTTTTTCGAGGATTGAATTCTCCGGCCAACTCCGCTTGCGAGATTGCTTCCATTGTAAGAAACGCTCCCATTGAGAATGCAAGAATATCGAATTGCTGAGCTTTTGATCGCGTAACTATTTCACCAGCTTTCAAGAAGTCCGATCTAGCAGCAAGCGCACTGTTGATATCGTAAACATATTTAAGGGTTTCTGCCGCAGAAGCCCAAGACATTAACACCGGAACCCCATCGTACTCGGTATCCTCAACAAATTGTGCCAATCTAAGAATGGCGTCACTTAGGGTCGTATTGTAGCCGTGAACAAAAAATAGGACGTTTCGCTCCGAAGCACCAAGTGCAAGAAGTTGTTTGTCAATGCCCGAAACAAAAGCGTTTTCCGATGCATAAACCTTTGGGTCGATGATAGTGAAATGCTTCGAAGGGTTGGGGGGGAGAGCGTTGGTTCTTTCTATTTTTCCAACTTTGTGAATTGGCGGAATGGTGACTACCACCGAAGCTAGTCCAAGTGTATCGCTGCGGTCGCCCGAATAAAAAACACCCTCTGCTCCGGACGCCTGTCGCGTTGTGGCAATAAAGACTGTCTGGCGTTTGGCCTCAACTACATCTGACGCAGGATATTGGGGATTTTCGACGCCTACGAGTTCTGGAGGTCGAATGCATGAAGTTACGCTTAGAACTACTACTAAAAAAAAGAAGCGTAGCCCTAGCGTTTTAGTTAGACCTGAAATCCCATTCCAAAGAGGCTTCATTTTCAAATGTTCATGCAACATGACTAGATCAATATTTTTTAGCATGCTGCTTGTCTGTCAACAGACTAGCGATAACGGCCCTCTTTTTGATCCGAGTAGTGATTTCTGTACAAACGTTTTGACTTCACTCTCCATCAATTCATGCTGCTTCAGCGATTGGTGGTTTGGGAGGGTCAAATTGCAGAAGAGTGGTTCTTTGGCCAATGAACATATTGGGCCGATGGCTCATGTTAGCAGGTAGGCCGAACTAAAAACGTTCAATCCGCCAAAGATCGTAAGCCTCAAAGAACCAGGGTTTTGCGTACGTTCAAATTATGGTCATTCTGTTTCTGACGACCGCGCCCACAAATTGATATCTTCTTCCGAACTGATTTCATCGATCTTTTTGAGCTCGTCAGCACTGAAGTCGAGATTATCAACGACGCCTGCGCAATCTATGATCTGTTCCGGCCGGGACGCACCAATCAGAGCGGTCGTCACCCGTCCACCTCTGAGTACCCAGGCCAGCGCCATTTGCGCCAGAGTCTGCCCACGTGCCTGGGCCATATCATTTAACGCCCGGACACTTGCCAGCGACCGCGCGTTGATCATGCCATCAAGCAATGACTTCCCTTGCGTGGCACGGCTGCCACTCGGAATATCGGTCAGATATTTGGAAGTCAGAATGCCTTGTGCCAGCGGCGTGAATGCAATCGATCCTACTCCAAGATCATCCAGAGTATCGAGCAAACCATCCCGCTCCACCCACCGATTGAGCAGATTGTAAGAAGGCTGGTGAATCAGACAAGGTGTCCCAAGGTCGTTGAGAATTTTCCCCGCCTCGCGCGTGCGTTGGGAGTTGTAGCTCGAGATACCTGCGTAGAGCGCGCGGCCCGATCGTACGATATGATCCAACGCGCCCATTGTTTCTTCGAGCGGGGTATCGGGGTCAAAGCGGTGGGAGTAAAAGATGTCGACATAATCAAGCCCCATGCGCGCGAGTGATTGGTCACAGGACGCAATCATGTACTTGCGTGACCCCCATTCCCCATAGGGACCCGGCCACATGTCGTAGCCTGCTTTGGAGGAAATGATCAGTTCATCCCTGTAACCCGCGAAATCCGTTTTGAGGATCTCGCCAAATGCCTCTTCGGCTGAACCGGGTGGTGGACCGTAGTTGTTCGCCAGATCAAAGTGAGTGATCCCATGATCAAACGCGGTTCGACACATGGCGCGCTTGTTTTCGTGCGTCGAGTCCGCGCCAAAATTGTGCCACAGGCCTAGGCTGACAACAGGAAGCTTCACACCCGACCGCCCACATCGCCGATACACCATCCGCTCATAGCGGTTCGGCTCCGGGGTGTAGGGAATGGGTTTTGGCTTTGGCGGTCTTTGAGCTTTGGTCATGCGCACATAATCAATGGATTGTCGGGCCTGTCAAACGGATCACCTCAAGCAAGATCGACGCGAGCTCATATTCGTCCTGGTGGTTAGCCTTGCTCTACGTGTGAAAGATTTCACGATCCGATCATTCGGATTCATCGCCAACTCTCAAACGCAGCGAATTTCTCCTATGGTGAACCACACCGCAGCGATAAGCAAAACAAACGGGAAGGTTTTGAGGCGTAAACCGGAAGGTGCGGGTCTGTCGCTTAGACACCGGCGGCATGGACCGCGATGGTCATCTTACTTTGCGAACTGCTAACGAGCATGGTTGACGGACAATTTGCCTTCAACGGCGATCGGCTTCCGAAAAATAGAAACCGTCGAAACCGTCTTCCACACGTGAATTCTGGTTAGAACTGTAACCTCAACGCTCAGTTATGAAGGACAGCCCAGACACGAGTTGTTTCAACCCAATCGCCGCGCCGGCGAAGATGGCAGCGAATGTTACGGGCGCGCTGTAGGCCAAAAGTGAGAAGGCAGATATACCTTGCCCGACGCTGCAACCGACCGCGATGATCGCGCCTGGCCCCATAATCGCCGCGCCGAGCATCTGACGCTTGAGTTCACGTGGATCCTCGCATGCTTCCCATCTGAAATGACCCTTGGACCAGGACCCCAAGAATGCGCCAATGAGAACGCCGGAGACTGATCCGACCGCAAAGGACAAAGTGTTTCCTGAGGCCGTCATTAGGTAGAATATTGTGTCGCCAAGGGGCGCAGCGAAGGTATGGGTTTGAACTGGCTCACCGTCGAAACCGTGCGTCGCCACCCAGTTCGTGCCGAGCCACCCTGATACGATCGCCAGTCCAACTACAGATCCCCAGAACACCTGTGCGGGAGTTCGGCGGAAACGCTGGTTTGCCAAGGCGAAAATCACCAATACAACGCCAATAATGGAGCCAATGAGCCAAGCTGGGATAGAGGTCAGTTGTTCGGCAAGGAAGCTGATGCTTTGGGGGCCACTAAGACCCATCTCTTCGGGAAAGACCCAAACGCGCAAATATGCCAGGGGTCCGGACATGACAACGTAAGCAGATAGACCCATGATCAATACGATGACGAAAGATCGAAGGTCGCCGCCCCCAAGCCTTGCCAGCGCGCCATAGCCGCAATTCCCGCTGATGGCCATTCCGTAACCGAACATGAGGCCACCTACGATCGACCCAAGTGGGTTCCAGGTCTGCGCAAGATACCTTGTTCCAACTGGGTCCAGCCACCCGAAAGCCATAGCTAAGTGGCTGCCGACAATTGCTACGCCGATCGCAATTGCCCACATGCGCAGCCGCCGGTCATCATCTGCGTAAAGGTAGTCTTCGATTGCACCCAGCGTGCAAAAACGGCCAATGCGTGCGGCCAAGCCCAACACAATGCCACCGATCAAACCGATCAGGGCGACGGTGTTGGCGTCTCCCAATGCTTCAAACATTGCCAGTCTCCTCCCAAAGCTGGCGGGTATTTTTGGCGGCTTCTACTTTTCTCTGCAGAATAGATCGTAGACGACTTCCAGAATCTGTGTCGATCGATCATCCGCCAATCTGTAGTAGATCGTTTTCCCCTCGCGTCGCGTTTTGACCAAGCCCTCGAAGCGTAGGCGAGATAGTTGCTGAGACACGGCGGCCTGGCGTGCCGAGAGCATTTCTTCCATCTGCGTGACAGATTTTTCACCCGAAGACAGGTAGCACAAGATCATCAAGCGCCCTTCATGGCTGATTGCCTTGAGGAAATTTGACGCCGTCTGAGCATTTTCCATCATTCTGTCCAGGTCTTCGGCGCACATGTCCTTGGAGAACACAGGCAGTTTCGAAGATTTGTCCAACAAGATCGCCTCGCTTTCATAGCTTCACGCATTCGAAACAGTTTATTTAATCCGCCACATTTTATCCAGAGGTCTCAATCGGCACCCCAGCGTCACGCAGCAAAACGCCCAGCAACCCCCAGAAAAAATCTTCGCCGGGATAGCCTTCGATCCGTCCAACCTCTTGACCATTGTCCAGCAGAACAAAGGTTGGCGTGTAGTAGAGAGGCCGCTCCAAAGCGATGCCTTTAGGCATAGCTGCGTGGATATCGATGCGTTGAAGTGGCGCGGCATGTCCTTCGGGTGTCTTGGGATATATCTCCGAGACTTCAGTGTCCCAACGTGCGCACCACATACACCCATCTTCTTCGGCCATCAGAAGCGTCATTTCTGCCCGTGTTATCACCGGAGAAACAAGCATCGTGATTGCAAGCAAAAGCAGAAGTAGGTGGCGCATCTTAAGCTCCGATTGACCGCAGTAGCATATCTTTACTATTTTGAATATGTGAATGATAGCGTGCCAGGACAGGTTTGACCATGCTCGACATTACATTTGCAGGAGCTTTGGTCGCAGGACTGTTGTCTTTCCTGTCGCCGTGCATCCTACCTATCGTGCCGTTTTATCTTAGCTATCTGGCCGGCGTTGGGATTGATCAGATATCTGCGGGGTCAACACTTTCCGCCGGCGTTCGTCGCAGGGCAACGCTTTCTGCAATAGCATTTGCAGCTGGGATCATAACGATCTTCATGGCACTGGGGGCGACAGCTTCGATATTCGGGCAGCTGGTCCGAGAGTATTTCGACATCCTGCGCTGGATTGCAGCGGCGATCATCATTGCGATGGGGCTGCATTTCCTGGGGTTCATTCGCATCGGGTTCCTGTATCGCCAATTCCGTGCGGACGTCGGTGAAACATCAAGCGTAAGCCTTGTTGGGGCATATCTTCTTGGATTGGCATTTGCTTTCGGCTGGACACCCTGTGTTGGGCCAGTGCTCGCTGCGATCCTGTTTACAGCGGCCGGAACCGAAACGGCTTGGCGTGGAGCGGTGCTTCTATTCGTCTACGGGGTTGGAATGACCGCACCGTTTGTTCTGGCGGCCTTTCTGGTCCGCCCTTTCATGCAATGGATGGCGCAGTTCAGAAAGCACTTGCCCCTCATCGAAAAGGCCATGGGTGGCTTTCTGGTGCTCTTCGGCATCCTCATCGCAACCAATTCCATCAACTACATCGCACAATGGATGCTCGACCATATGCCTTGGCTCGCAGCCATTGGATAATCCGGGAGGAAGACATGAAACGAGTTTTGTCAGTATTGATCGCGTGTCTGATCGGCGGGACAGTTTCCGCCGCTGAGCTGGGCGACGGCGGTTTGCATAAAACACCGTGGATGCGCGACACGTTCAAAGACCTCCGCGAGGATCTTGAAGAGGCCTCAAGCGAGGACAAGCGGTTAGTTTTATTTATTGAGCAACAAGGCTGCATCTACTGCAAAAAAATGTATGAAGAGGTGTTCCCCCAGCCTGACCTTGCAGCGTTCATCGAAGAGAATTTCTTTGTCGTCCAACTGGATCTGCATGGCAGCACCACCGCTACCGACTTTGACGGGGAAGAAAACGAGCAAAGAGCGCTGATGCGAAAATGGGGGATTCTGTTTACCCCGACGCTTGTTTTTCTTCCTGAAGAGGTGCCAGAGGACGCTACAGCCATCGATGCCGCGGTCGCTGTTATGCCCGGAGCGTTCTCAAAAGGAACAACCATGGACCTTTTCACCTGGGTCGACGAAAAACGATATGAGCTTGATAATGGTGAAGATTTCCAACGGTATCATGCGCGGCGCATTCAAGAGCGAAACAATGTTTCTCAGGATTGAGCACTGCCGTTATAAATAAAAAAATTCATTATTATGAATTTAATGTTGCGACAAGCGGTACTCGTCGACTACGGTACACAAAGGCTTTGGGTCGCAAGGCGCCGTCGGCGCGTTAGCAAATGGGAGGGATCATGAAGCTGAGACTCTTAACATTGGTCTGCGCAATGACGGGCGTTGCTGCATATGCGGCAGATACAGATCCGCAGGACGTAACCTATGACGACTATGGTGCCATTGAGGCTTCGTTGACCGGTGCTGCTGGCGACGCGGCTAATGGCGCGCTCATCGTTGGTGACAAGTCAAAAGGCAACTGCGTCGCGTGCCACGCGGTCACGGTTTTAGCAGACATCCCGTTCCACGGCGAAGTCGGCCCGATGCTGGATGGTGCCGGTGATCGTTGGACCGAAGCAGAGCTTCGAGGGTTGGTCGCAAACGCAAAGATGACATTTGAAGGCACGGTGATGCCAGCTTTCTACAAGGATGACGGCTATATCCGCCCGGGTGACGCCTATACCGGAAAAGCTCCAACCGCGCCTTTGTCGTCGATCCTGACAGCGCAGGAAATCGAGGACGTGGTCGCGTTTCTTGCGACCCTGAAAGAGGAATAGTCGCGCATTGATGCGTGAATTCTCGAAGTTTCAAAGGAGATTGAAAATGGAACTCTCTCGCCGCGAGACACTGGCCCTTGGGCTGGGCGCCGCGTTCCTGACAATTATGCCGCTACGCGCAAATGCAGCTGCTGAAGATGCCATCGCGGCATTTACAGGCGGCGCAGATGTGGCTGACGGCGGTGTTACATTGACTGCACCGGAAATCGCAGAAAACGGCAATACCGTACCAATCGAAGTCAGTGCTCCGGGCGCAGCTGCAATTCTTATCGTGGCTGCAGGTAACCCCGAACCGGGCGTTGCAACTTTCAATTTCGGTCCATTGGCTGCTGAACAAGCCGCATCAACCCGTATTCGTCTTGCCGGAACGCAGGATGTCATTGCCGTGGCGAAGATGGCAGATGGCAGCTTTTCCAAAGCGTCCGCGACCGTAAAAGTGACAATCGGCGGCTGCGGCGGCTGATCGCCACGCGCCCTGAAGAACAGGAGACTAACCAATGGCATCCGGTGTAAAACCCCGCGTCAAGGTTCCAAAGACAGCCGCTGCTGGAGAAACCGTTACGATCAAGACATTGATCAGCCACAAGATGGAAAGCGGCCAGCGCAAGGACAAAGAAGGCAACGTCATCCCGCGTTCGATCATCAACCGTTTCACCTGCGAGTTTAACGGAGAAATGGTGGTTGATGTTACGATGGAGCCGGCGATTTCGACCAACCCGTACTTCCAGTTCGAAGCGACTGTGCCCGAGGCCGGTGAGTTTGTCTTCACCTGGTACGATGATGACGGCTCTGTCTACGATGAGAAGAAAACGATCGAGATCGCCTGACGGCTCGACGACTAAGGCAGATCAGCGCGGGTCCGAGGAATTGGCGCTGATCCACCAAGGGAGGAACGCAATGAATACCAAGGCAATTACGGCGATCGCGGCAATTCTGGTTGTCCCGGCTGCAGCGATGGCTGGACCGGACGAAGACAATCTCACGATCAATGATGAGCTGGACATGACCTCGGTCACTGAAGCTCCGGCACATCTGGAAAATTTGGACACGATCTATTCGGGTTGGCATTTCCGCACGGATGAAACGCAAGCGCTTCAAATTGATGACTTCGACAATCCTGCAATGATCTTCGTCGATCAGGCCGCCGATCTCTTCGAGACCGTTGATGGTGCCGCTGGCGAGAGCTGCGCCTCATGCCACGATGGGGTGGAAAGCTTCAAGGGATTGCAGGCGTCCATGCCGAAGGTGGATGCCGAAACCGGCAAGCTGGTCGTCATGGAAGATCTGATCAACAAGTGTCGTACGGACCGCATGGAAGCGGATGCCTGGAAATGGTCCGGGGGCGATATGCAAGGCATGGTCGCTTTGATCGGTCTGCAGTCACGTGGGTTGCCAATGAATGTCGCAATTGATGGCGATGCTGCCCCGTACTGGGAGCAGGGTAAGGAGATGTATTATACCCGCTATGGTCAGTTGGAGTTGAGCTGTGCCAATTGTCATGAAGACAACTGGGGCAACATGATCCGTGCTGACCACCTGAGCCAAGGTATGATCAACGGGTTCCCGACTTATCGTCTGAAACAGGCCAAGCTGATCTCGCGCCACAATCGTTTCCGCGGCTGTATTCGCGATACGCGGGCGGAAACTTTTGCGGAAGGATCGGACGAGTTTCGCGCGCTTGAGCTCTACGTGGCCTCACGTGGCAACGGGCTTTCAGTCGAAACTCCTGCAGTACGCCAATAACGAACGAGCCGCGCGGGTGTTGTCCTGCGCGGGTTTTTTCATACAATAACATTCACACATTTATATGTGTTATAGGAAAGCTGATAGATGATTTCTCGACGTGACTTCTTGCAGGTTTCAATGGCAGCCTCGGCTCTGTACGGCGCGTCCGGTTTTGGCAAATGGGCCAAGCTTGCTGCGCAGCAAAGCCTAACGCAGGATCAATTGCTGGAGTTCGAGACCTTCGGCAATATCAGCTTGATCCATGTCACCGATATTCACGCGCAACTCAAGCCGATCTATTTCCGTGAACCCGAGATAAACCTTGGTATTGGCGATGCGCGAGGACAGATGCCGCATGTCACAGGGGCGGCTTTCCGCAAGGCCTACGGGATCGAAGATGGAAGCCCGTCGGCATATGCGCTGACCTACAACGATTTCTCTGCGCTGGCCAAGACCTACGGTCGGGTCGGTGGATTGGACCGCGTCTCAACTGTCATCAACGCCATACGTGCTGACCGTCCTGATGCCCTTCTATTGGACGGAGGCGATACCTGGCACGGTTCCTACACCTGCTATCAGACGGCCGGTCAGGACATGGTCAATGTCATGAACGCGCTGAAACCCGATGCTATGACCTTCCATTGGGAGTTCACGTTGGGCAGCGACAGGGTTAACGAAATCGTCGAAGGTTTGCCCTTTGCGGCCTTGGGTCAAAACATCTTTGATGCCGAATGGGACGAACCTGCAGAATTGTTCCAACCCTATAAGTTCTTTGATCGGGGCGGTGCAAAGGTTGCTGTCATCGGGCAAGCGTTTCCTTACATGCCAATCGCGAACCCAGGCTGGATGTTCCCAGAATATTCATTTGGCATCCGGGATGAAAACATGCAGGCCATGGTCGACGAGGTTCGCGATGCCGGTGCCGATGTTGTTGTCGTCCTTAGCCACAACGGCTTTGACGTGGACAAGAAGATGGCAGGTCGGGTGCAAGGGATCGACGTGATCCTCAGCGGTCACACCCATGACGCACTTCCCGAGCCGGTTCTGGTCGGAAAAACGCATATCATCGCGTCTGGCTCGAACGGAAAATTCGTCAGCCGTGTGGATCTCGACGTGAGAGATGGACAGATGACGGGGCTGAAGCACAAGCTGATCCCGATCTTCTCTGACGTCATCGCTCCTGATCCTGCGATCACCGCTCTGATAAATGATCAGCGCGCGCCTTATGAAGCTGCGCTGAGTGAGGTGATTGGCAAAACGGATTCGTTACTCTACCGCCGCGGCAACTTTAACGGCACTTGGGATGACCTGATTTGCGATGCCCTGATCAATGAGCGTGAGGCAGACATCGCGATGTCGCCTGGCGTCCGTTGGGGACCCTCAATCCTGCCGGGACAAGATATCACGCGCGAGGACATCTGGAACGTCACATCGATGTCGTATCCCAATGCCTATCGCACAGAAATGACAGGCGAATTCATCCATGTGATCCTTGAGGATGTCGGTGACAACCTGTTCAATCCCGACCCTTACTACCAGCAGGGCGGCGATATGGTCCGCGTTGGTGGGCTTGGCTACCGCATCGATGTGACCAAACCACAAGGGCAACGGATCAGCGAAATGACTCTGCTCAAAACCGGTGAAGCGATTGATCCGTCGAAAACCTACGTCGTGGCTGGTTGGGCCAGTGTCAACGAAGGCACCGAGGGCCCGCCGATCTGGGATGTCGTCGAAAACCACATTCGCAACCTTGGCACCGTCACGGTGCAAGAGAACACCAGCGTCGATGTTGTCGGCGCTTAAGAAACAGATGGAGACCTAAGAGATATGGATGACGCGTTCAAACCGTCCCGCCGGGCCTTCCTGAAAGGCAGCGCTGCGGTCGCTGCAGGATCAGTTGCGGGCGCGGCAGCCGCAAACACGCCTGATCCACTGATAACAGAGCTTCAGGATTGGGCATCTTACACGGGCGCCGGTGTCGATGAGTCACCTTATGGCATGCCGATCAGCTTCGAATCTCATGTCGTTCGGCGCAACGTGGAATGGCTGACCGCCTCTCCGATTTCGTCGATCAACTTCACGCCGATCCACGCGCTTGATGGCACGATCACTCCGCAAGGATGCGCCTTTGAGCGTCATCATTCGGGCGCGATTGAGCTGCGCAAAGAGGACTATCGCCTGATGATCAACGGGCTGGTCGATCGCCCGCTGGTCTTTACCTACGACGACATTGAGCGGTTTCCGCGCGAAAATCACGTGTATTTCTGCGAATGTGCGGCGAATACGGGTATGGAGTGGGCGGGTGCGCAACTCAACGGCGTCCAATTCACCCATGGCATGATTCACAACATGGAATACACCGGTGTTCCGCTGCGTACGCTGTTGCAGGAAGCAGGCGCCGATATCTCACCAGACAAATGGGTCTATGTTGAGGGCGCAGATGCGTCATCCAATGGCCGCTCCATCCCGATGGAAAAAGCGCTGGATGACGTGCTGGTGGCTTTCAAGGCAAATGGTGAAGCACTGCGCATGGAGCACGGATATCCCGTGCGACTGGTTGTTCCGGGTTGGGAAGGCAACATGTGGGTCAAGTGGCTGCGCCGCATTGAGATCGTCGATATGGCGGTCGAAAGCCGCGAAGAAACATCAAAATACACTGATGTCTACGCCGATGGCAGGGCCCAGAAATGGACGTGGGTGATGGATGCAAAATCCGTCATCACTTCACCCAGTCCGCAAATGCCCATCAAACATGGACCGGGACCTTTGGTTATTTCCGGACTTGCCTGGTCAGGCCACGGTCAAATTACGCGGGTCGATGTGTCCAAGGACGGTGGGATCACCTGGGAGACGGCGCGTCTTGGTAAGCAGGGCGACAGCAAGGCTTTGACGCGCTTCTATCTCGACACGAACTGGGACGGAGCACCAATGTTGTTACAGGCCCGGGCGATAGATGAGACCGGCTATGTGCAGCCGACCAAAGACCAACTGCGCGAAAAGCGCGGAGAGAACTCGGTCTACCACAACAACTGTATCCAGACTTGGTACGTGAGCGCAGAAGGGATCGCCGAGAATGTCGAAGTCTCTTAGTCATGTTTTCCTGCCTGTATTCGGCGGCACGGCGTTGGTGCTTGCGGCGGCAGTGGCTATTGCGAACCGGAATTACGGCCAATCGCAGATAGAAACCTTGGAAACCCGGATCAGTCAGGTTGAGGCGCATGCAGCTACAGCCCAGGAAAACGCGCAAGCAGAGGCCAGCCGGGCAGCCGAACTGGCGGCCAAGGTCGAAGAAATCCAGACCGCAGCGGCCGAACGGATCGCAAACGGGATGAACCTGACCGCGCCTGCGCCCAGCAGCGAGGGCACATACGGGCTTGGGCGCCCCGCGCTGGAGCAAGAGATCGCAGCCTGGGACGTTGACGTATTGCCCGATGGGCGCGGTTTGCCGGTTGGATCAGGCGATGTCTGGACCGGAGAAGAAGTGTTTGTCGATCGCTGTGCGTCCTGTCACGGAGAGTTTGCCGAAGGCGCCGACAATTGGCCTGTTCTGGCCGGCGGTTTCGACACACTTGCCGACGAAGATCCTGTGAAAACTGTTGGGTCTTATTGGCCGCATTTGTCGACTGCTTGGGATTACATTTCCCGCTCAATGCCGTTTGGTGAAGCGGGCACTCTTACGGCGGATGAGACCTACGCAATCGTCGCCTACATCCTTTATTCCAATGATCTGGTGGATGACGACTTCGTTCTTAATAACGAAAACTTCGCCGAATTCGAGATGTACAATATGGACGGTTTTGTCGTCGATGTTCGACCCGAGACGGAATACGCGGAATGGCGAGAGGAACCTTGCATGGAGAACTGCAAGACAGAGGCAGCGGTTACTATGCGTTCTGTCTTTCTGGTTGAGACGCCACCAGAAGGCGGTTCGAATTCGGTCATGAATGAAGCCAGCGCGGACGGGTTACCGACGTTCACGGCGGCAGGGCCCTCGTTCATTCCAGCCGCAGCGCCAAAGCCTGAGGAAGAAGCCGCCGCAACACCGGATGTTCAGGAAATCGACGAGGCTGACCAGACTACGGAACTGTTCGCAGCTGGTGAGAAGGTCTTCAAGAAGTGTAAGTCCTGCCATCAGGTTGGTGACGGTGCAAAGGACAGTACGGGCCCTGCGCTGAACGGGGTTATCGGGGCCAACGCAGGTTCGGTTGAAGGGTTCAAATACTCCAAAGCTATGAAAACAGCTGCCGAGGCTGGTCTTGTTTGGACCGAAGAAGAAATGGCGGCCTTCCTGGCAAAACCCAAGGACTACATGAAGGGCACACGCATGTCCTTTGCTGGGCTTAAGAAACCAGACGATATTGAAGCCGTGATCGTTTACCTCAAGTCGTTCGGAAGCTGATCATGCGGTGGTTGAACATTTTTTTGACCTGCGCGGCGGTTATGGTTGCTGTTGCCCCATCGACCCACGCCACCGAAGGCCTCGGCGACGCCGAAGCCGGAAAAGAAGTGTTCGCCAAATGCAAAGGCTGTCATCAGGTTGGAGATGGAGCCAAAAACAAAATCGGGCCGCATTTGAATGGTGTCTTTGGGCGCAAGGCTGCTGGTCTGGACGGTTTCAATTACTCAAAAAGCCTAGAGCGTGCGGGTAACTCGGGTCTGGAATGGCACGCTGATACTCTGTCCGCCTACATCGAAAACCCACGCGCATTTGCGTCAGGCACGCGGATGAGTTTTCCCGGTTTGAAAGACCCGGAAGACCGAGCCAACGTGATCGCCTATTTGCGGGCGTTTTCGGACAATCCTCAGGACATCCCAGAAGCGGACCCAACGGCGAAAGGCACGGATCATTCGATCGATCCCGCGATCCTGGCGATACAAGGAGATCCTGAGTACGGCGCATACCTCAGCAGCGAATGTACGACATGCCACCAGATCGAAGGAGGCGATGAGGGCATTCCTTCGATTGTGTATTGGCCTGACGAAGACTTCGTGGTCGCCATGCACGCTTATAAAGACAAACAGCGGCCACATCCGGTCATGCAAATGATCGCCGGACGGCTGAGCAATGACGAGATCGCGGCATTGGCCGCCTACTTCAATAATCCAGAATGAAAGTGCCTAAGGGGAGGAAACGCGATGACACTCAATAGACGAGTATTTCTTGGAGCCGCCGGGGTAGTGGCCGCCGGGCTATCTGCTCCGATGGTGCTGGCTCAAGGCAAGCCCCGTGTGGTGGTTGTTGGTGGCGGCGCCGGCGGTGCGACTGCAGCACGTTACATAGCCAAGGACAGCAAAGGTGAGATTGACGTGACGCTGATCGAGCCGTCTCGGACCTATTACACCTGTTTCTTCTCAAACCTTTATTTGGGAGGTTTTCAGGAGCTATCGGACATCGCCCACAGCTACGGCACGCTTGCCGCGAACTACGGTATCAACGTCGTGCATGATTGGGCCACTGGGGTCGATCGCGACGCAAAGACGGTGTCCTTGGCGGGTGGTGGGTCAGTTCCTTATGACAAACTGATCCTCAGCCCGGGTATCGACTTTGTTGATGGCGCGGTCGAGGGCTGGGACCTCTCGGCCCAAAACAAGATGCCACATGCGTACAAGGCTGGTTCTCAGACTGAGCTTTTGAAAGCGCAGATCATGGCGATGCCCGAAGGTGGTACCTTCGCGATGGTCGCTCCTCCTAACCCGTACCGTTGCCCGCCCGGGCCGTATGAACGGGTTTCGATGGTGGCGCATGTGCTGAAAGCAAACAACCCAACAGCAAAGATCATTGTAGCTGATCCGAAGCCGAAATTCTCGAAAATGGCATTGTTCCAAGAAGGCTGGGGAAACAACTATGAAGGAATGGTTGACTGGATCGGCGAAGATTTCGGCGGCGGCAATGTATCCGTGAATCCGGAAGCAATGACGGTGACTATCGACGGCGAAGAGACGAAGGTTGATGTCTGCAATGTGATCCCAGCGATGAAAGCCGGTCGCATTGCGGAAATGGCGGGAGTGACCGACGGCAATTGGGCACCGGTGAACGCTGCGGATATGTCATCCAAAGCCGATCCCGATATCTACGTTCTTGGTGATGCCAGCCAGCAGGGTGACATGCCGAAATCCGGTTTTTCGGCAAACAGCCAGGCGAAAGTATGTGCGAACGCAGTAAGAGGTGCGTTGACCGGGTCAAAAGTATTCCCGGCCAAGTTCTCGAACACATGCTGGTCGCTCATTGACACCGATGATGGTGTGAAAGTTGGCGCGACTTATGAGGCGACGCCTGAAAAGATCGCCAAAGTCGATGGCTTTATCAGCCAGACCGGAGAAGATGCCGACCTGAGGAAAGCAACCTACGAAGAGTCTCTTGGTTGGTACGCCGGTATCACGTCGGACATGTTTGGTTGAGGCAATTGGGGGCTTTGACCGGTGTCAAAGACCTCGATGATCAATCTGAGAAAATGCGGTTCAGGAGGAGGACTAAAACCATGAAACACTTTATCGCCGCAGCCGCGTTTTCCACTGTTCTGGCGAGCCAAGGGCTTGCAGAAGAGATCATCACTATTCCCTACGACGGCAGTTTTGATGATGCAACGTTTGCCGTCGAATCCGCGATTGTGGGACAGGGACTGGTCATCGACTATGTGAGCCATGTTGGGGAAATGCTGAATCGAACAGGCGCAGATGTTGGCAGCGACAAGCAGATATTTGCGGCCGCAGATATCTTCATTTTCTGCTCGGCAAAAATTTCGCGTGAGGTCATGGAAGCCGACCCAATGAATATTGGCTTTTGCCCTTACGGGATATTTGTGGCTGAAGACGACAGTGGCGTGATGGTTGGGTACCGAAGCTACCCTGACGGGCCAATGCAAAAGGTCCAGTCTCTGTTGTCAGGAATCGTCGAAGAAGCCGTTGGGAACTGAAATGAACTATCAGCAGTTTTTCCGTGGTCAACTCGACCAGCTTCGGGAGGAAGGGAACTACCGGGTCTTTGCAGATCTCGAACGACAGCGCGGCGCGTTCCCGACAGCACTTAGCTACGCGGAAAATGGCCCCGAAAAAGTCACTGTGTGGTGCTCAAATGACTATCTGGGAATGGGTCAGCACCCCAGTGTTGTCGCAGCAATGCACAAGGTGATCGATGAGGTTGGTGCCGGGGCGGGAGGAACGCGGAATATCTCTGGAACGACCCACCAGCATGTTTTGCTGGAGCAAGAGCTTGCTGATTTGCATGGCAAGGATGCAGCGTTGCTGTTTACGTCCGGTTACGTCTCGAACTGGGCCGCGCTGGGAACCTTGGCGTCTCGCATTCCTGGCATCACAGTCTTGTCCGATGAGTTGAACCATGCCTCGATGATTGAGGGCATTCGCCACAGTCGGTGTCAGAAGCGTATCTGGAAACACAACGACGTGGCGGACCTTGAAAGGCACCTTGCTGAACTGCCTGCCAATGCCCCAAAGCTCATTGCGTTTGAGAGCGTCTATTCCATGGATGGCGATATTGCACCAATTGCCGAGATCTGTGATCTGGCCGATCGCTACGGCGCGATGACCTATTTGGATGAGGTTCACGCCGTAGGGCTTTATGGACCGCGCGGAGGCGGCATAGCTGAGCGCGAAGGCCTGATGGATCGGATAACCGTCATCGAGGGGACATTGGGCAAAGCGTTCGGCGTAGTTGGTGGATACATCGCGGCGTCGAAAGAGCTTGTTGATTTTGTCCGGTCCTTTGCCAGTGGGTTTATCTTCACCACTGCATTGCCTCCCGCTGTGGCCGCAGGAGCTGCCGCTTCGGTTCGGCACCTGAAGCAAAGCAATTCGGAACGACATTTGCACCAGCAGCGCGTGCGCGAGGTGCGAGACAGGCTGGACGATCTGGGTATTCCGCACACACCGAACCCAAGTCACATTATTCCGGTCATGGTCGGCGATCCGGTCAAGTGTCGCTTCATCTCTGACGTACTGATGCGTGACTATGGAATTTACATCCAGCCGATCAACTATCCTACCGTCCCCAAGGGAACGGAACGTCTGCGGATTACATCTTCCCCAGTGCATTCCACCGAAGACGTGGATCGACTGGTATCTGCCTTGGGTGAGTTATGGACTCAATGCCAATTGGCGCGCAGGCCAATGGCTGCGCAGTGACAATGACAATTTGACCGAAAACGAGGACGCGCAAGCAACGAAGTGAGAGTTTCTCTTGATGGAAAGGCTCATCGATTTGTTGGGAGACCCTGGCGCTTTGGCATTTGCCGGTGCGCTTGTCGGTATCTTGTTCGGCGTGACGGCCCAGAAGTCTCACTTTTGTTTGCGAGCGTCGACCATCGAAGTCGCCGAAGGCGAGCTTGGTCCACGCTTGGCGGTTTGGCTGATCGCCTTCACCGCTGCGCTCACCTTAGTACAGGCGTTTGTCGCGTTTGAGTGGTTAAACCTTTCCGAGACACGCGCGATCGCATCGAGGGGTAGTCTTAGCGGCGCAATAATTGGCGGCGCGATGTTCGGTGCCGGCATGGTTCTGGCGCGCGGGTGTGCATCTCGCCTATTGGTATTGGCCTCCTGCGGTAATCTGCGCGCCCTGATTACAGGATTGGTTTTAACCTTAGTGGCTCAGGCTGCTTACACGGGCGTTCTTAGTCCCGCCCGCGAATTGCTTTCCGGGATTTGGACTGTCTCAGGGGGCGCCTCGAGAGATCTTTCAGAAATACTTGGATTTTCGCCAGCAGCATATACAGCTGTTGCAGCGTTGGGATTGGTCTTGGCATTTGTATTTGCAATCCACCGGAGCGTCGCGCCTGTCAGGATCGTAACCGCCGCAGGCGTTGGCGTGGCTGTGGCGCTTGGCTGGTTGATGACCTTTTCGATCGCGCAAGCATCTTTTGACGCCGTGCCCGTGTCGTCAATAACATTTACCGGACCGGCCACAGATACACTAATGGCGTTAGTCGCGGAGAGGAACGTTGTTTTGTCTTTCGGTATCGGCCTTGTTCCAGGCGTAGCAATTGGTGCTGCAGGCTCAGCCCTAACTACAGGGGAGTGGAAGATCGAACGTTTTGGCCCTGATACTCCCATGGAACGCTACCTTGCTGGAGCTGTCCTCATGGGGTTTGGAGCCATGCTGGCCGGAGGTTGTGCCGTGGGGGCAGGGCTTTCGGGAGGGTCCGCCCTGTCATTGACGGCATGGCTTGCCGTTTTCTTCATGTGGGTTGGAGCGATCAGCACGCATAGGTTATTGAGGCGAATGCCTGTTCCACAAACGTCCTGAGCTATTCGAATTCCATCTGCTCAAATACGCGCCCGGCATTTTTTGTCGCCAGTTCCTCAAACGTGTCCAAATGGGCATATGGTGACTGATCGACATAGTAAGCCTCAGCCAGATCGCCGCCAGCATCCATGTGCTCTTGGATCTTGCCGCGCAGATAGATCAGGTAGTCGCGTGTATAGCGGCGCACCTGATCCATGTTTGTCGGATGACCGTGGCCGGGGATGACAAATGTGGCTCCCAAAGCTTCGAACTCGTTGTCCCAAGTCTCAAGCCAATCCGCCGTATAGGTCTCTTGAAAAATAGGCAGCATGCGCTCGTGAAACGCCATGTCACCCGCGATAACAAGGCTTTGGTTCGGCAGCCAAATCGAGATATCGCCGGGACTATGGGCCGGTCCGAGATATTTGGCCTCAATCCGGAAATCACCCATTTCAATTACGTATTCATCCTCGAATGTCTCGGTTGGGCCAGCCAGAAACGTTCTTTCCGCCTTGTCCTGATTGTACCGTTGCATTCCTTCAAGGATCTGAGGGCCGTATTCCTCGAATTCAGCCGCAGCATCCGAATGGGCGATAATTGGAACGCCGTGCTCTGACCAGTAGGCGTTGCCAAGCATTGCGTGCCCCTGGCCATTCTCGTTGAAGACAAGCTTAACCGGCTGATCCGTGATCGCCTGAATTTCCTGGTGAAGTGCTTCGGCAAGCAAATAAGCCGCGCCACCGTTTATGACGACCACGCCCTCCCCGGTAACTATGAAGCTGAGGTTGTTGTTGTGACCAGAGTTTTCGTAGGTCGGCGGGGCGGTTGCGCCAATGGCGGAATAGACCCCGGGGATGTACTCGACCGGTTCGGAATACAGCACACTTTGCGGGTATTGGTCTGCAATATCCTCGCTTGCCCAAGCTGGTGTGGCTAGGGCCAAGAAAATCGCCAGCGATCGCATCATTATTGTTCTCCAATGAACTCATAAGCAGACCCAGTCTTCTCGATCCGGCCGATTCCACCATTCGGCAGGTGGAAACCAATTATTTTCATTTGCTCGTGTGAAATCTGATCCAGCAGTGAAATCCGAGTTAATGCCGCCGCCTGCGGATCCTGATCCGTGCCGCTGTGCCAGTCGGGGCGTTCAAAAGCTACGTGTGGATTTCCCAGCGCGTCGCCGACAATCATCACGGATTCACCGCCGCTGCGAATTTCAAACGCCATGTGACCGGGAGTGTGTCCAAAGCTCGCGCGTGCGGCAATACCGGGAAGGATCTCTTGCCCGTCGTAAAAGAACGCGACCTTATCCTCAATTGCTTCCATACGCCGTTTTGCGCCTACTGCGAACGCAGCGCGATCTTCTCCAATGGTATCCATCGTTGAGGGGTTCCACCAATAATCCCACTCACTACGGCCAAAGTGATGCGTGGCGTTGGGGAACAGAAGGTCGTCGAAATCATCCAAAACGCCCCAAATGTGATCCGGGTGCGCATGGGTGAAGATCACGTGCGAGATGTCTTCGGGCGACAGGTTGATAGTTTCAAGAGATTCCAGAAGCTTGCCAGATGTTGGCATGAAATCGGGCCCAGCTCCCACATCGAACAGCACTGTGTTTTTATCATCTCGATAAAGCGCCACGTTGCACTCTGGCTCGTATTTGGTCGCGTCCACCTTGTAGCTGTCCAGAAGCTGCCTGAGTTCTTCCTTCGGCATGGCGCCGAAGACCATTTCCGGAGGCAATGACAGGTACCCGTCTGACATGGTCGCAATCCGAGCCGAAGAACCGAGTTGTAGCTCTGCCCAAGCGATTTTGGACTGAACACCAAATGCCGCGAGACACGCGGCGTTGTGTAAGAAAGTACGTCGAGAAAATGAATTTCCACCCATACAAAATCAATAAAATGAATGTTTTAATTTGTAAATGACGAAAGATGGAAAAGGATGGAATTCCGCCAAGCTGTATGCAGGCAGGGCGCTAAGTAGAAGCGCTTTCGGTTTCAACCCAAAGTTTCCGAGTAATGGTTCCCGATCGCCTTATCGCAATTGAACTTCTCAACACCGACGGTCCGGCCAAACTCCAGCCAGCCCGCCGCATGCAAGATCAGGTCGGCTCCTCCGGTCAAAGATGCCCCGAAGGCGCTGGCCCCTTCATATCCGGCCTGAGCGTCATTGATCTTGGACGACGTGACCAAACCGTCGCCACGGCAGGGGACCCCAAGTCGGCGCACCAACTGGCAACCGGCCAATTGGGCCAGGTGAGATTCTGGTGTTCCAAAGATCGGACCCATGAACTGCATCGAAAACGGGGTTGCGAAGATCCCGCCGACCACCGGAGCGCCGGGGCGATAGATTTGCGTCAAAGCCAGCCCAACCATGATTTCCGCAAGCCCCTGAGCCAGCGCCCCGGCAATGGTCACCGGCGCGGTGGCCCCCATCATCATGTAAGAGGCAACAAGGCTCGCCTGACCCAATTCGGCCGACGCCCGCAGGCAGCGCAAAGGATTAGCCTGAAAGACCAACGGAGGCGTCAGGTTGATCAGGTGAAGCAACCGACAGTCTTCGTCCGTATCCTTGACGCCAGCCGCGCTGGCAACCTCGCGCAGAGCGTCTTCGGACAAGACGGTGCCCATCATCGGCTTATCTGAAAGCTCCAGATGGGCGCGGGCGAGCTCCATGTAGGGCACGAGTGCGTCGCCCTCATGGGCGATGCAAAGCTGAAAGCCGGTGCTGTCGATTGCCGGTGAAGCTTTGCATAGGCGCACGAGTTCGCGGTAGTCCTCGAGCGTGCCCTGGCGGATGGTGTCGTCCGCGTGACGGACATTCGGCGGGCCATAGAAGGGGACGACCACCGGGCGGTCGCCTCCGACCGTGACCGAAGTCGCTTCGGTCTTTCCTTGCCAGAAAAAGGAGGCGGGCGCATGTGCAAGCAGATCGCGCAGACGGTCAGCACCGATACGCACACGCTCGCCTTCGATCCGTGCCCCGACCGACGTCATGGCGTCGAGGCTGTCGGGATCGCCCCGCAACTCAATCCCTATTTCGTCGAGAATTTGGGCTGCCTGTGCTTCGATAGAGGCCAGGGCTGGTTCTTCAAGCAACGCGTAGGGGAATTGCATTTCTGACCTGTCTGGAGATTTCCTGGATGAGCGCCTTGACTGCATCATTCCGGTTCTTGGGGCGAGTTCGCGCGACATAGGCGATGGAAGGCGGCTCTGGGAACACATCTTCGACAACCTCCAGGTCAGGCGACAGGTGCAGCCCGTTCATCAGCGCGACCCCCAACCCCGAGCGCACGGACGATAGGATACCCGCCGCACTGGGGCATTCGAAGGCCGTTTCAAACCGCTGCCCGCCCCGCGCCCCTTCGGCACTGGCCCAGTGTTTGTAGAAACAGTTGCTGTCAAAGGCGAGAAACGGCACCGGGACCGACAGGTCCAATGGAAGGTCATGCGATTTGATCCAATGCAACTGGTCTTCATAGAGAACCAGATCGTCAGGGAGCACATCGCGGCTGAAGACCTGCATGACTGCAACGTCGATTTCACCGGCCTCCAACCAGCCTGCGAGGGTCAAGCTCTGGCTGATCCGTGTGCGCACTTGGGTTTCTGGGTGTAGCCGGGTGAAGCGACCCAAAATGCGGGCCACGTCGCCGCCCGTTGCGTCTTCAGTCATGCCCAGTTGGATCATACCTTTGAGTGGTTTCTTGCCCAACGCCGCCAGCGCCTCGTCATGCAGATCCATCATGCGCTGTGCATATCCCAGCAACCGCTCACCCGCCTCGGTGAACAGCGGCCCGCCAGCTCGGCGCGCCAGAAGATCGCAATCCAGCACCTTTTCCAACCGTCTGACCTTGTGACTGACCGCCGGTTGCGACAGCGCAAGATGTTCGGCCGCGCGCGTGACGCCCCCATGAGACGAGATTGCCAGAAGCGCCCGTAGGCCATCTATTTCCAGCCGTTCAGCCATGGCATGTCCCCATTCGAATACCTTATCAATTCATGACAATCATTCATTCTATAGATTGATTGCTCTGAAACTACAATCGGGGAAAGTCAGAAAACGGATTGAAACATGACAACCGATGCAAACAAATCGCTTGAGTGGGGTGGAGCCTTTTTGTCCATCGCCTATTCCCTGCTCATCGCCTCCAACACTGGATACGAGGTGCTTTCCTTCGTGTTTTTCCTGTTGTCGGCGCTTCTGCTTTTTACCCTTGCGGTGCGCAAGCGGATGTGGGGCTGGACGACGATGCAGGGCTTCTACATCGCCGCCGGCGCCTACGGCATTTTTGCCTGGAGCGTCTGACCGTTCCTGCGCTCCCTTTCCTTGAAATCATCCCCGAATAGCAGCCCGACCAGCCCACCAAAGCAGGAGAAATATCATGACCCAACTTGTTGACCGACACTGTGTGATAAACGGAAACCGCATCGCCCACGGCGTGCATGGTGAAGGCGCGCCTGTAGTCCTCATCCACGGCACTCCGTCCTCGTCCTGGATCTGGCGAAACATCCTGCCTTCGCTGGTCGAGGCCGGATACAAGGTGCATGTGTTCGACTTGCTCGGGTATGGCCTATCGGAACGTCCACGCGACCCAAACATTGACACCTCGGTCACCGGGCAGGTTCCGATCCTTGAAGGGCTGTTCGACATCTGGGGGCTGGATAACCTGCATGTCATCGCCCATGACATCGGTGGTGGTATCGCCCAGCGGTTCGGCATCCAATCCCTTGGGCGTGTCCGCACGCTGACCATGATTGACGTGGTGAGCTATAACAGCTGGCCCTCGAAGCGCACCCGTGAACAGATGCAAGCGGGTCTTGAGAAGCTGATCAAGGCGCCGGATGCAGAACACCGTGAGCATTTCCGTGAATGGCTCTATTCGACAGTGCAGAATAAGAAACGTCTCGCCGAGACCTCGATGGAAACCTACCTCGATTTCATCTGTGGTCCCGTAGGCCAGGGCAGTTTCTTTCAGCATCAGGTTATGCACTACGAACCCAAGCACACCGATGAGGTCGCACCGCGCTACGCCGAGCTCGGTGTGCGTCCGGTCCAATTGATCTGGGGCGCGGATGACGCCTGGCAGGTGGTCGCATGGGCCCACAAGCTGAACGACGCCATCCCCGGCTCGGAACTGCATGTGCTCGAGGACTGCGGCCACTTTTCAATGGAAGACCAGCCTGAGAAGATCTCGGCCCTGCTAGTCGACTTCCTCAAACGCAACAGCTGATCAGACTGGGTCGGGTCGACTGTATGTTGACCCGCCAAAATGCCCTGACACGAAAAGGCCTAACTAAATGTTTTATGCACCCCGTGACCCCGGCATCAAAAATATCAGCGTGCGTCAGAACCATGTGGGCTATGGGATGGGCCTTGGCGTCATGCTTCTGGACGATGCCTATCCGGGCTTCCCCGGTGACGTGCGAAACCCAAGCGCGTTTCCCTTTCCGATCTAATACGACATCGCCACGGACGTCAGCAACAAAACCTTGGTTTGGGACCAGGACAAAACGCCAGTTCGCGCGCTGATCATTGCATCCGCAAAGCGGTTGGAAAGATACGGATGCCGCGCCATTGCCGCAGAGTGTGGATACTTTGCCTATTTCCAGCAGGATGTCGCCACCGCCGTAAATGTGCCGGTGTTCACGTCCAGCCTGCTGCAGGTGCCATTTGCCCAGACCCTCATAGGCCACCTTGAAGCCGCCGGAATTGATCCGAATTCCAACCTGATCATTGGAAGCGCCCAGGACGAACTGGGGTGACCGAGTTCGACAAACTCTGGGATCCGGAAAAACGTCCAGACGCTCCTCTCGCAAACTTTGAGACCGCAGAACGCCAGATGGTAGAGGCCACCAAAGCACTCGTGGCACGCTATCCAAACGTCGGCGCCGTCGTTTTTTGAATGCACAGGGATGCACCCGTTTTCTCGTGCAGCACAGCGCGAGGTGGGCCTGCCGATTTTCGATTGGGGGACCTTGCTGCACTATGCCTACTCAGCAGTCGCTGCCCGAGACTACTATGGGCATGTTTAATCGGGTATGTCCGATTCCATGGCTCACCAATTACATAGCAGACAAACATTGGTGCTCAGTCTGTTGCTTCGACCTAAGTTCTTGAAAAACTATCTGTCGATAGGTCAAACTCAGGTCTAGTGCAAATCCAACTAGCCAATTATGGAACCCTGAATGCGGCTGATCAGAATATGTTTGATTTCGGTGGCGCTGATGGCAGTGGCCATAGTCGGGTTAAGGTGGACCTTTCCACTTCCTGAAGAAAATTTTTCTCAGCCAACGTTTAAGCAAGATGCCGATTGGGACGGACCATTAGGCGCAACTATTAGAAATGCACTTGAGCGTAACCCCGGGCTTGACGGTGTAAGGCCTTTGGGCAATGGACGCGCAGCTTTTGCGGCCCGGGCGATCCTTGCGAGAGAAGCAACATCCTCAATCGATGCTCAGTACTACATCTGGCAAGATGACGTTACCGGCCTGATGCTTCTTGAAGAACTTAGGGCAGCAGCAGAGCGCGGCGTGCGCGTCAGATTGCTGGTCGACGATAACGGTATCTCCGGATTGGATGATTTGCTTGCCGAACTGGACGCCTTGCAACATGCAAAAGTACGCATCTTCAATCCGTTCACTTTGAGGAACCCAAAACTTCTGTCCTATGCATTTGACTTTGGTCGCCTGAACCGGCGGATGCATAACAAGTCAATGACTGTGGACGGGGTCGCCACGATAGTTGGGGGACGCAACATTGGTGACATCTATTTCGACTACGGGGCGGGAACGCACTACCTGGATGTAGACGCGATAGCTATCGGCCCGATTGTGGATGAGGTATCGCAATCATTCGACGCATATTGGAACAGTGCCTCCGCGTACGATGCTGATCTCTTCTTAGACCCTCCGGCGGGAAAAAGCCTGAAGGCAAAGGCGGATGCAGCACGCCAGACTGCGGTTGGTGCAGGCTATCAAAGGGCAATTCAGGATAACGAACTGGCCGACCGGATAGCGGCACATGATCTGAAGTTCGAGTGGAGCGAAGTTACACTTTTTGTCGACGACCCGTCAAAAGGTTTGGGCGAAGTAGAAAGTGAAGACCTGATTGTCGAACAACTTATCGAGTTCGCCAAAACCTCTCAGACCTCATTGGACTTGGTCTCTGCGTATTTCATTCCGGGGGAAAGAGGCGCGGAGGTTCTGGAAGGGTTGGCAAAGTCCGGAGTGAAGGTCCGCGTCTTAACCAACTCACTGGATGCCACGGATGTGATGCCCGTGCACGCGGCATATATGCGATACAGGGAAGACTTGCTGAACAGCGGTGTAGAGTTGCTTGAGCTTCGAGCTTTGCGGCGTGAACATCGCGAGCGCAGCCTGCCCGAGATGCTGGCTGGATCGGCGTCCGGACTACACGCAAAAGTCTTTGGATCGGATGGAGAACGGATATTTATAGGCTCTTACAACCTCGACCCCAGGTCCGCGCGACTGAATACGGAAATGGGTCTTATGATCGAAAGCCCAACGATTGCTGCGTCGCTTGCGGAGCAATTGAACCGGCCTGAGTTTTCTTACCGCGTCGAACTTAACGACAGCGGCGAGATGATCTGGCTGCAAGAAGAGCAGGATGGGACAGTCACCATTCACACAGCAGACCCGGAAACCACCGGTTTACAGCGTGCCCTGACGGCCGTTGTCAGGTGGGTGCCGGTCGAATGGATGCTCTAGTCATCAAACGACCGACAATCTGTTGACCCGCAGCCAGAGACACCAGTACGTGATCTGACCTACAGTGAAGTCACAATGGCCCTGGCGTAAGCTTCCATGTCGACACTGGCACCTCCGGTTGCGTGCCAAACCACGACAGCGTCTTTTCCTGGCGAGACATAGATGCCTTGGCCATTCATCCCACTTTTGTAAAAATCGCCATCGGCAAAAACGGCATCCCATTGGTATGCGTTTGCCATCGGCTGTTCACGGAATGCTTCAGTAAGGTGCGGGCCAAGTGTTCCTTTCATATAATATGCGGCGACGCCCGCTGTTTGGATCTTGTCGATCATCTTTTCAGAGGTCTTTTCAGAAGAACTTTGGTTGAGCGGGGCAGGGGTATTGCGCGGCTTTTGCATATTACCAGACCTGCTTCTTTCAAATACTTCAAAA
>NZ_JBQFTH010000006.1:0-299460 GCF_056538565.1 Ruegeria sp. BG11 | reverse complement strand
GCGCGCCCGCCTAAAACTCAACCTCAGATGCCCCCAGTCTATCCTGAGCGTCTCCACCGCCTCAGCAGCGCCCCAGCGCCTCAGCAGCGCCGGTGAAGGGGGTTCTAAGGTTTACCCCACAAAGCCGCAAGCGGAAAATTACATATCGGCGTATTTTTTTGCGATTTCTTATTTATTGACTTAAGATCAATAGGTTAATTAGCGTCGTCTAGCGCCAAATCAGCCAGATACAAGCACGCCAACAAAGGAATTACATAGCCCGACCGGAACTCCACAATGGCAAACCACAACATCTTGGGCCATGTTAACTCTTGGATACAATAAAGCCCGACTCGCGCCCGCGAGTCGAATCCGGTGACAGGCTTCAAAAACTCCGTTTTGCGCGTCGGTGTGGATCGCTCTTTACCTGTACTTGCGCATTTCATTGGGATGCGGTCTGGTTCCTGAATGACAAGAAATAATCCTATCTCGGCCCAAGTATGACTGAAGGTCTTTCCTACCCACTGGTACGCACCGTCGGGCTCGACGGGGCTTTGGTGACATTTGCAGACAAGATGGATGAGGCCGCAAACCGCGCGGCCCTGGCGTTTCGGGCGCAGGTGGACAGCTTAGCGCTGCACGGGCTTATAGAGACATCGGCCTCTCTGGGATCTGCATATGTGCGCTTTGACCCTCAGGTGGTTTCACATCTCGAGATCACAAGCCAACTGCAGCAGATCCTGAACCAGCAGGACTGGTATAGTGCCCTTCTACCACAGGGCCGAAGACTATGGCGGGTGCCAACCGTATATGGCACGGACCTTGCCCCACAGCTGGAGGACGCCGCACATGTTGCTGGGCTGGACCCGGCCGAGGCTGTCCGGCGGCTTAGTCAGACACAAGTGCGGGTGCTGACCATCGGCTTTGCGCCGGGGCAACCCTATCTCGGGCCGCTGGGACCCGAATTCAACATACCGCGCCTGCAGGAGCTGACGCCCATGGTGCCCGAGGGCGCTCTCGTTCTGGCGATCTCACAATTTGTACTGTTCTCCGGCCCAACACCGACTGGGTGGCGGCATGTCGGCCAAACGGCGTTTCGCTGCTTTCAGCCAGACAAGGATCAAGCATTTACCCTGCGGCCCGGTGATGAGCTTCAGTTCACCTCTGTCTCGCGGGAAGAACTTGAAGCAATCCGCGCAAATAACGACGATGGTCTTGGTGGCGCAACCTGCCAGGAGATCGCCTGATGACCCTGATGGTTCATCGCATTGGTCCGGCTTGTACGGTTCAGGATCAGGGGCGTATCGGCTATTTGGATCAGGGTCTCTCTCGTTCCGGAGCAGCAGATATTCTGGCGCTGCATGAGGGCGCAGCCTTGCTGGGACAAAGCCCCGATCTAGCCGCGCTGGAAATGGCAGGCATGGGTGGCACGTTCGAAGCGACGCAACGCACGCGGATCGCTCTGACCGGTGCCACGATGCAGGCAAGTGTCGACGGCTCCCCGATCGTCTGGAACGCGTCCCATGTTTTTGAGCAAGGGCAAACGCTAACGATCGGTGCGACCGTTCAGGGCAACTACGGCTATCTGCATTTGGAGGGCGGCCTTGAGGCCGAGCTGTTCCTCGGCTCGCGCGCGACACATCTGACAGCCAAGATCGGACGCGCCGTTGCGGTGGGCGATGTGTTACCTGCAGGGAAGAATGCGGGCGACGGCAGGATGAAGCTGTCCCCCCCGGACCGGTTCAACGGCGGCACCCTTCGCGTCGTCGCCAGCTTTCAAACCGCGTTGTTCGATGATGAAACGCTGGATCGCTTTGCGCAGACAGAGTTCACGCGTGGCACGCGGGCCAACCGTATGGGGATGCAGCTGGAAAGTGACGGACCAGGCTTTGCGGCCAAAGATCAGCTCAATATCCTGTCCGAGGTGATCACGCCCGGCGACATTCAGATGACTGGCACCGGCAACCCCTTCATTCTGCTGCCCGAATGCCAGACGACCGGAGGCTACCCCCGAATTGCAACCGTCTTGCCCTGCGACATGTCCAAGGCTGCTCAGACCCCGGCCCGCAGGACGGTTCGGTTTGAATTCGTGACTCTGGAACAGGCTGTAGAGATTGATGCCGCGTTTCGCGCAGATCTTGCACGCCTTCCTAGCCGCGTTGAGCCTCTGGTCCGCGACCCTCATGACATCCCGGACCTGTTGTCCTACCAATTGATCGGCGGAGTGATCTCTGCCACCGACTAAGGAGACTATCTGATGCCGCGCGTGGATCTGAACGCCGATATGGGCGAGAGCTTTGGCCCCTGGAAGATGGGCGATGACGAAAGCCTGCTGAAGATCATTACATCCGCCAATATCGCCTGCGGGTTTCATGCAGGTGACTGGGACGTGATGGCCAAGACCATGACACTGGCCGCTGAGAATGATGTGGGCATCGGGGCGCATCCCGGCTTTCCTGACCTACAGGGATTCGGGCGGCGCAATATGAAAGTGCCCCATGGCAGCCTGCGCAATCTGGTGCGCTATCAGCTGGGCGCGGCTTTGGGTATGGCCGCAGCCACTGGCACTAATGTGCGGCATCTGAAACTGCACGGCGCTTTGGCCAATATGTGTTCGGTCGACCTCGAAATGGCGCGCGCCTGCTATCAGGGGGCGCTGGATGTCGATCCGGACATCATCATCATGGTGCTGGCGGTCACGAAACAGGAAGAGGCCGTGCGAGAGCTTGGTTGCAAATGGGTGGGCGAGATCTTCGCCGACCGGGCCTACAATGACGATGGCACCTTAGTGGACCGCAGCCTGCCCGGCGCGGTGATCCACGACCCCGAGCTTGCAGGCCCACGCATCCTGAACATGGTGCGCGAAGGGGCCATCATCACCGAATCCGGCAAACGGCTGGAGACGTCCATCGACACGATCTGCCTGCATGGGGACGGCGCAACTGCCGTGCAGATCGCCCGGTCGGTCCGGGAAAACCTGATCGAGGGCGGGGTCGAGGTGACAAAGTTCACCCGATAGACATCAGCCCGTAATCCTGGGCCCATATCCTATGGCTGTTGCCTGAATTCGGTTGAGCGCATAGCATGCCCGCAAGTGCATGTTCTGAATACCGTATTTCTAGCAACGCTATTGGCTGGCCCCGCGCTCGCCGCCAGATGCCCGGCAAGGAGGCGTACATGTCTTTCGATCTGATGTCTTACACACCCCGAGGTGACAAAAAGAACTCGGACTTCTTTCACGAATACCTGCCAATGATCTACGAGCGCAGGACCAGCTCGGGTGTCGCGGATCAGGTCGGGCCGATGCGCGCGATCGTCATCCAGGTCGAATCCACGGCGCTGTTCGATACGATGGTCGAGCTTTATGTGATGACGCCTTACCGCCACTCGGCCAGCTATCTGGGGCAGACACACAAGTTCGCGGTCCTGCATTCGCATCCCGACTATCCGGCACTGATCCTTATGGCCCCGCTGAGCGACAGTTTTGAGGACTTCATCCCGCGCATCAACCGGATGTACCCGCTGGCCCGCCCGACCCCGCAAACGCGGTACGTGGGGGAGGTCTTTGCCGCCTGCGATCTGAAAGAGCTCGGCAAAACTCTCGAAGAGCAGAACATCCGGTTTGAATATGCAGGTGATACGGAAAACCCGTTCTACACGCTGGATGGGTTTCGCTTTACCACGCCGTCGGATTTCACCTGCAACCGCGTTGGCTATTCTACCCTGGATTTCAACGACCCCGACAGTCTGGGCCTTGGCGACCGCGTTTTGCTGAGCGATACCGAGAAAGCTCGATTGGAAGAGGCTGCGGCCTTCGGCACCGACTCGAACATCGCGCCGCTGATGCTGGGGATCGACCACCTCGCCACGCGGGTTCTGGCCGGAGAGCGCGAGGACGCGATCCTCGAGTTTCTGACGATGGTGCCCTATTATTTCTGGGGGGCGTACAACATCTTCGACATGAACTCGTCTACCAATGTGAATCGCAACGCCAATGTGGATGACGACAAGAAATCTCCGGCCAAGGTGTTTACGGCAAACAACACGCCGTCCTTCGTGAACTCATTTGCCAAACTGCCCATGCCGACCGAGGATTTCGTGCGCAACTTCGGCCGCCGCCTGCATCACATGGCGGTCGAGATCCAGGATGGCGACCATGGCGCGGGCGAAAAGAACGTGGATTTCGTCGTCAATACGCTCAAAGACAAGGGCGTGCCTTTCCTGGCCCATGTGGTGGGCGAATGCAAAGACGATCCCAACCTGAAACAGATCTTCTCGAAACACTCAAAGAAGACGCTGCTGATCACCGAGTATATCGAACGGTGCCACCAGTACGACGGGTTCTTCACCAAGGACAACGTCGCGGCACTGACCGCCGCCGCCGGGCAGGATGAGCAGTACGAGCACGGCCACGTGTTCGACTGAGCTGGTTTCATGAAAAAAGGGCTGCGAAAATTCGCAGCCCAGACCCATCAGGAGAGTATATGTCGGGTCTTATGACGGCCCGATCATGAAACAGGTGACATTGCGCGCCTGAAGGCGGCGACATGCCAGATCGGCCTGTTCACGGGTCATTCCCTGGAACGTGGCCTCAAACCCTTTGGAGCTTTGATTGACCTTGCGCAGCGTGCCGTCCAGCGCTGTCATCTCGGACAGAGCGGTTTTAAGCAGCACCTTCTCGGCCTCATAGCGCGTTGTGTAGCGGCCAACATTTACGCCCCAAAGATGCCCACCCGAGGTGGACAGACGCGTGACGACCTCTTGTTCCGGCTCTGGTTGCTCGGCCGGTTGGGTCGAGGCCAGGACCAGATTGTCGGGCCGTAGGGCCGGACGTGTATCCGAGCTTTCGACCGGAGGTGCAGTCGGCGCGATATCCGCCTGTGCAATAGCCGCAGCGATCCCGTCCTTAATGCGGTCGCGGTTTTCATCGGCGGTGTCAACAACCGCGCTTGCAACCTGTGTCGTCGCTGTCGGACGCATTGCAGGGCGCAGGCTGGTCTTGGGTGCGCCGGTCAAACGGGCAACTTGCGTGCCACCCAAACCGGCATTGCCCGCGTAAGCCGGGCGCGCAGGGCGGCGGATCGGCGCGCGCGACGGTGCGCGGCGGAACCCGAGATCCAGCAACTCAGCCACTTTGGCGTTCCGAGAAGCACCCGATTTGCCACCAAAGACCGTTGCGATGATGCGCTCGTCCTTGCGCTTGGCGGAGGCCACAAGGTTGAACCCAGCGGCGCGGGTATAGCCTGTCTTGATCCCATCCGCGCCTTTATAGGCGGCCAAAAGGCGGCGGTTCGTGTTGGGAACCGTCTTGATACCGGCATTGGTCGATTGGCGCGAGAACAGGTTGTAATACTGCGGGTAATCATAAAGCAGATGCCGCCCCAGCGTGGTCATGTCACGCGCGGTCGACATATGCCCCGATTCCGTCAGGCCATGGGCGTTCTTAAAGGTTGTGCGGCTCATCCCCATTGCCTTGGCAGTGCGCGTCATGCGGCGGGCAAAGGCTGCCTCGGACCCGCTGATCGCAATCCCGATGGCGGTGGCGGCATCATTGGCCGATTTCACTGCCGCCGCGCGGATCAGGTAGCGGAACGCAATCGTCTGGCCCGAACGTAGGCCCAGCTTCGACGGAGGCTCGGCCGCTGCCGCCCGCGTGATGCGAACCTGAGTATCCAGCGTGATCTCTCCGTTCCGAACGGCCTCGAACGCGATATAGAGGGTCATCATCTTGGTCAGTGAGGCTGGATGAAGGCGCGTATCGGCGTTGCGCGAGTGCAAAACCTCGCCCGTTCGCGCGTCGATCACCATCGCCGCGTAAGGCGCGGCCAAAGCTTTGAGCGGCGCGAAAGAAAGCACCAACATAAACGCTGTGAGGAATACGCCCATCCGGGCCGGGACTGTCCACCGACTCTGCACGATCTTTGCCTCTGTCTGCCTCGTTCCGCCGGGTTTTCCCGGTCGGATGAAATTTATTGATTATCATCAAGGCTAACACAGGACCCCGGCAAAATAAACCAAAAGCTGGGGATTTCCCGGCATCGTGAGGGGCACGAACACCTTCTATATATAGGCGCAGCCCCTATACCGACCCACCAGATGAGCGATGATGACGGGAACAAGGCAAAGGGTGCGCGGTTTTTTCCGGAACTGCGGCCGAACGGCAACATCAGCCTAGGGCGCGCACCAGATCCGAAAGTCCGCCTAGATCCGACAGCTGTCGGAATCGGGGATGGTCAGAGGGTGTTTCGGCGTGCTCGACCTCCCACACCAGCCCGTGCGGGACATGAACGCCCCAGCACCCGGCGGCAATCGGCTCCACCACATCCGACCGCATTGAGTTGCCCACCATCATTGCGGTCGAGGGGCCCTCGCCATGCTGTTCGAAGATCGTCCTATAGGTCTCGGCCGTCTTTTCCGAAACGATCTCGACCCCGTCGAACAAATCCCCCAACCCCGATTGGGCCAGCTTGCGCTCCTGATCAATCAGGTCACCCTTGGTGATCAGAATAACGCGATGGGTCTCGGCCACGCCCTCAACCGCCTCGCGTGCATGGGGCAGAAGTTCGATGGGATGGGCCAGCATCTCTTGCCCCGCGTCGATCAACTGGCGGATGACCGAGGCTGGAACCCGGTCTTCCGTCACCTCGATCGCCGTTTCGATCATCGACAGGACAAAGCCTTTGATTCCATAGCCGTAGTGCTGGATATTCCGCTTTTCGGCGGCCAGCAGACGCTCCATCAGGTGGTCCCGTTCTGCGTGGTCTGCCAGCAATTGGGCGAAATGGGCCTGTGTCAGTTGGAAAAAACGCTCGTTGTGCCACAGCGTGTCATCCGCATCGAAAGCGATAGTGGTCAGTTTGCTGTCCATTCCGAAAGGGTCCGCTGCCTCTTTATTCTGACGGCGTCAACGTTATATAAGCCCTCAGATAAACCCAATGCCTGAATCGGACAGTTGCGCGCGATGCTGGAAAACCCCTGGATGATGTCTGACAAATCGGATGACGACGGCGACTCGTCCGTCCTGCTGCAGACGCGACCCAAAACCAAGCGCCCTCCGCTGTATAAAGTGCTGTTGCTGAACGATGACTACACCCCGATGGAGTTTGTCGTTCATGTGTTGGAGCGCTTCTTCGGCATGACCCACGCGCAGGCGTTCGAGATCATGCTGACCGTGCATAAAAAGGGCGTCGCGGTTGTTGGCGTCTTCAGCCACGAGATTGCCGAGACCAAGGTGGGTCAGGTGATGGATTTCGCGCGTCGGCATCAGCATCCGCTGCAATGCACGATGGAACGCGAAGAATAACGCAGGCTGGGCTGCCCGGAATTTATCATGTCCCCTCGTCTTGATCTTGCCCTGAACTGCGGTTTGACCCTGTCGCAACCGCTGGTGGTGATCGGCCCGACACCTGAAGAGGATCTGTCAGCCTTGTCGCGCGAGGCACGGGTGATTCAGCCGTTCAAACCTTTCCATGATCATTTCGCTGGTCAGGGCTTTGCCACCAAGCCCAAGCTTGACGCGGCATGCCGCGACGCGCTGGTGTTTCTGCCCCGCGCCAAGGCGCTGGCCCGGTCGCTGGTGCAGCAGGCGTGCAGCCATGCCAGCGGGACAATCGTGGTTGATGGTGCCAAAACCAACGGTATCGACAGTGTTCTGAAAGACATCCGCAAGCGTGTTGCAATCGAAGGCCCTATTTCCAAGGCCCATGGCAAGATCTTCTGGTTTCAGGCCGACGTCGAGGCCTTTGCCGATTGGGCCGCCCCCGAGACCCAAAGCGTGGATGGCTACGTGACCGCTCCGGGTGTGTTTTCTGCTGATGGGGTCGACCCGGCCTCGGCCCTTTTGGCACAGTCCTTGCCGGACAAGATCGGCCCGCGCGTGGCTGATCTGGGCGCGGGCTGGGGGTATCTGTCAGCGGGTCTACTACAGAATGACCGCGTCAAAGCCCTTCATCTGGTTGAGGCGGATCACGCCGCGCTGACATGCGCGCAAGCAAACGTCCCCGATATGCGTGCTCAGTTCCACTGGGCGGATGCGGTGACCTGGACCGCGCCCGAGCCTATCGACACCGTCATCATGAACCCGCCCTTTCACACCTCACGCAGTGCCGATCCGGCGTTGGGGCAGGGCTTCATCAAGTCCGCCGCGAAGAACCTGACCCGCAACGGCACCCTGTGGATGGTTGCCAACCACCACCTGCCCTATGAGGCAACACTGGCCGAATCCTTCGCCCAAGTTCAGGAAGTGGCAGGCGACAATCGGTTCAAGGTGTTTCAAGCCTCTCGCCCCCGGGCCTAAGCCCGGCTAACCTGCCCCAAATCAGGAGGATTCGGATGTCCTTTTCCATAGCTGGCAAGACAGCGATTGTAACCGGCGGGGCCAACGGGATTGGGTTGGCCATCGGGCGGCATTTTGCAGATGCCGGGGCCAATGTCGTCTTTGCAGATATGGATGAAAAACGGCTGGCCGAGGAATTGGGCGAGCAGGCCGACGATGGCAACATCCGCTATTTCGCCGGTGATTTGCGCGAAAAGCTGACCATCGCCAACCTGCTTTCGGCCACGCTGGATGCGTTCGATCAGGTCGACATTCTGATCAACGGCGCGCGTCAGGTGATCCCGTCTGACCCGCTGGACCCCGATGACGACTCGGTTCGGACCTTGCTGAACCAGAACCTGATGCCCGCCTTGCGCCTCAGCCAATTGGTGGCCAAACGGATGATCAAACAATCCGGCGAAGATGAGGAAAACCCGGCGGGCTCCATCATCAACCTGTCCTCAATCGCAGCACGGCGCACCCATCCGGATCTGATGGCCTATTCCGTCTCAACCGCCGCGTTGGATCAAATGACCCGCTCGCTGGCGGTTGCACTGGCCCCCAACCGTATCCGCGTGAACTCGATCGCGCTGGGGTCAGTGATGAGCGCATCGCTGCAATCAACGCTGAAAGAAAATCGCGATTTCCGCGACGACATCGAGAAACACACCCCTCTGGCCCGGATCGCCGCCCCGACCGAACTGACAGAAACAGCGCAGTTTCTGGCCTCGGACGCGGCAGGGTTCATCACTGGCCAGATCCTGACAATTGACGGCGGCCGCACCTTGCTGGACCCTGTCGCAGCCCCGGCGCATTGACCATGTTTGATACCGAAAAGACCACCGCCTCAGCCTGGTTCCGCCAATTGCGCGACGATATCGTTGCCGCTTTTGAAGCGCTGGAAGATAGCCACGACACCGGCCCGTTTGCCGACGCAACTCCCGGAAGCTTCGAATTTAAAGAAACCAAACGCCAGTCCGAGGACGGCTCGGACGCGGGCGGCGGGCTGATGTCGGTGATGCGGGGCGGGCGCGTGTTCGAAAAGGTCGGCGTCAATGTCTCAACCGTCTACGGCACGTTGGGCGAACGCGCACAACAGGCCATGGCGGCACGCAAGGGCATCCCCGACATGACCGAGGACCCTCGGTTCTGGGCCTCCGGCATTTCTCTGGTCGCCCACATGCAAAACCCACATGCCCCCGCTGTTCACATGAACACGCGCATGTTCTGGACACCACATGCCTGGTGGTTCGGCGGCGGGTCAGACCTGAACCCTTGCATCGAATATGACGACGATACCGCCCATTTCCACGCGACCCAGAAGGCGCATCTGGACCCGCACGGACCAAGCCACTATCCGCGCCTTAAGGACTGGGCGGATGAGTATTTCTACATCCCTCACCGCAAGCGCGCGCGCGGCGTTGGTGGTATCTTCATGGATGACTACTGCACCGATGACTGGCAGGCGGATTTCGCCCTGACGCAGGATATCGGCAAAGCCTTCCTGCCCGCGTTCCTGCCTTTGGTCGAAAAACGCCGGGTCCAGAGCTTTTCAGACGCGGACAAAGACACCCAACTGGTGCATCGGGGCCTCTATGCCGAGTACAATCTTGTCTATGACCGCGGCACCAAGTTCGGGCTTGAGACGGGCCACGATCCGGATGCGGTGCTGATGAGCTTGCCGCCCATGGCGAAATGGGTCTGAGGCTCAGAACCCAAAATCCATGAAGTTGTCAAAGCAATAGGCCTGTGCCGAGGTCGCCGACATATTCTCTCCGACCTTTCTGACCGTGATGGAATAGCCCGGATCGGTATCCGCGCCCGGAGGTGGTGTCAGTGAGAATTGCACCGTGCGTACGCCCGGCTCATAGGCACGGTAGATATAAATGCGCGTCGGGCCGGGTACGCCCAGCGTACGTATCGCGAAATCGCCGATCCCGCACCAGTAGTTCACTGGCGCCGATGATCCGATAGCCTTGACCTCATAGATGCCACCCTCCAACGGCGTTATCTGGGTCCGGTTTTGTGGCCCTACCCGGACACCGAAGCCGACGGCCTGCGCAAGCTGGGGTGCTAAAATTAACGCCGAGGCTGCAATGAGTTTGGCAACACGCATCATCTGAACATCCTGAAATAAACTCTGTTCCATGAGAGTAACACAATTGGAGGTTGGGTCGAGAGGGGGCTCGGCAACAGACCGCAAACACATCAAAATACCTATATGCAACTGACAAGTCGGCGCATATCATCATGATATTTATTGCAAGTCTGGTGTCCCTGTGAGCCAAACATTTCCAAAGGACTGGTTTGACCTCTCGCCGGAGAAATACGCCGATTTCGGGGCAATGTTCTACTTGGCAGGCCTGACCCCAACGCATCAGAAACGCAGTTTGGCGCAGGTTCTCTATGCCTTTGAAACGCCATTGCGGCTGGGGCAGTATCACATCTTCCGCCAGAACGGCTTTCCTCGAGGGTTCGTAACTTTTGCCGGCCTCAGCCGTGAGGCTGAAAACAGATATGCCATTCAGGAAAAGCCCCTGAAGGATGCGGATTTCACCAGCGGGTCGTCGTTCTGGATCGTCGATCTGGTTGCGCCGTTCGGGCAGACCAATGAAATTGTCGACATTCTCAAGGCAGAAATACCACACCCTCGCGTTCGAACGAATCGTCTGGTTGGTGACATGGGCCAAAACCGGATCGTAGAATGGAGCCGGGATGCCGCGGGCGAGGTCCATATGAAGCTCTATCGTAAGAAGGATTTCAAACGTCTGCTGGAACAAGGCGAGGGCTAGCATGGTCTCGGTTCCGGTCACGGGTGATTTGACAGGGGATGTCACCGGTTCACCGCCGAACGTGGCCACCGGTCAGGTCATTCTTGGCACTACCCCGGGAACATTCGACGTCAACAATTGGGCAATCGCGACCCCTCCGGCCAATGGGACGGCTACGATAGACGCGGATACCGGCGAATGGACCTACACGGTCGATCCCACCTTTTTTAACAGCCTCGACTTCAACCAGATCGCAACCGACACGTTCGTCATTCAGGGGTCTGACGGGTTCTTCTTTGGTCAGGCGACCATCACCATTTCCATTCAAGGCGTATGCTTTACCGCCGGGACGCTGATCGAAACCGAAACCGGATCGGAGCTCGTCGAGGCCCTGACAGTCGGCGATCTGGTCCAGACCAAAGATCACGGGCTGCAACCCATCCGGTGGATCGAGGCCAGCCCGATCCCCCCCGAGCGATTGCGTCGTGACCCTGATCTGCGGCCCGTGCGTATCCTGCGCGGCAGCCTTGGGCCCGACATACCCTCGCGCGATCTTCTGGTGTCGCAGCAACATCGCGTCCTGATACAAGGACCGAAAGTCGAGCTGCTGTTTGGCGCCGCCGAGGTTCTGGTCGCAGCAAAACACCTGTGTTCGTGGCCGGGTATCTTCGTCGACACCTCAAACCAGCCGGTCGAATACCTACATATCCTGTTGGATCAGCATGAGATTCTGACCGCCGAGGGCGCATTGGCAGAGAGCCTGTTTCTAGGCGACGAGGCGCTACATTCCCTGTCCTCGAATGGGCTGCAGGAGCTGGCCTCGATCTTTCCCGATCGCACCTCGGATAAATCCATCGGCTTCGGCCGCGCCGCCCGAATGATCCTGCGCGAGCATGAGGCCCGCGCCTTGGCCTAACTCTAACCTGTCGGGCCGATCCGTCCGCCAACATCCTGCGGCGCCAGCGCAACTGTCTTGATCACCGCATAGCATCGCGCGCCTGGTTGCAAACCAAGCCCCGCGACAGAACGGCGGGTGATCCGCGCGAGCACGATACCTGCCGACGTATCCATCGAGATGATCGCACCCGGCCCGTCCCCGGCGCGGATCGTCTCGATCGTGCCCTCCAAAACATTCAGGGCCGACAGCCCTGCTGGAGGCTGGTTGGACAGGATCACCTCTTGCGCGGGGATACGGATGCGAAGCTCTGCGCCGATCTGATGCGGGATACGCGGTAGAAACAGCGACTCTCCACCCGCGTCCAACTCGGTCAAACCGTCCTCGTGATGCGCCCGCACACGCACCTGCAGTACCGCGCCAACAGCGCGCACACCCGCAGGTGTTACGGACGGATCGGCCAGCACTTCAGAGGCCGGGCCGTGGCGCGCCACCTTGCCATCCTGCAACGCAACAACCGAGGTCGCCAGTCGCGCAACCTCGGCCGCGGAATGGGTGACATAGAGAATTGGAACCGAGACCTCATCCCGAAGACGCTCAAAGTAAGGCAGGATCTCGGCCTTCCGGCCTTCGTCCAACGCAGCCAGAGGTTCGTCAGCCAGAATTAGGCGTGGGCTGGCCAACAAGGCGCGTCCGATCGCGACCCGCTGCTTCTCCCCCCCGGACAAACCAGCCGGACGGCGGTCGAGCAGATGACCGATGCCCAGCATCTCAATCACTTTGTCCGGGTCCTCACGCTTTGCAGACCGCGGTGCAAACCAGCGCCCGAAAGACAGGTTTTGTCGCACGGTCAGGTGAGGGAACAGACGTCCTTCCTGAAAGATATAGCCGAGCCTGCGTTTGTGCGGCGGCAGCCAAAGCTTGGTGTCTGTGTCGAACAGGACCCAATCATCCACGGCGACGCGCCCGGCCTCGGGTCGCAACAGACCCGCCACGGCATTCACCACCGTAGTCTTGCCCGACCCCGAACGTCCGAACAGAACCGTCACGCCCGGCGGAGCCTCAAAGTTGAGGTCCAGATCCAGCCCAGCCAGGCTGTGGCGCAGACGAACAGACAGGCTCATGACCCGGCCACCCGCGCCGCCGCACGGCGCCCGAAATATTCTGACAACAATAGCGCCACCATCGCGATGATGATCGAGATGACGACCAACCGGGTCGCCGCCGCCTCACCCCCCGGCACCTGCAGGAAGGCGTAGACGGCTGATGGCAGTGTTTGAGTCTGGCCCGGAATGTTCGAGACAAAGGTGATCGTGGCCCCAAACTCGCCCATCGCCTTGGCAAATGCCAGAATGGCCCCAGCAATGACCCCCGGCAGGATCATCGGCAATGTTACCGTCGCAAACACCCAAGGGCGCGAGGCCCCCAGCGTGGCCCCCGCCTGTTCAAGCCGAGGGTCAACGGCCTCAATCGACAGACGGATGGCCCGCACCATCAAAGGGAACGCCATGATCCCCGCCGCCATCGCAGCGCCCGTCCACCGGAACGCAACAACGATCCCGAACTCGGCCAATATGCGCCCGATAGGACCCTGAATGCCGAAAGTCAGCAGCAGCAGGTAGCCGGTGACGACGGGAGGCAGGATCAGGGGCAAATGCACCAGACCATTCAACACCTGCCGCCCCGGAAAGCGCCAGCGCGCCAAAGCATAAGCCACGAATATCCCGAATGGCAAAGTCGCCAGCGTTGCCCAGAACGACACAAGCAGGGACAATTTCAACGCCTCAATCTCGGCAGGGCCCAACCAATCCATAAGGCTCACCGTTCAGGCAGAGAAAACCCCTGCCCCTTGAACAGATCTGACGCGAATTCGCTTTGGAGAAAGGTCAGAAAATCCTGCGCCTCTGGCTTGGCAGAGGACGTCTCGGCGACCGGGTATATGATGGGCGGATGACTGTCCTCTGGGAAGCTGCCAACAACTCCAACCCGCGCGTCAGCCTGAGCATCCGTCCGATAGACGATGCCCATCGGTACCGCCCCGGTCGCGACCAAAGCCAGTGCCGCACGCACATTGTCGGTTTGAGCAATCTGATGCTGTACTGCGTCCCATTGGCCAAGGTTCTGCAACGCGGCCTTGCCGTAGATGCCCGCGGGGACGGCATCGACCAACGCCATGGCAAGAAAGCCGCCTTCAAGCTGTTCGGCCAAATCATAGGCCGCCGAGACCTCGTCAATATTAGTCTGGGGCGCGGCTCCGATCAGTACCAATCCATTGCCCAAGAGGGCGACTCGGGTTTCGGGTTTGATCACACCATCCTTCTGCAGCACATCCATCCAATCCTCATTCGCGGAAATGAAAAGATCAGCCGGAGCGCCTTGCTGCAACTGACGCGCAAGAACCGAGGATGCGGCATATGAAATCGTGACATCGTTGCCAGTCTCGCGTTGATACGCAGTCGACACCTCATCCAATGCGGTTTTTAGACTGGCCGCCGCAAACACTAAAATCCCGTCTGCACCGGCCCGAAGCGGAGCAAGCAAAAACGCGCCAAGCACCAGCGCTGCCACAAGAAAACGGCGAGGGGAGTGTCGGGCCATGTCCTCTCCGGCCTGAGGGGTTTCGGTCCCTTCTGGGGATATCGGAGGCAACAGGCCCCGCGCAAGCGCCTTTCGGTATTTGCCTTCAATCGGGTGTGCAGTGATGCCTTCAGCGGTACAGACAGCCGTCGCAGACGCGCCACCCGAAGAAAGGTCAGAAATTCGCGCAAACCCTCTTGCACCCGCCCTCAGGCTTGGCTAAATGCACCGTCACGGGTGATTAGCTCAGTTGGTAGAGCGCTTCGTTTACACCGAAGATGTCGGGAGTTCGAGTCTCTCATCACCCACCATCCTTTCCCCACGATGCATCAAGGTCTTACGCGACAAGCGCCTATTGATACGTTGCGCATGAAACTGTGTCCGCTGTGCCTCCGCTGCACTTAGACAGAAAAGATGTCTCCAACACAGGAGATAGGAGCAGGACAACGCTCTACATGCCATCTCAGAGAATACGGAACCTGCTGCTAAAAGGTCAGGTCAACAATGGACCGGTCAATACGAAGTGGCCGCAAGAGCATGAGTTGCGCGCCAAGGAGTGTGATCCCTGAAGACAAGCAAAGCGGTCATGCTACCTCTGCGCAGCATATGGCTCGTTAGGCTCAGAGTCGCCGTTCTGCTCCGATCTGAAGAACAGGTGCCTTGCGGGAAAAGCTTCCGTAACCTGACTGGTTGCTGATGATCGATCTCAGCCTAATGTAGGCTTTCATTTTTCACTGCTCCAAGACTCTGCGTATTAGTTTGCTCTGCGTTGTTCCGACTGATTAGGCCTAGACCCTCCCATTTTTGACATCATAGCCTTCGCATAGTCGCGTTTTGCTTGCGCAGGGTCCTCGAAGCGAGCATGCACGACGCAAAAGAAAAGGGCACCGTCATCTAAACCGTTGCGAGGCGTAAACCAATCAAACGGGTCGGTTGGCTTTACCGATGCAAACTGGTTGGTTGATGGCGCGGCGGGTGCGGCACTGGCTTCATTATTTGTGATATCGTCAAGCAGTGTTGGACGGACCGTGCCGGTGTCCGGTGTGAGGATGCCCATGATCTGCTCGCGGCCAGCCGGTACAAAACGCCCACTTTCTTCGACTGGAAACCGGATCGGCTGCCCGGCATAAACATCACGCTGCACTTCGCTGTTCCGGACAACTATCGTTCCGTTGACCAGCACATACGGAATGCCTTCTGACGGCAGACCTTGCTGGCCAAGGGTATAGTTCGCCTTTTCGGTCACAGTCTCCGGATCAAAAATCGTGATATCCGCGACCATGCCTTCTTGCATACGCCCACGCACCTGCATTGCACGCAAGCCAGTGTCACCCAATCGCTTCACATGTATGTAACTCAACTGAGTGAGTGTGAGCATCAGGGGCACATTCGCTTCGCGAGCCAGTCTCAAGACAAGCGCGTGACTGCCTGCGGACCGGGGATGCCCGGCATAGTCTTCGTAGGGGGCATCCCAACTCATCAAGTTGCCCTCGATATCCAACCCGGCCATACCGTCGCCCGAGATGCCATAGCCCGCGATTGTGATCCAATCGTTGAGCCATTGCTCTCTTGGCGGGCTAAAGACAATAGCGGTCCGTCCCGGTTCATTCTCCGCGAAGCTCAAGAATTCGTCTTTGGTCACAAAGCGATCGAGCTGGGGGTCAAAGATGGTGTCTTCGTATTTGTACCCCATCGACCCTTCCCAGTTTTCGGGGGCGATGATCGAAGCGCCGTAGTTTCCCGAACCGGCGGTCCAAGGATAGTAGCTGGACCAGACGTTGTAGCCTTGGTCGCGGGCCATCTGGAGCTTTTCCTGATTTTCCCACCACCCATAGTCATTATCGTGGTGTATGTGCAGCGGCGCGCCGAGCACCATCGCATTGACAAGGATTTCGTTAACGCCGGTCTGTGTCTCAGTAGGTGTGGAAGCACTGGGATGAAACCGGTGATGCACCGAAGTTAGACGACCATAACGCGCAGCGGCCCGCTGTGCTTCGAACATCTCATAGGTTGTGATGCCTTCGCGGGCGTAGCCGATGGTCGATCCCACGCCGAGTGCGCCGAGACGAAGCCCCTCATCCAGTTGGGCAGTGATTTCGTTCATCTGCTCGCGGTTGCTTGGAACCGACGACCAGCCCTCGACACCGTCTTCCACGGATTGTGCCCGCAGTGCGAAGAAGTTCCGGAAGTCGATGTCCCCACCTTCCAGAACAAGGCCGTCATGTACCCGCATCCGCGCGAATTCTTGTCCAACGACTGTGCCATAGTTTGCCTGCGTCACGCCTTGGCGCGCAGCGTACCATTCATCGATATTCGCGGCTCCGACCTCAAAATCCATTTGCGTCGTAACGCCATCGCGAAGGTTGACCTTGATACCCCAAGGATCCAGCCCGTGTTGTTCAAGGTCGATAAACCCGGGCGCCACAACATGCCCTGTCGCGTCGATTGCCTCTCTGCCGTCAATATCTTCGTCGGTAACAGCAGTGATCCAGCCATTGCTTATTCCAACGTTGGCGATCTGATCGAACCCGGTTTCCGGATCCACTACCCGACCGTTGAGGATGACCACGTCGTAGGTTTGCGCGACGCAGAAAGTGGAAAACACGGACAACGTGCCAGCCAGAAACAGGGTACGCATGGATAGATCCTCCCTTTGATCAGCAGAATTGCATATTTCAACGCTTTTGACGTCTGCTTTCGACCCACACTAGAAAACGATCCGGGTTCGCAGGCCGAACAGCGTAATGCTATCCTGAGCGGGGTTCAGCAGCGGGTTCGAAATGTACTGCAGGGACGGCGTGATCTGCAGCCCGGGTGAGATCGAAAAACGGTAGAAGGCTTCCAGCGTGAACTGATCGCCATCTATGCCTCGTGCCTCGGCCCAGTTCAGGCCGAGACCTGCCAGATCGGTATTGCGGCCATAGTAACCCAGACCGGCAGAAACCGACCGGTCATATAGCGCTGCGGTCCCTTTTGAGGCCCCTGCCCGAAAGAACGGCATCCACTTATTGTCAACAAACCATGCGGCAGAAAACGCAGCGCCATAGTCTTCCGCCCGGCTGCCATCTTCGGCCGCATCCGCGTGCCAGAGGGTCAGATGGACATTGTCGAAATAAATGCGATCAAAGCCTGACGTGTACCCAAGTTCGAGCGATTTGAAGAGGTTGCCGTCGCTGAACACATCAAAGTTTGGATCAGACGGATCGGCGTTTGCATCTGCAACGCTCGCGACAGCGTAGAAGTTTTCACTCAGCTTGATCCCACCGGCAATACCAAGACCTGGGTTGGGTGCGTTAAGTGTTGGGTTGGTGTTGAAGGACAGGTTTTGGAAGCCACTATAGGGGCTGACCAGCCCATAGATATCCACAAAGTCCGTTACATCAATCTGCCCGAATTGCAGCGTCCACGAACCGTTTTCGGCCCTTTGGGTCCAGAACAGATTGGTCAGCAGCAGGCCGCTATCGTTGAAGGCTGTCCCGGTGATCGAAAGCGCTCCGCCATCCAGCCCAAGAAACTGCGGGGCCACATCGGTATAGCTGTGCCGGTCTTCGATCTTGAATGTCAGGGAACCCTGTTCAGTTGCCTGCCAACTCCCGTAGAATCGCGCAATTCCGCTGGCCGCTTCGCCGGTTCCCAGATCCGCATTCGTGGTTTGGCCTAACGCCAGGTAATCAATATTGAACCGAAACCCACCCTCAGCGAGTCGGTCTTTCCACTCAAACCAACCCAGTGCGATGTTGCGTGGAAAATCGGAACGGTATTGTGGGTCGGTGAGCCCATCTCCGGGGGTAAGATCAGCTTCGACCGAAGAGGGCCCGGACAGTCCTTGCGCCGAGGCGGCGCCAGCGACAGCAATACTTAGTGTAGCAGCCAGTAGTCTTATCATTCAGACGCCCTTGCCCCACCGGTCTTGCGATTGCCCGCCGCACGGATGCGATCAGCGGCACGCTGCTTCCATTCCAGCCTGTCCGCCTTGTTTTCCAGAGTTTCGACACGTTCCGTTTCCAACTGGAAAGTCGCGTTCATCGGCATCTGGCCATCCACAACCATCATATTCTGAACAGACGGATCGATGGTCAGCATGCCCGTCAGCCGAACAGGTTCATGAAAATAGCTGGGCGCCCAGTCCCCGTTCAACCGCACACGGATCATCTGGTTGGGCGGAGGTGGCGGCATGTGGCTGCACATCCCGCGTTCCGGCACCAGGTACGCAACAGGCCGCCCGTCCGGATCATTCGGAGCAGGAATGGCGAAACCAGCCAGTGTGATTGTTTGACCATCGAATTGCGGATTTCCGTTTGTCCCCGCCTTTCTTCGACGTTCCATCACAACTTCACGCTGATCGAGCAGCCAGTCGATATCAATTCCATCAGCGGCCAAGGCATCCTCGGTCTCGGTCAAAAGCACTTGCCACTTTTGCCGCTCTTCTTCGCTGCCACCATCCTGCTGCAGCCTGCCGCGCAATCGAACGACGTAAAGAACATCGTCGAATTGTTCAGGGCTGAGCTCGCGATAGGGGTCTTCAAAGACCTGCGCAGAAGGGTCTGGCAGGTCGGCCCAATCTAATGCGGTTTCAGGCGTTGCCAACGCAGAATGCCCACACCAAAAAAACCCTGCGCATACGACCCAGCGGAACCAATGGTGCATAAATTCTCTCCGGCAACTTAGGCAGGTCAATTCAGTGTGTTTTTGTAGATAACGCCATCTTTCATGATCAGTCGAATCGTATCAGGGCTTTCAGGCCTCGGGTCGGCGCCGAACCATTGATCACCCGTACCAACCACCGAGAAGTCTTCAAGTGGATTACCGTCGATTAGCAGGATATCCGCATAAGCTCCTTCTTCGATCACACCCAGTTTGCCTTCCGGATAGGGGTTCATGAAATCACCGCTAAGTGCCGCGATCTCGCCACCTACCGAAGTTAGGGTTACCATCGACGCATAGGGGCCGAAGAAATGGTTATTCAGATGTTTCTCGTAGGCGATCTGGATGTTGCACGCTTCGACCGAGCCGACGCAATCGGTTTGGAAACCGCGCGGCGCCGGGCATTCCTTCATACTTGGAATGTAGGCTTCGAAGGTCGCCGAGGCCGATTTGGCCTTCCTCAAACTGTTGGGGTTGTTTTTCACGGAAGGAACATCAAGTAGGCCTGGATCAAATGCTGTGATGTTCGTCGTGATGTACGCTCCTTTTTCTTTCATCAAAGCAGAAATCTCGCAGTCAAAGTGAAATCCGTGTTCAATGGTTCTGACCCCTGCATTCAGGGCATTGATGATCGCTTCTTTGCGGTAGGAATGTGCCATGACATAGGTGCCGTACTCGTTGGCAACCTGAACAGCGGCCTCGATCTCTTCTTTCGAACCGGCGAGCAACTGCCATGGATCGAATGCCGAAATCACCCCACCTGATTGCATGAACTTCAATTGCGTGGCACCCATGCGCAGGTTGTTGCGGCCATACATGTAAATTTCGTCAACACCGTTGACCTGTTGGGCCATATTCAGAGTCCCAAAGTTGGTCACCCCACCCGGCGGAGATGTGAAGGATGCGAAATCGGCGTGACCACCACGTGTTCCGAGAAATGCCCCGGAAGGATAAAAGCGGGGGCCGACGATCTGGCCGGCGTCAATTGCGCGCCGCAGCCCGCCGCCAGCGCCCCCGGCATCGCGAACGGTCGTGAAGCCCTGCATCAGGTACATTTCGGCCATCCGGGTCCCGTGGATGGCGAAATCCTCCCAGGTCGAGTTGGTTTCCATCTCGGCAATCGATGGCCCCATGAGCATCAGGTGCGCGTGATTCTCTATAAAGCCCGGTGTCAGAGTGCGCCCACCGCCGTCGATAACCGTCGCGCTCGGCGCATCAATGGCATCGGTTGAGACGGACTTGATCAGATTGCCCTCGACCAGAACACTGGCATTTTCAATGCGTTGCTCATTCACACCGTCGAAGACATGCACGTTGGTAAACAGCGTTTGGGGTTCTTCTTGATCCTGAGCCTGCGCGGTCGCCGAAAAAGAAAGAACTGCCGCGACAATTGCCGTCGAGCAAAGAGACATTCGTAAGCCGGACATAAGTACTCCCTTCATATTCATGTTTTGCCAACTATAGTCTGGATTTCATTGGCTCGGTTGCCCCTTTTGAATTAGGATGTACGAATGTGACTACAAAAATGGCCACTGATCACAGCATTTGATCCTGAAAGGGAGACGAAATTGCCGTTCAACTCCACCTCTCAAGAGCATAGCGAAGGGTTCATTCGCCTCGCTTTGGCAGCTCCGTTTCTGCAGTATCTCACTGACCGCGAGCTCGATCCGCAACCGGCCTTGGATCAGGTCGGCTTGAAGTCCGAACTGTTGTCTGACCCTTCTGTCTATGTCCACTCAGAGCTGGTTTACGGTCTGCTAAATGCCTTCTCAGACGTGTCTGGGGACCGATACCTTGGCCTGAATGTAGGCGAGACTTTTGACCTGCGGGAATGGCCTCCGTTCGCTCAAGCCCTACAATCGACAAACTCGCTGTTCGAGTTCTTTACCCGCTTTATTGGGCTTGTCCCGCAGGAGTCCAATTCCGTGCGGCACAGCCTTGTCATCGAAGCGGACAAAGCAACCTATCGTATCGAGAGGCAACAGGAACCCGCTGTCCCACCCATTCAAGTGACCGGTTTTGGAGCCGCGATCTATGTACGGCTTCTGGAGACTGTCGTCGGAGAATCCTGGGATTCTTCGCGTGTGCGGTGGGAAAGCCGGTATATTACGGGTCTACCGGTCAACTACAAAGGGATCGAAGTTGGCTTGGGACCTGATCCCGGAATGCAAATCAGTTTTCCTGTGGAATGGTTGTTTCTGCACCATGCCTCCGAGGGTTCTGTCAAACACATAGCCTCAGCTCGACAAAACGAAGAAGTAACGGTGGTGGCCGCTTTGCGATCCGTCTTACGCGACAAACTGGATGAAACCGATCTGGGACCAGAGGTTGTGGCCGGACTACTGGGAATACAGCCGGAACGGTTTCTGAAAGCGCTTCAACAACAAGGCACAACACTCCCCCGCGAAATCAAACGGCTGCGTGTCGATGTCGCCAAAGAGCACCTCAGAGATGACAAGATGACAATTGCGGAGATCGGTCTATTCCTGGGCTACTCAGACAAGTCCCATTTCACGCGCTTTTTCCGGGGTCAAACCGGAATGACACCGACCAAGTTCCGTCTTGGTGCGTAGTTGCGTTGTAACTTTGGGACCGCTTGCACCCTCATATAAAGTGCGGGTCGACAAGAATTTGCGACGGATTCTTGGAGCCCTATTCAAGGATCGCAGTGGGGAAATTGCCCCATACTGGAAACACGCCACTCACAAGAACAGTGCGTCAGATATCTAGACCTATCTTGTCAGATCAAATTGGTTTGATACCGTTTTAGATACCTGTTTTTTTGTATCGCGACGCTCGACAGAGTCTTCTTCTCTGCAAATCATTTCATCCCAAGATCTTCCCAAAAGAGAAAACCAACAAGGACGGCAGGGTACGACTTCTCCGACAGAGCCTTGCCGATGTGAGGGATGGCTAAGGAATAAATCCTTTCGGCACTCCGAACTTCAATGAATCTACGCTGATACCTGTCAACGACTGCAGAAAAGCAATCAGGTTTTGAATTTCCAACTCTGTGAGTTGGACCGGAACAATGTCGCTTTTATTGCGTTGACGCTCCATTTCATAGTCGTCCTCCCACACTATGAAATCGGTTTTTTGCAACCATGGCACCTCGGGCAAAGCAGCCATTTCAGGACTCCAGTTGTCCAGGCTTACCTGCGGATTCAAGTGGTGGCGAATGACGCTTTCCAGATCGGGGAAAGCGCCATTGTGACCGTAGGGCGCGGTCAGGGCAACGTTGCGCAACATAGGGGTGCGGAACCTATAGGCATCCTCCAGGCGGTTGCTTTCGCCCATGCGGCCTACATCCCGGACGAAAGGATCCCACTGCCGGGTACGGCCCGGTCCAAAGGGCGGCAAACCTAAAGCATGGAACTTCTGATCTGACATGAGAGGTCCGGCGTGGCAGCTGGAGCAACGGGCTTTGCCGTAGAAAAGCTCCATCCCATCCAATTGGGCCGGCGAAAGGGCATTCGTGTCACCCTCGAGGTAGTGGTCAAACGGGCTGTCGGTGCTCCGCCACTCGATCGCCATGAAAGCGGCCAGAGCGTTGGCGACTTGCGTGATCGTGATGTCTTCGGTCGTCTCGACCTCGTCAAAGGCGGCGACGATGGCCGGACCATACCGTGGATCGGTGCGGACGCGTTTCGCCAGAATAGGCCAGCCTTTGTCGATCCGATCATGCACCGCGCCTGTGACCTCATTCTCGGCCACATTGCCCGCCATCTCGAATTGTGAGGTCAGGGGAAACAGAGCCTGCGCCGCCAGCAGGGAATTCAGGCCCTCGGGCAGCCACTCCCGCGCTGGGGAATTGAAGCCGTTGCCGTAGACGTCTGAATTACTCAGCCTGCCGTCGTGAAAGACTGTGTGAATCTCCCTCGCCCCAAGATTCCACAGGCCCGGAGAGTTGCGAGGGATGCGTTTGCGTATTCTGTCTGCCCCGGTGCCGGGTGTGCGGTCCGGCCCCAACCCCTGCCCACCTTCGCCTATGCCAAGCGATAACCCGTCAGAGGTGCCAAAATCCGGGTGGTGACAATGGGCGCAGCTGATGTTCTGGTTGCCCGACAGGATCGGGTCGTAAAACAGTTGATGACCAACGGCGGCCTGTTCCATATCAAATGGGATAAAGTCATCATCGGTTAACGGTCGCGGCAAATCCTGTGCCGCAGCGGCCCCAACCCAGAAGAGAGCAACCAACCCATGCGTCAGCTTGTTTTCGCCCTTTGCATATTTGCGTCTCCGGCTCTGGCGGAACTGGAGCAAGCGCGCGATATGATGGAAGCCGGACAGTTTGAAGCCGCGCGCGAGGAACTTCTTCCAGCCGCGCGCTCGGGCAACGCCGAGGCTGAAGAGTTGATCGGCGTGATGTACGGGCTGGGCCTTGGGGTTGAGCAGGACTACGAACGCGCCTTTGAATGGTATCTCCGCGCCTCGATGAAAGGCCACCCGGGGGCTCAGTCGGGCGTTGGCTGGTACTATGAATTGGGTTTGGGCATGCCCGCACCCGATCTGGTGCGCGCCTATATGTGGTACACGCTCAGCGCCATTGGCGGCGACCCCGACGCGGCGATCAGCCTTGAGGAAGTGGTCAAGAAAATGTCGCCAGAGCAGATCGAAAGGGCGCATGTGCTGGTCAACGACTACAAAGGGTGGATGTACCCGTTTCGGTGAGGGCCGGGCCATAAAGCCCGGCCTATGTACTTAGTTCAGATCCGCATCGCGTGAGGCGTTTACATCGGCCTCAGCCGCAGCAACCGCTTCGGTCAACGCACCAAAGATTTCGTCCCCACGGGCAACGTTGGACTGGAACCAGTCATACACCGGGGTTGCGGCCTCTTTGAACGCTGCCTTCTGATCTGGCGTCAGGACATAGAGGTCTCCGCCACCGGCGACAAAATCCTCATAGGCCTGAATCGACTTGCGCTTGGGCGAGGCAAAGGTGGCCTGTTGCAGCGCATAGAAACCGTCGACAACGATGCGGCGCATATCCTCAGGCATCTCCTGGAACTTGGCGTTGTTCATCCACCACAGTGCGCCCATATAGGCGTGGCCGTCCAGCGTGACATATTGCAGGCCCGCATCCGGGAACTTCATGCCCATGATGTCGGTGATACCGTTCTTGGAGCCCTCAACCACGCCGGTCTGGAAGCTGGTGAACAGTTCCGGCCATGGGATCGGCGTCGGCGATGCGCCCAGAGCTTTGACCAGTTCCTGCGGCAGGTCGGCGACCACTGTGCGGATTTTCAGACCTTCCATGTCGGCAGGCTCGGCAATGCGGCGCTGTGTATTCGCGAAGTTGCGCCAGCCACCGGTGTTGCCAATGGTCATCAGACGGATCGCGCCGCCCGAGTCCTCCAGTGCCATATTGCGCATGGTGCGGGTGAAATCACCCGACAGAACATGCTCGGCAATGCGGTCATCAGCCATCAGGTAAGGCAGGTCCAGAACCTGCACGTAAGGAAAGATGCCCGAGGCCCCGCCCGAGGTGGAGATGTAGATGTCGATCGTGCCATCTGCCACGCCTTGCAGGCATTCCGCACCGTTTGAGCAAAGCTGGGTTCCGATGAAAAGTTCAACCTCAATCGCGCCGTTCGACGCGGCCTCGACATAGTTCTTGAAGACAATCAGACCATCATAGTCTTCGTCATTTTCGTTCGAGTTGGCAGTGGCGCGCAGCGTGTAATCAGCGGCCGTAGCAGCCATGGCGGATGCGGCCACAAGCGATGTGGCCACCGCTGCGGTTTTGAGAAAGTCTCTGAGCATGCGTTTCCTCCCTGTGGAACTCAGTTAGTTTGCAAATCCCGTTATCCTCGGGATCGTCATGGATAGTGCGGGGATATAGGTGATCAGAAAGATCACTATGATTTCAACGGCTAGGAACGGCAGGATCGCCTTGGCGATGGTTTCGACCCGCTCGCGCGACACGGCGGCGGCCACGAACAGCACCAAGCCCATTGGAGGTGTGGCGAGGCCGACGGTCAGGTTGACGCTCATGATGATCGCAAAGTGGATCGGGTCCACGCCGAGGCTGGTGAAGATGGGTCCAAGGATCGGGCCAAGAATGATAATCGCGGGGCCTGCATCCAGGAACATGCCGACGATGAAAAGCAGGAGGTTGATCAGGAACAGCAGGATCAGCGGGTTTTCCGACAAGCTGAGGATCAGCGAGGCCAGCTGTTCCGGCGCGTGGCTGAGACTGACAACCGTCTTGAACGCCATCGCCGCGCCGACCAGCAGAAGGACGACGGCGGAAGTCATGCCTGCGTTGCTGAGCACCTCGGGCACTTCTTTCCACGTCAGCGTGCGCAGGACGAAGAAGCCGATGATGAAGGCGTAGCCCACGGCGACGGCGGCAGCCTCGGTTGGTGTGAAGATACCGCCCAGAATACCGCCCAGAATGATCACGGGTGTCATGAGCGGGAAGAAGGCTTTCAGGCTGGCCTGACGCCGTTCGGGCCATGTGTATTTTCGGCTGGCCACCGGGAAGTCATAACGGTCGGCCATGAGTTTGATCATCAGCATCAGGCCAACGCCGACCATCACGCCCGGCACGATGCCCGCAAGGAACAGCGCGGCGACGCTTTCGCCCATGACATAGGCGTAGATGATCATGATGCCCGAAGGTGGGATAATCGGTCCGATCACCGAACTGGCCGCCGTGATCGCGGCGGCGAATTTGCGGGTATAGCCCTGTTTCTCCATTGCTGGGATCAGCATCGACCCAAGCGCCGAGGTATCCGCCACGGCGGACCCCGAGAGGCCCGCGAAGAGGATCGAGCTGAGGACGTTCACATGCGCAAGACCGCCGCGCAGGTGGCCCATCAGGGCCTGGCTGAACTCGACCAAGCGGATGGTGATGCCGCCGCGGTTCATCAGCTCTCCGGCGAGCATGAAAAAGGGGATCGCCATCAGCGGGAAGCTGTCCATCCCGTTATAGACATTCCGATAGAGCAACGTGATGTCGTTGGTCTGGCCGTTCAGCCAAAGAAGGATACCGGGCGCGGCCAAAAGGGCAAAAAAGACCGGCAGGCCGATCAGCAGGAAAATCAGAAAGGTGGGTAGGAACCAGATCAGCATTTATTCGGCCCCCACTGCCGCATCAGGAATTTCAGGCAACAGGTGACCCCCGCCGAGCAGAGTGATGAAGGATCGGAGGATCAGCTCGATATTCACCGAAATCAGCAGAATGATCCCCACCAGCAACGAGGCCATCATCCAACTGCGCGGGATGCGGTACCATTCGTCGAACCCGAAAGAGGTGGGCAGATACAGCGCGGCGGTGGCGAATTTGCCGCCAAAGCCGGTGACCTCGGACCAGCCAATATTGACGGCAACCAGCAGGACAGAGAGTGAAACCAGCAGCAGGAACAGGTTCAGCGATTGGCCGATCAAGCGCGGCAGAAAGCGCTCCAGCATATCAATGGCCACAAAGCCGCCTCGCCGGAACGCGGTGGGCGCCATAAGCCCGGTCATCCAGAGCATGCAAAACCGCGCAGCCTCATCCGGCCAGGGCAGAGCATTGCCCAGTACATACCGGAAGAAAACTTGGATTAGGATCGCAATCACCATGAGTGCAATCGCAACGACACCAACCGCGCGGCCGAGACGCAGCACGGTTTCGTTCACGAATGCAATCGGTGCAAGCACCGATGCCAGTCCGCTCATGCGGATCCTCCCTTGTTCAGCCGCGGGTTTTGCCCCGCGGTCGTCAAATCGCGCTTAGTGCTGCGCGAATTGGCCGAGTTTCCCGGCGTAAAAGGTCAGCGCGTCTCCATCCGCCATGCTGGCCTTAAGAACCTTTCCCACCACAATAACGTGATCGCCCGCATCGTGATACGCGTGTTGTTCACATTCGAACCGCGCCAGGCAGTCCGGCAGGATCGGCGTTCCGTTCTCACAGCGCTCATGCTCGATGTCGCGCAGCGCAAAAGCATCTTTAGAACAGCCAAAGCACAGCTCGGCCTGTTCAGAGGACAGCACATGCACGCTGAAATGACGGGCTTTGTGGAAATAAGGGAAACGGCGCGAGTTGCGGTCGCCCGCCCACATGATCAAGGGCGGATCCAATGAAAGCGACGAAAAGCTGTTGGCCGTAATGCAGACCGGCCCGTCCGCGCTGTCGCAGGTGACGATCGTGACACCGGTCGCAAAACGCCCGAAAGCGTCGCGCAGAGTGCGGGTGTCGTCCTTATGCGGAACGAAGGTGTGGGTCATGTCCTTTGAGATTGCATTCATCATGGTACCTCATGCCCCAGCGCCGCCTCATAAAGGCGGTACCAGCTTTCACGATCCAGTTTGACTTTCACAGCGTCCGACGCGCGTTTGATCCGATCCAGATTGTTGGTGCCCAGAACTGGTAGGATGTTGGCTGGATGCGCCAACAAGAAGGCCACGGCAACCGCGGCGCGATCCACGCCGAACTCGGCGGCGATTTCGTCCGCTACAACGCCCACCGGCGGGTTTCCGGCCATCAATAAACCTCCACCCAGCGGCGACCACGCCATCAACGGATGGCCATGTTGCTGGTGAAAAGCCAGATCACCGTTGGTGAAGGGGCTGATCTCACCCAGAGACACCTCGATCTGGTTGGTGACCAGTTGGGTTTTCATTGCGGATTGCAGCAGCGACCAATCCCACGGGCGGAAGTTCGACACACCCACCCCGCCGACCTTGCCGCTGGCGACGATCTCGTCCAGAGCCGCTCCGGTCTCATGGTGATCCATCATGGGGTCGGGACGGTGGATCAGCAGCAAGTCGATATGGTCTATCGCCATTTCGGACAAGGACATGTCCACCGATTTCACAATGTGCGCGCGCGAGGTGTCGTAGTATTTCACCTTGGCATCCGCGTAACGGCCACAGGGCGCGACGATGTCGCATTTGGTAACGATCTCCATCTGCCGACGCAGTCCGGGATTGGCGCGCAGGGCATTGCCCAAGACAGCCTCGGCCCCGTAGTCGCCATAGATATCGGCCTGATCGAAGGTGGTGATACCCTGATCCAAACAGGCCTGGATCTTGGCTTCGACATGTGCCGCCGATGTGTCTGCGTCGTCGCCCAAGCGCCACATGCCATAGACAAGGCGGCTCATTTCCAGCGACTCAGAAAGTTTCACACGTTGCATCAGCGACGAACTCCGTTGCCCAGCGGGGTCGCCGGGGTAGTTGCAGGCACGCGCCCATAAGCTACGGGCAGCGAACAGGTTTTCAGGTTGGGCAGCACGCGGGCGCCGAAATGTTTGGCTTCATCCATGTGCGGATAGCCCGAAAAGATGAAGGCGCGGATGCCCATCTTTTGGTATTCTTCAATCTTGCTCATAACCTGATCGGTCGACCCGACCAACGCTGCGCCACAGCCCGAACGCGCACGACCAACGCCGGTCCAGAGACCGGGTTCGACATAACCATATTCATCGGCCAGATCACGGTTCTTGGCCTGATGCGCCACGCCGAGAGAGGTCGAGTCTAGCGCCCGTTCCCGGATTGCACGACCATATTCGTCATCCAGCTTCGAGACGATGAAATCCGCATATTCCTGCGCCTCAGCCTCGGTATCGCGAACGATCATGTGGACACGCAAACCGTAATCCAGCGTTCGGTTGTAGTTCTCGGCGACCGCATGAACGGCCTTCATCCGCTCGGCCAGTTGCTCCTTGGTTTCGGGCCACATCAGGTAGACGTCACAATGTTCGCCACAGAGGTCCAGCGCAGAGGGGGAATAACCACCGAAATAGAGCAGCGGCCCGCCGATCTGGTATGGCTTGGCCGGGTCAGTGATCAGACCTGAGAAGTTATAGACCTCGCCTGCATGATTGATCTCGTCCTGCGTCCAGGCTTGCTTCAGAATCTTTACCACTTCGCGCGAGCGCTGATAGCGGAACGCGCTGTCGGCTTTCTCACCGGGAAAGTCGGAGGAGATGATGTTGACCGTCAACCGCCCGTTCAGCATGTGATCCAGCGTCGCAATGGTGCGGGCCAGCATGATCGGTTGCATCTCGCCACAGCGTACAGCGGCCAGCAGGTTGATCCGGTCGGTGATTGGGGCGCAGCCCGCGACAAAGCTCAGCGTGTCCTGACCGACCTGATAGGAGGACGGGCATAGGATGTTGCGGAACCCCTGCGCTTCGGCCTCTTTCACGATGCCGGAACAATGCTCCCAGCTTGACCGCAGGTCGCCATCGGGCACGCCAAGGAACTGGTAGTCATCGGAACACAGCGCGGCAAACCACGAAACTTCGGCCGCATCCAGATCGGGGGATGTGATGGGGACGATGCTCATTTGACTCACGCTCCGTACATCTTTGACTTTCCTCTTGCGTAGCAATCGCTTTGATGTAGATCAATAGTGTATCAATTTTTCCTGCGACCGAGTGAAGCGTCGACCGTGTCTGCCTCCAACCGAAACCCAAATGCCCTGCCGGTGTATATTCAGATCGCGGAACTCCTGATCCGCGACGTCGCGGCTGGGCGCCTTATCGATGGTGAACGTTTGCCGCCCGAGCGAGAGATGGCGGCGGAGTTGAATGTCTCGGTTGGAACGCTCCGAAAATCGCTCTCTGAGCTAGAAAAAAAGGGGATGTTGGAGCGTATCCAGGGCTCAGGCAACTACATCCGCGAGACCGGCACACAAAATAGCGTCTATGCAATGTTCAGGCTGGAACTACCCGAAGGGGGTGGCCTGCCGCGTGCGGATATCCTGTCAGTTGACCATCTGAAGAAGCCGGCCAATCTGCCGAAATTCGGGGCTTCTGATGCCGGTTCGCGCGTCCGGCGCATGCGCTACCTGAATGATACAATCATCGCAGTCGAGGAAATTTGGCTAGACGAATCAGCGGGCCTGATCAAACAGAGCCTACTGTCCGACTCACTCTATCGCTATTATCAGCGCCAATTGGGCTTTTGGATCGCAAGGGCCGAAGACAGAGTCTCGGTCCGGCCGCTACCGGACTGGACACCTCCCGACTTCACCAAACCAGCAGGCCAATCGGTAGGCTACATCGAGCGGTTCAGCTGGTCGGAAAATGCCGAACCCGTTGAATTCTCAAAAACATGGTTCGACCCAGATCGGGCCAACTACGTACAACGTTTGAAGTAAAAGGAATCGCACATGACCCGGACCATCAATTACGGGCTAATTGGATGCGGCATGATGGGGCAAGAGCACCTGCACAATATCAGATTGCTGGAAGGCACCAATGTAGCAGCGATCTTTGAGCCCGATTCAGAGATGGCAAATGCCGCCAAGGCAATTGCGCCAAATGCGGCCATGGTGGGTTCCGTGCAAGAGCTTCTGGCGGTTGAAGAACTGGACTGCGTCGTCATTGTTAGCCCAAACCATCTTCATGTGGACCAGATTTGCGAAATCGCTGAAACACGTCCGCTTCCGCTTTTGGTAGAAAAGCCACTATTCACCGACCCGCAAGACGGGGCTCGCCTCGAGCAGTTGCAGCGCGACTACCCCTGCCCGATTTGGGTTGCGATGGAATACCGGTACATGCCTCCTGTTGCAGCTCTGATCGAGAAGGCTCAGGTGACAGGTGGTATAAAAATGCTATCGATCCGCGAGCATCGTTTTCCATTTTTGGACAAGGTCGGCCACTGGAACCGTTTCAACCGCAATACTGGAGGCACTTTTGTCGAAAAATGCTGCCACTTCTTCGACCTCATGCGTCTGATATTGCAATCCGACCCGGTGCGTATAACCGCAAGTGGTGGACAGGCAGTGAACCATTTGGACGAGAGCTACGATGGTCAAACCCCAGATATTCTGGATCACGGCTATGTTCTTGTTGATTTTGCTTCAGGTGCGCGCGCGATGTTGGAACTTTGCATGTTCGCCGAAGGTTCTCGCTATCAGGAAGAGATATCAGCCGTCGGACCAGACGCTAAAATCGAAGCGTTGGTTCCTGGCCCCCAGCGCTTTTGGCAGGACCACATGGGCGCTCCTCCTTCTCCGCGCGTAATCATTAGTCCGCGCAATCCCAAAGGCCCCGTATCAATGGACGTTCCAGTGGACCCGAACCTATTGGCGGCTGGTGATCATAATGGGTCGACCTACTATCAGCACAAAGGTTTCTTCGCCTTGCTTCGTGGCGAAAAAGCTAAGCCGGATGTAAGTTTGATCGACGGCCTCTGGGCGGTCAGAATGGGGCAAGCGGCGCAACGGGCAATAGTCACAGGCGAAACGGTGTACATGGTCGATTGAACGGGTTCAAAAACAAGGGCGCGTGTTGCAGCCCTTAAAAGACCCCATATCGCTCGATTCAATGTCAGACATCGCCAATCGAGTTAGCACAGGGCCATTTCCAACGATTGTGCAAGCCTACGTTTGCGCAGTCCTACTTGGATGCCCCGCTACACTTTATGTCTTGCCTACCCGGCTGCGAATGGCCGCCTTTCATTGCCGAGTGAGATGTTCTTGCGGATGCAGCTCAGGTCGGCTTGCCCTGGGCAAACCGAAACACCTTTCTTCCGAGTTGGCGTCCAAGCTCCAATTAGCCCAGTACCCAGCATGATTGCGATGTCGTGCAACTTGCGATACCGGCGACGGACCTGCTCGATCATCCGATGGCCCTGCCGATAACACCCACGTACCGAGCCTCGGGATCGAGGTTAAATGTGCAGCTCTTATCCAGAATGCGGAAGGGCTGGATGCATAGCCTGATCTTCGATCACCAGAACCACTATGTAGCCGGTTAATCGACTACAGTACCCCACTTAAGCAATTCGCTCGCATAGATTCGTTGGGGGTTCGTGTCTGTCATCACCCAAGATGCCTCTTTAGAAAGATGCGCCTCCTCGCCCGATATTCCTGTGTCATTGTTGCAACCGGTTGCAGCAAAGCGGTCTTGGTGCATAATACTGTGACCATGACACTGCCCAACTCCATCCCCGCCCAATTGCCTAAAAGGCACCTGCCATGAGCGTCACCCTCAAAGATGTTGCCGCGCTGGCGGGTGTGTCGCGATCAGCCGTTTCGCGCACTTTTACCGAAGGGGCTTCGGTTTCAGCCAAAACCCGCAGTAAGGTGGAAAAAGCCGCGAAAGAGCTGGGCTATAGCCCCAATGCGCTGGCCTCGTCGCTGACAACCGGGCGGACCAAGCTGATCGGGCTGATCTCGAACAACTTCCACAACCCGATCTTTTTAGAGGTATTCGACCAGTTCACACGGGCCTTGCAGGAGCGCGGACTGCGTCCTTTGATCGTGAACCTGACCGACGAGACCGAGCCCGCCAATTCAGTCCGGATGTTGCGGCAATACTCGGTCGATGCGGCAATCGTCGCCTCATCGACCTTGCCCCCCAGTTTTGCCAAGGCGTTTCACGACGCTGGGGTTCCCGTCGTTCATACATTTGGCCGCTCGGCCACCTCGCCCGAGGTGCATGTGGTAGGCATCGATAACGTGGAATGCGGGCGTATGGCCGCGCGAGAGCTGGTGGCCCGGGGGTACACACGCGTCGGGTATCTGGGGGGGCCGAAGGATGCGACGTCGGCCATGGACCGTTATCGCGGGTTCATCGAGGAAACCGCGCAATATGCGAACCTCGAGGTATCCTATTCCTTCGCGCAGAACTACTCATTCGATGCTGGCAGGGCCGAGATGCTGCGGCTGTTGGGCGACACCCCGGCCGAGGGGTATTTTTGCGGCGATGACATCCTGTCGATTGGCGCGCTATCGGCCCTCAAGGATCATTGGCTGACGCCGGGGCGCGACATCGGCATCATCGGCCTGAACGATATGGAAATGTCCCGTTGGGAGAGTGTTGACCTGACCACCATTCACCAGCCGATCAAGCAGATCATCAACGCCTCTGTGGATCTGGTCGAGGAGATGTTGAAAGAGCCTCAGAGATACCCTGAGGCCCGTATTTTCCCCTGCCGGGTGATCGAGAGGGGAACGCTGCGCCCCCGACCGTGATTACTGGAACATTGGCGGACGAGCGTCTTTCCACGCGCCTTCCTCTTTGCCTGACGCGACGGCGGCATGAACGGCGGCGATCGAACGCACACCGTCTGAAGCCCCGGGCAGACCGTCACGGGCCTCACCCCGGATCGCATCGGCCAGATCGCAGTAGATATTGGCCACAGCCAGCGGGAAGCCCTCGGGGTGGGCGATGGCCACGCGCGACAGTCGTTGCACTTCGTCATGCAGACCACCCTCGCCCTTTTCGATGATCTGGGTGCGCCCTCCGACTGGCGTGTAGATCAGCTGATTGGGCTGTTCGGACGCCCAGCGCAAACCGCCGGTTTCACCAAACACTTGAATGTCGAACCCGTGTTGCCGCCCGATCGCCACGGACGACGTCCACAAGCGACCGACTGTGCCGCCTTCGGTGCGGAAATTGATCATCGCGTCATCCTCCAGCTCGCGGCTGGAAATGGTCGAGGCCATATCGGCGGACAGGGATTTCACCTGATCATCACAGACAAAACTGGCCATATGCAGCGCATGAATGCCACAATCGGCAAACTGCCCAGAGACACCAGCCATCGCCGGGTCATAGCGCCAGCGGACCCGAGGGTTATCGGCATCCGTCGCATCGCCATGATGGCCATGGCTGAAATTGGTCACCACCAGCCGCACCTTGCCGATATCCCCTGCCCGCACCATCGCGCGGGCCTGCCGGATCATGGGATAGGCCGAGTAGCAGTAGTTCACCGCGCATATCTTGCCCGAGGCCTCGGCCACGCGCACGATCTCTTCGCCTTCTTCGACCGTCATGGTCATGGGCTTTTCGCACAGGACGTTGAAGCCACCCTGTAAAAACGTTTTGGCTATTTCAAAGTGGGTTGAGTTCGGCGTGGCAATCGTGACCAGATCAATTCGGTCGGGGCGGTCCTTTTCGCCCGCTAGCATGTCCTGCCAGCTGCCATAGGCGCGGTCGGCGCTGATGCCCAACCGCTGAGCATATTCACGACCCACCTCGGGCCGGTGATCCAGAGCGCCTGCCGCGAACTCGAACATACCGTCCGCCTGTGCGCCCAACCGATGGGCAGGTCCGATCTGGCTGCCTTCGCCGCCACCAATCATGCCCCATTTCAGCTTTGCCATGGTCTTTGTCTCTCTTCAATTTTTCCGAGCTTGAGCGATCAGAAATCGCTGATGTCTTTCCACTGTCGCTGGTCAGACGAGGCCAGCGCAGCCGCCAGCACCCGGTTGACCTCATGCCCGTCGCGGAAGGTCGGCCAGACCGGATTGCCGGTGTGAATGGCCTGCAGGAAATCCTTGGCCTCGATGATGATCTGGTCCTGATAGCCGGTTCCATGGCCGGGGCCCTGACAGAAGGGCTCATAATCCGGATGGGCGGGGCCGGTCAGAATTTTTGTGAACCCGCGCCGCCCTTCCGGCCCTTCGCGGCGATAGAGCCAGAGGGCGTTCTGATCTTCCTGATCGAACCGGATTGCGCCCTTGGTGCCCGAGATCTCATAGGCATAGCCCATCTTGCGACCCGTCGCGACGCGGCTAAAATAGAGGTTGCCCATCACACCGTTTTCAAAGCGGCACATCATCTGGGCGTGATCGTCATTCGTGACCTCTCCGCCCGGGCGCGTGCGGTGCACGGTTTCGACATCAGCCATGACCTGCGCAATCGGGCCGATCAGCGCCAGAGCGCCGTTCACCATATGCGGGGCCAGATCTCCGATCGTGCCGTTGGCCATGCCGGTCGTGCGCCACGTGGCAGGGGCGTCGGGGTCAGCATAGAAATCCTCGGTATGTTCGCCGCGAAACCAGGTGATGTCGCCGATCTCACCATCAGTAATCAGCTGGCGCGCGTATTGGCTGGCAGGGGTGCGGATATAGTTGAAACCCACCATGTTGACGACGCCGGCATCCTCGGCCGCGCGCGTCATCGCCTGACTGTCCTCGAGTGATGCGCCCAAGGGTTTTTCGCACAGGACCGGTTTGCCCATGGCAAAGGCCGCCTCGGCGATCTGGCGGTGCGTTTCCTGAGGCGATGCGATGACAATCGCTTCGACCTTCGGATCCTCAACCAGAGCGCGCCAATCGTCGGTCGCTCGCTGGAACCCATAGGCCGCGCGGTATCGTTCGGCACTTTCAGGGGACGAGGCGCAAATCACCTCAAGGCGCGGACGCAGAGCAGTGTTGAACACGGCACCCACGGCGGACATGGCAACAGAATGCGCCTTGCCCATATAGCCGCCACCAACGATTCCAATTCCGATTTCAGACATCTGTCGCGGCTCCGAACATATTATTTGCAACCGGTTGCAAAATCAGTATCGTGTGAATCGATTCAACGCAAGGTCCAAACTTTGCCGACGACGCTACGCCGGAGGAACATCACGTGAGCGCTTTGATCGAGGGCATCAAAGGAAATCGGTTTGCGGTTTTCGGCCGTGCCGGAATGGATATGTTTGCCGATCCGGTCGGCGTCAAAAGCGAGGATGCCGACACGTTCCATGCCGATCTCGGCGGGTCCTCTGCCAATATTTGCGCGGGTCTGGTCAAGCTCGGCAGTCAGGCATCATTGGTTACCTCGGTCTCGGACGATGCAGTTGGTCGATTCTGTCTAAACCGCCTGCGACACTACGGTGTCGACACCTCTTACATCCGCGTTGTCGGCGGTGAGTTCCGCATATCCCTGGCGATTTATGAAAGCCGGATCGAGAATTTTCAGAACGTCATCTACCGCAATGGGGCAGTCGATTTCCAAGTCACCGAAGAGGACATGGACCGGATCGATTTTTCGGCATTCTCAGCCGTGATATCCGCCGGAACTGTCTTTGCCGCGGAACCGTCACGCAGCGCCACGTTTCGGGCTTTTGACAATGCCCGCGCCGCAGGGTTGCCAATAATTTTCGATATCGACTATCGCCCTTATAGCTGGCCATCGCCCGAAGTGGCGGCCGATGTCCTGTCCCGGGCCGGAAAGGCCAGCGACCTGATTGTCGGCAATGACGAGGAATTCGGCTTCATGGCCGGCGGTATCGAAAAAGGGTTCGCAAAGGCCAAAGAATTGGCTGAAAAGCCGGGCCGCATCGTCATATACAAGATGGGTGAAAAAGGTGCCGTCACGATGATGGACGGTCAGGAGATTCAAACAGGCATCTACCCCGTTACCGCAGTCAAACCCAACGGAGCAGGGGACAGCTTTATGGCTGGTTTGCTGGCCTCTGTCGCCGCTGGCTATTCGCTAGAAGAAGCCGTCATGCGCGGCTCGGCTTGTGCATCCATCGTGGTTTCGAAGCCCGGATGCGCCCCCGCCATGCCCACAACGCCCGAGCTGGATGCGTTTCTGGCCGACCACCCCGGCCCGACCAAATAGGAGGCCCTCATGCATATTGCGCCCCATGACAACCAGAACAAAGCCATCGTCGACGTCGACGACCCGCTGGTTCCACTAAATTATTTCAACATCGTCAAACTCAAGCGCGGAGAGGCGTTCGAATACCAGGTGCCGGGCTACGAGACCTGCATCGCCCCCGCCACCGGCTCCGTGGATGTGGACGTCGAAGGCGTGCAATTCGTCAAACTGGGCAACCGGGGCGAGGACGTGTGGGATGGTGAGCCAGAGGGCGTCTATGTCCCGGTTGGCGCCAAAACGCAGCTGGTCTGCGTGTCGGATGAGGCCGAGGTTTTCATCGCCGGGGCCAAGTATGACAAGGTTCTGGACCCGTTCGATGTGCGCGAGCATGACCTCGTGCAGTACGGCAGCGACGACACCAAAACGCATCGCAAGATCAAACATATCCTGGGGCAAAAACAACAGGACAAGGTCGGTCGCCTGTTGGTGAGTGAGCTGTTCACGGTTGGTCAGGGTGGCTGGTCGGGCTTCCCGAGCCACAAACACGACACCAACCGTCTGCCGGATGAGACGCGCCACGACGAGACCTATAACTTCCGCTTCAAACCCAACTGGGGCTCGGGCCTGCAGATGTTGCAGCGCGAAGACAATGAACCGGGCGATGCCTATCACATCGTCGATGGCTCGACCGTTTGTATCGACAAGGGCTATCATCCCTGCTGCGTATTGCCGGGCTATGAGATGTATTATTTCACCATCCTCGGCGGGCTGACGCAGCGATCGTTGGTGCAGTATTTCCAACCCACCCATGCCTATCAGGTCGAGACGATTCCGGGCATCAAAGACATGATCGCGAAGTTTAAATGACCCTTGTCACCCTGAAAGACGTCCTGCAGCCGGCTTATGAACAGGGCTATGCCGTAGGCGGTTTGGTAACCCTCGGCTGGGAGGATATGCGCGCCTATGTAGCCGCTGCCGAGGCCGAAAACGCACCGGTCATCCTGCAAGCCGGTCCCAGCTGTCGCGAACACACGCCCCTGCCCATCCTTGGTAAAATGTTCCGCCATCTGGCCGAGGGCGCCTCGGTCCCCGTGGTCGCGCATCTGGACCATGGTTACACGTATGAAGACTGTAAGATCGCGTTGGACAGCGGTTTTACGTCAGTGATGTTCGACGGGTCGCGTAAACCGCTGCAGCAGAATATCGACGAGACCGCCGCCATTGCTGAAATGGCTCATGCGGCTGGGATTTCCTGTGAAGGTGAGATCGGATTTGTCGGCTATTCCGGCGGAGAAGGCTCGAACGGAACTGACCCCGAGGAAGCCGCGCAATTCGCTCGTGAAACAGGCGTGGATGCGATGGCGATCTCGGTCGGGAATGTCCACCTGCAGCAGAACAAGGAAGGCGGTCTTGACGAAGACCGCATCGCCCGGATCGACGCGCTGACCGAGGTTCCGCTGGTTATCCACGGAGGCTCGGGCGTGCCGGTCGAGCAGCGCACGCGCTTGGCCAAAGGCACCTCGATCTGCAAATTCAACATCGGAACCGAGCTGCGCATAGCCTTTGGCAACGCCCTACGCCACGCTGTGAACAGCGACCCGGACCGGTTCGACCGCGTGACCATCCTGAAAGAGACCCACGATCCAGTAGAAGCCGCCGCCCGCGCCGTGATCCGGGCTTTCGGCGCGCCGCCGCAGGCATAACTCGATTTAGAGGTGAATGACTACGAAGCTTAACCCTGAGACCAGACAGATTGCCCTTCTCAGGCAGCGTTTGTGACCCTCTAGGATAGGAAACGGACCTTCGGCCTGCACGCGGTGAAAGAGGGAGAAGAGCCCATGTTGACCTTATGCCGTAGTTTGCACCAAGGTTCTCTTTGTTGAAAAAGCACATTTCAAGAGAAAACTATGGAAAGCACCCGCCCAAAAGAAGACTTTCCAACTATTGGGACCATAGAGAAACCAGCTATGTTTTTCGATGGTTATGATTTGCTGCTTAGCTACGATATTGCACCTGTAGCAGGTGGTGGTATTGCAATTCTCAAATTTTCAGACGTTATCCATTTCGAGCAAAACCCAACCAACGTGGAAGGATTGCGCAACGCACTGTATCCTACGAAAGCGTGGGACTTTACTGAAGTTTGCGGCAGCGAGCGCACAACAAAATGGAAAGCTCTATCGCCTCGTTTTTGGACCATATCTTTCAACGATGTCACTGTAGAGATTGTCTTTTCCGAAGTAAAAAAAGTGCATGAAACGAGACAGGTTTCAAAACCAATTAAAGAGTTAGCTCGTCTCCTTGCAACCCAGTAAATACCGGAAGCAATCGCTTGCTTAGTGGCGCTAAGTAGACATTGCTCGCTATTGATCAAACGCCCGTTTTGTACGCTCTGCTGCTTTTCAATGGAGCAATTTGGGGAGGCGGGTTCCTGCGAAGCTGCTCTTAGGTGCCAAACTATCTGTCAAAAATGGTCAAGTTGGTGCTCCATTTAGATTTTGGGCGACGGAAGATCAATTGGCTGGCCGGTGCCTAACGACCAGACGATGTGGCGAATCTACTAAATCGAGCCGCCTTCGACCATGAAATTCCCGGCGCTGCACATGGCGGCGTCGTCCGAGGCCAAAAATACCACCATCCGTGCCACGTAGACCGGGTCGATCGGGTCCGGTAGGCATTGGCGGTCAACCTGCTTCGCCAGCGCCTCGGGCGTGACCCACAGGTCTTTCTGGCGTTGGGTCATGATCCAACCGGGGACAACAGTGTTCACGCGGATCCGGTGACCCCCCAGCTCGCGTGCCATGGTCCGGGTGAGGCCATGAACCGCAGATTTGGCGGTGGCATAGGCAGGGAAACCTGCGCCGGCCTCCCACCAGGAATTCGACCCCAGATTGACGATGGAGCCTGCGCCCCGTTCGATCATTGCAGGGGCAACCGCCTGAATGGCAAAGAACATATGGCGGATATTGGTCGCCATACGTTCATCCCAATAGTCCGCAGTTACCTCGCGCCAGTCATGTCGGTCATCTTGTGCCGCGTTGTTGACCAGAACATGAGCGGGGCCCAGTTCCTCGGTCAGTTGCTCCAGCGCTTCGCGCAGCGCATCGATATTGCGCAGATCGCATTGGGCAAAGGCAAGCTCACCTTCCAGCTCCGCCAGCAACTCATGGCCTGCATCCGCGTTGAGGTCCAGAAACCCCACCTTGGCCCCCTGCGCAGCAAAGGCCCGAACCGTTTCGGCTCCGATCCCACCAGCCCCGCCGGTGATGAAAACGGTCTTGTCGTTCAGACTGGGGTAGGTGGCAAATTCTGGGGTCATCCGTCACGCTCCATGATCCATTCGACCTCGGGGGCCGCAACAAATCGCCATTTCCGCAAAGGTCCGGCCATGACGTTCAGGTAATACATCTCAAACCCATAGGGTGCTCCGCAAGGGTGATGGCCGCGCGGAACGGTCACAACATCGCCATCCGAGACCGCCATCGTCTCATCCAACTGGCCGTCATCAGTATAGACGCGCTGAATTCCGAACCCGTTTGCCGGGTTGAGGCGGTGGTAGTACGTTTCCTCAAGATAGGTGATACGCGGGAAGTCATCCTCATCATGGCGGTGACTGGGGTATGAGGACCAATGGCCGTTCGGGGTGAACACCTCGGTCACCAGCAAGCTATCGGCGTAGTCTTCATTCTCCATCGCGATATTGTTGATATGGCGTGTGTTCACGCCCTTGCCACGTTGGGTCAGAGTAATACCATCCGGCCCAATCCGCCGGGCCTGATGCCCGCCTTTGCCGGGGGCTGAGCAGACGGCGATGACGCAATCGGTTTCGGCCACGGCCTCCCATTCGGTGCCGTTGGGCAGATAAAGGCAATGAGGCGGTGATTTCTCGAACACATTCATCCGGTCGCCCAGAACGCCCCAATCCTGCCCGGCGCCGGTGATCTGTGCCTTGCCTTCGACCATGACCAGAATGACCTCACGATCTCCAGTGACCTCGGCCGCCTTGTCGCCCGCGCGCAGGTGGTAGAGGCCGAACCCGACATAACGCCACCCGGCGCTGGCTGGGGTGATGTCGTGGACCTTGCCACGGGTGCCGAATGGTTTCTTGAGCAAATCTGCCATATTGGTCTCCGGTTTTGGGCGGCCTTTCAGACCGCCCGGTTCTTATTTCAGGCGGATTGCCGTGTGGTCTGCGCCGAAAGCGCGTTCGATAGCTGCGCCTCAGACCACCCCTCGGCTACCGCGCGGCGCAGGATATCCGCCTGACTGTCCGGCGCATTCCCCCCGACCGGAGGGTCCGTGTCGAGATTGGTTGGGAAGGGATAACCTTCGGCGGTGGCGGCGATCGCGGCTTCAAGCTCTGCACTGGTCAGATCGCCCCGTTGTTTCAAAGCGTTGAGCGACGGAAACACCGCCTCGGACATCGCGCGGCGATCCACGGCCTCCATCGCTCGACCAAAACTCGAAGACACCTGTAGCAGGTTTGCCATGCGATGAATGTCTGCACTGCGGTTTTCGCCGGCTGCATGAAACAGCGCAGGGTTGAAGAACACGGCATCACCTTTCTGCAAAGGCAGCTGCACATAGTTTTCTTCGAAATGCGCGCGGTGATCCGTGTCGTGGAAGGCAAGATATCCGGGCGCATAAAGCTGCGAGAACGGAAGCAGCTTGGTTGGGCCAGACTCCACCGGCATATCGCAATGCGCTACTGCGCCCTGCAACGTCAGAGCTGCCGTCAGAAAATGCGCGTGCGCGGGATAGCGTGCTGCGCGGTCTGCCGTCTGAAACCCAAGATGATAGTCACGGTGCGCTTGCTGTGCCTGCCCGCCGGGACGCACCTGGTTGATCTGAGCCGTGACCTGATAGTTCGGGCCTAGCCAAGCCTCACACGCGGCGGCAATCGAGGTGTTTCCGAAATAGAGCGCAAAGCCCTCGGGATCGCGCAGGCACTGTTTCTGCAACGCGTTCCAGATCCGGTCATTGGCCCCAGAGGCCGCAAAGTGGTCGCCCTCACCCCCGCCGCCCTGACGTTCGTCTTCGATGATCTGGCGGAACACATCTGTGGCCCGGTCAATCACACTTGTATCCGGATACGCCTGTTTCAGGGCGATGACGCCTGCGGATTTGGCAAGAACCCAAGCCCATTCGGCCAGCAAGGCCTGCCGATTGTCTGCTTGCTCTAGTAGCGGACGCAAAGCCTGCATGTCATAGACGGGCACATTGTTTTCCACAGACGCAGCAAACGGCACCGCGTCCACCGAAAGGGTCTGTGAGGTCAACACCTTGAATTCATCCAGATCACAGGATTCCCGGTCAAAATAGCCGACATATCCGAGTTCTTGATTTACCATGACTTTCTCCTTTCTCATGGCTTCGGTGTTGCCCCTTGGGGCGGTGTGTTACGCGGTGATCTCCAATCCTGCCTTGCCGCAGACGTCAACGATGTGGTCGTAGCCCTTCTTAGAGTACTCATAGGGCGGCGCTTTGGCCGGGTCCTGTTCTGCCTCAACGACGATCCAACCGTCATAATCCATCGCTTTCAGCGCATTTGCGACCGCTTGGAAATCAATGCAGCCGTCACTGGGCACCGTGAACGCGCCTGCAATCACGGCGTCCAGGAAACTGCGGTTGTTTTCCCGCACATCCTGCACGACGGCCGGACGGATATCCTTGAAATGCACGTGATGCACGCGGTCGCCCCAACGGTTCAGGGTCGCTATTACGTCGCCACCGCCAAACAGCAGGTGACCGGTGTCAAAGCACAGCTTCACCTCGGGGCCTGAACCTTCCATCAACCAGTTCACGTCATCTTCGCTTTCAATGATCGTGCCCATGTGGTGGTGATAGGCCATTGGCATGCCCTGATCACCCATCCATTTTGCCAGTTCGGTCAGCTTGGCCGCGTAGGACAGCACCTCATCCTTCGACAGTTTCGGACGGTCATTGACCGGCGTCCCGATCTGGCCCTGAATTGTGTTGGAGCATTCGGCGTAAACGATGCACGGACTGTTCAACGCCACGAACTGTTCAACCTGTTCCCGTACCGCGTCTTGTTCCGACGCGAAGTCGTTGATCAGCGACGCACCGGAACACCAGCCGCCACAAAGCGCGATATCGTTGCCCTCAAGATAGGCGCGCAGCCCCTCGGTATCGCTGGGCATACGCTGGCCCCGTTCGACGCCGGTGTAACCAATCTGACGCGACTCCTGCAGCGCTTGTTCCATTGTGTATGCAGCGGTCAGGTCCGGCAGATCGTCATTCTGCCACGCGATCGGAGAGATCCCGATTTTCACGCTCATTTTGTGTTTCTTTCCTTGATGGCAACCTCATAGGCCGCGCGTTTTTCATTCACTTCAGGGCGGGTGCTGACCTCGGGCACCGCGACTTCCCACCATGTGCCGCCATATTCGGTAGAGGGGTACGGATCGGTGTCGATGACCACCACATAAGGCCCTGAGATGTCGCCGCGTTTGGCCAGCGCGTCCTCAAGCTCGGCGATCGAGCTGACCTTGACCGAGGTCGCCCCCATCGCCGCCGCATGCGCCGCGAAATCAATGTTCGAGGCGGTTTCGTGGACAGTGTGATCCAGCAGGTTGTTAAACTCGGCCCCGCCGGTGCCCATTTGCAGTCGGTTGATGCAACCAAAGCCCCGGTTGTCGGTGATCACAACGGTGAAGGACACGCCCATCATCGCCGCCGTCGCCATTTCCGAGTTCGCCATCATGTAGGTGCCGTCGCCCGTAAAGCAGATCACGTCGCGATCCGGTTGGGCCATCTTGATGCCCATGGCGCCTGCGATCTCATAGCCCATGCAGCTGAACCCGTATTCCATGTGATACGCCCCGGGTCGCGGCGCTTTCCACAGCTTGTGCAGCTCACCCGGCATTGTGCCAGCGGCACACATCACCACCGTGTCGTCATTCGAGGCGCGCTGAACTGCACCCACCACCTGCATATCAGTGGGCAGAGCGTTCCCGTCCCCCGGCGCATCTGTCAGCGCGTCAACCTTGCCAAACCAATCCGCTTTGAGTGTGTCGGCCACAGGATCAGCATTGTAGCCCTGCAGCGAAGCGCCCAGCTCCTGCAAGCCAACGCGCGCATCGGATTGCAACGGCATCGCGCCGTGTTTCTCGGCATCATAGGCGGCTGTGTTGAGGCAGACCATCTCGCGCGCGGGGTTTGAAAACAGGCCCCATGAGCCGGTCGTGAAATCCTGCAAGCGCGTGCCAACGGCCAGCACCAGATCGGCCTCGGCGCAGATGTCATTGGCAGGCTCACCGCCCGTCACACCAATTGGGCCGAGGTTCAGGGGATGATCCCAGGCCAAAGCGGATTTGCCGGCCTGCGTTTCTGTGATCGGAATGTTATGTGTCTCAGCAAAACTCTGCAGCGCATCCGTTGCGTCCGAATAGTGCACCCCACCGCCCGCAACGATAACCGGACGTTTGGCCGCTGAAATCGCGGCCACAGCGCGCGCCAGTTCGCCTTCATCCGGGCGAATACGGCGTTGGAACCACACGCGCGGTTCAAAGAAGCTTTCTGGGTAATCATAGGCCTCAGCCTGTACGTCCTGACAGAAGGCCAAAGTGACCGGCCCACAATCCGCCGGATCCGTCATCGTACGGAAAGCACGCGGCAGAGCAGTCAGCAGATGCTCGGGGCGCGAGATACGGTCATAGTAGCGGCTAACCGGGCGGAAACAGTCATTGGCGCTGATGGTGCCATCGCCAAAACTTTCGATCTGTTGCAACACCGGGTCCGGCCCGCGCGAGGCGAAGACGTCGCCCGGCAGCAGAAGAACCGGCAGGCGGTTGACATGGGCCAGCGCAGCAGCGGTGACCATATTGGTCGCACCCGGCCCGATGGACGAGGTCACCGCCATCGCCCGCGTGCGCCGCATCTGTTTGGCATAGGCAATCGCGCAATGCGCCATCGTCTGTTCATTGTGGCCGCGATAGGTTGGCAGCGTGTCTTTGACACCATGCAGCGCCTCACCCAGCCCGGCCACATTGCCATGGCCGAAAATGGCCCAGACACCTGCGATAAAAGGCTCTCCGGCCTCATTCATCTGCGCGCCCAGATAGCGCACCAAAGCTTGCGCTGCGGTCAGTCGGACGGTTTTGCCCATTGTGATCCCTTTCAACACAAGGCCAATTTGGCCAATTCTGCGATTTCGTTGGATGTCGGACCGGTTGGTCCAATTTTGGGGGAACGGTGTTAAACCGTTCCGCCCAGTGACCCTTCCAATTGGGCCAATTCCTGCCCTCCTGCCATCAGGTCCTGTAGTTCTTCAGGTGTGATCTCACCGCGTTTTGCGGTGCCCAGCGTTTTGCCCCGGTTCAGCACGGTAAAGCGGTCGCCGACGGCCAGCGCGTGGCGCACGTTGTGGCTGATGAAAACCACACCGACGCCTTGGCTGCGCACCTTGTCGATGGTCGCCAGCACGTTCGAAGTTTGCCGCACCCCAAGGGCCGAGGTTGGCTCGTCCAAAATCAGAATCTTAGCACCGAAATGAACCGCGCGCGCAATCGCAACCGTCTGGCGTTCCCCTCCAGACAGGGTGCCCACAGCCTGATCCGGGCCACGCAGGTTGATGCCCATCTTGCGCATCTCTTCCATAGTGATTTCGTCAGCCAGTTTCTTATCGAAGAAGCTGATTCCCGCCACTTTGCGCGTAGGTTCGTTACCCATAAAGAAATTGCGGCTGACACTCATCAGCGGGATCATGGCCAAATGCTGATGCACTGTTGCGATCCCCGCTGAAATAGCATCGCGCGGGTCTTCAAAATGCATCGGCTTGTCTTCGAAGAAAATCTCGCCCGAAGTTGGTTTGTGAACGCCCGACATCGTCTTGATGAAAGTCGACTTGCCTGCACCATTGTCGCCGAGAAGACAGTGGCATTCCCCCGGTTTAAGATCAAAGCTGACGCCGGCCAGCGCAATCACCGAGCCGAAGTGTTTCTGGATGTCGACCATACGAATGATCGGCTTGTTATCCTGCACGTCCCCATGGTGGAACTTGGTATCATCAGTCATCTCAGTGTTCTCCTGTGATGATGCGGCGGATATAGGTGTTCAGGATTACGGCACCCAACAAGATGATCCCCAAGAAGACCCTAAACAATGAGCTTTCTACGCCGGCAAAGAACAGCCCCTGCTGTACCACGCCAAAAATCAAAGCGCCCAAAGCAGCCCCCAGAACCGAGCCATATCCGCCGGTTAGCAGCGCGCCGCCAATTACAACCGCAATAATCGCTTCAAACTCCTTAAGCAAACCACGGTCCGCGCCAGCCGAGCCGAACTCCATAACCTGACAAGTTGCGAAGACCGTGGCGCAGAAGGCGGTGAACATGAACATCAGTATTTTGACTTTGTTCACTGGCACGCCTGAATTTCGCGCTGCCTCGGCGTCGCCACCCGCTGCGAAAATCCAGTTACCAAACTTGGTTTTGGTAAGCAGTACGTGACCAAAAATAATGATACCAATGGCCCAGACAATCAGCATGGGAATACCGTCAACAACAGGCTGACCCGCGCGCGTTCCACGCTCGAACGTTTCGATCAAGCCGTTTTCGCCAAGCCAGGTGAAGAACCCTTGTCCGACTTTGCCACCGAAGATCGATGCCAGCCAGTCACCTTCCGCGACGTCTTTGATTCCGCCGATGATCGTCTTCCGCTCAATGGTTTGCGGCAGATAAATGGTGAAGCCGCGTAGGATAAACAGAAAGGCCAAAGTCACGATAAAGCTGGGCAGGCCAGTTCGCACCACGATAAAACCGTTCAAGGCCCCAATCGACACGCAGAGAGCAAACGTCACAATTATAGCCATCCACACGGGCCAGCTGAGTGTGACTGAGAAGATCGCGATCATCATCCCGGCAAAGCCGATCATCGAACCGACCGATAAGTCAAATTCGCCTGCGATCATGAGCAGGCACGCCCCTACGGCAATGATCATGAACTGCGCCGAAACGATTGACCAGTTCAGCACACCCTGACTGGTGAACATGCCACTATCGAAGGCAAACAACAGAAAAAACGTGAATACGGCGACGGTGCCGACAATTCCACCCAGCTCTGGGCGGATCAGAGCACGGCGCAGCGGCGAGATCTCTTTGATCCGTTCATCTTCAACTGCTGTGGATTGAGCTGACTCAGACATTGTGGTCCTCCCCTCGCGGGTGATCCAGAAAATTTGGAAGTAGGATTGAGCGGGCGTCCTAGCACGCCCGCTCAGTTAAGAAGATCAGCGGTATTCGCCCGCGAATTCTTCGATTTTCTCCAGGCCGTCCGCGGTCACGAAACCGGGGCCAGAGTTGATGTTGTTGCCTGGCAGAACGCCGTAACGGTGGTAGTTAGTGAGAACAACAACCGGCAGGTAGGCCTGCAGGAACGGCTGTTGGTCGATTCCCCACTGAATGGTACCGTCCTTGATGGCTTTGACAATCTCGCCACCCAGATCGAACGTGCCAAAATAAATGTCACCGGCCATGCCGTTCTCTTGAAGCGCCAAGATGGTTGGATCGGCAGAGGTCGGGCCAAGCGTCAAAACAGCGTCCGTCTCTGGGTTCGCCGACAGGTAGGCCAGAACGCGGTTCTTAATCTCCGCCGGGTCCTGTCCCGCGTCGATCATCTGTTCACCAAGTTCAATACCCAGGCCGTCCGCGAAGCCCTGGCAACGCTCTTGGCTGGATGGTTGGACGATATAGTGGTTCACACAAAGGAAAGAGCCAATGCCGTCACCTTTCGCCCGAAGACCAGCCGCGTAGCCGGCGTCGTATTCGGGCTGCCCGACATACATCAGGGCGCCAACTTCGCGCGCCTTGTCGGGTGTCCCAGTGTTCATAATGATCACGTCGATCCCGGAATCTACAGCAGCTTTGATCGGGCCTTCGAGAATATCCGGGTCAGCCAACGTGGTGATGATACCATTGGGACCGGAGGCCGCAGCCTGATCAATGATGCGCGCCATATCCGCAAGGTCACCAGTGGGCGGGTTGCGATATTCCACCTCGACACCCATCTGCTCACCGGCCAAAGCGATACCGTTCTTGATCGTGTTCCACCAACTGTCACTGTCAGGGGCATGGCTGACCAGGATGTACTTTTCGCCTTCAGCCGCGGCACCGCTTGCGGCCGCCACCGCGACAGCACTGGCCATCAGTACTCGTTTCACAAACTTGTTCATTTGGTTTCCTCCCATAAAACCGTCTGTTTTCGTCCTAGGCTATCAGCCCCATTTATTCGGTTGGGCCGAATCTGTATTGCCCGGGTCAGTATCCGAGCTGTTTTCAGTTTGAAGAAATTCAATCATTTTGCAACCGGTTTCAAAACTTCAGCCAGATGAACCGGCCTACCGGACTGCGCCGATATCGTTGCCGCCTCGGCCATTGCGAGGGCTGCGACCCCATCTTCCAGCGAGACCGGAACCTGCGTGCCCGAGGCCGCTGCCTCCACAAAAGCGGCCCATTCCGCCTGGTAGGCAGGCATGTAGCGTTCCAGAAAGAAATAGGTCGGTTTAGCGCCGACAACGCCGGAAGAGGTCGATTTGACAACCGTGTTTTCCAGCATGTTCTGCGCCTGCAGAAGACCTTCGGAACCCAGCAACTCGACCCGCTGATCATAGCCATAGGCTGCCCGGCGTGAATTCTTGATGACCGCGATACGACCATCCGCGTAAGTCATTGTGACAACGGCGGTATCCACGTCTCCGGCCGCGCCGATTTCTGGGTCGACGATCGACGCGCCGACAGCGGAAATCGTCGTCGGAACCCCACCCATCAGGAAATTCGCCATGTCGAAATCGTGGATCATCATGTCCCGGAAAAGGCCGCCCGAAACCTTGACATAGCTCACCGGCGGCGGAGCTGGGTCAAACGAGGTGACCGACAGCAATTCGGCCTTGCCGATCTCGCCTGCATCCACAGCTGCTTTCAATGCCGAAAAGCTGGGATCAAACCGACGGTTGAAACCAATCATCACGGGCTGACCATGAGCCGCAACCGACTGCAGGCAGGAAATGGCCCGCTGGAGGTTGAGATCCACGGGTTTTTCGCACAAAACCGCTTTACCCGCCGCTGTTGCGGCTTCGATCAGGTCCGAATGCGTGTCGGTCGGCGTCGCGATCAGCACCGCGTCAATTTCAGAATCAGCTATGATCTGGTCCGAGGCTCGAGCCTCGGCGCCGTGCTCAAGGGCCAGATCCTCGGCCGCCTGAGCCATGGCATCCGAGACCGCAAATAGCACACTGCCCGGATGGGCCGAAATCGCCCGCGCATGCACCCGCCCGATCCGTCCGGCACCCAGCAACCCAACCTTCAACATCCAAACCCTCGAATCCTGTTATCTGGCGCAACAATGGATTTTTTTGCAACCGGTTGCAATAACTTTATAACCGGGCCACCGATCAAGGTCTGCTTGCGATGCAATCGGCACCGCAACAACAATTGAATTCGCGAAGCTTCAATAAGCCTGACGCTCAAGATGACGTGAATTGGTCGAGGCCAAGAACCACCCTAGGGTGCGTCGCGAATGGTCTGTTCGGGCAGCTCAAAGCAATAGTAAACATGATGGGTGTGTGATGGTTCTACGAAGTTTCTTTTCGATCGACAGCGAAAACATGATGGTCACGTCCAGCCCCAGCGCTGGGATTGTAGGCACACCGATCCGCAACAACTCGGACACGCCGACTGGAACCGTTTTTCAATATACTTCGGGTGGGGGAACCACGGTCACCGTGGGTGACACCTCGGGCACTCCGGATGTGTTCGAAGATGATCAGGCCTTCAGCCATACCATAACCGATGGCGGCGGGATTGTAGCCAACGGAACGCCCGTTGAATCCGAATCCTTCATCGACATTCGGCAACTTGACGAAAACGGCCTAGAGACCGGCCCTGTCATCCGGCTGTATGTCTTTTCGCAAAGCGGCGTGACTTCGGATGTCTGGGGTTTTGCAGCCTCAGAGCGGCTGATAGATGGGGCGTCCTATTTCAAGGTTGCGGGATCAAATACGGGGTCTTCGCTGTATTCGGACTATGTGGCTTGCTTTGCTGAGGACACATTGATCGAAACAGCCGACGGTTCGGTTCCCGTGCAGCAGATCCACGTCGGTCAAAAGGTCTGGACACGGGACAACGGCCTGCAGCCAGTTCTGTGGATCGGGAGCACATCCGTTCCGGCAACCGGGCGCTTTGCCCCTGTGGTCTTTGCCCCCAACACGCTGGGGAACCCGAGACAACTAGTCGTCTCGCAGCAGCACCGGATGATGATCGACACCAGCGTAGCCGAGCTTCTGTTTGGCGCGCCCCACGCATTGGTGGCAGCCAAGTTCCTATGCGGCATGGACGGAGTATCGATTCGCGAAGGCGGGCATGTCAGCTATTGGCATATTATGTTCGATCAGCATCAGATCATCAGATCTGAAGGCGTCCTTAGCGAGAGTTTTTTTGTGACCCCGACTTCGATCGGAGCGCTGGATCGCCCGCAGCGCGCTGAAATACTGTCACTTTTCCCCGAGCTGCGGGTAACTTCCGACGCTTATGGGCCGACGGCTGCACCCATTCTGAAACCACATGAAGCGGCTGTTCTCAGGTCCCATCTATCCCGTTTGAACACCACAGGATCCCGCGTAGCGGCACAGTAACTACGGGAATCCCCCAATTTCGCGCGCTGTGCGCATTTGTTAATCATTGGTTACTGATTTACCTACCACTCAGTAACCCTCTAAAGAAGGGCTGGCGCGACCCCCTCAGCCAGCCCTTCTGACCCTTCCCGCCAAAACGAACTACAGGTCGGACAAGCCGTGCGTTTGATTTGAGTGAAAATGGCGATCCCTGAAGGACTCGAACCCTCAACCTGCTGATTAGAAGTCAGCTGCTCTATCCAGTTGAGCTAAGGGACCGCTGCGCCCTTCTTGCTGGTTTTAAGGGCGGGGTTCAAGAGCCAAGCGCATGAAGGCGCTGTTTGGATCCTCTTCATACCCATGGATCGGGCCGCAATAGGAATAACCCAGCGCCTCATAGAGCTTACGCGCAGCCGCATAATCCGGCAGATGTGCCGCACCCGTTTCAAGCACAAGCGCCTTTGTGCCCTCATTGGCTGCAAGATCGGCAAGATGCGCCATCATCATCCGCGCCAGACCGCGCCCGCGTGCGGCTTCGACAACGTGAACGGATTTCACTTCGGCCGTACCATCTGGCAGCGTCTTCAACGCGCCGCAGCCCAAGGCGCGACCCTCTTCGAAAAGACCCCAGAAGCGGATGCCGTCACCCGACAAGGCGTCGGGTCCCATGGTATGATTGCTTTCCGCCGGACCCGCTTGTTCGCTATGGGCAAAATGCGCCTCAATAACAGGGCGCAAGACATCCGACATGGGATCGGCCAGTCGAATTTCGATCATTTAGTGCGTCCAGGGACTGCGACGGTCCGTTGCGAAGTTCTCGCCATACCCACGCGGACGCAGGTTGGGCTTGCGCTTGTGCGGCTCGCTGACCTGCACGTCGATACCATTGTCCTTGGCGTAATCCAGCGCCTCCTCCTTGGTATCGAATTTCAGGCGCACCTGGGTCTGGGTGTCATCGGATGAGGTCCAGCCCATCAGCGGATCAACTTCACGCGAAGACGCAGGCGCATATTCCAAAACCCACTTGCGGGTCTCGGCCATGCCAGAGGTCATCGCATTCCGCGAAGGCTGGTAAATCCGTGCGCGCATCTCGCCTCTCCGTACTCACTTGGCTGGCTTTGTTTATGCGTCACAGCATCCATTCGGACAAGTCCGCAATTGTCGCAATTGCGTGCAATGGAAATGCCCCCTTGAACCGGAACAAAAACAGATCAAAATCAGGCGCGAAAGGAATCCCCCCTCAATGGCCTATGCTCATTCCGACAAGACCCAGCTGACCTCAGAAGACGTCCGCGCCCGCCTCAAGCTTGAGGGCGGCAAGGCGTTCGTGATGCACACCGATTTTGCGCCTGCCGGGGACCAGCCCACAGCCATCAAAGAGCTGGCGGGCGGCGTTCTGGACGGCGAGCGCGATCAGGTTCTGCTTGGCGCGACCGGCACGGGCAAGACCTTCACCATGGCTAAGGTGATCGAGGAAACGCAGCGCCCCGCCATCATCCTTGCACCCAACAAGACACTGGCCGCGCAGCTGTACGGCGAATTCAAAGGCTTCTTCCCCGAAAACTCAGTCGAGTATTTCGTATCTTACTACGACTACTACCAGCCCGAGGCCTACGTGCCGCGCTCGGACACGTATATCGAGAAAGAATCGCAGATCAACGAACAGATCGACCGGATGCGCCACTCGGCAACGCGCGCGCTGCTTGAACGCGATGACGTGATCATCGTCGCCTCGGTGTCCTGCATCTACGGTATTGGCTCGGTCGAGACCTACGGGGCGATGACGCAGGATCTGAAGGTCGGCAATGAATACGATCAACGGCAGGTCATGGCCGATCTCGTCGCCCAGCAATACCGCCGGAACGATCAGGCGTTTCAGCGCGGGTCCTTCCGGGTTCGGGGTGACTCGCTGGAGATCTGGCCCGCCCACCTCGAGGACCGCGCCTGGAAGCTGTCTTTCTTCGGCGAGGAACTGGAACAGATCACCGAATTCGACCCCCTGACCGGCGAACGCACGGCAACGATGGAGCAGGTGCGCGTCTACGCAAACTCGCACTACGTGACGCCGAAACCGACGATGCAGCAAGCGATCATCGGGATCAAAAAGGAACTGCGCATCCGGCTGGACCAACTGGTGGGCGAAGGCAAACTGCTGGAAGCCCAACGTCTGGAGCAACGCACCAATTTCGATCTGGAAATGCTGGAGGCCACCGGCGTCTGCAACGGGATCGAGAACTACTCGCGCTATCTGACCGGCCGCGCGCCGGGCGAACCGCCCCCGACCCTATTCGAATTCATCCCCGACAACGCCATCGTCTTTGCCGACGAATCCCACGTCTCCGTCCCGCAGATCGGCGGCATGTACCGGGGCGACTATCGGCGTAAATTCACACTGGCCGAACACGGGTTCCGCCTGCCCTCCTGCATGGACAACCGCCCCCTCAAGTTCGAGGAATGGGACGCGATGCGCCCGCAATCCGTGTTTGTCTCGGCCACCCCTGCGAAATGGGAGATCGAACAGACCGGCGGCGTTTTCACCGAACAGGTGATCCGCCCCACCGGCCTTCTGGACCCCGAGGTCGAAATCCGTCCCGTTTCGATGCAGGTCGACGACCTGCTGGACGAGGTGCGCAAGGTCTCGGCCAATGGCTTCCGCACGCTGGTCACGACCCTGACCAAACGTATGGCCGAGGACCTGACCGAATACCTTCACGAACAGGGCATCAAGGTCCGCTACATGCATTCGGATATCGACACGCTGGAACGGATCGAAATCCTGCGCGACCTGCGGCTGGGGGCGTTCGACGTGCTGGTCGGTATCAACCTTCTGCGCGAAGGGCTCGACATTCCCGAATGTGGGCTGGTCGCCATTCTTGACGCGGATAAAGAAGGCTTCCTACGGTCCGAGACCTCTCTGGTCCAGACCATTGGCCGTGCTGCGCGGAACGCTGATGGTCGGGTGATCATGTATGCCGACAAGATCACCGGCTCGATGGAGCGCGCCCTGAACGAGACCAACCGCCGCCGTGCCAAGCAGATCGCCTATAACGAGGAACACGGCATCACGCCCGAAACGGTGAAGAAGAATGTCGAGGACGTTCTGGCCGGTCTCTACGAAGGCGATGTCGACATGAACCGCGTCACCGCCACCATCGACAAGCCGATGCACGGTGCCAATCTCGAGGCCCATTTGGACGGCCTGCGCGAGAAGATGCGCAAAGCCGCCGAGAACCTGGAATTCGAAGATGCCGCCAACATCCGGGATGAGATCAAACGTCTGGAAGCGGTCGACCTCGCCGTCGCCGACGACCCCATGGCGCGCCAATGGGCGGTCGAGAAAGCCTCGGAAGACGCAGTGAAATCACGCGGACGGTCAACGGCCGGACGGCCGGGGCAGCGGGGTGGTAATGTGAAGAGGCGCAAGCGGTGACGCTCAGCCCTTGAAACGATTGGTTCTATGCCAATTCAAAAACTTCTCGTGCGGACGTAGCGTAAATGTGTCTGGAACGATCAGTTCTCGTTCAGGTGTAAACAACCTGTCGGCCACTGGTGCAGCAACGCTGTCTTTAGCGATTAGTATCGAGAGATCTTCATCTACCGATAGCAAACCACGATCAAACATCCAATGAATTGTTCCCGATAGAGCCATACCATTTTTAACACTGTCTGGCCCGTTTTCACTCACGGGAACAATGTGTGCGGCCTCGACTTCCGGGCGCCCACTTCCGTTTCGCAATTCCAATCCTGACATTGCGCAACGAGCTTGATAGGCTCGCTTAACTTGCCTAGCGAAACTGGCATCTCGAAAGGCTCTTGAAGTTAGAATTCTCTCGCGTACCTCAGAGAAATTACTTGGAACATGAAACGGAGCTTGGATATCTGAAAAGCCGTCATGACGAGGAATTGCTTCAGCGTCACTCACCTCTCTCATTCCTTCATTCACTATCCGAGAAAAGTCCGCGTCTGATATCAGTCTGACCGCTGAGGCATTCACGCCTCCAGAGGGTGGAAGCCCGCTTTCATACGTATTGCCCAATGGATCGACGCGCGGCACTTCGTTTTCGAAATCTAACAAAGTACTGCGATCTAGGATGGCGTATGCATGTGTGGCATCTGCGGGATCGTCGACTACTTTCTCGACACGTTGGACAGCGTAATAACCTCGGTTCCCGCCCAGGCGGCCTGCGTAGAATATTACCCAGTCTCCAACTGTCTGCGCGACGCGAGACATGTATTGCCGTTTCGGAAAATGGTATACTTCACCGGGTCGGTCTTTGTAGTGAGAATGCGACGAAGCAATGAAGACAGCCTTAACCATGTTGGGTAGTTACCAAATAGCGCCACACAATCAAGCGGCTGTGATATCCGTATGTATTGATTAGTTTCCAAGCTTTGCACTCCACCCTTGCAGCCCAGCGCCCTCTCCTCCACGTTTGAAATCACAAATTGTGATTCCAAACGGTTGCCATGACGAACCACAAAAACCTCCCCTCAACGCATGAGGTCCAAAGCGCCATTCACCGGGTGCGCGGCACCCGAGTGGTGCTGGCCGAAGATCTGGCGCAGTTCTACGGAAAATCCGTCAGCGCCTTCAATCAGGCCGTCTCGCGCAACAAGGACCTGTTCGAGGGCTACCGCTTTCAGCTGACCGACGCCGAGGTCGCCGATTTGCAATCACAGAATGTGATCTCAAAACCCAAAGGCCGCGGCGGGCGGCGGATCAACCCGTGGGTTTATACGGATTACGGCGTGGCCATCGCCTCGGCCCTGTTCAAGGACCCGCGCGCGATCAGGATCACCCGGATGATCACAGAGGCCTTTGTCGACGGTGCAAATGCGCTGGCCGAAACCCCGCGCAGCGTACCGGACATCCTGCCGCCCGAAGACGCCCCCACCCCGCTGCTGCCCAATGGCGCGCAACTGCGCGATCTGGCCGAAAACATCCTCGATTCCGGTAAGCAAAGCCTTGTTGACTATATCGCCAGCCCCAGCACCAATCGCAAGCAGGCCGTGGCGGCGATCTTGAAAACCCTGGCCGAAACCGCCAGCGAAGATGTCCGCACCCAGCAGGAACGCCTGCGACTGAGCATTGCCCAGCGCTTGGCCACCGGTGACTATGCTGACGATGATGACCGAAAGCGGCTGCTGGACTTGTTGAATGCAATGAAGGGTTAGCCCGTCACACACTTGCCAAAGGGCAATCTGCGGCTAGGTTCCATGCCATGCGCTTTGTCCTGCTCTCACTGCTGCTCGGCAGCCCCGCCTATGCGTGGAACGCCACGATTGGCGATATCTGCACGTTGACACACGAAACCGAAGCAGAGGAGATCCGGCTCACTTACGATCCGGCGCAGCCGCTCTATACCCTCGAAATCACACGCCGCGCCGAAGGCTGGACGCAAACGCCGTGGTTTGCCATGCGGTTTGAAGGCCCAAACTCGATTGAGATCGGAACGCCACGACACAAGCTGTCGGACGATGCGATGTCCTTGTTCGTCTCAGACACCGGTTTTGGCAACGTCTTGGATGGCCTTGAGTTTAACCAAACAGCCTATGCCTTCACGCAAGACCACCTGAGTGAATTCTCACTGGAAGGTGCAGCGCCAGAGGTGCGCAAGTTTCGCACCTGTGCAGCGTCTCTGCTCTCGTAGCATTGCCTGAAGTGGCGCGGATCGGCCTCCGATCAAACGTGCGTTCAGCCTTTGTCCCAATGGGCAATCACGTCAAAACCTGCTGGGGTTGGCGGCGCTTCCATGAACTCGGCGAAATGCCCCCAAAGCTCGGCCACTTTTGGAGCGTTTGCGTTCGAGATATCCTCACTTTCGACCACCGAGATCACATATCCGGTCCCATCCTCGTTCATCACGTTGGTAAAACAGTGCATGCCGGGCATGCCCATGATTTCAGATTTCAATTCGTTCATCTTCGCCGTGGCCGCCTCGCGCGTGCCGGGCTTCATTTTAAATTGAGTTACGCGTGCAAACATCTTTGTCCTCCCAAGCTGGGCAAAATTGCCCGATGGAGGCACCAAACTGGTACCAACGCCGTGCATCATAGCATGAACTGGCAGATTCCCGCAGCGTCACAGGCCAAGCGGTCGCGGAGGTAACGGCCCTCAACCCACGGGTTTTAGGGCTTGATGAACTTGGCGTTGCCCAAGGACCTTTGGTTGGCGGTTGTTTCGCGGGGCGTGGTCGTACTTGGCGAGGGGGCCGTTTGACGCTGCGCCACATCCGGTCCACAGGCCACTCCATCACCGTCGGGGTCGTTGCGCGGATGATAGCCCGCATAACCTTCGTAAAAGGTGCCGAACCCAACGGCCCGAGAGGCATCGCAGCCGGCCAGCGCGATCAGATGGACCATAGCTTCATCCCGACCATAGTCCGAAAGGCGCACGAACATGTTGAAAGAGATCAACGCGACGGTCAGCGGCAGGCACAGAACCATAAGCAGAATACGCACCGGAGAGAGTGCGCGTCGCCGGGCGGCTTCAGCCCGGCGCTGACGTTTGGTCGACAAGGGTTCGTCCAGATTGGATTTGCGAAACATCATGCCATCGCGATACAGGGACTTTGTGGCGAAGCCGAGGCAGAACACGGCTCGCACACAAAGATCAGCGGGTATAGGATTACCCTCACGCTCACCAATGCGAGGCACAATGCCAACCAAAGACCCCTACCAACCGCTGGACGAAACCGCCCGGGGCCTGATCCGCGAATTGATGGATGAGGCGACTCATGCTGCGCTCGCCGTTCTGAGACCGAGCACCGCTTTGCCATCAGTATCGCGAATTGCGCTGGCAACAGACGCCAAGGGGCAGCCGATCTCGTTGATTTCAAGCCTGTCGGATCATAGCCGGGCGCTACAGAACAACCCTGCCTGCGCCCTTCTGATCGGGGATCCAGGCCCTAAGGGGGATCCGCTGACGCATCCTCGGCTGACCTTGCACGCGACGGCTCGTTTGGTTGCAAGGGGAACGGCGCATCATGACAACCTCCGCCAGAGGTATCTGTCACTGCGCCCCAAGGCTAAACTCTATGCAGATTTCGCCGATTTCAGCTTTGTCCGCTTTGAGATTGAAGATGGGCTGCTGAACGGCGGGTTTGGCAAAGCTTACCGCGTCGAAGCTACAGACATCTGACACCGGGACACCGGACCTGCGTCAATTGAATGTCTCAGCCACGTCATACATGACCGGCTCGAAACTCTTGCACAGCTCATTGATCTTGCGGTTGCGGTCGCGCATTTCCGGGGTGCGTAGCATGGCCAGAAAATCCTCGCGCCGTTCCCATTGCGAATAATTGGCAATCCGGGTCTGTGCGTCGTTGACATGCAGGCCGGCGGATACAAAACCAGGCTGTTTTGAGATGAATTCGGAATAGGCATCCGTCAGCGCCTCAAGCAGGTCCTGACAGGTGCCGGGTGTCATCTCAAATGTCGTGATAACGGTCTGAACGCTGGCGGTTTTGGCTATGGTCGGCATCTGAGTCCTCCTTTGGCTTACCCTCAGCCTAGCACAGGATTCCCAAACGTCTTGTCTTTCCTGCCGCCCAAAGCGAAGTCGCCCCGTTAAAGGGGCGACTTGCTGGTATCTCTACTCTTCCAGACGCATTTGTACCGAGACATCACCGCTCAGGCTTTCGGCCCAGCGCAATTGGACGGTGTCGCCATTGCTGCCCTGTTCGACATCGGCATAGGGAAAGGAATAGCGCACCGACCCAAGCGCCGTTCTGAGCGGCCCCAGAACCGCCACCGCATCACAACTGCGCGCCTTGGCGCCAAACGGCAACCGACCGTCCGAGTCGATGGTCCAGACCTGCGAGGCCGAGTTCTGGCTGTGCCGCACCCGCAGCGGGTTTTCGACCTTGGCGTCAATACCGTGATAGGTGTTGTTGCTGAACGTGACGTTGATGTGCTGATCCGCATCCAGATCCGCAAAGGACGTATCCACCCGGTCGGCGCGCTCTAGGTCCGTTCCGTTAGAGCGGAACTTGTTGCCGGTCACCGCCAGCCCGTTCAGAAAATGCCCCGGACCGTGCGGACGGATCACAATATAGCTGAACCAGGGCGGCGCTTCGCTGGAATAGAAGATATTGTCGGTGATGCTCATAGCGCTGAAGGAATAGCCCGAGACATAGGCGGGCGTCGTGTCACGCTCATTCGTCCACTGCACAAAGCAATTGTCCACGTAGTTCTCGGCAATGGTCGAGCTGTTATAGGTGCCGATCATGATCAGCCCTGCGGTCCGCACCCCCTGCGGGATACTGTCGCCCTGGAAGAAGTGGTTGCCAAGGATCATATTGTTGTCCCTGCCGATAACCGCAAAATGCTTGAAGCGCACTGCCCGGTTGTGGCGGATCTTCACGTCATTCGAGGTAGTGTTCAGCGCGATCGACTTGCGATCCGGGACAATGAAGGACTCTTCCGAGGACAGGAACTGGCAATTGTCGATCAGCATCCCTTTACAGCCCGTCCCGATTGAGGTGATGCCGCGATCCAGCGGACGGCTGATGAAACAATCCGACAATGAGAACGTGCTGCCCGCAGGTGCCAGACGAATGGCGCTGCAGCGGCCGTTGCACTGGAACTCGATCTGCTCCATCCCGAACTTGCGCAGCACTCCGAAATTGCCGAAATCCAGCAGGTATTTGAAGGACACGAAGGTGAAGGTCTGGGTGCCTGCCGCGTCATACATCGGTGCGTTCAGCGTCAGCTCTCCGGCGCTTTCATCCTTGCCGCGCACGTAAATCTCGCGTCCGACGCCGCTGCCCTGAACCAGCGAGCCGATGGGGATATTCGCCACGTTGGCCACATTGGTCAGACGGGTCGAATCCGCCGGATCATAGGTCGCGACCGAGGTGAAGGTCTCGGTATCCCAAGCCGAGCTGCTTTTGACATCGAACTGACCGTTGCGGATGACACGACGGGTCGAAAACCCCGGCTTGTTGGGAACGGCGGCAAACATGTCGATTGGGGCCGTCACCTCGATCTTGCGACCGCCCAGATCCAGCGATTCATGGTCCGAGTTGTTCAGCAACGCCTGAAACGCCTTCTTGAAGGCCAGCTCTTCATTCCCGAAAGCTGCAATATAGGCGGGCAGGTCATAGTTTTTCAGCAGCAAAAGCATCTTGTCGTCAGGCATCGTGACCGTGCCTTCAAACTCGACCTCAGAAGACAGTGTGGTGTTCTCGGCCAGACGATAGGTGCCTTGGGGCACAAAAATGCGGCGGCCTCCAGCGGCCTGATCCGCCGCCTCGAACGCGGCCGAGTCGTCGGCAATGCTGTCGCCCACCGCGCCATAGTCGCGCACGTCCACACGGCTGATGATCTCACGCAGGAACACGCCGGTGACATCGGTGATCTCCAGATCATCGACGCGGATGACGGCCCCGTTGGCGCCCTCAATATCAATACCGAAATGACCGTAGAGCGCACTTACACCCCAAGCCATATCCACGCCGGGACGTCGCCCGGTGCCCACAATCGCGGTGATCTCAGTCACTGCGCCATAACTTGTCAGCTGGGTGGCTGGGCCTTGCTCGATCACGCCTGTCAGATGGGTGTCGCCTGCTGCACCGGCCCAGGCGGCGATCCGCACCTCGGGCAGAGGGCCACTGATCGCCTTGACCCGCGCCTTGATCTGCAAATAGCACCCCGGCAGGATCGGGGTTGGCCCATGTAGCGCAGTTGTTGCGGACTGTTGATCTTCAGGATCTCAAGACAGCCGCCAAAATCCGCATCCGACGGCACAAATGCCCCGGTGCCCGAGCCATCATAGGTCGGTGAGCCCGGCGTACCATCGCCCGCAGACCACACGCCCAGACCGTTTTCGAAAGCAGGCGGCATGAACACAATGCCGTCGGTGATTGCCGTGTTCATAGAAATCCCTTTCCTCGTCGCGCGGCCCAATGGCTGCACGTTCAAACGCCGTGTTCAGGTCCATCCCGAACGCGACGATCTGAGTATCCAAAAGGGATTAACCGCCACTCATGCGACCGTGACGGTGGTGTTGCATCAGGCTGCGGGGTCGGCGCGACCCAATAGCTGCACGCCGTTGATCTTCCAGCCATTTTCCTGCTGGATCATCTGATAGTCGAGAATGTGAACCGCGCCATCGCCATCAGTGATCATGACCTTTTGCCACAACGCGCCTGCGACCTCGCGCAATTCCAGAAACCGCACGTGAGAGGGACGCCAGACCATGGGATAGCCATTGCGCACCATCGCTCCGAAATTGTCCGGGTTTCCGAAAAGACGCTGGATATTGGGGCTGGCAAAGGTAAAGGCCGTGGCGAAATCATCCGCCTTGAAGGCCTGAATCTGGGCCGCGATATTGGCCTCGATCTCGGTGCTCTGGGCAAATGCACCCGAGGCCAGACCAGCACTCAGGGACAGGGCAAGCAGTAAACGACGCATAGGGCTACCTCCTGACGGAACGGTAGCCCCATGCGGGATCAGGTCAAATCAGACCAGCTCTCCGGCCAAGGCCTTGTCGATCAGCGCGATCGTTTCCGGCACGCCATAGAGGGCAATGAAGCCACCAAAACGCGGGCCTTGCGAGGCACCCAAAAGTACCTCGTAGAGGGCGGTGAACCAGCCACGCATCGGGTCAAACCGCTCGCGCCCGATGGAATAGACCACCGATTGCAGCGCCTCATCCTCGGTCGGGCCGTCATATGCCTCAAGCGCGGCTTTCAGAGCCTCCAACGCCTCGCGCTCTTGCTCCGTCGGGGCGCGGTGCTTGCGCGTTGGTTTGACGAAATCGTTGAAGTAACGCACGGCAAAACCGGCCGCCAAGTCCAGATCGGGGTGGCTTTCTGCCGTCGCCTCAGGCGCGTAACGGCGGATAAAGCCCCAAAGCGACTCTTTGTCCTCGGCCCCGGAAACCGAAGCCAGGTTAAGCAACATGGCAAACGGTACGATCAGGGTCGACTCCGGAACATCACCGCCATGAATATGCCAGACCGGGTTGTTCAGCTGCGCCTTCAGCTCCTGCCCCGGATAGGCCCGCAGCTGCTGATGGTATTCATCGTAGGCCTTGGGAATGACGTCGAAATGCATCCGCTTGGCCGTCTTGGGCTTTTGATACATGAAATACGACAGGCTTTCCGTCGGCGCATAGGTCAACCATTCGTCAATCGACACGCCATTGCCGGACGACTTCGATATCTTCTGACCGTTTTCATCCAAAAACAACTCATACGAGAAATGCTCGGGCGCTCGGCCACCCAAAGCACGGCAGATAGCGTCATAGATCTTTTCGTTGGTGGCGTGTTCCTTGCCGTACATCTCGAAATCGACACCAAGCGCAGCCCAGCGCGCGCCAAAGTCCGGCTTCCACTGCAGCTTGACGTTGCCACCAGTTACGGGAACGGTCCATTCCTTGCCCGTCTCATCATCAAAGGTCACGGTGTAGGTCTCGGCACAGACCTTTTTCATCGGCACATACATTACCCGCCCGCTTTCAGGGTGCAACGGCAGGAAGATCGAATAAGTTTGCTGCCGTTCTTCGCGGAGACTCTTCAGCATGATTGCCATGATTTCGTCATAGCGTTCGACAGCACGCTTTAGGATCTCGTCAAATTGTCCAGACTCGTAGAATTCCTTCGCCGAATAGAACTCATACTCGAATCCAAAGGTGTCGAGGAATCGGCGTAGCATAGCGTTGTTGTGCGCCCCAAAGCTTTCGTATTCACCGAATGGATCGGGAACCGAAGTCAGCGGACGCTGCAGGTGCTGCTCCAGAATCTCCGGGTTCGGCACGTTGCTGGGCACTTTTCGCATACCGTCCAGATCGTCCGAAAAACAGATCAGCTTGGTTGGGATATCCGACAGCGCCTCAAACGCGCGCTTGACCATCGTGGTTCGCGCGACCTCACCAAAGGTGCCGATATGCGGCAGGCCCGAGGGGCCATAGCCGGTCTCGAACAGCACAAATCCCTTCTCCGGAGCGTTCTTCTGATAGCGTTTGAGCAACCGGCGCGCCTCTTCAAAAGGCCAGGCCTTGGACGACATTGCGGTTTCACGCAGTTCAGACATCAGATTTGCTCCATCGGGAAAAACAGCGCCGATCGCCCTTTGCAACCGACCGGCCCCTCCTATTGTGCCGGTGCAGCATGAGTCAATAAAAGCGAGGGGTTTTTCGAGGAACAAGGCCGTTTTAGGCGGTCAGTTGATCCAGTTTCGCCGCCCAGATAAAGTCATTCTCGCTGAGCCCGCCGATTTCGTGGGTCGTCAGCCTGACATCCACATAGCCCCAGCCGAACGAAATATCGGGATGGTGGCCCTGCTGATCCGCCAGCCATACACAGAGATTGGCCAGATATGTCGCTTTAGCGAAACCCTTAAACGCGAAGTGGCGGCTTAGCTCGGTCGACCCGGCATTCAGTGTCCATTCCGAAGACAGCTCGCCCAAATGAGCATTCGCCTCGTCTGCCGTCAGGGCTGGAATGCCGCCGGAACAAGGTACGCACGTACGGTCTGACAAGTTGCAGGTTTGTCCTGTTGTGGTCATTTTCGTTCACTCCGCTGCTGTTGCTTTGGGTAGGAACTTGTTGGGCAATAGACCGAGCGACTGCGCCTGCCTTACATCTGCCAACAGGTCCCTGTCGGCCGCGGCGAACAGCGCCTCGGGGTCTTGCAGAACAAAGTAGCCCATCTGGTGCATGTCGATCCTATATGGGGTGCGCAGGATCGTCTGCACGTCAAACGGGTCCCGGTCCGGAATATCGCTTTCGACCGCATAGACAAGTTCAGTGGGCGAGGACGCCAGCCCCGAACCCAGCGCTTTGATTTCACCATCCTGCCACCGTAGTCCGAACTCGACCGAAAACCAATAAAGCCGGATCAGCCAAGCATAATCCTTTGGCCCAGCCTGCACTCCGGCCTTACCGATGGCCTGACTGAACGCCGCAAATCTGGGATCGCTGAGCAAGGGCGTATGCCCAAAGATCTCGTGAAAGATGTCCGGCTCTTCAATATAGTCGAAATCCTCGCGTGAGCGGATGAAGGACGCTGCCGGAAACACCCTGTCAGCCAGCATCCCGAAGAAGGTCTCGAACCCGATCAGAGCCGGCACAGGCTGAACCCGCCATCCAGTTAGGTCCAACAAACGTTCCGAGATATCCGTGCAGGAGGGCACACGGGTCTTCGGCAACTCCAACCGTTTCAGGCCGTCGAGATAGTCGCGCGCCATGTATTTCTGCACGTTGTCCTGCTGCGCCGAGTAGAGATCAGCCCAAACGGCGTCCTCTTCAGCGGTATACGCGATATGACCCTTCGCATCGGCGATTTTAGCGCGGTATTTCGTTGTTTTCGGCATCTTCTCCTCCCCTTCGCAGACATTCTATTCAAGGGAGATGGCGAATTCAGTTTCTCTGGATGGAGAAATCGACTAAAGTTGAAGTATTCATTTTGCGTCTGGTGAGAAATTGACACAAACATTTCAACCTGCCGATCTGGCCATCCTGCAACAGCTGCAAACCGATGGCCGACTATCGATGCAGGAGCTTGCAGACCGCACGGGCCTGTCCGCCTCGCAATGCTGGCGTCGGGTGCGGGATCTTGAGGCATCGGGCGTTATATCGGGCTACTCTGCGCAGGTCCGCGCTAAGTCTGTCGGACTGAACGCAATTGCTTATATCCACGTCGCGTTGCAGAGCCATCAGGAAGACAACATCAACGCCTTCCTCCGTCTGGTTGAGACAGAACCTCAGATCGTGGAATGTGCGTCGATTACTGGAGATCATGACTTCCTCCTCAAGGTCTATGCCAAATCGCCCGAAGATCTTGAGCTTTTCATAATGCAGCGCCTTCTGAAGTCAGGTCTGGTCCGTGACACCCGCAGCAACTTCGTGCTGCGCCAGAGCAAAACGCGGGGACCACTGCCAATTCTCTGACACGCGCCCGCAAAAGCCGTTGAACCTGCCCGCCAGCCCTCCTATCGTGCGACGGCAGCAAATGACTCAGGACGACCCAATGACCGATCAAATACCACACCCGATGTCTCCGCAAGATTGCCTTGTGGCGATCATGGTCGCGATCTCGGCGTCGGATGAGACGATCCGCACCGCCGAACTGGTCAAGATCGAAGGCGCGGTGAATATGCTGCCGGTTTTTGCGGGTTATGACATCGACCGCACCCGCCGGGTTTCGCAAATCGTGTTCGACCTGTTCGAGCAGGAAGACGGACTGGATGCTCTCTTCGGCCTGATCCGAGACAACTTGCCCGAACGCCTGAACGAAACGGCTTATGCGCTGGCCTGTGACGTGGCCGCCGCAGACGGCTCGCTAGCCGAGACCGAGCTGCGTTTGTTGGAAGAAATCCGCTATGAATTGAACATCGACCGCCTGCACGCTGCCGCCATCGAACGCGGTGCCCGCGCGCGCCACGCAGTTTAGGCTCAACTGCCGTAGAGAGACCCCCAGCGTTCAATCAACGCCCGCTGAAGCTTGCGCGACCGGCGGTTCCAACTGCGCGCACCTTCTGGTCGCTCGCGTTGTTCACGCGGGATCGTGGCGCGGTGGTCCACATCTGCCGTAAAGATCGCAAAGGCCAGTTCAGACCCGTCAGCCGTGGTCAGAAACCCACCCAGACCTGAGACGAAGTTCAGCGTTCCGGTTTTTGCATTCACCTTGATGGGGTGATCCTTGACCGCCCGTCCCTGACTATCGGTCAGCGTGAAAGGTTTGAGCAGGGGCCGCAGCGCCCCGGTTTTGCGCGCCGCAACAAGCGCCTTCACCAGATCACCCGGAGGCATGCGGGACGCATCACCCAGGCCCGAATGGTCCACCATGGCGATCTGGGTGGCCCCATAACTCTCCGCCGCCCAGCGGTTCATCTCAGCTGCCGAATCCGCCAGATCACTCGGCCTGATCCCGCGTGCTTTCGTAGCCGCCATACCAACCATTTCTGCCGTCAGATTGGTCGAGTATTTTAGCATCCCACGCAGGATGCTTTCTAACCGGTCACTCTGATGCACAACTAACGCAGTGCCTTTCGGGGTTTCCTGCGTGACTTGCACACGACCCAGAACAACCCCGTTTGAGCGGGCAAGCGTGCGAAAAACATCGCCCGCATAAAGTGCAGGTTTTCGAACAGGCAACCAGCGTGCGCCGCCATTGCCCAGCGCGCCTTTGGCCACGGTCCAGCGGTCCTGACGTGCGCTGGGTTGATAGGTGTAGATCGGTAGGCTGCGCGGTTCCACCCGCATCACAGCCATATCGACATCCGGACGGTACTTGGCGCTGCGCGCATCCATCGTGACGTTGTAGTTCGTCCCGGCCCGCTTCCATTCGAAATGAACGCGGTTGAAGTTCAAAGAAATTCCACTGATCGCCGGGCTATAGCCCAGATGATCTGGCTGCCCTGGGTCGATGCTGAACACATAGGGCAACGCTCCGTCATAGACCTTGAACGCCCCGCGCACCTCGGTTACCCCGGCCTCGCGCAGATTAGCTGCCATGCTTGCCAATGCATCCGTGTCCAGCAGAGGATCGCCGCCACCGACAAGGATCAAGTCGCCCTTTAGAATGCCATTCTCAATTGGCCCATCCGCCAGAAGCTTGGTCTCAAAGCGATGATCTGGCCCCAGAACGTCCAACGCATAGAGCGCGGTCAGCGCCTTGCCCACACTGGCCGGAGGCAACCCGGCCTCACCCCCCAGCGCTTCAAGCTGGGTGCCTGTCTCAACATCTGCCACAGCAAAGATCACATCGCCCCTCAGCCCGGCTGCGCGCACGAACCGCTCTGCCCCGGTTAGCTGAGGTCCACGGGCCTGAGGCCGCAAGGACACCAAGGGGGCCTGCGCAAAAGCAGCAGCGGGGATCGCAGCTGCGCTCAACCCTGCAAGAAACAAACGGCGTGAAATACGATCAACCATGGGTCAATTAAAATCCCAGAGATGAAATTTGGACAACCATTGCATGAGAATATGCAGGCAATGTGGCTATTCGGGCAACACTCCGTTTGCCCAGATGCCGCGATTGCGAAGATCAGTTGAACTGAGATTTACCATAGGCACGTTCGCGAAACACCATGCCGGAGCCTGCGCGCGCCCCAATAAATGCCGCGCCTGCCCGTCAATCCTGTAGGGTGCGTAGACACGCGCCGCTGGCGACATCCGCGCGGAAATTCGATCCCCCGGTCGCGCCAAAACGCCCACGGGGACGCTGTCCATGATCAGCCGCCAGTCCTTCCAACAATGAAACTGTGCCAGATTGTCGGCCCCCATGATCCAGACAAATCGAACTTGAGGATAAAGCCGCCGGAGGGCCGCCAGAGTATCCGCCGTCGCCCGCGTGCCCGTCAGCACCTCGATATCCGTCACGTCCACCCGAGGGTGCTGCATTACCGCCCGCGCGGCCTCTAACCGACGCGGCAAAGGCGCAGGCCCGTGCTGTTTCAGAGGGTTACCCGGAGAAACCAGCCACCACACACGATCCAAACCGAAAGCCTTCATCGCCTCAAGCGTAACATGCACATGACCTTGATGCGGAGGATCAAAGGACCCTCCGAACAGCCCAATGACCTGTCCGGGTCGAGCATATGGTATCTGGCTGCGCAACATCCCTTGCTGATGTTCAGAACTGAAGCAGCTTGTCAATCAATCGGTTGCACCGTATCGCCCACCCGAACGCGTCCAAGGCGCAACACTTCGGCACACCACCCGCCATGCCCACGCACGGCAGAATAGCCGCCTTTTCCCAGCGCTTCCTCCATCCGGCTGCAAGGTGCGCAGATCACGGTAAAGCGCAGAACCGCCTCACCCATCTGCACCTCGCGTCCTTTGAGCGCGGAGAGGTTAATCCCCGAAACCACCAGATTGCGCCGCAATATCTTTGGCGCAATCTGCCCTTGTCTTAGATACGAGCCAATCGCCGCCAAATGCTCCTGCTGGATCAAGGTCACCGCCCTCTTGCCCCTGCGACTGCGATCTCCATCCAAACCATCGGCGGAAATCATAGCGTCGCCCAAAGTGACGATCTCCGACCGCCGGGCTGGACGCACTCCAATCCAATCGACCCGACCGGGCTTTGCCCACCCGGCAATCAATTCCGCAAGTTCTGACATCTCACGCGCCTCTCAAACCTGAGCCAACCTAGCCCGCCCAAGGTCTAAGCAAAAATCACGAAACCACCAGCTTGCCCCGCCCGCCCCGCTTGGATATCAAGCGTTTCAACCCAATTTCCCCGACCCAGAGGACGCGACATGGCCGCCTATCAATATGTCTACCACATGCAGGGTGTCTCCAAGACCTATCCCGGTGGCAAGAAGTGCTTTGAAAACATCCACCTGAGCTTTCTGCCAGGCGTGAAAATCGGTGTCGTCGGCGTCAACGGCGCGGGCAAATCGACACTGATGAAGATCATGGCGGGCCTCGACACCGATTTCACTGGCGAGGCTTGGGCGGCTGAGGGCGCCAAGGTCGGCTATCTGCCGCAGGAACCGCAGCTGGATGAATCGCTGACCGTCCGCGAAAATGTCATGCTGGGCGTGGCCGCGAAAAAGGCCAAGGTCGACCGGTTCAACGAAATCGCCATGGAGATCGCCGAGAACTATTCGGACGAGCTGATGGAGGAAATGACCACCCTCCAGGACGCGATCGACGCGGAAAACCTGTGGGACCTCGACAGCCAGATCGACGTCTCGATGGAGGCGCTGCGCTGCCCGCCGGACGACGCCAACATCGCCAATCTTTCGGGCGGTGAGAAGCGCCGCGTGGCGCTCTGCAAACTGCTGCTGGAAGCGCCCGACATGCTGCTTCTCGACGAACCGACCAACCATCTGGACGCCGAGACCATCGCGTGGCTGCAGCAGCACCTGATCGACTACAAGGGTACCATCCTGATCGTCACCCACGACCGCTATTTCCTGGATGACATCACCGGCTGGATTCTGGAACTCGACCGCGGCCGTGGCATTCCTTACGAGGGCAACTACTCCGCGTGGCTGGAACAAAAGGCCAAAAGGCTGGAGCAGGAAGCGCGTGAGGACAAGTCCAAGCAGAAGACCCTGCAGCGCGAGTTGGAGTGGATGCGTCAAGGCCAGAAGGCCCGTCAGGCCAAATCCAAGGCCCGGATCAACGCCTATAACGAGCTGGCGGAACAGTCTGAGCGCGAAAAGCTGACCCGCGCGCAGATCGTCATCCCCAACGGCCAGCGTCTCGGCGGCAAGGTGATCGAGGTCGAGGGCCTGTCGAAACACATGGGCGACAAGCAACTGATCGAAGGGCTGGACTTTGCCCTGCCCCCCGGCGGCATCGTCGGCGTAATCGGCCCCAACGGTGCCGGTAAATCGACCCTGTTTAAGATGCTGACCGGTCAGGAACAGCCCGACAGCGGAACAATCACGCTGGGCGACACGGTTGAACTGTCCTATGTCGACCAGTCCCGCGACGATCTGGCGGACAACGATACCGTGTGGGAGGCGATCACCGGCGGCGCCGAGATCATCCAGCTGGGCGACGCGCAGGTCAATTCCCGCGCCTATTGCTCGTCCTTCAACTTCAAGGGCGGCGACCAGCAGAAGAAAGTCTCGCTGCTATCCGGCGGTGAGCGCAACCGCGTCCACATGGCGCGGCTTCTTAAAGAGGGCGGCAACGTCCTGCTCCTCGACGAACCGACCAACGATCTGGACGTCGAAACCCTGCGCGCGTTGGAAGATGCGCTGGTCGATTTCGCCGGTTGCGCCGTTGTGATTTCGCACGACCGTTTTTTCCTCGACCGGATTTGCACGCATATTCTGGCATTTGAGGGCGACGCGCATGTCGAGTGGTTCGAAGGCAACTTCGAGGACTACGAAGAGGACAAAAAGCGCCGTCTGGGACCGAACGCGCTGGAGCCCAAGCGCCTGAAGCATAAGAAGTTTGCGCGGTAGATCATGCCAATGGAATGGGAACGGATATCCGAGAGCATTCCATATTTGGACAGCGAAAGAACGATAGAGTTCGTAGTAGGCGACTACGCCTACTCGCTTCATGTTGATCCATCTCTACCCAACAGAATTCGGCTAACAAACAAAGAAACAAGCGGAAATTGGATCGTGGAAGTAGTCAGAACCAGTCGGGGACTGCTACGGCTTGACGGAATTGCGTTTCGTGCCCCCAGTATTGAGCAAAGTGATTGTTGGTTTAAGTTAGAAACTGGGACGCGAAGTAAGATCACTTATTGGGGTGATAGTGTTGTCCTAAGAACCGACGAAACCACGAGTGGAATAAACGGATGACAACCGGCAATTCGTACCGACCGATCCCGCACTGATCAGCTCGATTTCATCGCTAGCATGCTTGCAAAACTGACTATTTCGAACAAACCCGCAAAGGCATCCCGTTAGAGATTTTTTGGCACTACGAGAAGTGTTGTAGGTGTCGGGCTCAAGCCCGGCCTACAAATTGCGCGTATCTACACTAAGGCTCTCCGAGCTTACCAAAGGTAAAACCATCACTCCACTATGGACCCACCCGACCCGCGCGGATGTTGCGATGGATCGACGAATACGGCCAATCGGTTGGATGTTCTACGAGCCCATGCTTGACCGAATTGCTACAACAATACGCCTTGTCGTTGCGGCAATCCGTTTCACTACGGATACGGTGCTTCCAAAACTTGCGTTGCCAAGTAGTCGCTTCGCGTTTGTTCTGCCTTAGGCCGGGCTTCAGCCCGGCAAATCTGCCAGTTGTCAAGACGGGCAGGTTTGACATCGCGAGTGCCGGGCTGAAGCCCGAACTACGACTTGTTTTGTCTACACAATTAGTTAAACAAGCTTTGATTGTGCCCCAACGCGTCGAGTAATCCGCATCCCCCGGTGGCGAAGTCCAAATTGCGTGCAAACAATTGGGCAAGACCACAAACGAATCGCACCAGAAAAGCAGGTCCTGTCGTGGCGTCCCAAAAGCCGCACGCAAATGCGCAACGTTTCGCACCAACAAATCGGACGACCTGTCGGCCAGAGAGACAGTGAAGAAATACTTCGCTCCGAGTATTCGAACGCGGCGGTAGTTTCTCATAAAGGCATCCCAACGCGCTCATGGCTGCCAACGCGTTAACCGATTCCACCCTTGCCACATCCCTGCCCCAATGCCATATCCAAAGGGCTAACGTTTTTCTATTTCGACCCACTGTCTCCTTCTACGGCGCTCAGTCATTCGATCCAGACCGACGACGCCAGGCTGCCGCATCCACGTGGGCAGCACTAAACAGGAGACACGGATATGCCTGCAGGCACCGTAAAATGGTTCAACACCACCAAAGGCTACGGCTTTATCGCACCCGAAGATGGCGGCAAAGACATCTTCGTTCATATCTCAGCTGTCGAGCGTTCGGGCCTGACCGGTCTGGCCGACAACCAGAAAGTCACCTACGAGCTGCGCTCGGGTCGTGACGGTCGCGAAAGCGCGGACAATATCGAGCTGGCATAAGCCACTCTGACGGGCGGGGGTAAACCTCGCCCTTTTTTGTGGCCGTCAGGCATCACATCACAATTTCGTAATATCTGCCCCATAATTGACCAATTAAGATATCATTCTGGAATTCGAGTGATGATTTTTCAGGTCAATTCAAGAGGCGCACATGTTCACACGTCGTGTTTTTCTGGCTGGAACGGCCCTGAGCCTTCTCCCCGGTATTGCCGTTGCCAAGAAGGCTGCCGAGTATGATCCCACACCGCAATTTGTCCGGATCAAAAAGCAGTTTCAGCCGGGGCAACTGCTGGTCGTGCCGCGATCATTCTACCTTTATTACGTGACCGAACCGCGCAAGGCGGTCCGCTATGGCTGTGGGGTCGGCAAAGCCGGGTTGGAGTTCACCGGCACTGCGACCATCGACGTGAAGAAGGAATGGCCCACCTGGCGGCCCACGCAAGAGATGATCGAGCGGGATCCGGTGGCCTATGCCCGTTTCAAGGATAACGACTATGTTCAGCCCGGCGGGGGGGACAATCCGTTGGGCGCGCGGGCGCTCTATCTGTTCCAGAACGGGGTCGACACCTATTTCCGCATCCACGGCACAACGCAGCCGCAGACCATCGGACGGGCAGCGTCCAACGGATGTATCCGGATGATGAACGAACACGTGGTGGATCTCTACAACCGTGTGCCAATCGGAACGGTTGTCACAGTGGTCTAACGTCCCCTAGCCCTGTTCACCCGACATCTTGACCAGTTCCAGCACAGATGGGCCAAGCGCCTCGACAATCCGCGCGACTCCTTTAGCATTCGGGTGAATCCCGTCCGGCTGCATGTATTGGCTGACTGCGTTCGGATCACCACCCGAGGCGAGACCGTCAAAGAAACTCTCGGCGTAGAGGACATCAAACTGTTCAGCCAAGTCCGGGTAAATCATGTCGAACGCCTGTTTATAGTCCGGCCCATAGTTGCCGGGGGCCTGCATGCCGATCAGTAACACGTCGACTTTGCTTGTTTCAGCCGCGCTCAGGATTGCGGTCAAGTTGGCGCGCGACAGGTCGGGGTCGAGACCCCGCAGCAAGTCGTTGCCACCCAGCGCAACGATCATCGCGTCCACATCTGGCGTCAAAGTCCACTCGACCCGCGCCGCGCCGCCCGCCGTTGTGTCCCCCGAGACACCTGCGTTGATCAAACGAACCTCAGCCCCGTTCGCCTGCAGCCAGCGTTCCAGCTGTGGGACGAACCCATCCTGTTCGACCAGCCCATAGCCTTGGGTCAGCGAGTCCCCCAGCGCTGCAATTACGACAGGCTCGGCTGTTGCAGTATAGCCCCAACTGACAAACAGCCCTGAAACCAGAACCTTGCGCAAAGCTGCAAACGCTCCATATCCCAATTGACTGCCCTCCGATGGAAAGACCGATGACTTCAGCTGTTCTTACGCTCCAAAATGCCTCTTTGTCGTTGGATGGCAATGCCGGGCGGGTCGATATTCTGCATGAAATCTCTTTGTCCGTGATGAAGGGTGAGAGTTTGGGGCTGATCGGGCCATCCGGGTCGGGCAAATCTTCGCTGCTGATGCTGATGGGCGGGTTGGAGCAAGCGACCGGCGGTCGCGTCTCGGCTTTGGGTCAGGATCTGACGACAATGGATGAGGATACGCTGGCCCGCTTTCGGCGCGACACGATGGGTATCGTGTTCCAGAATTTCCACCTGATCCCTACCATGACAGCACTGGAAAACGTCGCCACCCCGTTGGAGCTGGCCGGCCACAAGGACGCATTCACCCGCGCAGAGGCAGAACTCGACACCGTCGGCCTGTCCCATCGGCGCGACCACTATCCGGCGCAATTGTCGGGGGGTGAACAGCAGCGGGTTGCCCTAGCCCGCGCCTCGGCCCCGCGCCCTCAGATCCTTCTGGCGGATGAGCCTACAGGCAATCTGGATGAAACCAACGGTGCCGCTATCGTCGATCTACTGTTCGGTCTGCGGGACAAGCACGGCGCGACCTTGGTGTTGGTAACGCACAGCCCATCTCTGGCGGCGCGCTGCGACCGCGTTGTGCGCCTGCGCGACGGTCGCATCTCGGATGAGACCAAGCAAGAGGCCGCGGAATGAGCCTGCGACTTGCCGGACGGCTGGCACGTCGTGAACTGCGCGGAGGCCTCCGCGGCTTCCGTATCTTCCTCGCCTGTCTCGCCCTTGGGGTTGCCGCCATCGCTGCGGTCGGCACGGTCCGCTCGGCCATCCAGACAGGGTTGACGCAGGAAGGGGCCGCCTTGCTGGGCGGAGACGCGCAGCTTGAGTTCACCTATCGCTTTGCCAGCGACGAAGAACGGCGCTGGATGGACGAGACAGCGCAACTGGTATCCGAGGTTGTCGATTTCCGGTCTATGGCTGTCGCCGCGCAAGACATCGGAACCGAGCGGGCCCTGACACAAGTCAAAGCGGTGGATGGCACTTACCCTTTGGTGGGGGCCGTTACTCTGGTCCCGGACATACCTCTGGGCAACGCTTTTGCGGGCGCAGACGGACTGCCTGGTGCCGTCATGGCACCCGCATTGATCGACCGGATAGGGCTGGCGGTCGGAGATCGTTTTGCCTTGGGCACACAGGAGTTTGTCCTGATGGCGGTCCTGAACCACGAGCCAGACGGTGCTGCGGACGGGTTCGCCCTTGGGCCAAGAACACTGGTCCGAACCGAGGACTTGCAGGCCTCCGGCCTATTGGCACCGGGCACGCTGTTTTCGACCAAATACCGCCTTGATCTACCCATAGGCACTGATCTTGGAGACCTCTCCCAGCAGGCCAAGGAAGCCTTCGATGGCACCGGCATGCGCTGGACCGACGCCCGCAACGGGGCACCTGGCATCACTGAATTCGTCAACCGCCTCAGCGCGTTTCTGGTTCTGGTCGGCCTTTCGGGGCTGGCAGTCGGAGGCATAGGTGTATCCGCAGCCGTCCGAGCGTACCTGTCGCAAAAGACCGAAACCATCGCCACCTTGCGCACCTTGGGGGCCAACCGCGCGACGATCTTCCAGACCTATATGATCCAGATCGGGCTCTTGTCGGGCATCGGAATAGCCATCGGCGTAACATTGGGCGGGGTCTTACCGCTGGCCTTGGCTCCAATGATCGAAAGCATGCTGCCGATCCCGGCGGTTTTCGCCCTCTACCCGCAAGCTCTGGCCGAGGCTGCGATCTACGGCATTCTGACCGCTTTCCTGTTTACCCTCTGGCCACTGGCCCGAACTGAGGAAGTGCGGGCCGCCACCCTGTTTCGAGATGCGCTGACCACGGCCCGCGCCCTCCCCCGACCCATCTATGTCATGGCAACCGGTTTCGGGCTGGTCCTGCTGATCGCAATCGCCGCGTGGTTCAGCGGCTCGGCCCGACTGACGCTCTGGACCAGCGCTGGCTTGGTAGGCGCGCTCATCCTGCTTTCCCTATCGGCCATCGCCATCGGTCGCCTCGCCCGGGCGGGCAAACCCGCCGCACGCGGTCGTCCCGCCCTGCGATGGGCGCTCTCGGCTATTTCAGACCCGCGGGAGGGCGCGGCATCGGTGGTCCTGTCCCTCGGTCTCGGCCTGTCTGTTCTGGCAGCCGTCGGGCAGATTGACGGGACCTTACGCAATGCGATCTCAGGCAACTTGCCTGACGTAGCGCCATCTTATTTCTTTGTCGACATCCAAAAAGACCAGATGCCGGGCTTCACCGAGCGTCTGGAATCCGACCCATCCGTCAGCCGCATCGAAAGCGCACCGATGCTGCGCGGCATCATCACCCAGATCAACGGACGCCCCGCGCGCGACACAGCCGGGGACCATTGGGTTCTGGAAGGCGACCGAGGCATCACCTACTCGACCCGCCCGCCCGAAAACGCCCGCGTTACAGCAGGCGATTGGTGGGCCGAAGACTATTCTGGAGAACCACAGGTCAGCTTCGCCGCGGAAGAGGCCGCAGAGATGGGCCTGACCCTTGGAGATGAACTGACGGTCAACATCTTGGGCCGAGATATCACGGCCCGCCTGACCTCATTGCGCGAGGTTGACTTTTCGACGGCAGGCATGGGCTTCATAATGTCGATGAACCCCTCGGCGCTGGCCGGTGCACCACACAGTTTCATCGCCACCGTTTATGCCGAGGAACAGGCCGAAACCGCGATCCTGCGCGATCTGGCCAACCAGTACCCCAATATCACCGCGATCCGGGTGCGGGACGCGATTGACCGGGTGTCGGGCCTGCTGGCCGGGTTGGCGGCGGCAACCTCCTACGGGGCAGGTGTCTCGCTTTTGACCGGGTTTCTGGTCCTGATCGGCGCAGCCGCCGCCGGAGAGCCTGCGCGACGCTACGAGGCTGCGGTTCTAAAAACACTTGGGGCGAACCGACAGCGCATCCTGTTCAGCTTTGCTCTGCGCGCTGTCTTGCTGGGAGCGGCCGCCGGGGGCGTCGCCCTTCTGGTCGGCATCCTGGGGGGCTGGGCCGTCGCCACCTACATCTTCGACACCGGCTATACGGTTATCTGGCCTTCGGCGGTTGGCATCGTACTGGCCGGAATGGTCGTGACACTGGGTGCTGGGCTTGCCTTCGCCCTGCGGCCGCTGTCGGTAAGACCAGCCCGCATCCTGCGCGCCAGCGATTGACCCCTTAACGCACGCAGGCGACGGGTTGCAGGATTTTCAACAAAGGATCGTTGTCGCAAACCAAAGCATCCAGCGTGATATCGTCCAACGAGGCATAAAACACCTCAGCCGCGTCCTTCAGCGCCAGCTTCAATCGACACGCATCTGTCAGAGGGCAGGTGTTGTCGGCATCCGCAAAACACTCGGCAATCGGCAATGCGCCTTCGACATCGCGAAACACAGCCCCCACCCGGATCTCATCAGCCGAGCGCGCCAGCGACATGCCCCCATTGCGGCCCCGTTGGGTGCTCAGATAGTTCAGCTGGCTCAACTGGTTGATCACCTGGGCCAGATGGTTCTCGGAAATGTTGCAAACCTCGGCAATCTCGGCCTTGGTCACCAGCCTTTCGGGATGCGCCGCGCAATACATCAACAGGCGCACGGCGATATTCGTCCGTTTGGTAATCCGCATAAGGGCCTCCCTAAATCAATGATGTGATCTTATTGCATGTCCGGCAAAAAAGCGGTTTGACATACATCAATCGACCCAAAGGACATCTCGCGCTGATGGCAGACCCCTATTTCTTTGGCTATGGCAGCCTAGTGAACCTGGCCACACACGACTTTCCCGATCCCCGGCCCGCAAAGCTCAAAGGTTGGCGGCGGGCATGGAAGCACACCGACTTGCGCTCGGTCGCGTTCCTAACTGCGGTCCCTGATCCAGATTCCGAGATCGAAGGTATGATTGCCCACGTACCCAAAAACGACTGGGCCGCGCTGGATGAGCGTGAATGGGCCTATGACCGCATTCCCGCCACGCAGTCGGTCGCACATCCGCTTACGCAGGATGTTGAAATCGCTGTTTATGCGGTGCCGAAGGACCGGCACAATGCTCCGACAGATCATCATCCGCTGCTGCTGAGCTACATCGACGTCGTCGTACAAGGATATCTGCGTATTTTTGGACCGGACGGGGCCGACCGGTTCTTCGCAACAACGGATGGCTGGGACGCACCCGTCTTGAATGACAGGGCCGAGCCTAGATACCCACGCCACCAACAGCTCAAACCCGACGAGACAGATTTTGTTGACGATCGCTTGCGCCGGGCGTCGGTGCGGGTCATCCAACCGCACCAACAAAAAGAGGCAGACGAACTGCCTGCCTCGTTCAAGTTCTAAATTCTGGCAATCAGCCCCGCGCGCGGATCACTTGCAACAGCGGTAACAGCATAGCCATTTCCGGCCCGCGCTCCATCCCGGTCAGCGCCTTGCGCAGCGGCATGAACAGGCCCTTGCCCTTGCGGCCCGTGGCCTCTTTGACAGCCTTGGTCCAAGTGCCCCAAGTGTCGCCATCAAACGGACCTTCCGGCAAAAGCGCAATCGCCTCGGCGATGAAGTCACGATCCTCATCCGCGATCAGAGGTTCGGCCCCATCCCGGCACAGTTCCCACCAGCCCTTGAGGTCAGCCAGAGTGGTGATGTTCTCGCGCGCCATGGCCCAGAACGGCTCGGCCAGATCGGCAGGAACACCCGCCTCGGCAACGGCGTCTGCAACATCCGCCAGCGGCAGCGATTGCAGATGCTTCGCGGTCAGCGGGAACAGGTCCTGCACATCGAACTTTGTCGGAGCCGCGCCAAAGCGGTTGATATCGAACCCATCGATCAACTCGGCCATCTCGGACCGCAACTCCACCGGGTCAGACGAGCCCAGACGCGCCATCAGGCTCAGCAGAGCCATCGGCTGCACGCCCTGCTCACGCAGATCACGCAGCGCCAGCGTGCCCAGACGTTTCGACAGTGCCTCGCCCTGCGGGCCGGTCAGCAACGAATGGTGCGCAAAACGGGGGCATGTGCCGCCCAGCGCCTCGATGATCTGAATCTGCGTTGCGGTGTTGGTGACGTGGTCCGAGCCACGTACAACATCGGTCACGCCCATCTCGGTATCGTCCACGACGGAGGCAATCGTATAGAGCACCTGACCGTCACCCCGGATCAACACCGGATCGGAAACCGAGGCCGCATCGATCGAGATGTCGCCCAGAATGCCGTCATTCCACTCGATCCGTTCGTGATCCAGCTTGAAGCGCCAGACGCCATTGCCACGCTCAGCCCTCAGCGCGTCTTTCTCGGCCTCACTCAGGTTCAGCGCGGCGCGGTCATAGACCGGCGGCTTGCCCATGTTCAGCTGCTTCTTGCGCTTGAGGTCCAGCTCGGTCGGCGTCTCAAACGCCTCGTAAAGCCGGCCCATCTCGCGCAGCTTGTCAGCGGCTTCGGCGTAGCGGTCCAGACGTTCGGACTGACGCTCGACCCGATCCCAGTGCAGACCCAGCCACTCAAGATCCTGTTTGATCGCGTCGACATATTCCTCTTTCGAGCGCTCAGGATCGGTATCGTCGATGCGCAGGATGAAGGTGCCGCCTGCTTTGCGGGCGATCAGGTAGTTCATCAGAGCGGTGCGCAGGTTGCCCACATGGATGTAACCGGTGGGCGACGGGGCGAAACGGGTGGTTGTCATGGGTGTCTCCTGTTGGCGCGGCTCTTGTCACAAAGGCGCGTTTTTGTCCAGCAGGCGTTTCGGACTACCCAAGTTCCGCAGGACCCCCCAGATCGCAAGATGAACAAATATTAACACGCAATGTTCATCCACGCAGACTAAGTACCGGTGTATAAAGTGGCACGCGACCCGAAGCGAACTACCTTTTTCGCTGGCGTTCTGACAGGGAGACTAAGAAATGGCCATCAATTTAACACGCAGAGCGGCCCTGGGCGCCGCAGCAGCCCTTCCATTTGCATCCGCAGCGACCCCACTTTTGGCGGCCGGAGCCGAGACAAAGGCGAACTCGACCATCGCAAGATCATTCCAGCTGGGCGACTTCACGGTCACAACCCTGCTGGATGGCAGCTTGCCGCGCGACGGTGCGCAGGAAATCTTCGGTGGCGGCGCCTCGGATGAGGAATTCGCCAAAGTATCAGCCGAAAACTTCATCTCGCCTGACGTGGCACAGTTCTTTTTCACGCCGACTCTGGTGAACACAGGCTCAGAGCTGATACTGTTCGATACCGGACTTGGACAGGGCGGCATTCAGGCCGCTTTGGCAGATGCAGGTGTCACGCCCGATCAGATTGATGTGGTTGTGCTGACCCACATGCACCCGGACCACATCGGCGGCATGACCACCAATGACGCGCCGACATTCCCTAATGCCCGCTATGTCACTGCGGCACCCGAATATGATTTCTGGTCCGCTCAGGAAGCCGGGAACCGGGTCGGTGATCTGGTTGCTGCCAAGGTCACCCCTCTGGCCGAGAAGATGAGTTTTATTGAGGATGGCGGAGACGTGGCCTCGGGCGTGACGGCGATGGCGACCTTTGGGCATACCCCCGGTCACATGGTCTACCACCTGGAAAGCAACGGCCAGCGTCTTATTCTGACTGCGGACCTTGCCAATCACTATGTCTGGTCTTTTGCGCATCCCGAATGGGAAGTTCGGTTCGACATGGACAAAGCTGCGGCAACGGATTCACGCCGTAAGATTCTGGGCCTGCTGGCCGCCGACAAGGTGCCGATGATCGGCTATCACATGCCCTTCCCGGGCGCTGGCTATGTCGAGACCCGAGGCGACGGCTTCCGTTTTGTACCCGTCAGCTATCAAATGATGGGCTAAGCCCTCAATACCCCGGTTCCGGCCGGACTTTTGAGCCATCGGTGAACCGAGACAGGCGAAACGCGGCCGGATCCACACAGGGCGTTCTGTGCATAACCAGATCTGCCATTAACAGGCCCGCGCCGGGGCCGATGCCGAAACCATGGCCCGAAAATCCGGTGGCAATGAACAGGCCCGGCAGATCATCGACCGACGACATCACTGGGATCGCGTCCGGTGTCACGTCAATCATCCCCGCCCAGCTTTGGACGATCTCGGCCTGCTCCAGCGCCGGATAACTCTTGCGCGCATTCGCCCACGCGCCACGGATGACCTTTTGCGACGGCTCCGGATCCAGCACGCGGCAATGTTCGAACGGAGTCACATCGGTGGGCAGCCAGCGTCGATCCTCTCTCGCCTCGGTCGTCCATCGGCCTGACAGGCGAAAGCGCAGCGATCTCCATTCCTGCGCGAAGGCTGGCAGGAACTTGAGGGCCAGCCGGAAACTGTCGGGTACGATATCCACCGTGTTTTCATGACCCGAAGCGATGGTATAGCCACCATCGGCCCGCTTTCGGATTGCAAACCCATCCGACCACAGCGCGACCTCGGGCCCCTCGGCCACCGGCGACACGCGCATGACCGTGTTCAGCACCTTCAGTTGAGGCAAGTCGAACCCCGCGTTTCCGGCGAACAGGCGCGACCAAGCCCCACCGGCCAAAACCACCCGGTCACACGCCACGCGGCCCCGTTCCGTGTAAACTCCGCCGACGCGGCCCGCTTGCATATCGACGCTACGGACGGCGCAATTGGTCATGACGATTGCCCCACGATCACGCGCGGCCTCGGCGATGGCGGGGGCGGCCCATTGCGGCTCGGCCCGACCGTCTTGTGGCATATAAAGACCGCTTGAGATATCCGACTGCGCCCCGGGCATAAGCTCGGCCAGTTCGGCCCCGACGACGATCCGCGCGCCAGTGTCCAACCCTTCGACATGGCGCATCCAACGTTCAAGATTGCGCGCATCCCGCTGGCCTGAGGCGCCGAACAGAATCCCCGACTGCGTATAGCCGGTCTGACGTCCGATCCGGTCCTCCATCCCGCGCCAAAGGCGCAGCGACTCTTGCATCAGAGGGATCTCCCTCGGGTCGCGCATACCAAGACGCACCCATCCCCAATTGCGAGAGCTCTGCTCGCCAGCGACCTGACCTTTTTCACATAGCAGGACCGAAACGCCCCGCTCGGCCAGTTCCAAGGCCGTCGATACACCGATAATACCGCCGCCAATCACGACGGCATCGACTTGTTTCGGCAATGAAAGATCGGAATCGAAGACAGTAGGCTTGGGACCGGGCATCAAAAGCTCATGGACAATCGTATGGACTGCCATGGAGACCGACCACTGCGCCACTGGCAACCGGTTTTTTGAGGATCACAACAGGATTGTGCAGACCTGTGGCGCGCACGCCAAAGGTGCCGCGAAATACGCCGCACCTTCAACGACTTTAGCCTAGCGATTTACGCCGCGCCTGACAGCTCAGCCCATTTCTGTCGCAGATTGGCCGAGAACCCGCTTGACTTGGGCTTTGACCCGGTCCGGACCTCTTCCTGAGGGACGAGATCAGGGAACTCAGGCCGCTTCATCGGCGCGACATTCTGCTGACATGCATCTTCCCTCAGCATGTCCGCAATGGCCGCATCCAGTTTCTCCTCGTCCAACTCTTGGGGAGGAGATTCCATCGTATTCAGCGCCCGCGGCGCGTGAAGCGATTTATCATATTGCTCATTCATCGTAACACCACACTGTTCACTCAGACATCCCACCCGGATGTGGCGTCGTCAGGCTAAAAACAGTTTGCCATGACCCTGCGCCCCTCGCAGCAATACGTCACACCCGCCTCACATGAGGCAATATCCAAGCATAAATGTGGCGGAAAAATGTCGCAAAAACAAGGACAGCCTGCGGATCACCCCGGAAAATGAACGGGGCACGCACGGTATCGGAAACAATGCGAGAGCTCAAAGCAGCACTACACCATAAACGGGAAACAATGTGCCTTATTTACCCCTGATCACGCCAACGATTCACGATCGGATAGCGACGGTCCAACCAGAAGGCCCGGCTGGTCAGGCGCGTGCCGGGGGCGGATTGGAACCGTTTATACTCGCTGATGTAAATCAGATGCTCGACCCGTTTGGCATCGGCCTCATCGAAACCGGCCGCAACACAATCGGCAATCGAGCCATCCTGATCGACCAGGATATCCAGAATGCCATCCAGAACCGGATAGTCCGGCAGGCTGTCGCTGTCCTTCTGATCTTCGCGCAGCTCGGCGCTTGGGGGTTTGTCGATGACCGACGGTCGGATGACCTCGCCTTCAGGCCCCCTCATCCAGTCGCGATGATTAGCGTTGCGCCAGCGGCAGGTTTCGAACACCCGGGTTTTGTATAGGTCCTTGATCGGGTTGTAGCCCCCGTTCATGTCGCCGTAGATGGTGGCATAGCCCACGGCGACCTCGGATTTGTTGCCGGTGGTCAAAAGCATCTCACCAAACTTGTTCGAGATTGCCATCAGCAACACGCCGCGCAGGCGGGACTGGATGTTCTCTTCGGTCAGATCGGCATCGCGACCAGCGAACAGAGGGGCCAGAGTTTCGGTCACCGCAGCGCGGCTGTCCGAGATCGGCACATAGTCATAGTGAACGCCCAGCGCCTTGGCGACCGCCTCGGCATCGTCCAGAGAGGCCTGGCTGGTGTATTCCGACGGCAGCATCACGCAGCGCACATTTTCAGCGCCAATCGCGTCAACGGCAATGGCCGCAACCAGGGCTGAATCGACCCCGCCTGAAAGCCCGAGAACCGCCTTTTTGAAACCGGTCTTGCCCATATAGTCGCGCAAGGATTGGACCATCGCGCGGTAGTCCTGCTCCCACACATCCGGTTGGAGGACGATCTCGGCCGAAACAATGCGCCAGCCGTCATCGCCACGCTCAAGGTCGACATGTCGAACGGCTTCGTCGAACACGGGCATGCGGAAGGCAAGCTCACCACCCGGGTTCAGGCCGAAAGTTGCTCCATCAAAAACCTGATCATCCTGCCCGCCAACCATGTTCAGATAGATGAGCGGCAGGCCGGTCTCGACCACGCGGGCCACCATGTGGTTCAGGCGCACATCGTATTTGTCGCGAAAATAGGGCGAGCCGTTGGGGATCAGCAGAAACTCCGCCCCGGTTTCCTCCAGCGTCTCAGCCACATCCGGGTGCCAGCCATCTTCGCAGATCGGGCTACCGATGCGGAAATTGCCCACCGAGTATGGCCCACCCAGCGGGCCGGAATCATAAAGACGGACCTCATCAAAAACGGTTTCGTTCGGCAGATGGTGTTTCAGGGACTTACTGGTGATTCGGCCACCATTCAGGATCAGATACGCATTGTAGAGGCTGTCATCCTCGACCCAAGGCCCGCCAATGGCGATGGCGGGACCCTCAGCGCAGTCCACTGCCAGCGCCTCAATCGCGGCCATAGCAGCGCGGTGAAACACGGGCTTCATCACAAGGTCCTGCGTGTTGTAGCCGGTGATGAACATCTCGGGGAAGGCCACCAAATCGGCCCCGGCCTCGCGGGCCTCCTGCCACGCTGCGCGTGCTTTGGCGGCATTGCCGGAAATATCCCCTACGGTGGGGTTAAGCTGCGCCAGAGTGATGCGGAAACGGTCGGCCATGCTGCCCTCTTGCCTTCGTCAGTCCTTTTGCATTTAGCAGATCACCGCGCGAGTGAAAGGGCCATGCGGCAAAAGCCGTTGCTCTGCCCGTGACGGTCCCTTAGTTTTGCGCCGAAGAAAGCAAGCAATGATGATCGGGCAGGCAGGAACAACAATGGATGTGATCCGCAATTCGATTGCTGCAGGGGCCATGACCCTGATCGCAGCGGCAGCCTTTGCGCAGGACGGAACCGTCATCGTCAAGGATGACGAGGTCGGAGGCGTCTATGAAGGCACCTTCCTGAACGGCTTGCGGCACGGGACCGGGTCGTATCGGCTACCCAACGGGTTCGAGTATTCGGGCGAATGGATCGAGGGCAAGATTCAGGGGCAAGGCACGGCGCGCTTTGCCAATGGCGCGATCTACGAAGGTACATTCGCCGATGGCCAGCCGGACGGCCAGGGCAAGATCACCTATCCCGATGGTGGAACCTATGAAGGGACGTGGTCCAACGGGGCCATCAACGGAACCGGCGTGGCCCAATATGCCAATGGCCTGCGATATGAAGGCGCGTTCAAAGACGCGCGCCATCACGGCAAGGGCACTCTGTCCGACCCCAACGGATACGCCTACGAGGGCGACTGGGTTGAGGGTGAAAAGCAGGGCATGGGCAAGATCACTTCGGCCGATGGCTCGGTCTATGAAGGTGAGATCGAACAGGGCCAGCGCCATGGTCAGGGTCGTCTGGTTCAGTCGGACGGCGTTGAATATGACGGTCAGTGGCAGAACAACGTGATGACAGGCACCGGGCGGCTGACGCTGGCCAACGGGGATGTCTACGAGGGCGCCTTGCTGGACGGGCGCCGTCAGGGCAAAGGCAAGGAAACCTATGCCAACGGCAACGTCTATGAGGGCGACTACGAAGACGATCAACGCCACGGCAAAGGCACCTTCACCGGAACAGATGGCTACAGCTATACGGGCGACTGGTCCCGTGGTCAGATCGAAGGTTTTGGCGAAATCACCTATCCCGACGGCTCAACCTATATCGGCGAACTCAGCGCGGACCTGCCTCATGGCAAGGGCCAGAACACCTATCCCGACGGCACGGTTTATGATGGTGAGTGGGTTGCGGGCGTGTTCGAAGGCCGGGGCAAGGCCACATATCCAAACGGTGTCGTCTATACCGGCGAGTTCCGGAATGCGGTCAGCCACGGCACTGGCGTCGTCACCTTTGCCAATGGCTACCGCTATGAGGGCGAATGGGTCGATGGCGCGCGGCAGGGCAAAGGTAAGGCCAGCTACGCGGACGGCACGATCTATGACGGAGATTTCCTGAACGGCAAGCGCCACGGTAAAGGCACGATCATAACGCCCAGCACCTTCACCTACACGGGCGATTGGGTTGACGGCAAAATCAGCGGCGTCGGCGTTGCGACCTACAGCACGGGCGATGTGTACGAAGGCGGTTTCCTCGACAACAAACGCCACGGCGAAGGCACCATGCGTTATGCTAACGGCCAAGAGGAGTCTGGCGTGTGGGACAATGACGCCCTGCCTGCGCAAAGCGCCGCAGAAGAAGCGCCCGCGCAAGAGGATGAACCCACTCAGGCGGAAAACACTGAGGAACCAGCGGAGGCGGAACCCTCCGACGGTTAACCCACTACCACGGAACGGATTTTCCAGCCCAATCGAAGAACCCGCCCGTGTCATCGGTCGTTAGGCCGTTGACAACGTTTAGCAAATTCTGAGCGGCCTCTTCAGGCTCCACCGCCGGATGCCGACCAAGGTATTTTTGCGTGAAACCCGTTTTGACGGTGCCGGGATGCAAAGACACACAGATCGCCTGTTTGTGCGTGCGCGACAGCTCAATGGCCGAGGTGTGGACGATCTGATTCACAGCAGCTTTTGCGGCCCGGTAGCTGATCCAACCTCCGATCCGGTTGTCTCCGATCGAACCCACACGCGCCGACAGAACACCAAAAACAGATCGCCTGTCTCGTGGTAGCAACCTGTGCGCACGGCTGAGGACCAAGGCCGGACCAACCGAATTCAACGCAAACTGATCCATCATGGCCTGCGCCGATACAGCTCGGATCGTTTTTTCCGGCTCCGCCCCTTTGACCTCCAACGCGCCGGAGACGACCAAAACCAGATCGAACGGATCAGGCAGGTCATCCAACATCTGCAAAGCCTCGTCCGGTTGGGTCAGATCAAACCCCTCAACAGACCGGGACAGGCTGGTAACCTGTATGCCCTGCCCATCGAGACGCGTGCAAAGCGCCGAACCAATTCCGCCAGAGGCGCCTATAACCAAAGCTGTTTTCATGTTTCACTACCTAGCGGCGGCGATGGTTGGATCAATGATAGGTCTCCAAGAATTCGCACAGAAAGGAACACGCCCTCATTTTGGTTCTTTTCATTCCGCGCAAGCTGGGTATAACCTCATCCTCATGATCAACCGCGCAGATATCCTTGTTGCCGACACCGCCCTTCGCGGTGCATCGCTGCGTGGCCTACTGATCCTAATCCGCCTCTGAGCGTGCCATCCGGCGCGCCCGCTCAGAGGAGGACGCCAGCGCGCCAAGAGGCTTTAGGACAGAAGAAGAAAGAGAACCCCATGACCAACGTGACCGACCAAGACCGCGTCTTGATCTTCGATACCACTTTGCGCGACGGCGAGCAGAGCCCCGGCGCAACCATGACCCATGACGAAAAGCTCGAGATTGCCGAGCTGCTGGACGAAATGGGCGTCGACATTATCGAAGCCGGTTTCCCCATCGCATCCGAGGGCGACTTCAAGGCCGTTTCCGAAATCGCGCAACGTTCGAAAAACAGCCGTATCTGCGGTCTGGCCCGTGCGAACTTCGCCGATATCGACCGCTGCTGGGAGGCTGTAAAACACGCCGAGAAGAACCGTATTCACACCTTCATCGGCACATCCCCCTTGCACCGCGCCATTCCGAACCTGACGATGGACGAGATGGCCGAGAAGATCCACGAAACCGTCAGCCATGCGCGCAACCTGTGTGAAAACGTTCAGTGGTCGCCGATGGATGCGACGCGGACCGAGTGGGACTACCTCTGCCGTGTAATCGAGATTGCGATCAAAGCAGGCGCAACCACGATCAACATCCCTGACACAGTGGGCTACACCGCCCCAGTGGAGTCGGCCGACCTGATCAAACGCCTGATCGAGACCGTACCAGGCGCGGATGAGGTGATCTTTGCCACCCACTGCCACAACGACCTCGGCATGGCGACCGCGAACTCTCTGGCCGCTGTTGCAGGTGGTGCGCGTCAGATAGAATGCACCATCAACGGTCTGGGCGAACGGGCGGGCAATACGGCTTTGGAAGAGGTTGTGATGGCGCTGCGCACCCGCAACGATATCATGCCATGGCACACAGGCATCGACACCACCAAGATCATGCATATCTCGCGCCGCGTGGCGACCGTGTCGGGCTTCAACGTTCAGTTCAACAAGGCCATCGTTGGCAAGAACGCCTTCGCGCATGAAAGCGGCATCCATCAGGATGGCATGCTGAAAAACCGCGAAAACTTCGAGATCATGCGCCCCGAGGATATCGGCCTCTCAGGGACTTCTCTGCCCTTGGGCAAGCATTCAGGCCGCGCCGCGCTGCGCGACAAGCTTGAGACGTTGGGTTTTGATGTGGGCGATAACCAGCTCAAGGACATCTTCGTGCGGTTCAAAGATCTGGCCGACCGCAAGAAAGAGGTATTCGACGATGACCTCATCGCGTTGATGACCATGGACGAGCATGACGACTACCTGCAGCTCGTCTCGATGAAAGTGACCTGCGGCACCGGCGGTCAGGCCGAAGCAACCGTTGAGCTTGAGATGGACGGCAAGGACATCATCGCGACTGAACATGGCGACGGGCCTGTGGATGCAACGTTCAAAGCGATCCGCGCGATCTATCCCAACACCGCCCGTTTGCAGTTGTATCAGGTCCATGCCGTCACCGAAGGCACCGACGCGCAAGCCACTGTTTCGGTCCGCCTGAGCGAGGACGGCATGATCGCAACGGGCCAATCGGCCAACACAGACACTGTCGTTGCGTCAGCCAAGGCCTATATCCACGCGCTGAACCGCCTGATCGTTCGTCGCGAGAAAACCGGCCCCGGCGTAGACACGCGTGAGATCAGCTACAAAGACCTGACCTAGAAACGGCAAAGGGCTCCCGCACCCGCGGCGGCCCGGCTTCGCCGAGACCCACCTTGGGTTTTGGGCCCGACAGCGCGCCTGCAGCGCGCTGTCGGGCCCAAAACGTTTGACGGCATCTTTGATGCAGGCAAACGGGGCGGGAGCTTTGCTTGCTCCTCTCCAAGACCTCAAAGTTTTTTGAACAAAGCAGACAGTCTGTGGGTTTCCTGATCCAACCCAAAGGGCGCGTTGATAACGAACATTCCAGACCCGACCATCCCATGCCCTTTGCGCACTGCGGGGAATGTCACCTCATGTTTCAACGCTTTCGGGAAAACCTGCGAAGTCAGCGCATCCACCATCGGCTTTTGACGGCCATCTTTCAGGATCGGATACCACAAGGCGATCACACCGACGTTCCACTTGCGATGCAGTTTGGCGATGATCCCCGGCAGGCGGTCGTATTCAGCCTTCACCTCGTAGCTGGGGTCAATCAACAGCATACCCCGTCTGGGCGTCGGCGGCAGCAGGGACTGCGCCAGCTCATACCCGTCCTGCTTGTAGACGCGCGCATTGCCCCCTGGCTCTGCCAGCGACAATGCCGCGTACTCCTGTGGATGCAATTCGGCGAGGTGAAGACTGTCCTGCGACCGCAACAAACTAGCCGCAATCAGGGGCGATCCGGGGTAGCTGGCCTCTCCAAAACGCGCGCGGGTCAACTCGATCGCCTGCGCCAGCGGATGATCATCGCCAAACCATGCACCACGCTGCACCCGCTCGATCCCGGCGGCTGCTTCTCCGGTCTTGCGCGCCTCATCTGAATCTAGCCTGTAAAGCCCACGTCCCGAATGGGTTTCGACATAGGTCAGCGGTTTGTCCTTTTGGGTCAGATAGGACAGCGTCCATGCCAATAACGCGTGCTTTTGCACATCAGCCAGATTCCCGGCGTGGTAAATATGTTGATATGAGAGCATATTGCCTTCTAAAGTCCCTGCAAATGAGGCGAAAAGGTGCTGATTGCCGCGGAATCAGCCCTTTTACCGGGCGAGTTGGCACCCTATAAGTCATCCGTCCCGGAACCGTCGAGTCGCGGGCAGTAGAAAAACCGACATACAGGATCAGGGGAAACATGGGGATCTTTGGCAATCTGGGCGGCCTGTTCACAGCGGACATGGCTATCGACCTTGGAACGGCAAACACGCTGGTCTACGTCAAGGGGCGCGGTGTGATCCTGTCTGAACCCTCGGTTGTGGCCTATCACGTCAAGGACGGCGTGAAAAAGGTTTTGGCGGTTGGCGAAGACGCCAAGCTGATGCTGGGTCGGACGCCGGGATCCATTGAGGCCATTCGCCCAATGCGCGAAGGCGTGATTGCCGACTTCGACACCGCCGAGGAAATGATCAAGCATTTCATCCGCAAGGTGCATAAGCGTTCGACCTTCTCGAAGCCAAAGATCATCGTCTGCGTCCCGCATGGCGCGACCCCGGTTGAAAAACGTGCAATCCGTCAGTCGGTTCTGTCCGCAGGCGCGCGCCGCGCGGGTCTGATTGCCGAACCGATTGCAGCGGCGATTGGGGCAGGCATGCCAATCACCGATCCGACCGGCAACATGGTTGTCGATATCGGCGGCGGTACCACCGAGGTCGCGGTTCTGTCGCTGGGCGATATCGTGTATGCCCGCTCGGTCCGCGTGGGTGGAGACCGCATGGACGAGGCGATCATCTCGTACCTGCGTCGTCAGCAGAACCTTCTGGTCGGCGAATCCACCGCTGAACGCATAAAGACCACCATCGGCACCGCGCGCATGCCCGACGACGGCCGCGGCCAGTCGATGCATATCCGCGGTCGCGACCTGCTGAACGGCGTGCCGAAAGAAATCGAGATCAGTCAGGCTCAGGTCGCCGAGGCGCTGTCGGAACCCGTCCAGCAAATCTGCGAGGCAGTGATGACGGCGCTAGAGACCACACCCCCCGATCTGGCAGCAGATATCGTGGATCGCGGCGTTATGCTAACCGGTGGCGGAGCGCTACTGGGTGATTTGGATCTTGCGCTACGCGAACAGACAGGTCTGGCCGTGTCGATTGCCGATGAAAGCCTGAATTGTGTGGCTTTGGGTACCGGCAAGGCGCTAGAATACGAAAAACAGCTGCGCCACGCGATTGACTACGAAAGCTAAGGCGCGCACCCTTTAAAAAATAGGGTAAACTCGGCCCGAGCAGCACGGGAAGGTAACCTGTGGCAAAAGACCGATCACAGCGCGATGACTACACGGCCCCACTGCGCCGTCTGCTTCTGGGGATCGTTGTGCTGTGCCTGCTGGGCATCTTCATTGTCTGGCGGATCGACAGCCCTCGGGTTGAACGGTTCCGCGCACAGGTTGTGGATGCTGTTGTGCCCTCGATGGATTGGGCCATGGTTCCGGTCACCGCAACTGTCAACCTGTTCCGTGATTTCCAAAGCTATCAGAGCCTGAGCGAGCAGAACCGCGAGCTGCGCTCGGAACTGCGGCTGATGCGCGCCTGGAAAGAGGCCGCGTTGCAGCTGGAACAGGAAAACGCGCGGCTTCTGGATTTGAACAATGTGCGGCTTGATCCTCGCCTGACCTATGTCACCGGCGTTGTGATGGCCGATAGCGGCTCTCCCTTCCGTCAGTCGGTGCTGTTGAATGTAGGAGAGCGAGACGGGATCGTCGATGGCTGGGCCACGATGGACGGGATCGGGCTAGTTGGCCGTATCTCGGGTGTTGGGCCGGATACAGCGCGCGTTATTCTGATGACTGACGCCTCAAGCGTCATTCCCGCAACCATCCAGCCCTCGGGCCAGACCGCTTTGATCACGGGCGACAATACCCCGGCCCCATCCGTCGAGTTTCTGGAAAACCGTGAGCTTGTGCGCCCCGGCGACCGGGTCGTGACCTCGGGCGATGGCGGCGTGTTTCCGGCAGGTTTGCTGATCGGCCAGATCGCCGCAGACCCCGGAGGTCGCCTGCGCGTGCGCCTCTCCGCCGATTTCGAACGGTTGGAGTTCCTGCGCGTTCTTCGCTACAACTCGGCCCCCACGATCCGCGATCCGGGTCAGATCGTCGGCCCCTCACGCCCCGCTGCTTCGTTGTCGTCTGAGGAAGCTGGCGATGGATAAACCAGCCTCTCACAAATGGGCAATGCGCGGTCTCTACGGCGGGCTAGCTGTATTTGTACTGTTCCTGCATCTTCTGCCGCTGGATACGCAGCCGGATCGCTGGCCTTTTCCGGATTTTCTGATCGTTCTGACCTTTGCATGGGTGCTTCGGCAGCCGGACTATGTGCCGACCGTTCTGGTCGCTTTGGTCATGTTGCTGGCTGATTTGCTGCTGCAACGCCCGCCAGGTCTGATGGCCGCTTTGGTGGTGCTTGGAGCGGCTTACTTGCGGTCTGCGGCACCGGGGATGCGAGATGCGGGCTTTGTGGCGGAATGGATGTCGGTCACAGCAGTCGTTGCAGGCGTCTTTCTGGGCAACCGGGTCATCCTTGCAATCCTGTCTGTTGATCAGGCGGCTTTGTTACCGGTTTTGATCCAGCTTGTGCTGACAATTCTGGCCTATCCGGTCATTGTTCTGCTGTCTCAGAGTGTATTCGGTGTGCGCCGCGTCTCTGCCGCGGATGCCAGTGCTGCGGGCGCGCGTGCATGAAACAGCGCAAGATCAAAAGCGAAGGTGTCGCCTATAAACGTCTGCCCCGGCGGGCTCTGCTGCTGGGCGGTTTGCAGGCGGTTTTCATTGGCGGGCTGGCCGCGCGTATGCGGTATATGCAGGTCGACCAAGCGGATGAATATCGCCTTCTGGCCGAAGAAAACCGCATCAATATCCGCCTGATCCCTCCGACCCGAGGGCGCATCTATGACCGCAATGGGCAGATCATCGGGCAGAACTCACCGTCCTACCGCATCGTAATTGTGCGCGAGGATGCCGGTGACATCGACAAGGTGATCGCCAAACTTTCGGACCTGATCCCGCTGAACGAGGATGAGATTGAGCGCGCGCGCACGGAAATGCGCCGCTCGGCCCCGTTCCTGCCGGTCACATTGGTCGATCAGGTGACGTGGGAGGATATCTCGAAAGTCGCCGTCAATGCGCCCGCCCTACCAGGGGTCACGCCCGAGGTCGGCCAGACCCGGCAATACCCGCGCTACGAGGATTTCGCCCATATCGTCGGCTATGTCGGCCCGGTCAGCGACTATGACCTCAGCCAGATCGAAGACCCCGAGCCAGTGCTGCGCATTCCCCGCTTCCAGATCGGAAAGGTCGGCCTTGAGGCCAAGCAAGAGATCGACCTGCGCGGCAAAGCAGGCTCCAAGCGGGTCGAGGTTAACGCCACCGGCCGCGTCATGCGCGAATTGGACCGGCAGGAAGGCCAACCGGGCGCCGATTTGCAACTCTCAGTCGACGCGGACCTGCAGCAATATGCGCAGGCGAGGTTGGCCGGAGAAAGCGCCGCCGCCGTTGTCATTGATTGCGAAACCGGCGATCTGCGGGCAATGGCCTCGGCCCCCAGCTTCGATCCCAACCTGTTCGTGCGCGGTATTTCGGTCGCGGATTACCAGATCCTCACGCAGGACAAATACCGCCCCCTGGCCAACAAGACGGTTCAGGGCACTTATCCGCCTGGATCGACCTTCAAAATGGTCACCGCCTTGGCCGCGCTTGAGGCCGGTGTCGTTGGCCCCGGCAACACCGTGTACTGCCCCGGCCATCTCAAGGTCGGCAGCCGCCGCTTCCACTGCTGGAAGCGCGGCGGGCACGGCACGGTCGACCTCAATACGTCGCTTAAACGCAGTTGCGACGTTTATTACTACGACGTGGCGTTGAAGGTTGGCATCGACAAAATCTCGGAAATGTCGCGAACCCTTGGGCTGGGCATCAAGCACGACATCCCCATGTCCGCCGTTCGGGCAGGTTTGGCGCCTAATCAGGAGTGGAAGCTGAGAACCCATGGTGAGGAATGGCTGAGCGGCGACACGGCAAACGCCTCAATCGGGCAGGGCTTCATGCTGGCTTCGCCCATGCAGCTTGCGGTTATGACCGCCCGGATCGCCACAGGACGCGCTGTTTCACCCCGTCTGGTTCGTTCAATCGATGGCGTCGAACAGCCAACCGGCGCAGGTGAGCCACTTGATATCAAACCGGCCAATCTAAAGTACATTCGCGAGGCAATGTGGTCGGTCTCTAACGACCGGCGCGGCACGGCCTATCGCAGCCGGATCATCGCCGATGACCTGCGCATGGCGGGCAAGACCGGCACCAGTCAGGTACGCAACATCACCAAAGCGGAACGTGCCGCAGGTGTGATCCGCAATGAGGACCTGCCATGGGAACGGCGCGACCATGCGCTGTTCGTCAGCTTCGCCCCTTACGACAAGCCCAAATACGCCATCGCGGTGGTCGTCGAACATGGCGGCGGTGGCTCCAAGGCGGCGGCCCCGGTCGCGCGCGACATCATGCTACAGGCGCTTTACAACGGCACGCCCCCGCTCGAGGCCTACCCGGCCGGAGATCGAGAGCGCATCAAAGAACAGCAGAAACGGCTCGAGGGCGACCGCCGCCCCAAAGCGCGCCCCAGCGAGAAGGACCGCGCATGAGCTATCTTGAATATGCGGTCAAATCCACGCCATCGGGGTTCCGTAAATTCCTGTATATGAACTGGCCACTGACGCTGTTGCTGATTAGCACGGCCAGTGCCGGGTTCCTGATGCTGTACTCGGTGGCGGGTGGCTCGTGGATGCCATGGGCCGAGCCTCAGATCGAACGTTTCGGGCTGGGCCTTGTGGTAATGTTTATCGTCGCACTGGTCCCGATCTGGTTCTGGCGCAACATGTCGGTGGTAGCCTATTTGGGATCCATAGCTCTGCTGATTTTTGTTGAACTGTTCGGTACCATCGGCATGGGTGCACAGCGCTGGATCGACCTTGGGTTCATGCGCCTTCAGCCGTCCGAGGTGATGAAGGTCGCGCTGGTGATGCTGCTGGCGGCCTATTACGACTGGCTGCCCTCGCAAAAAACCTCGCGCCCGATTTGGGTTCTGATCCCGGTTGTGCTGATCCTGATCCCCACCTTCATGGTACTGCGCCAGCCAGACCTTGGGACATCGATCCTGCTGCTGGCCGCTGGTGGAGGGCTGATGTTTCTGGCAGGGGTCCACTGGGCCTATTTCGCCGCCGTGATCGCCGCGGTCGTTGGCCTGATTGCGGCCGTTTTCAATAGCCGGGGGACCGAGTGGCAGTTACTCAAAGACTACCAGTTCCGCCGGATTGACACGTTTCTTGACCCGTCAACTGACCCTCTGGGCGCTGGCTATCACATCACCCAGTCCAAGATCGCCCTGGGATCCGGTGGATGGAATGGGCGGGGGTTCATGCAGGGCACGCAATCGCGGCTGAACTTTCTGCCTGAAAAACACACCGATTTCATCTTCACCACATTGGCCGAAGAGTTCGGCTTTGTCGGCGGTATCACCCTATTACTGCTATACGCGCTGATCCTGATCTTTTGCATGGTTACGGCCCTGTCGACCAAAGACAGGTTCTCATCGCTGGTTACCATGGGGATCGCGCTGAACTTCTTCCTGTTCTTTGCTGTCAACATGTCGATGGTGATGGGGCTGGCTCCGGTTGTCGGGGTGCCTCTACCTATGGTCAGCTATGGCGGTTCGGCCATGCTGGTCCTCATGGCCGCCTTCGGCGTTGTGCAAAGCGCCCATATCCACCGCCCCCGCTGATCGGAAAGCCCCTCCATGCCCGTCAATGTCCTGTTCTCCGCACGTCCTGAGCTTTGGCCGGTGTACCAGCCGCTTCTGACCGAGGGGCTGCAAAAGGCAGGCGTCGCGTTCAATCTTGCAACCGAATTCCCCGAGGATGAGGTGGACTACATCGTCTACGCCCCAAGCGGCGGGCTGCTGGATTTCACGCCCTATACCCAGCTGAAAGCGGTTCTCAGCCTCTGGGCTGGGGTTGAGAAGATCGCAGGGAACGAAACGCTGACCGTGCCACTGGCGCGGATGGTGGATCACGGGCTGACCCAAGGCATGACCGAATGGGTCGTGGGACATGTGCTGCGCTATCATCTGGGGATGGACCAGCACATCAAAGTGCAAGACGGTGTGTGGACGCCTGACGCGCCACCATTGGCGAACGAACGTCAGGTCTGCATTCTGGGCCTTGGCGCATTGGGGCAGGAGGCTGCCCAAGCGCTGGCGGCATTGAATTTCAAAGTCACCGGATGGAGCCGCACCCCCAAAGCCGTCCCCGGAGTAACCTGCCTGAGCGGCGAAGATGGGTTGCGAGAGGCTCTGTCAAAGGCCGAGATCGCCGTTCTCTTGCTGCCTGACACACCGGCGACCGAGAACACTCTGAACGCCGAAACCCTTTCGCTGATGCCCAAAGGCGCGCGGATCATCAATCCGGGGCGTGGGCCTCTGATCGACGATGAGGCGCTATTAAAGGCGATGAACACAGGCCAGATTGGACATGCCACGCTGGATGTGTTCCGGGTTGAGCCTCTGCCCGCGGATCACCCCTACTGGGCGCATCCGAACGTGACGGTGACGCCGCATATCGCCTCGGAAACCCGACCGGTCACGGCGGCGCAGGTGATCGTCGAAAATATCCGGCGCGGGGAAGCTGGCGAGCCGTTTGTGCATCTGGTGGATCGCCAGCTGGGATATTGATCCCCCCCAAGGACCGGGGGATAACGGTTTAAGCTGCGATCAGGCCACGCCCTTTCAACAAAGCTTCGACACCCGGCATCCGGCCCCGGAAGGCCAGATACAGCTCCTCAGCCTCGCGCGAGCCGCCGGTGGAGAGAATGTTGTCTTCCAGAGCTTTGGCGCGTTCGGGATCAAATGCACCTCCGGCCTCTTCAAAGGCCTCGAATGCGTCGGCATCCATCACTTCGGACCACATGTAGCTGTAGTAGCCCGAGCTATAGCCATCGCCCGCGAAAACATGCGCGAAATGTGGGGTCGCGTGGCGCATGCCTATGGCTGCGGGCATGCCGATGCTTTCCAGGACCTCGGCCTGTTTCGCCATCGGATCCGCCGGGGCCGCGCCCTCATGGAAGACCAGATCAACCAAAGCCGAGGCGACATATTCCACCGTCTGGAACCCCTGATCGAAATTCGCGGCTTTCAGCACTTTCTCCAGCATTTCCTGCGGCATTGCCTCGCCTGTGTCCGCGTGGGTGGCGAACTCGGCCAGAACCTCGGGGACCTCCAGCCAATGTTCGTAAAGCTGGCTTGGCAGTTCGACAAAGTCGCGCGCCACGGACGTGCCCGAGATGCTTTCATAGGTCACATTCGACAGCATCTGATGCAGGGCGTGCCCGAACTCGTGGAACAGCGTGCGCGCGTCGTCATAGGACAACAAAGCCGGATCGCCTTTGGCGAAGTTGCATACGTTGATCACGACCGGAGCCTGCTCCTTGGGGAACTTCGCCTGCCCCCGCATCGCGCTGCACCATGCGCCCGACCGTTTGGACCCGCGTGCGAAATAGTCACCGATGAAGACCGCAATATGCTTGCCGTCGCGCGTCACCTCCCACGCCCGACAATCGGGGTGGTAAAGCGGCACGTCCAGCGGTTTGAACTCCAACCCGAACAGACGATTGGCGCAGGCGAACGAGGCCTCGATCATCCGGTCCAGTTGCAGGTAGGGTTTCAGCGCGGCCTCATCCAGATCATGCTCGGCCTTGCGGCGTTTCTCGGCGTAGTAGCGCCAATCCCACGCCGCCAGAGAGCCGTTCACGCCATCCTTCTGCATCATTGCGGTCAGAACCTCGGCATCTGCGTCGGCACGCGCCTTCGCAGGCTCCCACACTTGCATCAGCAGGTCGCGGACACGGTCGGGCGAGCGGGCCATTTCTGTTTCCAGCTTGTAGTCAGCAAAGCTGTCATAGCCCAACAGCTTGGCGCGTTCTTCGCGCAGGCTCAGGATTTCGGCGGCGATGTCGCGGTTGTCGGTCTCACCACCATTCGCCCCGCGCGCAGTCCAGGCGCGATAGGCTTTTTCCCGCAGGTCGCGACGGGGGGAAAATTGCAGGAACGGCACAATGATCGACCGCGACAGGGTGACAACGGGACCAGCGGCGCCCTTTTCCTGACCCGCCGCGCGTGCGGCATCCACGACGAAATCCGGCAGGCCCTGCAGGTCATCCTCTGACAGGTCCATGAACCAGTCGCGCTCATCCGCCAGCAGGTTTTGGGTGAAGGATGTTCCCAGTGACGCCAGCCGCGCCTTGATCTCTTGCATTCGGGCGTCCTGCTCGCCCTCCAACGCAGCACCAGCCCGGACGAAACCGCGATGAGACAGCATCAGCACGCGCGCCTGTTCGTCACTTAGGCCCAAATCATCGCGCCGCGCCCACAGGTCCGCCACACGTTTGAACAGCGCCTTGTTCGAGGATATCCCCGAAAAATGCGCCGCTAGCTTTGGCGAAAACTCTCGCTGTAGCTCTTCTCGTTTCGGATTGCTGTCCGCACCCGCAACTGTGAAGAAAACCGACAGCACTTTGTCCAGTTGCTCACCCGCCGCCTCAAGTGTTTCGATCGTGTTGGCGAAACTTGGGGCTTCAGCGTTTGCGGCGATCGCGTCAATCTGCGCGCTATGCGCCTGCAGCGCCTCATCCAAAGCGGGGGCGAAATCGTCGTCCGAAATCTTGGCAAAAGGGGCGAGTTCGAACGGAGTGGTCCAGTCGGACAGGATCGGGTTGGTCATTCAGATCTCCTTTGCCCACAACCTAAGAAGGGCCGGTCAGATGATCCAGAGCAACACGGCGTTTATTCACCACCGGCGCCGCAAATCGGGCAGTCAGAGCGCTTGGAGAGGGTGATCTTGCGGCTTTCCCCATAAAGCGCGTCGTAGATAAGCATCTCGCCGCGCAGCGCTTGGCCGGCCCCGGTGATCACCTTGATCGCCTCAACCGCCATCATGGACCCAACCACTCCCGGCAAGGGGCCGATCACGCCTGCCTCGGAACAGGACGGGGCAAGACCGGCTGCCGGAGCTTCGGGGAAAATACACTGGTAGCAGGGCGCACCCTTGGCCGGGTCGAAGACGCTCAGCTGCCCTTCCCATTGCGACAGTGCGCCCGAGATCAGCGGTTTGCCCAACGCAACGGCCGTGCGATTGGCCAAATAGCGGGTTTCGAAATTGTCGGTACCATCCAGGATCAGATCAAAGTCGCCCAAAAGGTCGTTCGCGATATCCTCGCTCAGACGCCGATTGTAGGGCAGGACAGTGACGTTGGGGTTCTGTGCCTCCATCGCTTGCTGGGCCGAGAACACTTTGGGCATTCCGATATCGGCATCGCGGTGGATGACCTGACGCTGCAGATTGGCGTTTTCGACCACGTCGTCGTCGATCACTCCGATCGTGCCCACACCCGCTGCAGCCAGATACTGTAAGGCTGGTGCGCCGAGACCCCCGGCCCCAATCACCAGCACGCGCGCCTTTTTCAACCGTTTCTGCCCCGGTCCACCCAGTTCGCGCAGAACGATGTGGCGGGCATAGCGGTCTAGCTCTGTCTCAGTGAACCGGTCCGAGGGTTTGACCTCGGCCTGATCCGCTTCGGGCTGCGCCCGGTTTCGCAGCGCTTTCAGCCCCTTGCCATAGACCATGACCAGAGCAGCCGCTCCGGCCAGCATCAGCCACAGCGCCGCCGATCCTCCGGTTGCTTCGCGCAGGGGATGACCGCTTGGCAAAACCAGATGCGACAGGATCACACCGGCCATAAGCACACTGACTGAGGTCACACGCGCCGTGCGGGACACGCCCGCGATATAGCCGACGCCCCAAAGACCCGCGGCAAGGACCAGAACCAGCAGCATCAGCCGCGCCCGGTTGAGCCGAACCCGCCAGCGCCACGCTCGGTCTCGCCAAGGGTTTCGGTCAGCTCGAACGTGGCTTGCACGACAGGCGCTACGATAAGCTGCGCGATGCGTTCTCCGTGGGTGACCTCGAACCGTTCTTGCCCGGCGTTCATAACGATCACACCCAGCGGGCCGCGATAGTCGCTGTCGATGGTCCCCGGCGTGTTGGGCAGGGTGATGCCGTGCTTCAAGGCCAGCCCGGAGCGCGGGCGGACCTGAACCTCATAGCCCGCCGGGATCTCGACTCGCAGGCCGGTGGGGACAAGGGCGCGCTGCCCCGGCTCTAGGAAAATCGACGCGCCTTCGGGCAGGTTGGCGCGCACATCAGCACCGGCCGCGCCCGAGGTCTCATATGACGGCAGGGGCACAGAAACGTCTGCACCCACTTCCCGAATCACGCGGATAGCTACCATCTGTATTCCTTCTGTCTTATCCGGCCAGCGCGTCGGCGATCTTTTGTGCCAAACGCGTGGCGACCATGTCTTTGCCCATGCGCGGCCAGCTCTCGGCCCCTTGATCCGAGATCAGGACGACCGCATTTTCCGAGCCCCCCATGATGCCGGTTGCCGGGCTGACGTCGTTTGCCACGATCCAGTCGCATCCTTTGCGCGTGCGCTTTGCCGTTGCGTTGTCGATCACGTCGTCGGTTTCCGCTGCAAAGCCTACAACCAGATCAGGGCGACCAGCACCCATCTGCGAGACGCGTTTCAGGATGTCGGGATTCTCGGCGAACTCCAGAGAGGGCAGGCCATCGCGGCTTTTCTTCAATTTGCGATCCGAGGCGGTGGCCACTTTCCAGTCGGCGACTGCGGCGGCAAACACACCTGCATTCACAGGGAGCGCCGCATCCACCGCGTCAGACATCTGCTGTGCTGTCTCAACCTGCACGACCTGCACGCCTTGGGGCGGTGGAACGTCGGCGGGACCTGTGACAAAAACCACCTCGGCCCCAAGCGCCGCCAAGGCGCGGGCAACGGCAGCCCCCTGCGCCCCGGATGAGCGGTTGGCGATGTAGCGCACTGGATCAATCGGTTCATGCGTCGGGCCGGAGGTCACAAGGATGCGTTTACCCTTCAACGGCCCGTCGGCCAGTTGCGCCTCAACGGCAGCAACGATTTCTAGCGGTTCGGACATCCGGCCCGGGCCATATTCGCCACAGGCCATGTCGCCCTCGTTGGGTCCTACAAAGCGTATGCCGTCCTGCTGCAACTGTTTTAGATTTCGCTGGGTCGCCGGGTGGTCCCACATGCGCACATTCATGGCGGGCGCACACAGAACGGGCGTGTCAGTGGCCATCAGCAGGGTCGAGGCCAGATCGTTAGCCAATCCTGCCGCCATCTTGCCCATCATATCCGCCGTAGCGGGGGCAACCACGATCAGGTCAGCCGAGCGTGACAGCTGGATATGCCCCATCTCGGCCTCATCGGTCAGGTCGAAGAGATCTCGATAGGCTTTTTGTCCGGCAAGCGCAGAGACTGACAGTGGCGTCACGAACTCCTCGGCAGCGCGGGTCAGCACCGGCGTGATTGTAGCCCCACGCTCTTGCAGCCGTCGGATCAGATCGAGCGACTTATAGGCCGCAATGCCACCGCCGATGATCAGCAGAATGCGTTTGGATGCCAGCATGTTCAGCCCTTCCCGTCCCGGTCGGTCCTGACATTAGGCAAGGCCACCGGGTAGTTCCAGCGGTTAATTCTGCGTCTCAAACGCTTTGCAAGGGTCCTCACGCTCGATTTCCGGGCTATCGATCACCGCATCAAAGGTCCCGTCGATCACTCCCCCTTCGGACTGACCCAGAACAAAGACCTTCAGCCCTGGCTTCAGGCGCGACAGAAAGGTCGGGATGCCCCGGTCGGTTCTCGCGTGGCCATTGCCGGTGATCACCGCAATCGGACCACCGGTTTCCTCGTCGGCGCGCAGGATTGCTCGGGTCAGCACCGCGTCTCGCAGACGTTGGATCGAGACCATTTGCGGCAACATTTCGGCTGGCAGAGCATCGCAATGGGCGGCCAGTTGATCCGCCTCGCGCGCGGCCTGATCTTCGGGCGACAGCGGAACGGTCAAGCCATACCGCGCGGCATCTGCACCAAGGGCTGTAGCCGCGCCCTTCTCCATCGCGGCGCGTGCGGCTGTACGTGGAACCATGGCGCCATAGACCGGCGCGTCCGACGCCTGAAAGACTGGGTAGTACATGCTCAAAGGAGGCCAACCCGATTCCGCCCAGCGCAGGATCCGTGACAATTCTTCAGGGTTGGAGGCGGCGGTCTGCGCCAGACGCTGCGCGCCTTCTTCGGTTACCATTTCCCATACCACAGCCGACGGAGAAATCGCGCCCAACGCCTCGGTTTGTACAAGGTGGTGACGCGGATTGTCGTGGATTTCACCAAGGATCACCACATCTGAGTCCTGCATGGCTGCCAGGACATCCTCGGGGATCAACTCACCGGCTTGGACCGGGCGCGCCACGCTGGTTGTAAACACCAGCACACACAACAGAATCGCAAATCTTGTCATGCGATGAAGTGTTGCACCTCACGCGATTGGGCTTCAAGGTTCTTGCGCATCTTGGTGAAGGCTGCGGCCTCAAGCTGGCGTACACGTTCCTTCGATAGACCCAGCTCATTCCCCAAGCTTTCAAGGGTCCGGGCCGGTTCGCGCAGCTTTCGTTCACGCACGATAAATCTTTCGCGGTCATTGAGGGATTGCATTGCCATCAGCAACCATTCGCGCAGCTGCTCGGTGTCGTGGCGATGTTCAACCGCCTCGGCGGCCTGCTCACGATCATCCTCCAGCGCATCAATCCACTCACGCCCATCTTCATCGGCCGATTGCACCGCGTTGAGCGAAAAATCCGAGCCGGACAGACGCCCCTCCATCATCTCGACATCGCGCAAGGGCACACCGATTTCCGTCGCAATCATCTGGTGCAACTGGTGACGATCCAGCTCTTGCCCCTCGGTGGCGGCTTCACGTTCCAACCGGGCCTGAACGCGGCGCATGTTGAAGAACAGAGATTTCTGGGATGAGGTCGAACCGGTCCGCACCATCGACCAATTACGCATCACATAGTCCTGAATGCTGGCCTTGATCCACCACACCGCGTAGGTCGAGAACCGTACGCCGCGATCCGGGTCAAACTTGTCGGCGGCTTTCATCAATCCAAGACCGGCCTCTTGGATCAGATCATTCATCGGTGCACCGTAGCGCTTGAACTTGGCCGCCATCGAAATAGCTAATCGCATGTAGGCGGTGATCAGTCGGTGCAGCGCTTGTTCGTCACGATTGTCGCGCCACGCGTAGGCCAGTTGCAATTCGGTTTCCGCGTCCAGCAGTTCGGCCTTCATCGCTTTGCGGGACATCGAGAAATCGGATGCGTTGTCCAGTGCCATGAAACTCTCCCTTTTTGCAGGCATCAGCCGGGCTTGCCTTGCCGACTTAGGGTCGATACGCAGATCATCACCAAGTGGATCACCAGAAAGGTAAGAATTGTGACCGCCAATTTAACCTTTGTGTTGGGAGGGGCTGCATCAGGTAAGTCGGCCTATGCCGAACAACTGGTTGTATCCTCTGGGAAAAACCGGTTCTATCTTGCGACATCACAAGTGTTTGATGGCGAGATGCAGCAAAAGGTCGATCGCCACATTAAACAACGCGGGTCCGGCTGGGAAACCATCGAGGCACCGATGGACCTTACCCCGGTTTTGGCGGAACTGAGTCCTGACCAAGCCTGCCTGATTGATTGCGCCACGATGTGGCTAACCAATCATCTGCTGGCCGAGAACGATCTGGATCAGGCCCAAGCCCAACTGCTGAGCGCCCTGCGCAGCTGCCCGGCGCAGCTTGTTATCGTCTCGAATGAGGTTGGTCACGGCATCGTGCCCGAAAACGCTCTCGCCCGCCGGTTCCGTGAGGCACAGGGCCGGCTGAACATCGCGCTAGCAGCACAGGCCGACCAAGTGGTTCAGGTAACCGCGGGGCTGCCCATGGTCTTGAAGGGACACTTTCCATGACGCGCCTGCACCTGGTCCGCCACGGTCCTACCCATGCCAAAACGATGGTCGGCTGGTCCGATCTACCCGCTGATCTAAGCGATCAGGCCGCGTTGCAGCGGTTGCACGATCACATCCCTGCGGACGCGGTTGTTGTCTCATCCGACCTGTCGCGCGCGGCGGATACGGCAACGGCGATCCAAGGCCAGCGCCTGCGCCTGCCCCACCATCCTGACCTGCGCGAGATCAACTTCGGCACATGGGAGCTGCGCGGTTTCGCCGAAATCGAAGCCGAAGACCCCGAGCTTGCCTTTGCCTATTGGGACAATCCCGGCGAAGTGCGCCCTCCGAACGGAGAAAGCTGGAACGACGTCCGTGCGCGGGTAGACAAAACCGTGGATACGCTGATGGCCGCACATGCGGGTGCGGATCTCGTCATTGTTGCCCATTTCGGAGTGATCCTGACGCAAGTACAGCGCGCTTTGAATATTGAGGCGCAACAAGCGTTTTCACACCGGATCGACAACCTATCGGTTACCCAGATCGCCTATAACGCGGGCGAATGGTCCGTCGGCGCCATCAATCATCTTCCGTGATCCAGCAGGTCACAAATCACTGATTTACGAGCGCTTCTGGCTCCGTCATCCTTTGATCATGACCTATGATCTCTTTATCGGTGACCGCCTGTTTTCCAGCTGGTCCATGCGCGGCTGGTTGATGCTCGAGAAGTTCGGCCTGCCCTATCGCAGCCATTTGGTTGGCCTCTATTCCGGCACCATGGCCGCGGATATGGAATCCCTTGCCCCGGCCCGTCTGGTCCCTGCTTTGCGTCTGCCCGATGGTACGGTTGTGGGCGAAAGCCTCGCGATGGCCGAGACATTGGCTGAACGGCACCCCGAAGCTGGCCTTTGGCCATCAGACCTAGCCGCGCGCGCAACCGCCCGTTGGCTCTGCGCCGAAATGGTCGCGGGTTTTACCGCACTGCGCGGGGAATGCCCGATGCAGTTGGCGCATGTTTGGAAGGGTTTCCAACCGTCAGAGGATACTTTGAAAGACCTCTCACGGATTGAGACTCTTTGGGCGCATGCCCGGGCGATCTCAGGCGCGTCTGAGGGTCCGTTATTCGGAGCCTACTCGCTGGCCGATGTCTTCTACACCCCTGTCGCGGCGCGAATCATTGGGTATGATCTGCCGGTCTCAGCCGAAAATCGCAACTTTTGCCTAAGCTTGCTGTCGGATACATCGGTCCGACAATGGCGCGCGATGGGGCTGACGGTTCAATACAATCCGTATCCCTACCCAGAATATTCCCCTTCGGCCCACTGGCCAGCTGGCGAACCGTCCGAGGCACGACCCGCCGACGAAGGCCCTTCAGTCAACGCGCACTGTCCGTATTCCGGCGATCCGGTCACCGATTTCCTCGACCTTGAGGGCCATCGCTGGGGGTTCTGCAACACGTTCTGCCGCGACAAAACAGTCGCCGACCCGGGCGCATGGCCCAAATTCACCGCAATGCGCGCAGCCGTTAACCATTCTTAAACCTCGGCCATGGCAGCAACGTCCTGTTAACCAAGAACAGGATTGCCATGGTTGCCCGCGCTCACACGGTTGCGTTTCAAGGGGTTGATGCCCGCCCGGTCGAGGTGCAATGCGCCGTCTCACCGGGCCTACCCGCCTTTTCAATCGTCGGTCTGCCGGACAAGGCGGTATCCGAGGCGCGAGATCGAGTGCGCAGCGCGCTTGGTTCCATGGCCATCGCCTTGCCGTCAAAGCGGATCACCATCAACTTGTCCCCCGCTGACCTGCCCAAAGAGGGCAGCCATTTCGACCTTCCCATCGCCGTCGCCCTCCTGTCCGCTTTGGAGATCATCCCAGCAGACGCGGCCGAGGGCACTGTTGCGTTAGGCGAATTATCCTTGGACGGGTCGCTGGTTCCGGTCGTAGGCGCTTTGCCCGCCGCGATGACAGCGGCGGCCGAGGATCGCGCCCTGCTCTGCCCCCGCGCCTCAAGCGCCGAGGCTGCATGGGTGGACGCCACTCAGGTCATCGGAGCCGGTTCGCTGGGTGACGTGGTGCGCCATTTCTCGGGCCAGGCCCCATTGGCAGCGGCCACGCCGGGCGAAGTCAGCCTGTCCTCCAACACCCGCGATCTGCGCGACGTCAAAGGACAGGAACGCGCCAAACGCGCACTAGAGATCGCTGCGGCAGGGCGTCACCACCTGATCATGATCGGCACGCCGGGATCGGGCAAATCCATGCTCGCCGCGCGCCTGCCCGGCATCCTGCCGCCTTTGACCCCGGTCGAGGCGCTGGAAACGTCGATGATCCAATCCCTCTGTGGGTTATTGGACGAAGGCGGCATCAACCGGACGCGGCCCTTTCGCGAACCGCATCACACCGCCTCGATGGCGGCGATTGTCGGCGGCGGACGCGGTGCAAAACCCGGAGAAATCTCTCTGGCCCATAACGGGGTGTTGTTCATGGACGAGTTCCCCGAATTCCCTCGCACCGTTTTGGAAACCCTTCGCCAACCGATCGAAACCGGAGAGGTCATGGTCGCCCGCGCCAACGCCCATGTGAAGTACCCCTGCCGTTTCATGCTGGTCGCGGCAGCCAACCCGTGCAAATGCGGGTACCTGACCGATCCGTCCCGCGCTTGTTCCCGCGCACCGGGCTGTGGCGAAGACTACCTGAACCGCATCTCCGGCCCTTTGATGGACAGGTTCGATATGCGCATCGAAGTGCCTCCGGTAGCGTTCACCGACCTTGATCTGCCGCCGTCTGGCGACAGTTCGGCCACCGTGGCCGCGCGTGTGGAGCAGGCCCGCGCCGTTCAGGCTGCTCGGTTTGAAGGTCACAAGGGCGTACGTCAAAACGCTGATATCGAGGGTAAATTACTGGAAGAGGTCGCCGCCCCAGATGCTGAGGGCAAAGAGCTGCTGCTCAAGGCCGCCGACCGGTTCGGCCTGTCAGCGCGCGCCTTTCACCGCATCCTACGGGTCGCGCGAACCATAGCCGACCTGGATAGCTCCGCTGATATCCGGCGACCGCACGTGGCAGAAGCGCTAAGTTTTCGGATCAGCGCACGGGCCATGGCTTAAATGTTCGCCCACAGTATTTTGCTAGGCCGAATGGGATACAAGCTACAGCGGAACTGATCATTGCCGTCGTCCTAGACAAGTCCGGTAGCTTACCGCTTACGCCATGTTCAAGCGAGGAACTCGACCTTCAGTGCGACCGTGCATTCCAATGAACGGACCGCATCCAACACCTAAGCGCCGCCCAACGCCTGTATCGCTTAGACTTTAGCCTCGATTGCCTGCCAGATCTTTTCGGCGATGTTCTCACCGTTGAAACGCTCAAGCTCTTGAATACCGGTGGGGGAGGTGACGTTGATCTCGGTCAGGTAGTCTCCGATCACATCAATCCCGACAAAAATCTGGCCTTTTTCCTTTAGTAGAGGGCCTATGGCCGCGCAGATTTCGAGATCCCGCTCGGTCAAACCGATCTTTTCGGGTCGCCCGCCAACATGCATATTGGAACGCGTCTCACCTTCGGCCGGGACGCGGTTGATGGCACCCACCGGCTCTCCATCCACGAGAATCACACGTTTGTCGCCGTTCTTCACATCTGGCAGGAATTTCTGAACGATCAACGGCTCGCGCGAGAATCCGGTGAACAGCTCATACAGCGAGGTCAGGTTGCGGTCATTGGCATCCAACCGGAACACCCCAGCCCCTCCATTTCCATAAAGAGGTTTCAGGATGATGTCCTGATGCTTGTCCTTGAAGGCCTTGATGGTCTGCATGTCCCGCGCAATCGTGGTCGGAGGGGTCAATTCGGGGAAATCCAGAACCAGTAGTTTCTCGGGGTAATTGCGTACCCAAAACGGGTCATTGACCACCAAAGTTTGCCCCTTCAACCGATCCAGCAGATGCGTTGAGGTGATGTAATGCATGTCGAACGGCGGGTCCTGACGTAGCCACACCACGTCAAACTCAGCCAGATCAACTTCACGCTCGGGACCGAGGACCGCGGGGTCTCCGGCAACGCGCTGAACCTGCATGTCTTGTCCTCGCGCGGTGATCCGCCCCTCCTGATAGGCCAATTGATCCGGCCCGTAGAAGAACAGCTCATGCCCGCGGGCCTGTGCCTCTTCCGCGAGGCGGAAAGAGCTGTCGGCGTTGATATCCACGGCCCCGATCGGGTCCATTTGAAAGGCGATTTTCATGGCATGTCCCTCAACTTCACGCCAGATACATGGCGCAGCAGGCCGAGGGGTTCAATGGGGCTTAGGTCGGTCCGAAGGCGTTTTCGATGATTTGAACAGCGCCCGTGCCATCGACCAGCGCCGCGTCGAACCGAACATTCGTCAATTGCCCGCCGGGTTCATTTTCAAGAAACTGCGCCGCTGATGCGCAGATACGCTGGGTCTGCCGTGGGGTGATCCGAGCCGCGGCCATATCAAAACTGGCGCTTTTCTTGACCTCAATGAAAACGAGCCCTTCGTCACCCCGCGCAATCAGGTCAATTTCACCCCCGGCACCGCGCCAGCGTCTGTGAGCGATCGAGAATCCGCGGCGTTCATAGTCGGCTGCAACCCGCAATTCCGCAGATTGCCCTGCATGATAAGATACCGACCCCCGCACCGCACGCTGCGTCATGTCATCCCTTTCCCAGTTTGAGAGCCTGCTGGTAAATGGGACGTCTGGGAAGTTCATACATCTTTGACACCAAATCCGCCGCATCCCGAACCGAATGGGTTTGCAAGGCCTGTTTCAATGCCTCTTCTACCTCAGATTCGTTAACGCTTGGCGAATGGCTGCGATCCACGAGCAGAACGACCTCACCCTTGGGGGTTTGGTCTCGGTAGGCCTCTGCCAGGTCTTGCAAAGAGCCACGTCGGACTTCCTCGAACTTCTTCGTCAGTTCGCGGCACAAAGCCGCCTGCCGGTCGGAGCCGAGGATGTCGGACAGATCGGACAAGCATCCAGCGACGCGCTTGGGTGATTCGTAGAACACCAGTGTTCCGGGAATATCCCGCAACGCCTCGATTCGGCTGCGACGAGCGCCAGACGCATTCGGCAAAAAACCCGCGAAAAAGAACGCATCCGTTGGCAAACCCGCCAGCGTCAGCGCCGTCAGCGCGGCGGAAGGGCCCGGTGCGCAAGTAACGGTGTGCCCGGCCTCGGCCGCCTGCCGCCCTAAATCGTAGCCCGGGTCGGCGATTAGCGGCATACCGGCCTCGGACGCATAGGCAACGGATTGCCCTGCAGCCAAAGCATCCATGATCTTGCCGCGTGCGCCCGCTCCGCTGTGGTCGTGATAGGCCTGAATGCGCCGCCCGCCCAAGGGGATACCGTGGATTTCCATCAACCTACGCAGACTACGGGTGTCTTCTGCCGCGATCATGTCGGCCGAGGCCAACACATCCAACGCTCTGAGCGTAATATCGCGCGCCGTACCGATCGGAGTGGCAACAAAATACAGGCCAGCAGCCAAACTTATGTTTTGGAAATTCAAAGCTGGACCCTCACAGCGTGACGTTTATTATCGCGGCTCGATAGAACAGCAGCGTCGCAAGCCCACGGATCAGGGAGTTTTCTTTTAGATGTTTACCGTTTGCAAGTCCGTAAGCAAGTTGGCCAAAACCACAATTGCCCTGACCACCGCCGTTTTTCTGGCCGCATGTGAGACCACTGGCGTCGGCGGAGGCCCCTCGATCAATACCTCGGAACCGGTGCCCGTTGCGCTTCTGGTTCCGCGCGGATCAGGTCAGTCTGGCGACGCAGCGCTGGCGCAAAGCCTTGAAAATGCAGCACGTCTGGCGATGTCGGACCTGCCGAACGTTACAATCGACCTGCGTGTATATGATACGGCAGGCAATGCGGGTACGGCCTCGGGCGTGGCGCAACAGGCGGTGGCGGATGGGGCCAAGATCATCATCGGACCCGTCTATGCACAGGCCGCCAACGCGGCCGGTCTTGCGGTGCTAAACAACAACGTCAACGTCCTGTCCTTCTCGAACAACACCAGCATCGCGGGTGGAAATGTATTTGTACTGGGGCCGACATTCCAGAACACGGCCAATCGACTGGCCAATTATGGCGGAAGACAGGGCAAGACCGGAGCGATCATCGTACACAGCAATGACGCAGCCGGTGAAGCTGGCCGCTCGGCCATTGCCAATGCGCTCGCCAGCAGCAGTATGAACAACGCTGGCAGCGTCGGTTACGATCGGTCGCAACAGGGCGTGATCAACGCGGTGCCCAACATCAAATCCGCCATGGATTCGACGGGGGCGGACTCGGTCTTCCTGACTGCAACCACCGCAGGCGCGCTGCCCTTGTTCTCGCAATTGTTGCCTGAAGCCGGGGTTTCGCCATCGACCTCCCAATATATCGGTCTGACACGGTGGGACATTCCGGCCCAAACGCTGGAACTGCCCGGCGTTCAGGGCGGTTGGTTTGCCCTGCCTGATCCCGCAAAAGCGCAGGCCTATCGTCAGCGCTACAATGCGACCTATGGCGAAGCACCTCATCCGATCAGCGGGCTGGCCTATGATGGGATCGCCGCGATAGGGGCGCTTGTCAGCCAAGGCAAATCGAATGCTCTGACCGGGGCTGCGCTGACTCAGAGCGCCGGTTTTCAGGGCGTTGGCGGCATCTTCCGCCTGCGCTCGGACGGTACCAATGAACGCGGTCTGGCGGTTGCCACGATCCAGAACAAACAGGTGGTTGTGATTGACCCTGCCCCTCAAAGCTTCTCAGGGGCCGGTTTCTGACCAGCCTCACCTGACCGTAGTGCCTGAAAACTCACTTATCTGCCCGCCTGAGGATATTTTCGACGGCGCCCGCGTTGACGCTCAGCTTGCTGCGGTGTTCGAGGCAGGTACTGACAATTCCGCGCTGCGCGCCGAAACCGTGCGCATTCTGCGTGAGGCGCAAAAGTCCGGGCGCGCTGCCATTGCCGAGGCCTTTGCCGCCCACCCATTCGACGCGCGCCCTCTAACCCGGTCCTATACCTACCTCACGGATTGTCTGGTCGGTACCGCGATGCGGGTCGCCAGCGAGAATCTGCACCCTCTGGCCACCCCGACGCAGGGGGAACGCATCGCTGTTCTGGCGGTCGGCGGTTATGGGCGTGGTGAGATGGCACCCGCGTCGGATGTCGATCTGCTGTTCCTGACGCCCTACAAGATCACCGCCTGGGCCGAGAGTGTGATTGAATCCATGCTCTATATCCTGTGGGATCTGCGCCTGAAGGTCGGCCATTCCTCACGCACGATCAAAGATTGCCTGCGTTTGGGGACCGAAGATTTCACCATCCGCACCGCGATGCTGGAGCAGCGCTACCTGGCTGGTGATACGAATCTCGCCAAGGAACTGGACCAACGCCTCAAGGCCGATCTCTTCAAAGGTACCGAGCGCGAGTTCATCGAGGCCAAGCTTCAGGAGCGCGACGAGCGCCACTTGAAACAGGGCCAGCGCTACGTAGTCGAACCCAATGTGAAAGAGGGCAAAGGCGGGCTGCGCGATCTGCAGTCGCTCTACTGGATCGCGAAATACATCTACGGCGTACAAGACGTGGCCGAGCTGGTCCCGCTGGGCCTGTTCACACCGGATGAATTCAAGACCTTTGCCGAGGCCGAAAACTTCCTCTGGGCCGTACGCTCGCACCTGCATCTGGTCACGGGGCGCCCGACCGAGCAGCTGACCTTCGACATGCAGGTCGAGGTTGCGGCGCGTATGGGCTATGAAGACCGGGCCGGGCGGCGGGCCGTCGAAGTGTTCATGCAGCGTTATTTCCGCCATGCTACCAGCGTTGGGGAGTTGACTCGGATCTTCCTGACCAAGCTGGAAGCCCTGCATATGAAAGGCGCCCCGCTGCTGGAGCGGATTTTCCGCCGCCGCCCTCGGGTCAAAGCCGGGTACAGCATGGTTCATGGTCGTCTGGACATTGCCGATCCGGATACATTCCTGACCGACAAGCTGAACATGTTGCGCCTGTTCGAGGAAGGCCTGCGCACGGGCATGCTGATTCACCCTGACGCAATGCGGCTGGTCACGGCCAATCTGCACCTGATCGACGACGATATGCGCAACGACAAAGAAGCCCAGCGTATCTTCCTCGACCTGATGCTGAAACACGGCAATCCGGAACGCGCCCTGCGCCGGATGAACGAACTTGGGGTTCTATCAGCCTTCATACCCGAGTTCGAACCCATCGTAGCAATGATGCAGTTCAATATGTATCACAGCTACACGGTGGACGAGCATATCATCCAGTGCATCGTCAACCTCGCCCAGATCGAACGCGGAGAGCTGGTTGAATCGCTGCCACTGGCGTCCTCGATCCTTGAAGGGGGCGTAAACCGCAAGGTCCTCTATGTTGCGCTGCTGTTGCACGATATCGCCAAGGGCCGGCCTGAAGATCACTCGATCCTCGGGGCACAAATCGCGCGGAAAGTGGCACCCAGGCTGGGGCTGAACAAATCCGACGCCGAAACCGTCGAATGGCTCGTGCGCTATCACCTGCTGATGTCGGACATGGCGCAGAAACGCGATATCTCGGACCCTCGGACCGTACGGGATTTTGCCAAGGCTGTGCAAACGGTCAAACGGCTGGATCTGCTGACCGTGCTGACCGTCTGTGACATTCGCGGTGTCGGGCCTAATACCTGGAACAACTGGAAAGCCACGTTGCTGCGCGCGCTGCATGCGGAAACCAATCGTGCCTTGGAAACCGGCATGGAGGATCTGAACCGCGCCAATCGCGGGGCCGAGGCCAAGAAGCTGCTGCGCGCCGAACTGGCCGAATGGTCCAAGGCCGATCTGAAGACGGAAACCGGGCGGCACTATGCCCCGTACTGGCAGGGCCTGAACGTCTCGACCCACGTGGAATTTGCCGAGATGCTACGGGCGCTGGAGCACAGCGGCGATCCCGGCGCAATGGAGATTCGTCTGCACCCGGACGAGGATCGCGACGCCACCCGCGCCTGCTTTGCCATGGGCGATCACCCCGGTATCTTTGCGCGGATCGCGGGGGCCTTGGCCTTGGTCGGTGCCAACGTCGTGGATGCCCGCAGCTACACCACCAAGGATGGCTATGTCACGGATGCGTTCTGGATACAGGATGCCGAAGGCCACCCGTTCGAAGCCAGCCGTCTGCCGCGTCTGACCCAGATGATCCACAAAACGCTGAAGGGCGAGGTCGTGGCCCGCGAGGCGCTGAAATCGCGCGATAAGATCAAGAAACGCGAACGCGCTTTCAACGTGCCGACCCATATCACTTTCGACAATGACGGATCTGAGATCTACACGATCATCGAGGTCGATACCCGCGATCGCCCCGGCTTGCTCTATGACCTGACGCGCACGCTGGCGGCGGCCAACGTCTACATCGCCAACGCCGTGATCGCGACCTATGGCGAGCAGGTGGTGGATACGTTCTACGTCAAGGACATGTTTGGGCTGAAATACCACTCGGAAAGCAAACAGCGCGGGCTTGAAACCAAATTGCGCAAAGCCATTACCGAGGGCGCCGAGCGCGCGGCGTCATGAAGCAGATCCGGCTGTTTTCCGGCTTTTTCACGGTCGGCTTCTGGACGTTGGCAAGTCGCATTCTGGGCTTTCTGCGTGAGATCCTGCTGACCGCTTTCATCGGCCCCGGGCCAGTGATGGACGCCTTTGTCGCGGCTTTTCGTCTGCCCAACATGTTCCGCCGCTTCTTTGCCGAAGGCGCATTCAACGCGGCTTTCGTGCCGATGTTTTCCAAGCGGCTAGAAGGCGGAGAGAACGCGCAAGGGTTCGCGCAAGACGCTTTCAACCTATTGGTCGCTGCGGTATTAGCCCTGGTCGGGTTGGCGATGGTGTTCATGCCCGGCCTCGTCTGGCTGACGGCCGAGGGGTTTTACGGCGATGAACGCTTCGATCTGGCGGTCGACTATGGCTATGTCGTCTTCCCCTACATTCTTTTCATGTCACTGGCAGCGCTATTTTCGGGCGTTCTGAACGCGACCGGGCGGTTTGCTGCCGCCGCCGCAGCGCCGGTTCTTCTGAACATCTTCGCCTGCACCGCACTGATCGCTGGCGCGATATCGGGAGGAGAGGTCATTCGCTGGCTCATCGCCGTGATCCCTTTGGCAGGTGTGGCGCAACTGGCGTTGGTCTGGTTTGCCACCGAACGCGCCGGTATCCGCATACGTTTTGGTTTTCCGCATCTGACACCCGAGATGCGGAATATGGTCCGTATCGCCGTACCCGCCGCCTTGGCCATGGGCGTAACGCAGGTCAATCTAGTCGTAGGGCAACTTGTGGCCTCAAAAACCGAGAAAGCCGTCAGCTGGCTGTTTGCGGCAGATCGCCTTTATCAGCTGCCTCTGGGCGTCGTTGGGATTGCCATTGGTATCGTGCTGCTGCCCGACCTGTCCCGCCGCTTGCGCGCGGATGACAAAGCAGGCGCGCGCAATGCGTTTTCGCGGGCCGGAGAGTTCATGTTGCTGCTCACCCTGCCCTCGACCGTAGCCTTCCTGATCATCCCGAACCCGCTGGTCTCAGTCCTGTTCCAGCGGGGCCAATTCACCGCCGAGGATACAGCCGCAACAGCCCTGGCCGTTGCGATCTATGGCATCGGCCTGCCCGCGTTCATGCTGCAGAAGCTACTGCAACCATTGTATTTCGCGCGCGAGAATACGCGGTCTCCGTTCCACTATGCTTTGGTGGCAATGATCGTCAACGCGGCGCTCGCCTTTGGCCTTTACCCGATTTTCGGATGGATTGCCCCTGCCATCGCGGCCTCTGCGGCTGGCTGGGCCATGGTTGGCCTACTGGCCTTTGGCGCGCGGGATATGGGGGATGAGACGCGGTTCGATGACCGCTTCCGGCGACGCGCCGGGCGGATCATCTTGGCATCTGTCGGGATGGGCGCGGTGTTGTTTGCCGCCATTCAACTGTTCGGCTGGACGCTTGATGTGCCCGGGTGGCGCTATCTGGCTCTGCTTGCGCTGATCATGGTTGCAGCGGTCAGCTACTTCGCTTTCGGCCACCTGTTGGGGGCATTTAGACTGTCCGAGTTCAAAACGGCCCTGCGCCGGTCTTGATCACTCGCGCCGGACGCGGCCCTTGATCCGCGCCCAACCACCCGGTGCCAGAAAGAAGGACAGGCCGAACCCGGTGGCAAAGCCGCCCAGATCGGCCACCCAATCGGATGTGCCTCCAAAAAGCAGGCCAAACAGCAGCTGAATGCCCATCAGCACGGCGATCAACTGAAATGCCCGCGCCTGATTGGCCCCAACCAAAGAAAGTTTGCGCCACAACAACCAAGTAAATGCCCCGATCAACCCGTAGACCGGTGGGAACCCTCCGACCAACGGATAAGACGGGTCCAGAAACAGCGCATAGGCGAGCGCGCCACCAACACCCGACAGCACAAAGATCAGCAGCATCGGAAAACCGCCAAAGACCTCACCCACCATCTTGCCCATGGCCAGCACGAAAACGCAGACAAACACCGCCTGCGTAAAACTGCCCGAAACGAACGGATAGGTCACAAAGCGGATGACATGCTCGAACGGCCAGCGCCCGTTCTGCACCATCCAATCGAAGATATCGGCTGAGAACGCGTAGCTCTGCAGCGCATCCAGCCGCCATCCGACCGCGCCGGGCCCTCCGACCAGACCCCGGGCGCCCAGCGTAAACGCCAGTTCGATCCCCATGATGAACAGAAACAAGGCCACCACGACGGGCGGCAGAGGGTTCACGGCGGGTGAATAATGCTCACTGCTCATTGGGCTGGCCTTTCGCGGCTGTTGACGTCCCTTGGCCTCATGGGTAAGCGACGAGGGCTGATTTTTCCAGACGGGAGTTCCCTTCGATGACCCAGACCCAATTCACGCCGCGCGTGTTTTCCGGCATCCAGCCTTCGGGCGGGCTGACCTTGGGCAACTATCTGGGCGCGATGAAGCGCTTTGTGGATATGCAGGGGCCAGAGTTCGAAACCATCTATTGCATGGTCGACCTGCACGCAATCACCGTCTGGCAGGACCCCGCCGCCTTGTCGCACAACACGCGCGAATTGTGCGCGGGTTATATTGCGGCGGGCATCGATCCAGAACAATCCATCCTGTTCAACCAAAGCCAGGTGCCCGAACACGCGCAATTGGCGTGGATCTTCAACTGCGTTGCCCGGATGGGCTGGATGCAGCGCATGACCCAATGGAAGGACAAGGCGGGCAAGAACACGCAAAACGCCTCGCTGGGCCTGTTTGCCTATCCGGCGCTGATGGCCGCGGACATTCTGATCTATCACGCGACCCATGTGCCGGTTGGGGAAGACCAGAAACAACATCTGGAGCTGACGCGCGACATTGCGATCAAGTTCAACAACGATTTCGGCGTTGACTTCTTCCCGGTCACCGAACCCGTGATCGAAGGGGCGGCCACGCGGGTCATGAGCCTTCGTGACGGCTCCAAGAAGATGTCCAAGTCTGATCCCTCGGACATGAGCCGCATCAACATGACCGACGATGCCGACACGATCGCCAAGAAAATCCGCAAGGCCAAAACCGACCCGGATGCCTTGCCCTCAGAAGTCGACGGTTTGGAAGATCGCCCTGAGGCGCGCAATCTGGTCAATATCTACGCCGCGCTCAGCGACAGCTCGGCCGCGCAGGTGCTGGCCGAGGTTGGCGGCAAGCAGTTCGGTGAGTTCAAACCGATGCTTGCGGAACTGGCGGTCGAAAAACTGTCCCCGATCTCGTCCGAGATGGCCCGCCTGATGGGCGAGCAATCCGAGATTGACCAGATCCTTGCCCGTGGTGCGGAAAAGGCGCGCGCGATTGCCGCGCCGATCCTGAAACAAACCTACGAGATTGTGGGCATGGTCGGCGCTTCATCGCGCTGATTGCACTGGACCTTCGCCTGACGCCCTCCTAGGTTTGCCGAAAGCTAAGGGAGGGCGCTATGGCAGTCGGCAAGAATATCCGCACCTATTTCGAAGGCCAATGGCACGAAGGGGACGCACCGGTCATGCGGGCGGCGGATCATGGATCGTGGCTGGGGTCCTCGGTCTTTGATGGCGCGCGCTACTTTGACGGCATGGCTCCTGACCTGCTGGCCCATTGCGCCCGTGTGAACCGTTCGGCCGAAGCGCTGATGCTGACCCCGACCGTAACGCCGGAACAGATGGTCGATCTGGTGCGCGAGGGGCTGCAATCCTATGGCCCGGATCAGGCTGTCTATATTCGCCCGATGTATTGGGGCATCCACGGAGACGTCACGGCCATCGTGCCCCAGAAAGACAGTACCGGTTTCGCCATCTGTCTCGAAGAGATCCCAATGGCGCCCGAGACGGCCTCGGTAACGTTGACGACCACCCGGTTCCGCCGTCCGGTACTGGAATCCGCCGTGGTGAATGCCAAGGCCGGGTGTCTCTACCCGAACAACGCCCGGATGCTGACTGAGGCGCGCTCCAAAGGGTTCTCGAACGCGCTGGTCGCCGACGCGATGGGCAATGTGGCCGAGACCGCCACCGCCAATATCTTCATGGCCAAGGACGGAGAGGTCTTTACCCCCATGCCCAACGGCACCTTTCTGGCCGGGATCACCCGCGCACGGCACATCAAGAACCTGCGCGCCTATGGTTTCACCGTACATGAGTCAGTCCTCAGCTTTGATGATTTCCATGCGGCGGATGAGGTGTTCATGTCCGGCAACATGAACAAGGTGACGCCTGTGACCGCTCTGGACGATACGCAATATCAGGTTGGCCCTATCGCCCGTCGCGCCCGCGCGCTCTACTGGGATTGGGCAGCAAGCGAGCGCTAGGGATTTACCCGAGTTGCCAGCACGCTATCGGTCGGGCATGATCCCAGAAAATCAAGAGGACCCAAATGCGCAAGTTTCTCGTCATTCTGGATGACAGCCGCGAATGCCTGAACGCCATGCGTTTTGCCGCGATGCGGGCCGCGCATACCGGCGGCGGCGTGACAATCCTGTCCGTGATCCCGCCGGACGAATTCAATCACTGGATTGGTGTGGCCGAAACCATGCGTGAAGAGGCCCGCGAACGCATCCACGCCCATTTCGAAGTCTTCGCCAAATGGATGCGCGACAAGCAGCGCGTTGAGCCTGAATTGGCCATTCGCGAAGGCGATCCGGTGGCACAGATCATCGAACACGTACAGTCCGACCCGGAGATTGGGGTCCTGGTTCTGGGCGCCGGCACCGACAAGAAAGGGCCGGGTCCCCTGGTGACTCAACTAACCAAGAACTCGGGCAGCATGCCGATCCCGATCACCATCGTGCCAGGTGATCTGAGCAAGGAAAAACTGGAAGAGATTACCTGAGGCACCATGGCAGCACCCGTTCAGTTCTGGTTCGAGTTCGCCTCAACCTATTCTTACCTCAGCGCGATGCGGATCGAGCAACTGGCCGCTGGAAAGGGGGTGCCCATAGATTGGCAGCCCTTTCTTTTGGGGCCCATCTTTGCCGAACAGGGCTGGAATACCTCTCCATTCACGATCTACCCCGCCAAGGGCCGCTACATGTGGCGCGATATGGAGCGTTTATGCGCCGCGCGCGCGCTGCCGTTTCAGCGCCCCGATCCGTTTCCGCAGAATTCTCTGACCGCTGCGCGTTTGGCAGTGGCCATCACGTCCCAAGACCAGCGGGCCGCGTTTACCCGTGCCGTCTACATGGCCGAGTTCGGCGAAGGCCGCGATATCTCGGCCGCATCGACACTGACCGATTGCCTTGCAGCCGCAGGTCTGCCCGCCGCTTTCATAGAGAGCGCACAAGACCCAAAGGTAAAAGCGGCGCTCTTTGCTCAATCCAGCCGCGCCAAAGAACTCGACTTGTTCGGCGCACCCAGTTTTGTCGTCGGGGATGAGGTTTTCTGGGGTGATGACCGGTTGGTTGACGCGATAAACCACGCTCTCGCAATTTAGAACGGTTCCAAATCTTGACTTCCACGGCGGCTGCCCGCATATCAGAAGCAACGAAAACGGAGCTGCCTCATGTTCATTCAGACCGAATCCACCCCGAACCCGGCAACCTTGAAGTTCCTGCCCGGCCAGACGGTGCTTGAGGCAGGCACAGCCGACTTCCCATCCGCAGAAGCCGCCGAAAAATCGCCGCTTGCCCAGCGCATCTTTGCGGTCAGCGGCGTGACCGGCGTGTTCTTTGGCAATGACTTTGTCACCGTGACCAAAGCGGATGACGTCGATTGGGACCATATCAAGCCAAGCATCCTCGGCGCGGTGATGGAGCATTACCAATCCGGCCAGCCCGTCATGGGGGCCGAAGCGGCACCCGCATCCGGCCATGCCGAACATACCGGCGAGGATTCGGAAATCGTCGATCAGATCAAGGACCTGCTGGACAGCCGTGTGCGCCCAGCGGTGGCTCAGGACGGTGGCGACATCACCTTCCACGGCTTTGACCGCGGCGTGGTCTACCTGCATATGCAAGGGGCCTGCGCGGGCTGCCCGTCCTCGACCCTGACCCTGAAAATGGGGATCGAGAACCTGCTGCGCCACTACATCCCCGAAGTGACCGAGGTTCGCCCCGTTGCCGTCTGAACCGACCCTTCTGGCATTTGACACATCGGCCGCGCATTGCGCGGCCGCTTTGTTGCGTGGCTCTGAAATTGTCGTCACGCGGGCCGAGGCCATGTCACGTGGGCAGGCCGAACGCCTGCTGCCGCTGCTGGAGGAGGTTCTGTCTGAGGCCGGTCTTGGCTGGAAAGACCTGGACGCCATCGGTGTTGGCATCGGCCCAGGAAACTTCACCGGCATTCGAATCTCGGTTTCAGCGGCGCGTGGGCTTGCATTGGGTCTGAACATCCCGGCCGTCGGCGTGTCAGGTTTTGATGCCTTGACCGAGAACGTGCCCGACGGTCACCTACCCGCGATCTCGGCCCCGCGCGATCAGGTCTATGTACAGACCTCAGAAGGCCCACGCCTGATGCTTCGGGCCGAGGCCGAGGGGCTTGGCCCCCTCTTCACTGCCACGGACCCAAACGCGCATGTTCAGGCCATCGCCCATGTCGCGGCGCGCAGGTTCGGCACGGAAACGGAACCACCCGCACCGCTCTACATTCGTCCCGCGGATGCGGCGCCTTCTCGCGACCTCCCTCCTGTGCTGCTGGACGAATGACCCCGAACGACATGGCCCTGACCCACGCTGCGGCCTTCACACAGGCGCGCCCGTGGACGGCTGCCGAGTTCGAAGACCTGCTGCAAAACCGCTTCACCCATGTTGTCGGAGACCCCAAGTCCTTTGCCCTGTTTAAGGTCATCGCGGACGAGGCCGAGTTGCTGACCATCGCGACTCACCCCCTGTATCAGCGTCAGGGTTTGGCTGCAGCCAGCATGAAAAACTGGCATGCGGTTGCCGCTGATCTGGGCGCGGCGCGCGCGATTCTTGACGTGGCGGCAGACAATGGGGCCGCTATCGCGCTCTATGAACGCTTCGGATACAGCCCATGCGGGCGGCGAAAAGCCTATTATACACGCGATTCCGTCTCAAATTGCGATGCAATTGTGATGGAACGCGCCCTGCCTTGAATAAAGTCGCCATTTTTTAGACCAAGTGGTCAAAAATCAGTTGACCCTGCCTGTTGCATACGGCCTTAATTCCCGTCATCACAACGGTTATGCTCGCTATAGGTGGGTAAACGAGGCTAGTTTAACCTCGAACCGACAAAAACAACGGGAGTACCAAATGACCCTGATGAAATCCTTGATGGGCGCTGCCGCCGCCGTCGCTCTGACCGCGGGTGCCGCACTGGCCGAACCGGCCCTGATCTTTGACCTGGGTGGCAAGTTCGACAAGTCGTTCAACGAAGCCGCACATAACGGCGCACAGCGTTGGGCCAATGAAACCGGAGGCACCTATCGCGAGATCGAGCTTCAGTCCGAAGCACAGCGTGAACAGGCCCTGCGCCGTTTCGCCGAGGCTGGCGCGAACCCGGTGATCACCATGGGCTTTGCCATGGCTGACCCGCTGTCCGCCGTTGCCGGCGACTATCCTGACACCAAGTTCGTCGCGGTTGACGTTACTTGGCTGGACGCCCCGAACATCCGTCAGATCGGCTTTGCCGAGCACGAAGGCTCGTACCTTGTTGGTATGATGGCTGCGATGGCATCGGAGTCGGGCACTGTCGGCTTCATCGGCGGCATGGATATCCCGCTGATCCGCCACTTCGGTTGCGGTTATGCGCAAGGCGCTAAGGCTGTGAACCCCGACATCAACGTTGTTGCCAACATGACTGGCACAACACCTGCCGCATGGAACGACCCGGTTAAAGGGTCCGAGCTGACCAAAGCGCAGATCAGCCAAGGCGCCGACGTGATCTATGCGGCCGCAGGCGGCACAGGTGTTGGTGTTCTACAGACCGCGGCGGATGAAGGCATCCTGTCGATCGGCGTGGACAGCAACCAGAACCACCTGCACCCGGGCAAGGTCCTGACCTCGATGCTCAAGCGCGTGGACGTGGCCGTCTATGACGCGATGAAAGCAGGTGAAGATCTGGAAACCGGCGTATTCGCCATGGGCCTGGCCGAGGACGGCGTTGGCGTTGCCATGGACGAGAACAACAAAGAGCTGGTCTCGGTTCGTATGAACGACGCCGTGGACGAAGCACGCAAAGCGATCATCAACGGCGACATCTCGGTTGTCAGCTACTACGAGAACGACAGCTGCCCGGCGCTGCAGTTCTGATATCGCACGGGGCGGGGGGTGACCTCCGCCTCGGTCCCACTCTGCCGCGAACCGCGCGGCCCTTCGGCAACCCAAGGACAAGACATGACAGTCCCCGCCATTGAGCTCAAAGGGATTTCCAAAGCCTTTGGGCCGGTTCAGGCCAATAAAGACATTTCCATCAGCGTCGCCCCCGGCACGATCCATGGGATCATCGGTGAAAACGGTGCGGGCAAATCCACGCTGATGAGCATTCTCTACGGCTTCTACAAAGCCGATAAAGGTGAAATTTGGATCAACGGTACCAAGACCGACATTCCAGACAGTCAGGCGGCCATCGCCTCGGGTATCGGGATGGTGTTCCAGCACTTCAAGCTGGTCGAAAACTTCACCGTTCTTGAAAACATTGTTCTGGGCGCCGAGGATGGCGGGCTGCTGGCCCCGTCTCTGGCCAAAGCCCGGAAAGAGCTGAAAGCGCTGGAAGAAGAGTACGAGCTGTTCGTCGATCCTGACAAGCGCATCGATGAGATCGGTGTGGGCATGCAGCAACGGGTCGAGATCCTCAAGGCGCTGTATCGCAAGGCCGAGATCCTGATCCTCGACGAACCCACCGGCGTTCTGACCCCGGCCGAGGCCGACCAGCTGTTCCGCATTCTCGATCGTCTTCGGGCCGAAGGGAAGACGATCATCGTGATCACGCACAAGCTACGCGAGATCATGGAGAACACCGATACCGTCTCGGTCATGCGGCGCGGAGAGATGACGGCCACGGTCAAAACCTCCGAAACCAGCCCGGAGCATCTGGCCGAGCTGATGGTGGGCCGCAAGGTCCTGCTACAGGTCGACAAGGTACCCGCGCAGCCCGGGAAACCCATTCTTGAGGTCCAAGACCTGCGCGTGTTCGATGCGGCAGGCGTTGAACGTGTCAAAGGCATCGACCTGACCGTCCGCGCCGGTGAAATCGTCGGTATCGCAGGCGTCGCGGGCAACGGCCAGTCGGAACTGTTGGAAGTTCTGGGCGGAATGCGCCCCGGTCAGGGGTCGATCAAACTGAACGGTACGCCGCTTCCCCTCAGCGGGGCTGGATCCGACGGTCAGGCGCGTCGCGCGCAGCACATCGCCCACGTCCCAGAAGACCGTCAGCGCGAAGGTCTAATCATGGATTTCCATGCCTGGGAAAACGTCGCCTTCGGCTATCACCGTGACCCGGCCTACAAGCGCGGCCTGTTCATGGACAACGCCGCCCTGCGCGCGGACACCGAAGCCAAGATCGAGAAATTCGATGTGCGTCCCCCGAACGGTTGGCTGACCGCCAAAAGCTTTTCCGGCGGCAACCAGCAGAAAATCGTCGTCGCGCGCGAGATCGAGCGGAACCCAGACCTGTTGCTGGTCGGCCAACCGACCCGTGGGGTCGACATTGGAGCGATCGAATTCATTCACAAACAGATCGTAGCCCTGCGCGACCAAGGCAAAGCGATCCTGCTGGTCTCGGTCGAGTTGGAGGAGATTTTCTCGCTCTCGGACCGGATCGCCGTGATGTTTGACGGACATATCATGGGCGAGCGTCTGCCCCATGAGACAGATGAAAAAGAACTGGGCCTGCTGATGGCCGGTGTTGCGGGAGAGGCCGCGTAAGATGGAAAAAATGCCCAAATGGGCCGACGTCGTGCTGATACCCATCATCAGCCTGGTGTTGGCCACGATCCTGTCGGCGCTGGTGATCCTCGCCATCGGAGAGAACCCGGTTGAGGCCGTGAACCTGATGGTCACAGGCGCGCTGGGGTCGACCTATGGCTGGGGCTATACGCTCTACTACGCTACCAACTTCATGTTCACCGGGCTTGCGGTGGCCGTAGCCTTTCACGCGCGGCTGTTTAACATCGGTGGCGAAGGTCAGGCGATGCTGGGTGGTCTTGGCGTTGCCATGGTGTGTCTCTACATCCCTTGGCCGCATTGGAGCATCGCTCTGATCGCTGCAGGTTTGGGGGCCGCTATATTCGGTGCGGCATGGGCTGCGATCCCCGCTTACCTGCAGGCCAAACGCGGCAGCCACATCGTGATCACCACGATCATGTTCAACTTTATCGCAGCCGCCTTCCTGAACTACATGCTGGTAAATGTCATGCGCCCGCAAGGCTCGCAGGACCCGGCAACAGCGCGCTTCCCCGAGGCAGTACACCTGCCGACCTTCCAATCCATGTTCTCAACCGCCGAGAACGTGATGTTCCGCGGCGCACCGGCCAATATTTCGTTCTTCGTGGCGATCATAGCCTGTTTCGTGGTCTGGGCGCTGATCTGGCGCACCCGGTTGGGATATGAAATTCGGGCCTATGGTCATTCGGAAACCGGTGCCGTCTATGCCGGGATCTCGCCGGTTCGCATCACCATCATCGCCATGCTGATCTCCGGCGGCTTGGCTGGCCTGATGGCCATCAACAACGTGATGGGTGAGGCCGAGCGTCTGGTTCTGAACTCGACCGAAGGCGCGGGTTTCATCGGGATCGCCGTGGCGCTGATGGGTCGTTCGCACCCGTTCGGCGTGTTCCTCGCGGCTCTTCTGTTCGGCTTCCTGTATCAAGGCGGTGCCGAACTGGCCTTGTGGACATCCATCCCACGCGAACTGATCGTCGTCATTCAGGCGCTGGTGATCCTGTTTACCGGAGCGTTGGACAACATGGTGCGGATGCCGCTTGAAAAGCTGTTCCTTGCCCTGCGGAAGGAGCCTCAGTGATGGATTCGTTCGTAACACTGATCCAGGTTCTCGATTCCACCGTACGCCTGGCGACGCCTTTGCTGCTGGCCTGTCTGGCGGGCCTCTATTCCGAACGCGCCGGGATATTCGACATCGGGCTTGAGGGCAAAATGCTGATCTCGGCCTTCTTCTCGGCGGCTGTCGCGGCGGTGACTGGCTCGGTCTGGTTGGGATTGCTGGCGGGGATCGCGTCGTCTCTAGTTTTGTCCGCGCTGCACGGGGTCGCGTCAATCACGTTCCGGGGCAATCAGCTGATCTCGGGCGTGGCGATCAACTTCCTGGCCTCAGGCCTGACGGTTCTGATCGCGCAAAGCTGGTTCCAACAGGGCGGGCGCACCCCGTCTCTGTTCGGGGAAGGCCGGTTTGAGCCGATCAACTTCCCCTTCGCCGAAGCGCTGAGCGACGTGCCCTTCATCGGCCCGATCTATTCTGAACTGCTGTCGGGCCATTCGATCCTTGTCTACATCGCCTTCCTGATGGTGCCTGCGACGTGGTGGATCCTTTATCGCACCCGGTTCGGGTTGCGGTTGCGCGCGGTGGGCGAAAACCCAGCCGCCGTGGATACAGCCGGTGTCTCGGTCGTCGGCCTGCGCTTTGCAGCTGTCGCCATCTGCGGCGTACTCTGCGGTATCGCCGGAGCCTATCTTGCAACTGCGCTGCAGGCCGGGTTCGTCAAGGAAATGACCGCCGGTCGCGGGTTCATCGCGCTGGCGGCGTTGATCTTTGCAAAATGGCGGCCTTGGCACGCGATGTGGGCCTGTTTGCTGTTTGGCCTGCTACAGGCTATTGCGCTGCGGTTCCAGAATATCGACCTGGGCGGCATCGTGATCCCTGTGCAGGTGATGGACGCCCTGCCATATATCCTGACCGTGGTGATTCTTGCGGGCTTCGTCGGCAAGGCGGTTCCGCCCCGCGCCGGCGGCGAGCCCTACGTGAAAGAACGCTGATAAGTCCAGTTCAGGGCCAATTCTGGGTCCTGTTCGCTGCAGAGCGGCATGCAGAGTTGATTTTGCATGCCGCAACCGCTCTAAGAGGGTATGTGCGTGTTTCCTCTGATAGAAAAGAGTGCAAACCTCCCCTCGTATTTGCCAAAGACGGGTGGTAGGCCTGTGACCGCAGCGCCCGATATTCAGGCTGCACGCATTTCCGATGCCGGCGGGTTCACCGCTTTGCACAGCCGAACTCAATACGACTAGAGCATGCCATGCAAATTTACCTTCCGATTGCCGAAGTCTCCGTAAACGCCTTTCTATTGCTAGGGCTCGGAGGCATGGTCGGCATTCTGTCGGGCATGTTCGGAGTCGGCGGTGGGTTCCTTATGACGCCGCTTCTGTTCTTTATCGGCATCCCTCCGGCGGTTGCCGTTGCGACCGAAGCCAACCAGATCGTGGCCTCGTCCTTCTCGGGCGTTCTGGCGCATTTCAGGCGAAGGACGGTCGATTTCAGGATGGGCACGGTGCTTTTGATCGGCGGCCTCATCGGGGCCGCGCTTGGCGTTGTCGTGTTCAACTACCTCAAGAGCTTGGGTCAGGTCGATCTGCTGGTGACCCTGTGCTACGTCGTCTTCCTTGGCGTGATCGGCAGCCTGATGTTCATCGAAAGCCTGCGCGCCTTGCGCAAAGCAAAGAAAGGCGGAGCGGCACCTGCCAAGCGTCGTCAGCGCGGCTGGGTCCATGCGATGCCCTTCAAGATGCGCTTTCGCACCTCGGGCCTGTATATCTCGGTAATCCCTCCGGTTCTGGTCGGCCTCTGCGTAGGCGTTCTGTCCGCGATCATGGGCGTCGGCGGCGGCTTTATCATGGTGCCCGCGATGATCTATCTGCTGGGCATGCCCACCAAGGTTGTGGTTGGGACATCCCTGTTCCAGATCATCTTCGTCACCGCCTTCACGACAATGCTGCACGCCACCACGAACTACACCGTGGACGTGGTTCTGGCCGTGCTGCTTCTGGTCGGCGGCGTTATTGGGGCTCAGATAGGAACCGTGATCGGCGCCCGGATGCCAGCCGAACAATTGCGGGTTTTGCTGGCCGCGCTTGTGCTGGTCGTCTGCGGCAAGCTGGCGCTTGATCTGCTTCTGGAACCGTCCGAGCTGTATTCGCTTGGCGCCAGCGGGGGGCACTGATCATGGTCCGCTCATTGATCACCGCCCTGTGCCTGTTCTGCCTGCCCGCGGCTGCAGCGGAAGAGCAGGTGGTCCTGGGCCTCAGCCAGGACCGCGTTGCCATTACCGCCACGTTCGACGGGTCCGAAATTCTGATCTTCGGGGCCATCAAGCGCGAAGCTCCGATCCCCGAAGGCCCTCCGCTAGAGGTGATCGTCACCGTTGCCGGCCCGTCCGAGCCTCTGACCGTGCGCCGTAAAGAACGTAAACTAGGAATCTGGGTGAACACCGACAGCGTCGAGGTCGATCTGGCCCCCAGCTTCTACGCTGTTGCCACCAGCGGGCCATTCAAAGAAATCCTAACTAATACCGAGGATCTCCGCTATCGGGTTTCCATCGAACGGGCCATCCGCTCCGTCGGCGCGGCGATGCATATCGAAGCCGCTCAAGACTTTGCCGACGCCGTGATACGCATCCGCGAAAGCGAGAGCCTGTATTCGATCCGCGAAAACACTGTTGCGGTGGATGAACAGACCCTGTTCCGCACCTCCATCGACATGCCCGCCGACCTGACCGAAGGCGACTATGCCGCTCGCATCTTCCTGACGCGGGGCGGCAATGTGGTGTCGCAATACGAAACCACCATCGACGTGCGCAAAGTGGGGCTGGAGCGGTTTCTCTACAACATGTCCCGCGAACAGCCCGTTTGGTACGGGCTGATGTCACTGGTCATCGCAATTGCCGCTGGGTGGGGTGCCTCGACGGCTTTCCGTCTGCTCCGCGAAAAGTAGCGCTCAGCCCCGGCCGATATAGGGCATGGTCGTGGCCATCACGGTCATGAACTGCACATTGGCCTCGGGCGGTAGATTGGCCATGTGCAGCACCGATTTGGCGGCATCTTCCACATCCATGGTCGGATCGGGCGTCGTACCATCGGCAATCGCAGCATCAACCAGCCCCTGCACCATCTGGGTACGGGCGTTCCCTATATCGATCTGACCACAGGCAATGCCAAAATCGCGCCCATCCAGCGACAGGCTGCGCGTCAGCCCGGTGATGGCGTGTTTCGTTGCAGAATAGTGCACCGAATTCGGGCGCGGCACATAGGCCGCGATTGAGCCGTTGTTGATGATACGCCCGCCTTGCGGTGTTTGGTGACGCATGATCCGAAACGCCTCACGCGCGCTCAGGAACATGCCGTTGAGGTTGACGTTGACGCTCTGGTACCAGTCCTTCAGTGCGATTTCATCAATCGTACCGCCGGGCGCGAAGATGCCAGCATTGTTGAACAGAACGTCCAACCGCTCGGCCCTGTTGGAGAAAGACCGGAAGGCGCGCGCAACCGCCACCGGATCCGTCACATCCGCAACCAGAGGGATCGCGTTGCGATGCCCTTCGGCCATTTCCACCAATTTGTCTTCGCTGCGGGCAAGAAGACCAACAGTCCAGCCCTCGGTCAGAAACAGCTCTGCCGTGGCTTTTCCGATCCCGGAACTCGCGCCGGTTATGAGGATGGATTTCATGTCTCTTCAGCCTCCAGTATCAGGGTCGCCGCCGGTATGGCGCGCAGATCATCGACGCGCAGAGGATGGGTGGGTTTGGACAACCGATTACGAACCACCCAGATCAACCGTTCCTGCGCGCGGGTGATGGCAACATAGGCCAGTCGTTTCCACAAGGGTTGTCCGGCCTCGGTTCGGCCCATGCGGGCCGCGGCGTAGATATCGGGCGCAAAGACCTGCACCGTATCCCATTGCGAACCCTGGGCCTTGTGGATAGTCACCGCCGCCCCATGCAGAAAGGTCGCGCCCATACGCGCTGCATAGGGGATGAACGGTTCCTCTTCATCCGGCTTTTCGATCTGCACAATCGACGCCGCACTGACCTGAGGGTCCTCGGCCCCCATTACATGCAGGCGCGAGAAACCGGGTTTTCGCCCCGGCCCCAGATAAACGACCTGCGCGCCTTTGATCAGGCCACGCGCCTCAAGATCCAGCCGTTTCTTGCGGTGTTTCAGAGGCAGCTCGATCCCATCGCAGATCAGCGGTTCACCTTCCAGCAGCTCCGTCTCAGGCGCGCCATGGACCTGCCGGAAGGCCTGGATCAGACGGATGCGCGTTGCGTTGCGCCAGACCAGAACCGGACTGCGGGCCATCAGGTCGACCTCGACCCGCTGCCCCCAGACCACACGGTCATCGCGACGCGCGGTGTCTTCGACCAGACGCTCGAAATCCTCAAACCCCATGGCAGGGTCAGCAAGCGCATGGGCCAGATCGAGGATGGGATTGTCGGCATCTTGACGGTGTATGCGATGCAGGGTCAGCTTGCGCGGCTCGGGCAGGGATTCGAACACCATGCTGCCGGATTGGTTCACTGGTGCCAGCTGTGCTGGATCGCCGAACAGCAGCAACGTCGGGAAGATCTCTTTCAGATCATCAAACTGGCGGTCATCCAGCATCGAGGCTTCGTCGACAAAACCGATATCCAGCGGCTCTTCCCGTCGTTTCCAGCCAGTGATGAAATCCGACCCGCGCAAACCGGCGGCGGCCAGAGCACCGGGGATCGACTTGTTGTTCTGGTAGAAGGCAGCCGCCCGGTCCAGCGCCTCATCCGTCAGGCCTTCGATCTCGGGCCGTTCATCATTGCTCTCAAGCCATTCGGCGATGCGTTCATATTCCGGGTCATAGACGGGCGTATAGAGAATGCGGTGGATGGTCGTCGCGGGCACCCCGCGCAGGCGCAAAACGCTCGCGGCTTTGTTCGTGGGGGCCAGAATCGCCAGACTGCGCTTGTCGCGAGACTTTCGGCTCTCATAGTCGCCTGAGACGATGTGAACGCCAGTCTCGGCCAGCGCCTTATACAGTTCTGCCAGCAGCAGAGTCTTGCCCGAACCGGCCTTGCCGATCACGGCCATAACGCCCGACTCACCGTTCCCCGGCAGTTTCAGCAGCGCATCATCTTCAAGGTCCACCCCGGCAGAGCGCAGCATCTCGGCGATGCTGTCATAGGCGGCGGCCTGATCTTCTGAAAAGGTCACATTGGGCAAAGACATGGCGCGACCCTACAGGGCCGCGCCACCCTTCACCAGATACGGATTTGGGTTTTCAAGGCCGTAAAGCGTTTCGGGTTTTACCAGAATAATCAAGTGACACGAATGTCCCGAGCACGCTGAAAGCGTGGCAGGGTATTCGTGTCTCAGGCTTAACCCGAAACGATCTAGGCCGACAGCGCAAACCGGTGCTGTTTGACCGGGCCGAACGCGGTTTTGAACCACAGGCGCGAAAGCTCACGCGGAATGCCCGCCTGTTCGGCCACGCGTTTGCAATCATCCGCAGAATAGGGCCACAGACCGACCGAGATCTGATCGTGCCCTTTCCCTTCGGACCCTAACACAATTGGCGACGACCCAATCAGGCGGTAGATCCGGATCATCCGCGCATCAAAGACGCCGGCGATATGAGTCAGGCCGAACCCCTCCATCATTTCGCCGCCGCTCAGCATGATAGCCCCGGCCGTATGGGGGCTGGCTGTACGCGACAGGCAAAAGCGCGTGACCTCCCAGATCAAAGGGCTGCAGATCGGCTCGCCGCTGTTGAGATGACCGAACACCTCGTTTACCATGACCGGGCCAGTGGTCGGCAGAACCCGCATTGAACCGCCATGGCTGCCATCCGGCTCCTCCCAAATCACGTAGAGCGGGTTGAGATCATCATATTGATCCCGCTCTTCCCCTTTTTTATTGACGTAAACGTCCCATCCCAGCCGGGTTTTGAACTGATCCGCGCGATCGCGAAACATCACATCGGCCAAAACTGGAAATTTTTGCAGCTCATCAGCATACAAATAACGCAACATGACTAATTCCCCTTGTCGTCCTGTGCAGGAACGAAAGGGGTACGAAGTCGTGATTAATTTACTGTTCTAGGACCGTACGTTGCTTAAACGACTATTAACCCACGGCTGAGCGCGGTCGCGATCGCGTGTGTCGTGTTTTGCGCGCCCAGTTTCGAGCGGGCGCTTTCAATGTAGACCCTAAGCGTGTGTTCCGAGATCGACAGCGAATGCGCAACCTGAGCGCGGCTGAAGCCCTGCGCAAGCAAAGTCATCGCATCAATTTCACGCGGGGACAGACCTCGGGTCGCTTCAGGCTGCCTGTCCTTTTCAAATTCCAGTGCTTTGCGATTGATGTAATGCGCCACGAGGATCAATTCGCGGCCGAAGGTCGAGATGAAATCCTGCCAAGTGTCGTCGTCACAACTGTGATTGACGGTGAACAGCGCAAACTGTCCACTCGGCCCTCGGATCGGGATCGAATAACCCTGATTACCCACCCCATGTTCCAATGCATCCTTAAGAAACGCTTTGGACACCCTGCCGGACCAGTCCAACGATTTCCAATCAACCGGGTGAAATCGTTGGAAACACCCCAGTATCACAGGGTCGATGCGGTGATAGTTTTTATCTCGATAACGTTCATCCCAGGCATCGGAATAGGTGGTATAGCCGTACTGATCCCCAGCGGCATCCACCCAGTGATATGTCAGATGTTCGATTTTCAGGCAGTCGCGGAGATGAATGGCGACCGAGCCAAGCTCATCAAGCGTGCTGGTGTTTTCCAAATCCTTCAGGATCTGACCCAAATCGAGTTCTGTTCCCATCCGCGGGCGCCCGTGCCTTATCTGTCATGGACGCGATCTCGGCTGCGGCAATCAGCTTGGTGTCGTCCAGCTGTTCGGCCAAGGCAGTCAACCCATTCGCAACAGCGAACGCGTTGAGGTCCGACAATACGTCCAGTATCCACTCATTTTGCGCCATTAGGGTCTCTCTGAAACAGTTAACGAAGTGTTAACACAACCATAACATGTGCGATCTTTTTGACCTATTCACCGGTTTCTACTCCCCAAAAATAGTGAGGGGCAAAATTCCAACCTGTTGAAACAAAAAAGGACCCTCCAAGACGGCAAAACACCCGCGTATCGGAGTTCCGATTCGCGGGTGTTTTTTTAGATATTTCAGGATGGGCTTATGGACGCGCGTCCAGAACCTCTTCCAAAGTGCGCATGCCGGTGCGCGGGGCCTGAACCAGAACCGACATGTTGCCCGGCTTGTGCTCGTTGCGCAGCATTTTCATATGCGCTTCGGGCAGATCGTTCCACGCGAACACTTCCGACATGCAGGGGTCCAGACGGCGTTCGACCATCAGCTTGTTGGCTGCTGCCGCTTGCTTCAGATGCGCAAAATGCGACCCCTGCAGGCGCTTCTGGTGCATCCACATGTAGCGCACGTCAAAGGTACAGTTGAACCCGGTGGTACCAGCACAAATCACGACCATACCGCCCTTTTTCACCACGAAGGTCGACACCGGGAAGGTGCTTTCGCCAGGGTGTTCAAACACCATATCAACGTTGTTGCCCTTACCGGTGATGTCCCAGATCGCTTTGCCGAACTTGCGGGCTTCTTTGAACCACTCGGCATATTCGGGCGTGTTGACTGTGGGCAGCTGACCCCAGCAGTTGAAGTCCTTGCGGTTCAGAACGCCTTTGGCGCCCAGCCCCATCACGAAATCCCGTTTGCTTTCGTCCGAGATCACGCCGATCGCATTTGCACCAGCCGTGTTGATCAACTGGATCGCGTAAGAGCCCAAACCACCCGAGGCACCCCAAACCAGAACGTTCTGACCGGGCTTCAGGTCATGCGGCTCGTGACCGAACAACATCCGGTAGGCCGTTGCTAGCGTCAGGGTATAGCACGCCGCCTGCTCCCAGGTCAGGTGCTTGGGACGCGGCATCAGCTGTTGCGCCTGCACGCGAGTGAATTGGCTGAACGACCCGTCTGGGGTCTCATAGCCCCAGATGCGCTGGCTGGGCGAGTACATCGGATCCCCGCCGTTGCATTCCTCGTCGTCGCCATCGTCTTGGTTGCAGTGGATCACCACCTCATCACCAACCTTCCAGCGCTTGACCTTGTCGCCAACGGCCCAAACGATGCCCGACGCATCCGAACCAGCGATATGGTAGGGGGCCTTGTGGCCATCAAACGGGCTGATCGGCTGGCCCAAAGCGGCCCAGACGCCGTTATAATTGACGCCCGCCGCCATCACGAGGACGAGAACCTCATTGCTGTCCAACTCGGGAACATCAACCACTTCCTGCTGCATCGCAGTATTTGGTTCTCCGTGACGCTCTTTGCGGATCGCCCAGGCGTACATCTGCTTGGGCACAAACCCCATCGGAGGGATTTCCCCCATTTCATAGAGGTCCTTTTCGGGTGCCTCGTACGACGCGATACCGCTTTCGGTGTCCAAAGCCATGCTGGCCTCCTTTTCAATATCTTTGCCGCGGCGCAGAATCGCCGCCTCTCCTACAGAGGGATAGGAGGGGTTGCGCAACATTGCAACCATCTTTGGTCTATTTTTGTAATTTTATGACCCAGCAGGTGCAGAAACATCTTTCGCGAGCGCAGCATTGGCGGATTTCACCTGTTCTGGTACTGACTCTGCATAATAATCCAAAAGATCCTCGCGCTGCCCGGACAGATTCAAAACCCCGTCTTCAAGGGTCAGAATGCGCCGTTCGACCATTTGATCCACAGCGCTGGTGATGGCGTCCTCTGATTCCGCCAGCGCCAGACCATCGGCTTCCATGAGGGCACGGATACGACTCCGCACCTCTTGTTCGGGCATAGGGCCATTCTCGCGCAGCAGCCAGCACGCGGCCGGCCCCGGCACCAAGGGAATCGCTGCGCCAATCCGTTTCATCAACGCGCGGGCGAGGTCGGTCATGACGTCATCACCGGCTCGTGCCTCGAAGTCTTTCAGCGAGATCGGCTTACCATACCGAACCGCGGCCAGTCCGAACCGCTTGTAGCGACCGATCAACCGACGCCAGATTTGCTTGAGAACCCAGCTTGTGATCACCCCGATCCGCGCGCGAAAACGTCGATCGGTTCCGAGGGCGGCGCGCGTCAGGATCGTGTCCTCAAGCACGCGGTCATAGTTCAGGGCCACCGGCACAAACACCACATCGCGCCCCTCGGGCGAGGTGCCGTCGATAATATATTTCAACAAACCCAGCTTGGGGCGCCCTAAAGCGCCGGTCAGGCTGAGCCCGCCTTCGGGGAACATTGCCTGCGTTACACCCGCTTCGGTCGCGTGCCGGACATAGCTGGCCAGAACCTGGCGATACAGCTCGCTGCCTGATTTGCGACGGATGAAGTACGCGCCCATCGCGCGGATCAACCGGCTGAGCGGCCAAACCCGCGCCCATTCGCCCACGGCATAGGACAGGGCGGATTGTTGCGCCGCCAGATAGGTGACCAGAACATAGTCCATGTTGCTGCGGTGGTTCATCACAAAGACAACTGTCGCCTCGGGGTCGATATCCTTGATCGCGCTTTCATCCTTGTAGCTGAGATGCACGTTGTAGAACGCGTTGCTCAGCAACCGGGACAGACGAATGGCGAAGCTGAAATAGGCAAAAGCCGAAAAGGAGGGCACGATCTCACGCGCGTACCGGCGGGCTTGTTCGAACGCAACGGCTTCGGGGATGCCTTCTTCATGGGCGTGCTGCTGCACCGCTTGCCCGACCTGAGGATCATAGATGAGCCGTTGAATCATGTCGTGCCGCCGCGCCAGCTTGAACGGCTGGATCGGCCGCTGCAGGCGCTGGTTCAACCGAGAGACCGCTCTCTCAAGCCTGCGGCGAAAGAACCAGCGGACAGACGGGAACAGAAAATGCGAGGCAAAAGTGACCATGGCAAAGACCACGATCAACAGGAATAGCCACAGCGGAAGTTCCACGGTTCTCAACATCGGGCCACACTGCCACCAAACGAGACGGCTCACAATCTAGACAATTCGCATATGCCGCAACGCAGCGAATTGACAATGCCTGAAAATTGCGATTTAGAACCCGTAGACGTAATTTTGTTGCTCACCGAAACACGAGGCCCGCCCATGACGCAGATGCAGAAAGACCGCCCTTGGCTGATCCGAACCTATGCCGGTCATTCCACCGCCAAAGCCTCGAACGCGCTGTATCGCGGCAACCTCGCCAAAGGTCAGACTGGCCTGTCGGTGGCTTTCGATCTGCCGACTCAAACGGGCTATGACAGCGACCACACACTGGCGCGCGGTGAGGTTGGCAAAGTGGGTGTGCCGATCTGCCATCTGGGCGATATGCGGGTCCTGTTTGATCAGATCCCGCTGGAGCAGATGAACACCTCGATGACGATCAACGCGACGGCCCCGTGGCTGCTGGCGCTTTACATCGCCGTGGCCGAGGAACAGGGCGCGGATGTCTCAAAGCTGCAGGGCACCGTTCAGAATGACTTGATCAAGGAATATCTCAGCCGCGGTACCTATGTCTGCCCACCCAAGCCGTCTTTGAAGATGATCGCTGATGTGGCCGAGTATTGCTATACCAACGTGCCAAAATGGAACCCGATGAACGTGTGTTCCTATCACCTGCAAGAGGCCGGTGCGACACCGGAACAGGAGCTGGCCTATGCGCTCGCCACCGCCATCGCAGTGCTTGACGAACTGCGCCCGCGCGTCCCGGCCGAGGACTTCCCCGCCCTGTGTGGGCGCATTTCCTTCTTCGTCAATGCAGGCATCCGTTTTGTCACCGAAATGTGTAAAATGCGGGCTTTCGTCGATCTTTGGGATGAAATACTTCAACAACGCTATGGTGTTGAGAACCCCAAGTTCCGCAGATTCCGCTATGGCGTTCAAGTGAACTCGCTCGGTCTGACCGAGCAGCAGCCGGAAAACAACGTCTACCGCATCCTGATCGAGATGCTAGCCGTCACACTGTCGAAAAAAGCGCGCGCTCGTGCCGTACAGCTGCCCGCTTGGAATGAGGCTTTGGGCCTGCCCCGCCCGTGGGACCAGCAGTGGTCGATGCGCATGCAGCAGATTCTGGCTTATGAGACGGACCTGCTGGAATACGGAGACCTGTTCGACGGAAACCCGGCGGTTGATGCCAAGGTCGAAGAACTCAAGGAAGGCGCGCGGGCCGAGTTGGCCAATCTCGACTCCATGGGCGGTGCCGTGGCCTCGATCGAATACATGAAGTCCCGACTGGTCGATTCCAATGCAGAACGCCTGAACCGCATCGAACGGAACGAGACCATTGTGGTCGGTGTGAACAAATGGGTCGACGGTGAACCCTCGCCCCTGCAGACCGAGGATGGCGGCATCATGGTCGTGGACCCTGCGGTCGAGCAGGAGCAGATCAATCGTCTGAACGAATGGCGGGCCGAACGTGATGACGTAGCCGTGGCTGCCGCTCTAGGTGCTCTGCGCGAGGCGGCGCAAACCGGGGCGAATGTCATGGAGCCCTCGATTGCTGCGGCCAAGGCCGGTGCAACTACTGGTGAATGGGCCGAGGAAATGCGCAAGGTCTACGGCACCTACCGTGGCCCGACCGGCGTGTCCGGTTCGGTCTCGAACAAGACCGAAGGGTTAGAAGACCTGCGCGCCTCGGTCGATGCAATCAGTGACCGGCTCGGGCGTCGTTTGAAATTCCTGGTCGGCAAGCCGGGTTTGGATGGCCATTCGAACGGCGCCGAGCAGATCGCCTTCCGCGCCCGGGACTGTGGCATGGATATCAGCTATGAGGGCATTCGCCTGACGCCAGAAGAAATCGTCTCGGCCGCGTCCGAGGATGATGCCCATGTGATCGGTTTGTCGATCCTGTCTGGCAGTCATCTGCCTCTGGTTGAAGACGTAATGACCCGCCTGAAACAGGCAGGCCTGTCGCACGTGCCTGTCATTGTTGGCGGGATTATTCCGGATGATGACGCAGAAGCTTTGAAGAAAATGGGCGTTGCCAGAATCTACACGCCCAAGAATTTCGAGTTGAACGCAATCATGGGCGACATCGTCGCGCTGGTGGACCCGCAGGAAATCGCCGCCGAATAACGGCTCGTTTTGAAAAACTCTTGATGGCTATTCCCGAAATGACGGGAATAGCCTATATCGCCGTGTGAAATTGCTGCAATTCTTGGAATTGCAATCACTCACGTCTGAAAGAGGAAAAAAAATGGGACTTGAGCTTGAAAAAATGTCGCGCAATGAACTTTTGCAATTGCGCGACGATATTGACAAAGCCCTGGTAAACGCTGAAAAGCGCGAGCGCGAAGCCGCTCTGGAAGCTGCCGAAAAAGCCGCAGCCGAATTCGGGTTTTCCTTGTCCGAGCTTTCGAACAACGCGCCAAGAGGCACCAAGTCGCAGAAATCAAAAGCGAAATACCGCAATCCAAACGCCCCGGATCAAACCTGGACGGGTCGTGGGCGCAAGCCTCAATGGGTGCATGACGCGCTGAATTCCGGCACCGATATCGCCGAGTTGGAAATCTGAATTTGAGGTCGTTTCAGAAATGACAATCCACATTGGCGCAGAAAAAGGCGACATCGCAGAAACCGTTCTATTGCCCGGAGATCCCTATCGGGCGAAATGGGCGGCGGAAACGTTTTTGGATGACGTGAGGTTGGTCAATGACGTGCGCGGCATGCTCGGGTTTACCGGTACGTGGAAAGGGAACCCTGTCACCATTCAGGGCAGCGGCATGGGGATGCCCTCACTTTCCATTTACGTGAACGAATTGATCCAGGATTTCGGCGCAAAGACACTGATCCGCATTGGCTCCTGCGGTGGTATGCAGGACAGCGTCAATGTCCGCGATGTTATTCTGGCCATGACTTCGACCACCCTCAGCACGCCGTCCCGAGGCATCATGAAGGAATTGAACTTCGCCCCCTGCGCCGATTGGGGTCTGTTGCAGGCTGCGGCCAATGTGGCGGCAGCCAAGGGAACACCGACCCATGTGGGCGGGATCTATTCGTCCGATGTGTTCTATGATGAGCGCCCTGATCTGAACGAACAGATGGTGCGTCACGGCATTCTGGGGGTCGAGATGGAAGCGGCCGAGCTGTATATCCTCGCCGCCAGGCACAAATGCCGGGCACTTGCGGTTCTGACCGTCTCGGACCACCTGCTGACGGGCGAGGCCCTGCCCTCATCTGAACGGGAGCGTAGTTTTGGCGACATGGTCGAGATCGCACTGCAAGCGGCCTTCCCGGACGCAGCATAACGTGAAACGGGCCGAGCATGTCTCGGCCCGATTTCTATTTGCCGATTGATTGCCGCAGACATTTCGAAGGACGATCTGAACCGTCGGATCGCGCGCCGCAATAGGCACAAACCCACAGATCTTCGTCACGATGCAATCGCCAGCGACAGTCGCGTGTCAGCGAAGACGTGCGGGACCGCCAGAAGAAATAGGCGAAAACCCCAGCGGCCAGAAGAAGCAGAAGAACAGGCATAGATCTGTTTGGCCCGTTCCAGCCGCAAATGGCAAGGCCGGTGTCACGCCGCGTTGGCGTATTCGAACAACTCAGGCTCTCGTTGATCGTGCGCGCCAACCGGTTCTGGCGTGTAATACGCCCAAGCTTGCTCCAACAAGGTCAGAGCTTCCTTGGCGTCGGTTTTCGGTGTGTTTGCTTGTGTACTCATCGGAGTGATCCTGATTTCATCACTCCTCCCTTCTGCAAATATACGGCGTCGGTGGACCGACGACATCGGACGTTTTTGCAAAGGGGGCATGCGCTTGCCGCAGCACGGCAAGCGCATCGGTCGATCAGACAGAGCGTTCGACCATCATCTTCTTGATCTGCGCGATCGCTGCCGCCGGGTTCAGACCCTTCGGGCAGGTCTTTGCACAGTTCATGATCGTGTGGCAGCGATACAGCTTGAAGGGATCTTCCAGCTCATCCAGACGCTCACCAGTGGCTTCATCGCGGCTGTCGATGATCCAGCGATAGGCGTGCAGCAAAGCTGCGGGGCCAAGATAGCGGTCGCCGTTCCACCAATAGCTCGGGCACGAGGTCGAGCAGCTGGCGCACATCACGCATTCATACAGGCCATCCAGCTTCTTGCGGTCTTCGATCGATTGCTTCCACTCTTTCGCGGGGCGGTTGGTCTTGGTTTCCAGCCACGGCATGATGCTGGCGTGCTGCGCGTAGAAATGCGTCAGGTCGGGGATCAGGTCCTTGACCACCGGCATATGCGGCAGCGGATAGATCTTCACGTCGCCCTTGATCTCATCCATGCCGTAGATACAGGCCAGCGTGTTGATCCCGTCGATGTTCATCGCGCAGGAGCCACAGATCCCTTCCCGGCACGAACGGCGGAAGGTCAGGGTCGGATCAATCTCGTTCTTGATCTTGATCAGCGCGTCCAAAATCATCGGACCGCAGGTGTCCATATCGACGAAATACGTGTCGACACGCGGGTTCTGGCCGTCATCGGGGTTCCAGCGATAAATCTGGAACTTGCGCAGGTTCTTCGCGCCGTCCGGTTTGGGCCATGTCTTACCGGTGGTGATCCGGGAATTCTTGGGCAGGGTCAGTTGAACCATGTCAATTCTCCATTCAGCCTGTCCGGGCGCGGTCAGACGCGCCTCGATTGTAGTGCCCCCAATGGGCAGTGTTCACGTCAAAATCCGCAGACAACCAATCGGCAATCGCCTGGGGGTCATCGCGGTCGACATCAAAGCGCAGGAACCTTAGGTTCCCGTCGAAATGGGCCTGCACCTCGGCGTGGTGTACGTCATACATCCGGCGCCAGCCCTGTTTCACTTCATCTGCGCCCATCCCGTTGGCCTTGCAGCAGCGTTCGAGATAGCCGCCATTGCTGTGCAGCGCGCGTGAGGAAATCCAATCCTCGCGATCGCGCGTGTTCAGCAGGAAATAGGCATCCGGATAAGCCGCGTGCAACTCGCGGAAGAACCGCGTGCCATCCAGCATGAACCGGGCATTCACAAAGGCAATGTCAGAAAAGGCCCGGACCGAGCCGAACCCATCCAGCGGTTTCCGACCCATGGCAATATTCGTCACCATTTTCTGGGCCAGATTGTCGCCCTGATCGTCCACCCAATGCACCGACGCGATGCCGCTGTTCTGAAACAGCTTATGCAGCGACGTGGTGGCGCAGCGGTTCAGGCCGATCAGGATGATCTTGGGGTCCCGCTGACCCGAGGGCAGCTGTTCAACCGTCATGGCAAGCACCCCTCACCGCGCCCGAAAGGGGCGTTTGTCGTGTCGGTGGGTATGTGGCGCTTGCACCGCATTGCCTGATGGTTGCTCCTACTTAGAACGTCCGCGCTTTGGGCGCGATTTTCTTGAGGCTGATGCCGCCCTGATCCTCGTTGGTCAGAGGATCAACGATCACCGGACGGTAACTGAGTTCAACCTTGTTACCCTCGACCCGGCTGACGGTGTGGACACGCCAGTTCTCATCGTCGCGCTCTGCGAAATCCTCATGCGCATGTGCGCCACGGGACTCTTTGCGCGCTTCGGCCCCCACAATGGTGGCCAGAGCGCTCGGCATAAGGTTGGTCAGTTCCAGTGACTCCATCAGGTCACTGTTCCAAACCAGCGACCGGTCCGAAACCTTCAGATCGTCCATCTTAGCCGCGATCGCTGTCATCTTTTCGACACCCTCCGCCATGGTCTTGGCGGTCCGGAACACAGCCGCGTCCTGCTGCATGGTCTTTTGCATTTCAAGCCGCAGGTCAGCGGTCGGGACTGCGCCCGAGGCGTTCCGTACGGCGTCAAACCGATCAAATGCCTTGTCAACCGATGCCTGATTCAGCACAGGGTTCGGCGCGTCCGCGTCCACTACCTTACCGGCCCGGATGGCCGCCGCGCGACCAAAGACGACCAGATCGATCAGAGAGTTAGATCCCAGACGGTTGGCACCGTGGACCGAAGCACAACCCGCTTCGCCCACTGCCATCAGGCCGGGAACAACTGCGGTTGGGTTGTCGGCAGTGGGGTTGAGAACCTCACCCCAATAGTTCGTCGGAATACCGCCCATATTGTAATGCACGGTCGGCAGAACCGGGATGGGTTCCTTAGTGACGTCCACACCAGCAAAGACACGCGCCGATTCCGAGATTCCCGGCAGCCTTTCCGCCAACGCCTCGGCTGGCAGGTGGCTCAGGTTCAAATGAATATGGTCGCCATCATCGCCGTGACCACGACCTTCGCGGATCTCCATCGTCATCGAACGCGAGACATAGTCGCGCGGCGCCAAATCCTTATACTGGGGCGCATAGCGCTCCATGAAACGCTCACCTTCAGAGTTGGTCAGGTAACCGCCCTCACCCCGAGCACCCTCGGTGATTAGGCAACCCGAGCCGTAGATTCCAGTCGGGTGAAACTGAACGAACTCCATATCCTGCAGGGCCAGACCGGCACGGGCCACCATTCCGCCACCGTCGCCGGTGCAGGTATGGGCCGAGGTCGCGCTGAAATATGCACGACCGTAACCGCCGGTCGCCAGTACAACCATCTTGGCGTTGAAGACATGCATCGTGCCGTCGTCCAGCTTCCAGCAGACGACGCCCTGACACTGCCCGTCCTCGGACATGATCAGGTCGATGGCGAAGTATTCGATGTAGAATTCAGCGTTGTTTTTCAGCGACTGTCCATAAAGCGTATGCAGGATCGCGTGACCGGTCCGGTCTGCGGCCGCGCAGGTACGCTGCACGGCGGGGCCTTCGCCAAACTCTGTGGTGTGACCGCCGAAGGGACGCTGATAGATTTTACCCTCTTCCGTACGGCTGAAGGGCACGCCGTAGTGTTCCAGCTCATACACAGCTTTGGGGGCTTCACGCGCGAGATATTCCATCGCATCGGTGTCACCCAGCCAGTCCGAGCCCTTAACGGTGTCGTACATGTGCCATTGCCAATGGTCAGGCCCCATGTTGGACAGGGACGCGGCAATACCACCTTGCGCGGCAACCGTATGTGAGCGTGTCGGGAACACTTTGGTAACACAGGCTGTACGCAGCCCCTGCTCGGCCATACCCAAAGTTGCCCGCAGACCGGCACCACCTGCGCCTACGACGACAACGTCGTATTCGTGGGTTTCATATTCATATGCTGCTGTCATTGTTCTTGTTCCTTATCGCGCGTCACAGGGTCAGCTTGACCAGGGCAAACAGCCCCGCAGCCATCAGCGTGTAGCCAAGCGCCCACATCGCAACGAGAGAGATTTTCTCAAGAATGCCATGGATATAGTCTTCGATGGTTTCCTGCGCCTCATACATAAGCTGCTGCAGGCCCACGACCAGCGTCAGGGCGGTGACAATCGCAGGGATGGGACGGCTGAAATAGGCCAGAACCTCTTCGTACGTGCCGCCGAGGCCCATTCCGAAGGTGATGATAAATATGGGAACCAGCACGGTCAGGATCATCGCGCGCACCATGGTACGCCAATGGGTTTGTGTTCCCGATTTCCCTGCGCCCAGGCCCTGCGCGCGTTTGCGGTCGGTCAGATATCGCATCTCCGTCTCCTTAAACCACAAGCACGGTGAGAATGGTCAGGACGGTGGCCCCGATGAACATGCCCATCCCCAGTTTTTCCGAGGTGTTCACGTCGAGGCAGTAGCCGAAGTCCCAGAACACGTGACGCAGGCGGCCCAGCGTGTGATACCAAAGCGCCCAGGTCGCGACGATGAGGATCAGCTTACCGAACCAGCTGGTCAGGAACCCGTCGATCAGCGCAAATGCACTTTCCGAAGTTGACGCTGCCAGCAGCCACCAGACGACCAGAATGGCAACGGCAAACACCCCGAGGCCGGAAAACCGAACCATGATGGACGACATGGAAGTCATCTGCGGGCGATAGATCATAATATGTGGCGAGAGCGGGCGGTTGCCCCGATTGACATCGGCCATGGCGGCTCCTCTTACTTTGGCTACCAGACTTTTTACTTGTTTTTGCGCTTCTGTCACGTGCTGCACCTGCAAAAACAGGTAAAATTGCCACAAAACCGGTGATTTTGACCAATTGTGATCACGCACTTTAAAAGTGTGATCACAAAATACAATGCGATCATTCTATGTTAGCGTTTTCAACGCCGAAGCGTTGTGATCACGAATCCCTGCAGATCATCGAAAACCGGCAGATTGCTGCGTCACCTCGCGCAGCAGCTTTTTTCGTATGCGCTCTGGATAATCTGCAAAACCCGAGGCCGACACGACAAACGCCCCCTCTCCGAAAATGACGTTTTCAAAGAAATAGGCCGTCAGATCCGGTTCACTTTCTTCAATAGCTATGGCATTTACCGTCACGCCACGATCTTTCAGAAGGCCGTGAATCTGCGTCGGCTCAACCCCTTCGTTGGAAACCCCATCGCCCGAGATATCAATCAGCAGTCGCCTGCACTCTGCCACGTCGTCAAACCGCAGCAGGGTGGCCTCTAAAGCTTCTCCGATCGCGGTTGAGAAGTTTCGCCAGACCCTTGGATCCTGCGCAACTTGATCAGCAAACTTCTCCAGAGCGATAAAGCTGTCGATTTTCGTCCACGGGATCGTCACCCGCTGGCGGGATTCGCCCGTCCACTGCACCAGCATCACCTGCGCCTGCCCGCGCACTAAGGCCTCGGACACCACCGGGTCGCGCAGCCCGGCGGCGAGGCCATCCATCTGAATGCGATATTCGCTGCTGTCGACAGAGCCAGAGACATCCACCGCCAAGGCCAGCGCCAGATCGCACGCCCAGGCGGGGCGTGTAAGGCACAGGAAAAGGGTGAGAAAACGTAGAAACATGCCGCCACCCTAGCACGGATTGCGGTTGCTGTGTTCACATCACTGTAACCCGATTTTAGCGTTTCGGGTTTACCTGAATCATCAAGTGACACGAATGTCCCGAGAACGCTGCAAGCGTGGCAGGGTATTCGTGTCACAGGTATAACCCGAAACGCTTTAGATCGGCATCAAGGCCCAATAGTCGAGGTCCAGCAGCACCTCCGACGTGTATTTTCCGTCTTCGCCGCGCAGCTCGAACGGCGCGCCGCCCTTGGTCGCCACCAGGCGCAGGCGGATCGCCCCTACTCCGGGCACGTCGGTTTCGGCCTTGTCCAGAACCTCGGACCACGCCTTGATCGTATCTCCTGCGAAACAGGGGTTGGCATGTGCGCCGCCATTCAGACCCACGATCATCTGCGCATTGGCGAGGCCGTTGAACGACAAGGCCCGCGCCATCGAGATCACGTGGCCCCCATAGATCAGGCGGCCTTCAGGGCGGAAGGTCAGGTCGAAATGCACCTTGGCCGTGTTCTGCCATAGGCGTGTGGCCAACATATGCTCAGCCTCTTCCACCGTCACGCCGTCCACGTGGTCAATGGTCTCGCCGATCTCATAGTCGCCCCAACGATGCGGCTCACCCGCCAGGGTGAAATCGTAGTTCGAGAAATCCAGCCCCTCGGGGACGACCAGATCGCTCGGCTCCAACACTTTCTTCAGCTCGGGCACGACCGTTTCCGGTGCCGGCGCATCCGGGTTTGCCTTGCGCACCATCACCCAGCGGACATATTCCATGACCACTTCGTCCAACTGGTTCAGACCACGCGTCCGCACCCAGACCACACCAGTCTTACCGTTCGAGTTCTGCTTGAGCCCGATCACCTCGGACACCGACCGCAGCGTGTCGCCCGCATGAACCGGTAGCAGCCAACGCCCTTCTGCATATCCCAGATTGGCCACTGCGTTCAGCGAGATATCGGGCACCGTTTTGCCAAACACCACGTGGAAGGCCGCCAGATCATCAATCGGGCTTTCCTGCAAACCACAGGACCGCGCGAACTCATCCGAGGAATACAGCGCATGGCGCGCAGGATAGAGCGCATGGTAGAGGCCGCGCTCTCCCTCCGTCACGGTGCGAGGGACAGCGTGCAGCAGCACCTGCCCGACGGAATAGTCCTCAAAAAAGCGGCCCGGATTGGTTTTTGCCATTATTGCTGCCCCAGTTTCATCTCAGGTGAATAGTCCGCGTCGACCTCTTTGGTCACGGCCTGCGCGCACCGCATGACGTTGTTGGCCTGATCGAAGGCATAGGAGGGATCGCCATAAAGCTCCCACCCTTTTGCCAAGGCATCCGACACTTTGTGACAGAAGGCCGAGGTGTCCTCCTCGGTCAGCAGGCGATAGAGTTTTGCCATTCTTTCAGGTCCTTATCATCCAAATGGAGACGGGCCGACCAGCCCGTGGATATAGCCGATCACGCCCAGCAGCACGATCGAGGCAACAAAGAACATCGCGTCCATGCCATAGGTGCCGGGTTCGCCAGGGGTCCAGTCGGGTTCGGATTTGTTGATCACGATCACTTCGACCACAGCCCAGGCCAGCAAACCACCGAACAGGATGATCGACGCCAGATCGCCATTCACCAGCAGATGCGCAAAGGCCCACAGCTTGAACCCGCCCAGCATTGGATGGCGCAGCTTGTGCAGCAAGCGGCCTTTCTTAGGGGCCGGGCTCATCATGTAGATCGCGATCAGCACCAACAGGTTGTTGATATGGGTCATGAAGCTTGGCGGTGCCCAGACATAGATGAACTCGGTCATGCGGTAACCGAAGATCATCAACAAGATCGCGGCCACCAGCGCCAGCGCCACAGCCCCTTTGCCGCCATCGCCCATAGCCGCGCGTTGCGCAGGCATGACGCGTTTGAACAGATGTGCGGCCCACCATAGCGCCACACCAAGGATCAGAAGAACAAAGCCCATGCTGGCTTACCCCGCTTGCAAAGCTGAAATCGCCTCCGCTTTTGCCAGAATTTCGCGGGCAGTTACAACATGCAGGTTTTCAACGATCTTGCCGTCAACCACGGCAACACCCTGCCCTTGCGCCTCGGTTTCCTCAAACGCGCTGATCTGACGGCGGGCGAGGTCTATCTCGTCATCCGACGGGGCGAAGGCTGCATTGGTGACCTCAATCTGCGCCGGGTGGATCAGCGTCTTGCCATCAAAGCCCATATCGCGGCCCTGTTCGCATTCCGCTGTCAAACCGTCTGTGTCCTTGAAGGCGTTGTAGACGCCATCAACGATGATCAGCCCTTCGGCCTTGGCCGCCAGCAGACATAGGCCGAGCGAGGTCATCAGCGGCAGACGGTCGGGACGGAACCGGGTTTGCAGGTCCTTAGCCAGATCGTTGGTCCCCATCACGAAACCCGCCATCAGAGGATGCGCTGCAATCTCAGCTGCGTTCAGCATACCGCGCGGGGTCTCCATCATGGCCCAGATCGGCAGGTCCCCTGTGATCGCGGCCAAAGCATCCACATCCGCCGCCGAGTTCACCTTGGGCAACAGAACAGCATCGGCGTCCATCTCGCGCACGGCCTTGGCGTCATCTGCACCCCACGGAGTATCCAGCCCGTTGATGCGCACGATCTTGACCCGAGGGCCGTATCCGCCAGCGGCCAGAGCTGCCTTCAGGGTCTCGCGTGCGTTGGGTTTTTCGTCGGCAGCCACCGCGTCTTCGAGATCGAAGATAATGGCATCAACCGGCAACGTGCGGGCCTTGTCCAAGGCCCGGTCACGCGAACCGGGGATGTAAAGAACCGAGCGATAAGGGCGCTGACGCGGGTGCATTGGCCTCTCCCGTTGAAATAATGTTGCGCAGAAAGGGGCATTTTTCTCAGGAAAGTTCAAGGCAAAAATCGCCGCAACGCAGCATTAGTGACGCAACGCTCTTTGCTTTAACGCAATATCGCCCTCTTGACCGCAGGCTTCAGGCGACTGGTGACACATGGGGTCAGAGATGAAAAAGACAGTTTTGAAGATGACAATCGGACTGGGAATCATGGTCCTCGCGGCGCAACAGGTTCAGGCGCAGGCCCGCAACTGCGCCCATCGGGCCGATGTGTTGCAACGCCTTGCGGAAACCTATGGTGAAACGCGCCGGGGGATCGGCATTGCTCGTCAGGGTGCGGTGATGGAGCTGTTTGCCTCGGACCAATCTAGCAGCTGGACGATCACGGTGACCCTGCCGGACGGAATGACCTGCCTTGTGGCCTCGGGGCGGGCCTATGAGCAGATGGCCGATGTCCTGCCGCCAAACACCTAAGTCAGTGCGTCCCAGATCAGCTTGCCTCCGGTCAGGGTCAGCAACACATAGGCGATGCCAAAGAACAGGCGTTCGGACAGCATGAAATGCGCGCGGACGCCCAACCAGGCCCCCAATATAGCGAAAGGGGTCAGCAGAAGATCTGCCAGCGCCGTGTGCCATGTGAAAAGGCCGAGATAGGCGTAGGGCACGAATTTCGCCGCGTTGATCACCCAGAACACCAAAACGGTCGAGGCCTGAAACTCGGTCTTCGACAGGCGCTGGGACAACAGATAAACGGCAGCCGGGGGACCTCCGGCATGGCTGACAAAGCTGGTAAACCCGGCGACAAGCCCCGCGAACAGACCTGCAGAGGCAGGCAAGCGGCGGGTGAAACCGCGAATCCAACCCTTGCTTTGGGCGACGTGCCAGATCACGAACCCGATCGAGATCCCTCCGATTAGCAGGCGCAGAAGGTCGTCATCTGTCACGCGGTATAGCCAGGTGCCCAGCAGAACACCGGGAACCGCGCCCAGGATCAGCAGACGCGAATCCGGCCAGCTCCAGCGTTTCCAATAGGGTCCCAGCGTGGCCACGTCGATCACCATCAGGATCGGCAGCATCAGCGCCAACGCCTGCCCCGGAGTCAGTATCAGAGCCAGAATCGACGACGATGCAAAGGCAACGCCCGAGCCGAACCCACCCTTCGAGATGCCCGCAAAGATCACCGCCGGGATCGCGACTGCAAAAAACATCAGGTTCAATTCAAACATGCAGCGTCCCGGGAATTGGCTTGATTCACAGGCGGTTTAGCGCAACCGGATTGGGGATGGCAAACGGTATGCGGTGGCATGCCGCGCCGCAGGACCCTTGCGCAAAAGCCATTTAACGACTAGCAAACCCGCGATTTCAATACCGACCGGAGATATTCCAAATGGCCAGACCCAAGATTGCGCTGATCGGCGCTGGGAACATCGGCGGCACGCTTGCGCATCTTGCAGCTGTCAAAGAACTCGGTGACGTCGTCCTGTTTGACATCGCTGACGGACTGCCTCAGGGCAAGGCGCTCGACATCGCCGAATCCGGCCCGTCCGAAGGCTTTGACGCCGCAATGTCAGGTTCTAGCGACTATGCGGACATCGCAGGCGCAGACGTGTGCATCGTCACCGCAGGTGTCGCCCGTAAACCGGGGATGAGCCGCGATGACCTGCTTGGCATCAACCTGAAAGTCATGAAATCGGTCGGCGAAGGCATCGCAGCTCACGCGCCCGACGCATTCGTGATCTGCATCACCAACCCGCTGGACGCGATGGTTTGGGCTCTGCGCGAATTCTCGGGCCTGCCGCACAACAAGGTCTGCGGCATGGCGGGCGTTCTGGATTCGGCGCGTTTCGCGCATTTCTTGTCAGAAGAGTTCAACGTCTCGATGCGCGACGTCACCGCCTTTGTTCTGGGTGGCCATGGCGACACCATGGTACCGTCAGTGCGCTATTCGACCGTTGCCGGTATCCCGCTGCCCGATCTGGTCGAGATGGGCTGGACCACGCAAGAGAAGCTGGACGCCATCGTTCAGCGCACCCGTGATGGCGGCGCCGAGATCGTTGGCCTGCTGAAAACCGGCTCGGCCTTCTATGCGCCTGCGACCTCGGCGATCGAAATGGCCGAAGCCTACCTGAAAGACCAGAAGCGCGTTCTGCCCTGCGCGGCATATTGCAACGGCGAGTTCGGCGTTGACGGCATGTATGTCGGCGTTCCGACCGTCATCGGCGCAGGCGGCATCGAGCGTATCGTCGACATCAAACTGAACGAAGACGAACAAGCGGGCTTTGAAAACTCGGTCAACGCCGTGAAGGGCCTGATTGAGGCTTGCAAGGGCATCGACGGCTCGCTGGTTTAAAAACAGGACTTGAGACAAAAGCGGGCGGACTTTTGGTCCGCCCGTATTTATTCGATGCTACCTGCTCTCACCCGCGATTGCTTCGACTTGGGGCAACCCACCATAGTGCGCGGCAAGTCGTTGCTCGGTGCTAATGACTCGCTGCTGTGAAAGCGGCTCATAGTCTGATGGTTGGTTCATTTCGAAAAAATGTGTGCCACCTTCCCCTAAAAATGGCACCCTTGCGCAATCAGCCGATGCCTTTTGGACAATGTCAAAAACAGGCTGGCAACTTCTGCGTTCGGCCTCATCAAATCGCAAAGACAATTCTATAAGCCGTCGACTGTTGAAAGGTGAAAGATAGAAGTGCTGCCACAAGGCGGGAAAAGATGCCCCGACTGTTGAATTATAGTAGACTTCTAAAAACATAAAGTCGGCTGCTTTTTCCATCGCATTTTCTGGAAGAGTCGCTTGCCATGCAAAAAAATCTCCTTCGAAATGTTTACAGATAACTGAATTGTACGATCGCCGAGGCACAATGAGCATCCGTTCAATCTGCCATTCCGCGTCACTCCACATGGCCTTGGGCTTAAACACATAGACGGCACGTAAAAGGTCGGTTTGATGTCCCCTCAAAATAAGGTGATCGGACGGAATCGCGTTGGTTGCTCCGGTTACATACTCTTTTGGAGGGGCGGTGTCGGACCCGTGCGAAATCTGATAGGCTTGCGCCAGAAATTTCTGTTCCCAGCGCTTGGTTTCCTTTCCAAAACGCGTTCCCAGAACGACATGCGGAGTGTCGAGACTTTTGGCAACCGCAGCACCGACATGGGCATCTACTTCGGAATTGTAGTTTTTTACATGAGTGTAAAAAAATGGAATTTTGTGCAAACTGTTGCGGCCAACTGCTGCAAGAATTCGACTATCCCTTCCTCCCGTAATCGGCATGGCACATTTGTGGCGTTCGGTGATCTGATCAATGTTGAAAGCCAGTCGCTCGGTGATTTCGTCATAGGTTTCGGCATGGCTTGAATTTTCAAGCGAAAACACCTCACCCCTAGGCCAGAACCTTTCCACATCAAATGTGTTCAGATCCAGGTAGAAATTTGGGTTCAACCGTTTCACCCTGTCATCACGAGTGTGGAATAGCGAATAACGCGTGCGAAGTTCGGCCAAACAGTCCGCTTGATAACGAACGTTTGGAATGACCTCCCGGTCAATCGCAAGAAGCGGTGAACTTGCAACGCGCTGCGCGTCGCATTCGTAAACCGCGCCAATCATTCCAACCGGATCCGTGTAGAGACGCGCTTCGCCGCCGATCTGCAGGAAAAAGGCAAACCGGCCTGCACACTCGGTCAAGTATTGCTCGAATTTTCTCCATGCGTCGCCGTCTCGTGTCGAAAACGGCAGCACTGCACTGCCATCGACTAAACCTTCCGGACCAACAGCTACACCAAGCAAATAACCAAACGCGAGCCCATCCGCATCTTCCAGTTCACAAACTGGAAGATCCTGCCCGACATGAAGTTGCGACGCACCAAATTTCAAGCTCTTCAAAAAGCCGACATCAAGTCCGGTTTTGTCCAGAACATATTGGAACCTGAATACTTCGGGCAGGTATCGCCGTCTAAGACTCCAAAGCCGTTCTGCCTCAAGCATTAATCACTCCAAAATCAGGTACGCTATTCGCATATCCTCTATAGGCAATGCCAACTGGCCAAGAAAGTGATTTTGCGCCAAAGCTGCAAAGGAACAAAATATAGAAAGAATCAGTCTGAATATTTGTGATCACACCTTAAAAAACTGTGATCACAAATATGGAAAATCTTCACCAAAAACCGCTCCGGGTTCAAAAAAGCCTTTATAATTGCGCCCTAGACACCTCTATATCGTTGTAATCGTAGTCAGACGGGACAATTTCGATGAACATTCACGAATACCAAGCCAAGGCGCTTCTTCGCAGCTATGGCGCTCCGGTCTCCGACGGTCGCGCGGTTCTGCGCGCCGAGGAAGCCAAAACCGCAGCCGGTGAGCTAGACGGCCCTCTTTGGGTTGTTAAGGCGCAGATCCACGCAGGTGGACGCGGCAAAGGCAGCTTTAAAGAGGCCGACGCAGGTGAAAAGGGCGGTGTCCGTCTGACCAAGTCGGTGGAAGAAGCGGCCGAGGAAGCAAAGAAGATGCTGGGTCGCACTCTGGTCACCCACCAGACCGGCCCCTCAGGCAAGCAGGTCAACCGCATATATATCGAAGCCGGTTCCGGCATCGAGCGTGAACTGTACCTGGCCCTGCTGGTGGATCGCCAGACCAGCCGCATCTCTTTTGTCTGCTCGACCGAAGGTGGCATGGATATCGAAGAAGTGGCCGCGTCCACGCCTGAGAAAATCCTCTCTTTCTCGGTGGATCCTGTGACCGGCTATCAGGCTTATCACGGCCGCCGCATCGCGTTCTCGCTGGGTCTGGAAGGCGCGCAGGTCAAACAATGTGTGCGCCTGATGGGCATCCTCTACAAAGCCTTCGTCGAGAAGGACATGGAGATGCTGGAGATTAACCCGTTGATCGTCTCGGACAGCGGCGAGCTCAAGGTACTGGACGCCAAGCTGGGCTTTGACGGCAACGCGGTTTACCGCCACCCCGACATCGCGGAGCTGCGCGACGAGACCGAGGAAGACCCCAAGGAACTCGAAGCCTCCAAGTACGATCTGAACTACATTGCTTTGGATGGCGAGATCGGCTGCATGGTCAACGGTGCCGGTCTGGCGATGGCGACGATGGACATCATCAAACTCTACGGTGCCGAGCCAGCCAACTTCCTCGACGTGGGCGGCGGTGCGACCAAAGAGAAAGTGACCGAGGCGTTCAAGATCATCACCTCGGACCCGAACGTCAAAGGCATTCTGGTCAACATCTTCGGCGGCATCATGCGTTGTGACGTCATCGCCGAGGGCGTTGTTGCCGCGGTGAAAGAGGTCGGCCTGCAGGTTCCGCTGGTCGTGCGTCTGGAAGGCACGAATGTCGAGAAGGGCAAAGAGATCATCAATACCTCTGGCCTGGACGTGATCGCGGCGGACAACCTGAAAGACGGTGCCGAGAAGATCGTGAAAGCCGTGAAAGGCTAAGCCCAATTCCGTGGAGTGGGTTTCGCCCCACTTTTCCGAAGAATTCTGGCAGGCCTTGGCCCGCCTAAAATAGGAGAACGCCAGATGGCAGTCCTCATCGACGAAAATACCAAAGTGATCTGTCAGGGCTTTACCGGCTCGCAGGGCACATTCCACAGCGAACAGGCCATCGCCTACGGCACCAAGATGGTCGGCGGCGTGACCCCCGGCAAAGGCGGGATGGAGCATCTGGGCCTGCCCGTGTTCAACTCGGTCCACGAAGCCAAGCACGTGACCGAAGCCAATGCCTCGGTGATCTATGTTCCCCCGCCCTTCGCGGCTGACTCGATCCTCGAAGCGATTGATGCCGAGATGGAAGTGATCGTCTGCATAACCGAAGGCATTCCGGTTCTGGACATGATGAAGGTAAAGCGCGCGCTCGAAGGCAGCAAATCGCGCCTCATCGGCCCGAACTGCCCCGGTGTCATCACACCTGACGCCTGCAAGATCGGCATCATGCCCGGCCACATCCACAAGCGCGGCTCGGTCGGCGTTGTGTCCCGCTCGGGCACTCTGACCTATGAGGCCGTTAAGCAGACCACCGATGTGGGTCTGGGCCAATCCACCTGCGTGGGTATCGGCGGCGACCCGATCAAAGGCACCGAGCATATCGACGTGCTGGAATGGTTCCTGGCCGATGACGAAACCCACTCGATCATCATGATCGGTGAGATCGGTGGCTCGGCCGAAGAAGAAGCCGCACAGTTCCTGGCGGATGAGGCCAAGAAGGGCCGCAAGAAGCCGGTTGCCGGTTTCATCGCAGGCCGCACAGCCCCTCCGGGACGCCGCATGGGCCACGCAGGCGCGATTGTCGCGGGCGGCAAAGGCGGCGCCGAGGACAAGATCGAAGCCATGCGCTCGGCCGGTATCGTTGTGGCAGAAAGCCCGGCAACGCTGGGTGAGGCCGTGCTGGAAGCGATTGGGTAAATGATCAACTACCGGGCATACGCTCTAAGGGCGGCGCCCGAAAAAAGGGTGGGTGCGTTGCGTCCATCCTTCTCATCTTTCGCTTGGCTGTGGTCTTTGTTCGCGACTGCGATATTCGCATCTTCTGCCGCTGGGCAAGCCAAAGCAATGGAATGTGAAGTTCGTATTGGCTGGTCCAGCGAGGGTCAGTTTATTCAGGACGAGGCTTGCGGCATGCACAACGTTGCCAAGGCAAAAGGTTTTTTTGACCTCGAGCTCTCGGGCAGCAAAAAATACCAGTTCCGCTTTCGCGCAAACAAAGAATCCACCAAGGATGAAATAGTGCAACGCGTTGGTTATGTTTGCGATTTGATAGGCAGCGAACGGGCCGTTTTCTCAGCCAATCGCGGAAGGGAGCGTGCTCTGATCGTTTCTTTTTCATGTGACGACGCAAGGGGGTGAATTGACTGCAATGACCTTCTCCGACGCCATCCGCACTTGTTTCTCGAAGTTCTTCACTTTCTCGGGTCGTGCCTCGCGGACCGAGTATTGGTTCTTTTTCCTGTTCATCGTGATCTGGAGCATTCTTGCTGGGATCATTGATGCACAATTCTTCACTCAGGTCTCGGTGACCGAGGGAGATGGCGTGAAATCCGTCTCAGCCACATCCCGCCAACCGGTGCAAAGCATCGTCAGCCTGATTGTGTTCTTCCCGCATCTGGCCGTCGCGTGGCGGCGGATGCACGATACAGGGCGCAGTGGGCTTTACGCTCTGCTGCCGATCCTGCTGATCCTCGGGGCCTTCGCGGTTCTGATCTTCGGCATCGGCCTTGCCTCGAGTTTCCAGCATGGCGGCAATCTGGACATTCTGTTCACACGTGCCACTCTGCTGATCGTCATTCCGACACTGCTTGTTTTGTTTGTGTCGCCCCTCCTGGTTCTGTGGTGGCTGACCCGCCCGTCTCAACCAGGCACCAACCAATACGGTCCCAACCCATATGAGGTAGCACAATGACCGAACACACGCCCAATTCCGCGTTCCATGCCTCAAGCTTTATGCAAGGCCACAATGCCGAGTATCTGGAGCAGCTCTATGCCCAATACACCAAGAACCCCGGGGCGGTGGATGCCGCCTGGGCCGAGTTCTTCAAGGCGATGGGCGACGCTTCTCCTGACGTTCAACGTGAGGCCGAGGGGCCATCTTGGGCGCGGACCGACTGGCCGCCGATGCCTGCGGATGATCTGACTGGGGCGCTGACCGGTGAGTGGGCCGAGATTGACGCCAAGGCGGCAGGAAAGAAGATTAAGGAAAAAGCGGCAGACAAGGGCGTAGAGGTCAGCGATGACCAGATCAAGCGCGCCGTGCTGGACAGCTTGCGGGCGCTGATGCTGATCCGGGCCTACCGGATCCGGGGCCATCTGGCCGCCGATCTGGATCCGCTGGGCATGCGCGCGGCCAGCACACATCCGGAACTCGATCCGAAAACCTATGGCTTTACCGACGCCGACATGGACCGGCCGATCTTTATCGACAATGTTCTGGGCCTGCAGATGGCCTCGATGCGGCAGATCGTCGAGATCGTGAAACGGACCTATTGCGGCACCTTCGCGCTTCAATACATGCACATCTCCGATCCCGAACAGGCTGCGTGGCTGAAGGAGCGGATCGAAGGCTACGGCAAGGAAATCGCGTTCACCAAGGAAGGCCGTAAGGCGATCCTGAACAAGATGGTCGAGGCCGAGGGTTTCGAGAAATTCCTGCATGTCAAATACATGGGCACCAAGCGGTTCGGTCTGGATGGTGGCGAAAGCCTGATCCCGGCGATGGAGCAGATTATCAAACGCGGTGGGGCACTGGGCGTCAGCGACATTGTCATCGGCATGCCGCACAGAGGCCGCCTGAATATTCTGGCCAACGTTATGGGCAAGCCCTACCGCGCGATTTTCAATGAGTTCCAGGGCGGCAGCTTTAAGCCTGAAGATGTGGATGGCTCTGGCGACGTGAAATATCATCTCGGTGCCTCCAGCGACCGTGAGTTTGACGGCAACAGCGTCCACCTGTCGCTTACTGCCAACCCCTCGCACCTTGAAGCGGTGAACCCGGTGGTTCTGGGCAAGGTCCGCGCCAAGCAGGATCAGTTGAACGACACCGACCGCACCAAGGTTATGGGCATCCTGCTGCACGGGGATGCGGCCTTTGCTGGTCAGGGTGTGGTCGCCGAAGGGTTTGGTCTGTCCGGCCTCAAGGGCCACAAGACCGGCGGCACTATGCATATCGTCGTGAACAACCAGATCGGCTTTACAACCGCGCCGCACTTCTCGCGCTCCAGCCCATATCCGACCGATATCGCGCTGATGGTCGAAGCGCCGATCTTCCACGTGAACGGCGATGACCCCGAGGCGGTTGTTCACGCAGCCAAAGTCGCGACCGAGTTTCGGCAGAAGTTCCACAAGGACGTGGTCATCGATATCTTCTGTTATCGCCGCTTTGGTCACAACGAGGGCGATGAGCCCATGTTCACCAACCCGATCATGTACAAGAAGATCAAGACGCATAAGACCACTCTGTCGCTCTATACCGAGCGTCTGGTCAAAGACGGCCTGATCCCGGAAGGTGAGATCGAGGATATGAAGGCCGCCTTCCAGGCCCATCTGAATGATGAGTTCGAGGCCGGCAAAGACTATAAACCCAACAAGGCCGACTGGCTGGACGGGCGCTGGTCTCACCTGGACAAGAACAAAGAGGAATATGTGCGCGGCGAAACCGCCATCGCCCCGGCGACTCTGGCCGAGATCGGCAACGCGCTGACCCACGCCCCTGCGGATATTGCGGTACACAAAACCGTTGCGCGTCTGCTGGATCACAAGAAACAGATGTTCGACAGCGGCAAAGGCTTTGACTGGGCCACAGGTGAAGCGCTGGCCTTTGGCTCGTTGCTGACCGAGGGCTTTCCGGTTCGACTGTCCGGTCAGGACGCGACGCGTGGGACGTTCAGTCAACGTCACTCGGGCTTTGTCCATCAGGAAACGGAAGAGCGGTTTTATCCGCTGAACAACATCCGCGAGGGTCAGTCGCACTACGAAGTGATCGACTCGATGTTGTCAGAATATGCGGTTCTGGGTTTCGAGTACGGCTATTCGCTGGCCGAACCGAACGCCCTTGTCCTGTGGGAGGCGCAGTTTGGTGACTTTGCCAACGGGGCGCAGATCATGTTCGACCAGTTCATCAGCTCGGGCGAAAGCAAATGGTTACGGATGTCGGGTCTGGTGACGCTGCTGCCGCACGGGTTCGAGGGGCAAGGCCCCGAACACAGCTCGGCGCGTTTGGAGCGGTTCCTGCAGATGTGTGGTCAGGACAACTGGATCGTGGCGAACTGCACGACACCGGCGAACTATTTCCACATCCTGCGCCGCCAGCTGCACCGCACCTTCCGTAAACCGCTGATCCTGGTGACCCCGAAATCGCTGCTGCGCCACAAGCTGGCTGTCAGCACGGCCGAGGATTTCACCACTGGCTCCAGCTTCCACCGGGTGCTGTGGGACGATGCGCAACAGGGCAACTCGGACACCAAGCTGGCCGCGGACGACAAGATCAAGCGCGTGGTTCTGTGTTCCGGCAAGGTCTACTACGACCTGCTGGAGGAACGCGACGCCCGTGGTATCGACGACGTCTACCTGATGCGGATCGAGCAGTATTATCCGTTCCCGGCGCACTCGCTGATCAACGAGCTTGAGCGTTTCAAAGGGGCTGAGATCGTCTGGTGCCAGGAAGAGCCTAAAAACCAAGGTGCCTGGACCTTCATCGAGCCAAACATCGAATGGGTGCTGACCCGTATCGGCGCCAAACATACTCGGCCGCTCTATGTCGGCCGCGCAACCTCGGCCTCGCCTGCGACGGGTCTGGCCAGCCAACACAAAGCTCAACAAGAAGCGCTCGTGAACGAAGCGCTGAGCCTCGAAGGAAAGTAAACGATGACCATTGAAGTTCGTGTTCCCACGCTAGGCGAGTCTGTTACCGAAGCCACGGTTGCGACCTGGTTCAAGAAACCCGGTGATGCCGTCGCCGTGGATGAGATGCTCTGTGAGCTTGAAACCGACAAGGTGACGGTCGAAGTCCCCGCGCCCGCCGCTGGCGTTATGGGCGAGATCGTCGCCGCCGAAGGTGAAACCGTTGGCGTCGACGCCCTGCTGGCGACCATCGCTGCAGGCGAAGGTGCAGCCCCTGCCCCGGCCGCAGCAGAGCCCGCCCCTGCGGCCGCTCCGGCAGCGTCGGGTGGCAATGTTGATGTGATGGTGCCCACGCTGGGTGAATCGGTCACCGAAGCCACCGTCTCGACATGGTTCAAACAGGTTGGTGACGCGGTCGCGCAGGACGAGATGCTGTGTGAGCTGGAGACCGACAAGGTCTCGGTCGAGGTTCCCGCCCCTGCTGCTGGCGTTCTGGCGGAAATCGTTGCGCCTGAAGGCACAACCGTGGATGCCTCGGCCAAACTGGCCGTGATCTCGGGCTCCGGCGCCGGCGCTGCTCCTGCACCCGCCCCTGCCGCCGCCGCAGCCCCGGCCGCAGCAGCAACTGGCAAAGATGTCGCCAACGCTCCGTCAGCAGAAAAAGCCATGGCCGAGGCCGGTCTGTCCGCCGCTCAAGTCTCGGGCACCGGACGTGATGGCCGCATCATGAAAGAAGACGTGGCCCGCGCCGTGGCAACGGCTGCTGCACCCGCGCCTGCTGCCGCTCCGGCTCCGGCCCCTGCGCCACGCGCGCCTGTGGCCGCCGATGACGCAGCGCGCGAGGAACGGGTCAAGATGACACGCCTGCGCCAGACCATCGCCAAGCGTCTGAAAGACAGCCAGAACACCGCTGCCATGCTGACCACCTATAACGAGGTGGACATGACCGAGGTGATGGCCCTGCGCAGCCAGTACAAGGACCAGTTCGAAAAGAAGCACGGCGTGCGTCTGGGCTTTATGTCCTTCTTCACCAAGGCCTGCTGCCATGCGCTGAAAGAAGTGCCCGAGGTGAATGCCGAGATCGACGGCACCGACATCGTCTACAAGAACTTCGTCCACATGGGTGTCGCCGCCGGTACACCCACAGGTCTGGTTGTTCCGGTCATCCGCGATGCAGACTCGATGTCTTTTGCAGCGATCGAAAAGGCCATCGCCGAGAAAGGCAAACGCGCCCGTGACGGCAAGCTGAGCATGGCCGAGATGCAAGGCGGCACCTTCACCATCTCGAATGGTGGTGTCTATGGCTCGCTGATGTCCTCGCCGATCCTGAACCCCCCGCAATCGGGTATTCTGGGCATGCACAAGATCCAGGACCGCCCGATGGCCATCAACGGTCAGGTTGTGATCCGTCCGATGATGTATCTGGCGCTGTCTTATGACCACCGGATCGTTGACGGCAAAGGCGCGGTGACCTTCCTTGTCCGCGTGAAAGAGGCGCTGGAAGACCCGCGCCGCCTGCTGATGGATCTGTAGTCATGGCAACGCATGTTCTGTGGCAAGCCGACGTGGCCGATTTTGATGCCTGGCTGCAGGTGTTTCGCGAAGACATCGCGATGCGCCAGGCCGCCGGCATTCACGACCTGCATGTCTGGCGTGACCCCGATCAAAAGGATCACGCCATCGCAATGTTCGAAGTGGATGACATACAAAAAGCCCGCGCTTTCTTCGACTCGGAAGAGCTGGCCATGCATCACGAACGCGGCGGGGTCGCCCATATCCAGGTGAAACTTCTGGATCCGGTCTGACCATGAAACGCTACTGTGTGCGGGACCTCCTCGCACACAGCCCCGCAAATACACGTGAAGCGCGCCTGCTATTGATGTCAGAGAATGCTAACCGACAAACGGACTCTGGTTGAAAAAGGATACTCGTCATGTCTTCCGAACTTTCCATTCTTGCTCTGTACGGCCTTCTGATCGTCGTAGTGGTTCTGTTGAATGTGCTGACAGCCATGTCGCAGGTCGGGTTGATGACATTGGGCGGCGCGCGGGACGACATGCCCGCCCTGACCGGTGTTGCGGGCCGGGTCGAACGGGCTCTGACCAATTCGGTCGTCGCCATGGCCCTGTTTGCCCCCGCCGTTCTGATCCTGTCCGCCAAGGACGCCTTCACCTCCGGATCGCTGCTGGCCGGGCAGATTTTTCTGATCGCGCGTGTGGTTTTCGTTCCGATCTACGCCTTCGCAATCCCGGTTCCCTTCCTGCGCACGATCGTGTGGATGGCTGGGTTTCTTGCGACGATCTATCTTTACCTGCTAGCCCTATAGCTTAGTACGCCGCGCCCAGATGCGGCCAAGACACACCAAGGAGTGCCCTCAATGTCCAGCTATGACGTTATCGTAATCGGAGCCGGTCCCGGCGGCTATGTCTGTGCCATCCGCTGCGCCCAGCTGGGTCTGAAAACCGCCGTTGTCGAAGGGCGTGAGACGCTGGGAGGCACCTGCCTGAACGTGGGCTGCATCCCGTCGAAGGCGCTGTTGCATGCCTCTCATCAACTGCACGAGGCCGAGCATAACTTTGCCAAGATGGGCCTGAAGGGTAAATCTCCGTCCGTCGACTGGAAACAGATGCAGGCCTACAAGGAAGAGGTGATCGAGGGCAACACAAAGGGCATCGAGTTCCTCTTCAAGAAGAACAAGATCGACTGGCTGAAGGGCTGGGGGTCGATCCCCGCTGCCGGCAAGGTCAAGGTGGGTGATGAGGTTCATGACACCAAGAACATCATCATCGCATCGGGCTCCGAGCCTTCGGCCCTGCCGGGTGTCGAGGTTGACGAGAAGGTCGTTGTGACCTCAACCGGCGCGCTGTCGCTGGGCAAGGTCCCGAAAAAGATGGTGGTGATTGGTGCCGGTGTGATCGGTCTGGAACTGGGTTCGGTCTACAGCCGTCTGGGTGCTGAAGTGACGGTGATCGAATTCCTCAAGGAAATCACCCCGGGCATGGACCCCGAGGTGCAGAAGACCTTCCAGCGTATCCTCAAGAAACAGGGCCTGAACTTTGTGATGGGTGCGGCGGTACAAAAGACCGAAGCTTCGAAAACCAAAGCGAAAGTCACCTACAAGCTGCTCAAGGATGACAGCGATCATGTGATCGAAGCCGATACCGTTCTGGTCGCCACCGGTCGCAAGCCATACTCGGACGGATTGGGGCTGGATGCACTGGGTGTCGAGATGACGCCGCGTGGTCAGATCAAGGTCGGCGCGGACTGGCAGACCAACGTGCCGGGCATCTACGCGATCGGCGACGTCACCGAAGGCCCGATGCTGGCGCACAAAGCCGAAGACGAAGGCATGGCTGCTGCCGAGCAGGTCGCAGGCAAGCACGGCCACGTGAACTACGGCGTCATCCCCGGCGTGATATACACCTGGCCCGAGGTTGCCAATGTGGGCGAGACCGAGGCGACTCTGAAAGAACAGGGTCGCGCCTACAAGGTCGGCAAGTTCATGTTCATGGGCAATGGCCGGGCCAAGGCCAACTTTGCCTCTGACGGCTTCGTCAAGATCCTGGCCGACAAGGAAACCGACCGGATTCTGGGTGCGCATATCATTGGCCCCGCCGCGGGCGACCTAATCCACGAGGTTTGCGTCGCGATGGAGTTCGGCGCCTCGGCCGAAGATCTGGCGCTGACCTGCCACGCCCACCCGACCTATTCGGAAGCCGTGCGTGAGGCCGCTCTGGCTTGTGGTGACGGCCCAATTCACAGCTAAAGCTCTCTGACCCCGGCAGCGATCAGCCTGCCGGGGTCAACCAGGCATCCAGATAGGTTTCCAGCCTGTCGGTGAAGGTTGTTGCCGAATGCAACGCGCAGAACCTGAGAGACATGGCCTGAATCGCAAAGGCCTGCACACCTTCGGCCAAAAGCTCGGACGGCACATCCTTGCGCATCTCGGCCACTTCAAGCCACATCATCACCACCCGGAAATACCGCTCAAAGCAATAGGCGATCGGCCCAACATCCGCGATGGCGGTTGCGCCGGAATACCGGATCAGCAGATCGAAAACATACCGTTCGGACATCATGAAGCTGTGGACCGGTTCCAAGGCAGCGATAAGCTGTTTTACGTTTTTGGGCGATGTCCCCGCCTCGGCCTGATCTAGACACGCATTCAATTTGTCCGCGATCAGGATCTCCATTAACGCGTCCTTGTCGCGAAAATGCGCAAAGAAGGTGCCCTTGGCGACACCGGCCATTTGCACCACCTCTTCCACCCGAAGGCCCTCATACCCGCTCTTCTGAATCAACTCTTGCGACACCGCCATCAGGCGGGCGCGGGTTTTCAACGTGCGTTTCTGGACTGTCTTTTGCATGATGCCAGATTGCATGTTTTTTGACCGCGGTCAAATTTTATATTGACCGGGGTCATTTTTATACCTAATAAACTGACCACGGTCATTTTTAGGAGACATCCCATGCACGCCAAGAAAATCCTGATCCTCGACGGGCACCCCGCCGAAAGCAGCCTGTCCCGTACTTTTGCGAAAACCTACGGCGCCGCCGCGCGCCAGAACGGTCATGACGTCCGCCTGATTCATCTGAGCGACCTTCAGTTCGATCTCGATTTTGGGCAGGGCAACTATCACGAGTTCAAACCCCTCGAACCCGAGCTTGAGAAGTTGCTGCAGGATTTCGAATGGAGCGACCATCTCGTTATGACCGCGCCTATGTGGTGGGGTGGACTGCCTGCAAAGCTGAAAGGCCTAATTGATCGCATGTTCATCCCGGGACGAACCTTCGATACTCGAAACACCACCAAGCTGGGCTTTCCGGCCCCGATGCTGACGGGTCGCACCGCGCGCGTCATCCTGACCTCGGACACGCCCGGCTGGTTCATGCGCCTGATCTACCGTCAAGCACTGATCCGGCAAGTCCGCGATCAGATACTCGGCTTTGTCGGCTTCAAGCCAACGCGGTTCACATACTTCGCAGGGGCCAGCGAGCCAAAGCCAGGAAGCGTCGATCGCTGGATTTCCAAGGTGGCCAGAATTGGCGCAGAGGCAATCTAGGTGCCCTGCCTACCACATTGTCTTTGCGGCGCGCGCGCGCCATTCGGAGTCGTATTGCGCGCCGCTTTCCTCACCGGATGAGGCTTCTGCAAGAATCTCGCCAACCGTGGGCAATCCGCTACTTTGATTGCCGGACGTCCAAGTGCCAGCCCGCATCAAGGCCCGGGCGCATTGGGTGTAGATCTCGGCAATCGAAATAACGATCACGGTGGCCGGTTGCTTGCCTTGTTTTTCGAACCGGGCCCTCAACCCTTCATCCGCGGATACGCGTGCAGTCCCGTTCAGTCGGACCACAGTGTTGGAACCGGGCACGATAAACATCAGCGAAACCCTCGGGTCGCGAACGATATTGCGCAAGGAATCCAGACGATTGTTCCCCCGCCAATCCGGCATGGCCAGCGTATTGGGATCAAGCTCCAAAACAACGGGCCCATCATCTCCACGCGGGCTACCATCGACGCCTTCGGGGCCAACGGTGCTGAGGACACATAGGCGCGATGCCATGATCCATTGCCGGTAGAGCGGCGTCAGGCTGTGCGCGACCTTGCGCAACGACGGCGCAGCGGGCGTGCCATAGAGTGCCTCCAGGCTCGGGATGTCTTCAATGAACTCCATCCGGATCAAACCCCACTTCCTTCATCAAAGCGTTTGAGCGTGTCTCGATCACATCTTCCAAACGGCTCAGAAACGCGTCCCGTTCGACGCCCGGTTCGATCGGGTCGAGGAAATCGACGATCGCCAACCCCGGTTTGCGCAAGATACCGCTGCGCGGCCAGAATACGCCGGCATTGGTCGCAACCGGCACGCAGGGAAAGCCCAGCCCGCTGTACAGGATCGCCGTACCGACCTTATAGGGCTTGGACACACCGGGGGCGACGCGGGTGCCCTGAGGGTAGATCACCAGTTGGCCGGGTTCGGCGAACTCCTTGGCGACGTCTTTGACCATCTTGGCCACTGCCGCACCCTTCTTGCCGCGATTGACCGGGATGCAGCCCAAACGACGCGCATACATTCCGATGACCGGGGTCCAGAGAAGCTCTCGCTTCATGATGAATTTACCATGCGGGATGGCGTTGAAGATCATGATGATATCAAGGAAAGACTGGTGCTTGGCCCCGATGACAACCTCGCCGGTGGGTACCGTGCCACGCACCTCGCACCTTATGCCGACCATCCATCGCGCCAACCACATCGTGCTGCGCGCGTAAGTCTTGCATGCGCGCAAAGCGCCCTGTTTCGTGAAGATCGCGTGTGGCAGATAGACGATTCCAAGGATCAACATCCAAACGTAGATCACAATCATGAAGATCAGGGAACGGATCCATTGAAAGCCCTGTGACATCAGGAAAGCTCCTTCAACTTGCGGCGAGCGGCGGTCCAGGTTGCGAAGAAGGCAACCACAGCGCCCAGAACGGGAATCAGCAAAGGCAGCACCCAGCCAAGCCCCTGAAACCCTACTCCGGTCAGAAATCCGCCCTCGTCCGAGGGGTCGGGCAAGAGCAGAACGCCTGTCATCCCCAACATCGTTCCGACAAATGCGCCGAAGAAGGCGCGGTAGGTAAAGCGGCGGACAAATGCGCCTGCGATGAACCGATCGCGCGCGCCCACCTGCCGCAGCACTGCGATGATACTGGCATTCGCAGCGAGCGAGGCATTTGCCGCCAGTGTGATCATGGCTGCGGTCGCGCCTCCGATCAGTAGGATCGAGACCCAGCCCAGCCGACGCAGGGACATCGCCGCATCCACCAAGGGCTCACGCCAACGGGTATGGTCATCCAGAACCGCTCCGGGCACTTCAGCGCCCAATCGCAGACGGAGACCCGCCGTATCCAGACCGGGCTCACCTTCAACGATTTCAATCAGTTGCGGGATCGGCAGTGTCTCAATCGGCAAATCAGGCCCAAACCATGGCGACAGCAGCGCGGCCTGTTCCTCGGCCGTCAGTGCACGGGCCGAGGCGACGCCGGGTGTCTGGCCAAGAACGGTCAGCGCGGTTTCCGTCTGTGCCGCCATCTGCTCGGCCGGGGCGTTGATACGCAAGGTGGCAGCCCCCGCCAGCTCCGAGGCCCAACGGTCTGCAATCCGGCCCGAGGCAAGTGACAGTGCCAGCGCAAACACCGCCAGAAACGCCATTGCGCCCGAGACAAACAGGGTCAGATGCGCGGTATACCCGGTCGGAGGGACAACGCGATCTGCGCGTGTATCCCGGCGCAGCAGGTTTCGGATGTCGCCATTGCTCATAGATCCGCTCCGGCCAGATGCAGTTTGCGCTGCGAGATGCGCAACACACGAGCCTGAACTTGGCTTTTGGCGGCGCGGATCAAACTCAGGTCGTGGGTAGCGATCAGGACGGTCTTGCCCATGCGGTTCAACTCGATCAGCAGACGCAGCAGCCGTTGAGACATCTCCCAATCGACGTTGCCAGTCGGCTCATCCGCCAGAACAACGTCGGGCGACAAGATCACGGCTCGGGCCAAAGCCGCGCGTTGGCGTTCACCACCCGACAGTTCAGGCGGATGGGCGTCAAGCCGGGCCCCTAGCCCAACCCAGGACAAAAGCTCGGTCAGGTTGTCCTGCTCTTCCGACTCTGCGCGGCCCGACACCATCAGAGGCAGGGCCACGTTTTCAGCCAGCGTCATATGATCCAGAAACTGGCAATCCTGATGCACAACACCGACCCGGCGCCGCAGCAGGGCCATCTGATCCCGATCCAGACGCGCGATATCTTCGTCAAACACGCTCAACCGACCCGAGGTCGGCAACAACGCGCCATAGCACAGCTTCAGCAACGTGGTTTTGCCCGCGCCGGAAGGTCCGGTCAGGAAATGGAACGAGCCGGGCTGCAATTTGACTGAGACATCGCTCAGCAATGCGCCGTCGCCATAGGTATAGCTGACATTTTCCAGCTCGATCACAGGTGTCCCCAGTTCTTTTGCCGATCTTCTTGCCCGAGCTTGCCTGCGGTTTCAATGCCTGCACCGAGTCCAATTGGCGACACTTGCCCCATGAAACCGAAAACGCCCTTTGCTGTTGGGTCTTAACGGAATATCATCCCTGAAAAAACTACTATCGGGCCGAACGTCAGGCCGGGGAGGCAGTATGAGACTTACATGTCCGAATTGCGGCGCTCAGTACGAAGTGCCGGACGAGGTTATCCCCGAAGAGGGGCGCGATGTGCAGTGCTCCGCCTGTGACCAGACGTGGTTTCAGCCCAAGCACCCCGAAGACGCAGCACCCGTTACTGAGGCGCCTGATGCCACCGCCGAGCCGGAAGCTAAGCCAGAGCCAACACCTGAACCCGACACAAAAGTCGAGGTCGTTGATGAGACTCCGTCCGATACCGGCAAGACCGGCAATGTCGACCCCGCTGTTGCGAGCATTTTGAAGGAGGAGGCTGCGCGTGAGGCGGAGCTGCGCACTCAAGAAGGCAGCAACCTTGAGACGCAACCGGATCTGGCGCTGGAAGACTCTGTCGAACCCGAGTTTCAGATCAAGCGCCCAACTGCGACCGAGACCGCCGAGGATGCGGGCCAGAAGGATGAGCTTCCTGACGTTGAGACCATCAATTCAGGCATGATGAGCGATGAGGGCGACGACACGCCCCCGGTCAAACAATCCCGTGGCTTCGTGCGCGGCTTTGCCGTGATGCTGGTCATCGGCGTGATCCTCTATCTGATCTACAGCAATGCGCAACAGATAAGCGAGGCCGTACCGCAAGCCGATCCCGTGCTGGACTCCTACGTCTCTTTGATTGATCAGGCCCGTATCTGGCTTGAGACGCAGGCCGGGGCAGGCGCGCCGCAGGAATAAAGCTTTTCGGGTTTTACCTTAGCCATCAAGTGACACGAATGTCCCGACAACGCTGAAAGCGTGGCAGGGTATTCGTGTCTCAGGTTTAAGCCGAAACGATATAGCGGCTCAGAACCGTTCCAACAGACGCTTGAGGTATTCCAGCTCGATCTCGGGCCGGTCGGTTTCGCCGGTCCGACGGCGGATTTCGTCCAGCAACTCACGCGCGCGGCGATAGACGTCTTCGCCCTGCAGCAGGTTGTCATCGGTTGAAATCGACCCGGCCGCACCAGGATTGCGGCCCAGCGGGTCGCGGCTGTTGGCTTGCGCCTCACCTTCCTCGGTGCCTTGTCCGGATTGGTTCTGCTGGTTCTGCGCCATGGCCTCACCCAAGGATCGCATCCCTTCGCGCAGGGCCTCCATCGCCTCGGACTGACGGTCGATCGCTTCGGCCAGATCATTGCCGCGCAGCGCCTCTTCGGCCTCTTCCATGGCACCTTCCGCGCGGCCCAAAGCATCGCGCGCCGCGTCGCCTTCGGGGGTGCCTGCACCGGGCAAGCCCTGTTGCTGTCGGTTCAGTTCCTGCCGCAGGGCCTGCTGCCGATCCGCCAGAGACCCCTCACCCGATTGGCCTTCGCCCGCCTGATCCGAACCCTGACCCTGGCCGCCCTGACCCTCGTGGCTTTCACCACGGCCCTGACCGCCATTGCGGCCTTCATTACCCTGATTTTCTCCGGCCTGAGCGCCGGGGTTGAACTGTTCCTGCAAATCGCGGAACGCCTGATCGCTTAGGCCTTGCTGTTCGCGCAGAGTCTCGGCCAAGCCTTCCATGGCCTGTTGCCCCTCGGATTGACCACCCTGCCCCTGGCCTTGGGTGACACGCATGTTCTCCATCATCTGCTGGAACTCTTCCAGCGCCTGCTGCGCCTCAGCCATGCGGCCCTGTTCCATCAATTCCTGAATGCGATCCATCATGGCCTGCAGATCGTCCTGCGTCATCTGCATGCTTTCGCCATTCTGACCGGACTGGCGCTCATCACTATCGCCGTTTTCCTGCGCAAGGCGCTGCAACTGGTTCAGGTAGTCCTGCGTGGCCTCACGCAGTTCCTGCATCAGCTCGGCGATTTCCTCATCGCTGGCCCCGTTCTGCATCGCCTCAGTGAGACGCTCCTGCGCCCGGCGCATCCGCTCCAGCGCATCTGCCAGAGTGCCCTCTTCGATCAAAACCGCCAGATCCCAAAGGGCCTGCGCGATCTCGGCCTGTTGTTTATCCTTCAAACCGTAGTCGTTGAAGGTTTCCAACCGCCGCAGGGTGACCCGCAGCCGCAGATAGGCGGTGTCGGAGCGAAACAGTTCCTCGGGCCGGTGCGAGATCGCCCGCAGCACCTGAGCCACGCGCGGTGCATTGGTCCGCGACCAGAGCAGATCGCGGCGCTGTTCGATCACCGCAGCCGCCAGGGGATCAAAGAACCGGCGCGCGGGGAGATCGGTCAAATATGGCTCGGACGTGCTTTCCTGATCCGAGGCGTCGCGCGCCATTAACGTGATACGAACCGGCAGATGCGCCCATGGGTGCTGCGAGAAATCCTCGATCAAATCTTCGGTGAAATCCGCGCGATCTCCGGTGATCGGCATCGGCAATTCAACCTCGATCACCTCGCGTGGTTCCGGGTCCGCCGTCAGACCATAGCGACGATCAACCGAGGCCATGTCCAATTCGATCACCGCCGAGCCAGAGACGACCCCGTAGTCATCCGAGGCCGCAAAGGGCAGCTTCATCTGACCACCTGCCTCGGCCTCGGCCTTGTCGGCAACCGCAATGCTGGGCGGGGTGTCGGGGATGACATCCACCATCCAATCCCGCCCGGCAGGGCCGTCAATACGCATCTGGCCTGAGCGGGAGACGGTGAAATCCTGCTCTGTTTCGGTCGCGGCCTCGGCACCTAGGGGAGAGCTCGTTTCGGTCAGGCTATGCGCACCGACCTCGCCATAAAAACGCAGAGTAACGCGACTGCCTTGCGGGATCGACAGCGTGGGGCCGGTCTGATCGGCCAGATAGAGCGTCGGTAGCCCGGTATAGCGTGGTGGTTCGACCCAGCCTTCCCATGTAGGCCCTTGCCCTGCTACCGCCGTGCCGGGGGCCATCTCGGCCACCGAGCCAATCCGCCAGAACGAACCGAACAGGGCCGCGACCACCAGCGCCAGCAAAGCTGCGTAGCGCAGGGCATAAGGATCGCGCGACGCCAGTCGGAGGTCGGGTTTGGCAACGCGCGCTTGCGCCGCGCGGTCCGCCATCCGCGCCTTGTGCGCCTGCCAGAGGGCAACCGAATCCGTATCCCCCGCACCAATCGCCTGATCATCCATCAATGCCTGAATCGGACGCCCGGGCAGGGTCTCATCCAATCGGGCCAGCGCTTCGGCTCGTGATGGCAGGTGGAATTGCCGAATCCCCCAGATCGCGCTGACCAGCAGCGCAATGGCTACGACGACAGCTGCGCCCCACACGATCTCAACCCGCACAAGATCATGCAGACCCAGCATCAACGCGGCCAAAACAGCCATCAAAACCGAGAAAAACGGCCAAAACGCGCGCAAAACCTGCTCGGCCAGCAATCCGGCATGTGTCATCCACACGGACAGACGGGGAATGGGCAGGTTTTGTTTGTCGCTCAAAGCGGGCCTCCAGAGTTGGCCCGCGCGCCTACCGCGTCAAAGCCACTCAGGTATGGTATCGCGGTTTATGATTTCGTCAAAGCTTGGGCGTTCACGAATTACGGCAAATTGATCCCCATTCACCAAAACCTCGGGGATCAGGGGGCGCGTGTTGTATTCGCTGGCCATCACCGCGCCATAGGCCCCGGCGCTGCGGAAGGCGATTAGATCACCCGGCGCAAGCGGCGGCATGTTGCGCTGTTTGGCAAAAGTATCACCGGATTCGCAGACGGGCCCCACGATGTCATAGGGCTGTTGTTCGACCCCCGCTGCGGGTTCCTGTACCGCAACGATATCGTGATGCGCCTCATACATGGCCGGGCGGATCAGATCGTTCATCGCGCCGTCAAGGATGAGGAAATCACGCCCTTCGCCGGATTTCACATAGATCACCTTGCTGACCATCAAACCAGCGTTACCCGCAATCAGGCGACCGGGTTCGATTTCGATCTCGCAGCCCAGATGGCCCAAAGTCTTCTTGATCAGCGCACCATATTCCAACGGCAAAGGCGGCGCGTCGTTTGAGCGGGTGTAGGGAATGCCAAGCCCACCACCCAGATCGAGGCGGCGGATATTGTGACCCTCTGCGCGCAACTGCTCGGTCAGTTCGGCGACCTTGGTATAGGCCAGCTCAAACGGCTCCAGCTCGGTCAGTTGCGAGCCGATATGGACGTCGATGCCGATGACCTCCAGCCCCGGCAGAGATGCCGCGTGGGCATAGACCTCGGACGCGCGCGAGATCGGGATGCCAAACTTGTTCTCGGACTTGCCGGTTGCGATTTTGGCATGGGTCTTGGCGTCCACATCCGGGTTCACCCGAACGGTGATCGGCGCAACCACGCCGAGTTCTGTCGCTACCGCGTTGATCACTTCCATCTCGGGCTCGGATTCGACGTTGAACTGGCGGATGCCGCCGGTCAGCGCTGTGCGAATCTCATCCGCCGTCTTGCCAACGCCCGAAAAGACGATTTTGTCGCCCGGCACACCGGCGGCCTTAGCGCGCAGGTATTCCCCGCCCGAGACTACATCCATTCCAGCACCCGCCTGCGCCAGCGTTTTCAAGATCGCCTGATTGCTGGCGGCCTTCATCGCATAGCAGACAAGGTGATCAGTGCCTTCAAGCGCGTCATCGAACAGCTTGAAATGCCGCAACAGGGTCGCAGTCGAATAGACATAGAACGGGGTTCCGACCGCGGCTGCGATTTCGGAGATCGGGACATCCTCGGCGTAAAGCGCGCCGTCGCGGTAGAGAAAGTGATCCATAAAAGCGCGATTAGACCAAAACTGCCCTATGGATCAATGGATTCGCACTGAAACGATATGCCGCAGAGCGATCAGAAATCGTTCGACACCCCGACACGCGCATAGCCGGACACTGAGACTCCGGTTGAACTGGGCTCTTTTTGCGGCGCCGGCCGTTGGCTGGAGGTCGGCTCGCAGGCCGCAAGCGCGACGAGCGCCAAAAGAAATACGAAAATTCGCATGAGGTCAGTCTCTGAGTATTAGAACGAAGGGCCGCGCCTCGGCGTGCCAGACCCTACTTGGGTGTTTTACCCGGAATTACAACGAGATCAGCGATTAAACGCCCAGATAGAGGCCAAAGCCCCCGCGGCGGAAGCCGATGCCTCCGCCTACATGCGTTCCGCTGGAGCCGACGCCAACACCTACGCTTGCCGTTGGCTGAACCGGCTCACCATCCGCGCCACATCCGGCCAGCGCGAACCCAGCCGCCAAAATCACCGCTATGCGTAGAACTGTCATCACACCAGCGCCTTCCATCGCTCAACCTGCGCCCGTACCTGATCCGGGGCGGTGCCACCATAGGACTGACGCGAGTTTACAGAGTTTTGGACAGTAAGAACAGAATAGACGTCATCGGTGATATCCGCATGGACCGACTGCATGTTTTCCAAGGTCAGATCAGGGAGGTCACAGCCCTTGTTTTCAGCCATCGCCACCAGCGAACCCGTGACATGGTGAGCATCGCGGAACGGCAGGCCCGGAACCCGCACCAGCCAATCGGCCAGATCGGTCGCGGTCGAGAATCCCGACCCCGCAGCGGCAGCAAGGCTGTCGCGGTTGGCGGTCATATCCTTAACCATGCCTTCCATCGCGGCCAGAGCCAGTATCCAATTGTCGGCGGCGTCAAAGACCTGTTCCTTGTCTTCTTGCATGTCCTTGGAATAGGCCAGCGGCAGGCCTTTCATCACCATCATAAGCGCGGTGTTCGCGCCGTAGATGCGACCGACTTTGGCGCGGATCAGCTCCGCTGCGTCGGGGTTTTTCTTCTGCGGCATGATCGAAGACCCGGTCGAGAAGCGATCCGAGAGCGTCACAAACCGGAACTGGGCCGAGGACCAGATCACCAGCTCTTCGGCAAAGCGCGACAAGTGGACGGCGCAGATCGAGGCAGTGGACAGGAACTCCAGCGCGAAGTCGCGGTCGCTGACGGCATCCAGCGAGTTCGCGGCGGGGCGGTCAAAGCCCAGCGCCTCGGCCGTCATGTGACGGTCGATGGGGAAAGACGTCCCGGCCAGCGCGGCGGCCCCAAGGGGGGATTCGTTCATCCGGGCGCGAGCGTCGCGCACACGGCTGAGATCGCGGCCAAACATCTCGACATAGGCCATCATGTGGTGGCCCCATGTCACTGGCTGTGCGGTTTGCAGGTGGGTAAAGCCCGGCATGACCCAATCCGCCCCCGTCTCGGCCTGCGCCAAAAGCGCGCGGATGAGGGCCAGTAGGCCGGTTTCTGCCGCGTCCAACTGGTCACGTACCCAAAGTTTGAAATCGGTTGCCACCTGATCATTACGCGACCGACCCGTGTGCAGACGGCCTGCGGGTTCACCGATCACCTCTTTCAGGCGCGCTTCGACGTTCATGTGGATGTCTTCCAGCGCGGTCGAGAACTGAAATTCTCCCTTCTGGATTTCTGACAAGACTGTGAGTAGCCCTTCCCGAATGGCCTGCGCGTCACTATCACTAATAACGCCTGTCGCCGCCAGCATAGCGGCATGGGCGCGCGAGCCTGCGATGTCCTGGGCTGCCATCCGCTGATCGAACCCGATCGAGGCATTGATTGCCTCCATGATCGCGTCTGGACCGGCGGCAAAGCGGCCGCCCCACATCTGGTTCGAGGATTGATCGGTCATGTAAGAAAACCCGGAGTTGATATGCGCCTATTTCGTCTGATCCCCCTTTATATGGCCCTTGCGCTGGGTGCAAATGCCGCTTTGGCGACCGATGCCGAAACGCTCGGCCCCTTGCGTGAAGACAGCCTGAAACGGCTGATCCTGCATAAAGAACCTAAGCCGGTGACGCCGGTTGATTTCCAACTGGAAGATGACGGCGGCACCGCCTCGCTTGCGGACTTCAAGGGCAAATACGTCCTGTTGAACTTCTGGGCCACCTGGTGCGCGCCCTGCCGCAAAGAAATGCCCCAGATCGCCGAACTGCAAGACGAATTCGGCGGCGACAAGTTCGAGGTTCTGACACTGGCGACCGGGCGCAACTCACCTGCCGGGATCAAGAAGTTCTTCGAGGAAAACGGCATCGACAACCTGCCCCGCCATCAGGACCCCTCGCAAGCAGTGGCACGTGAGATGGGTGTCATCGGTCTGCCGATCACGGTCATCATCGACCCGGAGGGCAATGAAATCGCCCGCCTGATCGGCGATGCCGAATGGAACTCGGACAGCGCGAAGGCGATCATTTCGACTCTGGTCGAGGCCAACAGCTAAACTGACGCTACGCCACCTTTGACAGCCCATCCTCCGATCCGCACTCTGTGCGCGGGAGGATGGAATGCCACTGGAAATTCTGTTGGTGCTTGTGGTCGGCGGGATCGCCGGAGTCACTCTGTTGCTGCATCTGACCGGCAGATCGCAGCGGTGCGTTATTTCGCCTGAAACCGCGCGCGATCAATGGGTTCGGCATTTCCCGGAAGATACCGTCATTGACGTCACGGTTTCCCATGATCGCCACGCCGCGCTGGTGCGGACGGAAAAAGGGCCGGGTCTCCTCTGGTCCTTTGGCGCGGATACTGTGGCGCAGCATCTGCTGGACTATGACTTGCTGGATCGCACCGACGGGTTCGAGATTCTGTTCCACGATTTCGGCACACCCAAAGCCATCATCCATCTGGATGACCTCGAGCGCCCCCACTGGCGCAACCTGATGGAGCCCGCATGACCGACCAGATCACCTTTCCCGACGCCGTCCAATGGGCGATCCCTTTCTTCATCGCCGCCATTCTGGCCGAGTTCGTCTGGATCGCCGTCAAAGGTCGCGGCGGGAGGTATGAGACGCGCGATGCGGTGACCTCTCTGATCATGGGGGCGGGCAATATTGCGTCGGGGTTCCTTCTGGGGTTTATCGCCTATGGGTTCTTCATGTGGCTGTGGCGGATCACGCCGCTCGATCTGGGTACGTCGATCCCGATCATCATCCTGTGCTTTGTGCTGGATGACCTGCGGTACTACTGGGTGCATAGGTTTGGCCACCGTATCCGCTGGGTCTGGGCCAGCCATGTGAACCATCACAGCTCGCAGCACTACAACCTGACCACCGCGCTACGGCAGACATGGACCTATACGTTTACCTTCATGATGGTGGTGCGCGCGCCGCTTATCCTGCTGGGCTTTCACCCGGCGATGGTGCTGTTCGTGGGCGGCATCAACCTGATCTACCAGTTTTGGATTCACACAGAAGCCATCGGCAAAATGCCCCGTTGGTTCGAAGCGGTGATGAACACCCCCAGCCATCACCGGGCGCATCACGGCCGCAACGCGCGCTATCTGGATTGCAACTATGCTGGCGTTTTCATCATTTGGGACAAGATGTTCGGCACTTTTGTTCCCGAGCAAGATTACGACCGCGTCGACTATGGGCTGGTTCACAACATCGCCACCTTCAACCCGCTGCGTGTAGCCTTTCACGAATGGGTCGGCATCTGGCGCGATGCGACCCAACCGGGGCTGAAGCTGAAGCAACGCCTCGCCTATTGTTTTGCCCCGCCCGGCTATAGCCATGATGGAAGCCGCGACAGCTCAGCGCAGATCAAGGCAAAGCATCTGGCCCGCCACCCTGAAGATCTCGGAACGCCCGGATTCGAGCAGACTCGCGAAAACCTGCCTAATTCCGCAGCAAAACAGGCCTGATCCTGGCGTTACACCACGCCGCTTTGGTTGAAATCCGGCCCGAACGGTCCATATGGAGCGTCAGGTGTGACGTAACCAGTGACCGGAGGCCGGAATGACCCGAGTGACAACCGTATCAACCACAGTCGGACTGCTAGGTGTGCTTCTGGCCATGTTTGCCGCCATCGCAACGGCAGCATCAGCGCTTGTCCTGATCGGGTTTTCCATGATGATCCTTGGCGTAATGGGCGCGGTGTTCGGCGCCGCGGCCTCCCTCAGCCATGCGTGGCAATCTGCGCGCTAAACGTCACCTGCATTAACCGCAGATTCATCTGTTTCCTGCGACACTGCAACCGAAGAGCCATTCGGGATCAGCGCGCATGCGGGACAAGACAGGTGCAGAGTCAGGGGAAGGGCCGGACAGCCCTTTGACCTCGGCAGTTTCCGGTCGGGATCAATCCGTATTGCAGATGGCCTCGGATGCGGTTCGGCACAAACAATGCAAACTGGCCTTTCAGCCGGTGATGCAGGCACAGGCGCCTCATAACGTTGCCTTCTACGAAGGGCTGATCCGCGTTTTGGATGAAACTGGGCGGGTCATCCCTGCACGCGATTTCATGCCTCAGGTAGAAAACACGCCCATCGGGCGAGAGTTGGATTGCATCGCGCTAGAGATGGGGCTTCAAACACTGATCAGGAACCCTCAGATCCGGCTGTCGATCAACATGTCGGCGCGTTCGATCGGGTATTCGCACTGGTCCCGCATTCTGGATCGCTTTCTCAAACGGGACAGCAATCTGGGAGAACGACTGATTTTGGAGATCTCCGAGAAATCGGCGATGCAGGTGCCCGAACTGGTGATCGACCTGATGGACAGGTTGCAGGAGCGTGGTATTGCCTTTGCTCTGGACGATTTCGGCGCAAGCAATTTCAGTTTTCGGCATTTCCGCGAATTCCTGTTCGATGCCGCCAAGATCGACGGTCAATTCATTCGCGGCATCAGCAACGACCCCGACAACCAGGCCCTCGTCCGTGCATTGATCGCAGTCGCGCGAGAGTTCGAAATTTTGGTCACAGCCGAATCAGTCGAAAACCCGCAAGACGCAGCGTTTCTGAGCGCAAGCGGTGTCGATTGCATGCAGGGTTTTCTGTTTGGAGCACCGACGCTGTCGCCGCCTTGGAATGCAGAAAGAAATTCCAAAACAGGGACTTAGTTGACCCACCGCCGCGCGAATACCTGCCTGATTGCCGCCTGAGGCAAGCTGTCCGTTGCTGCAAGTGCAGCATTGCGCTATTGCAGAAGGCACTAGAGGGGGGAGAAATTGGCGCTCTGGTACGGGCAGAGGAGGCCCTCTGCGGTCCGCGTCGTCACATTTCCCGCTGGACCACGACGGTAAAGGACAAATTATATGACCAATGTAGTAATCGCATCCGCCGCACGTACAGGTGTGGGCAGCTTTGGCGGCTCGTTTGCCAATACCCCCGCACATGATCTGGGCGCTGCCGTCCTCGAAGCCGTCGTCGAACGCGCCGGCGTCGACAAAGGCGAAGTCAGCGAAACCATCATGGGTCAGGTCCTGACCGCCGCTCAGGGCCAGAACCCCGCACGTCAGGCGCATATCAACGCCGGGCTGCCGCAGGAAAGCGCGGCCTGGGGCATCAATCAGGTCTGTGGCTCGGGCCTGCGCGCTGTTGCCCTAGGTGCTCAGCACATCCAACTGGGCGATGCGGATATCGTCGCCGCTGGTGGACAAGAAAACATGACACTGTCTCCCCATGCTGCCGCCCTGCGCGCGGGTCACAAGATGGGAGACATGAAATACATCGACACCATGATCCGCGACGGTCTGTGGGATGCGTTCAACGGCTACCATATGGGTCAAACTGCCGAGAACGTTGCCGAGAAATGGCAGATCAGCCGCGACATGCAGGACGAATTCGCCGTTGCCTCTCAGAACAAAGCCGAAGCTGCGCAAAACGCAGGCAAGTTCGCAGATGAGATCGTTCCTTTCACCATCAAAACCCGCAAGGGCGACATCGTGATGGATAAGGACGAATACATCCGTCACGGCGCAACAATGGAAGCAATGTCCAAACTGCGCCCGGCCTTCACCAAAGACGGCTCGGTCACCGCGGCAAACGCCTCGGGCCTGAACGACGGTGCAGCGGCGACCCTGCTGATGTCGGCTGAGAACGCCGAAAAGCGCGGGATTGAGCCACTGGCCCGTATCGCGTCTTACGCGACCGCCGGTCTCGACCCTTCAATCATGGGCGTTGGCCCGATCTACGCCTCGCGCAAGGCGCTGGAAAAAGCAGGTTGGTCGGTTGATGATCTGGATCTGGTCGAAGCCAACGAAGCCTTCGCCGCGCAAGCCTGCGCCGTGAACAAAGACATGGGCTGGGACCCGTCGATCGTGAACGTGAACGGTGGCGCGATTGCCATTGGCCACCCGATCGGAGCATCCGGTTGCCGTGTTCTGAACACGCTGCTTTTCGAAATGAAGCGCCGTGATGCCAAGAAGGGTCTGGCCACCCTCTGCATTGGTGGCGGCATGGGTGTCGCCCTCTGCGTGGAGCGCGACTAAGTGCGTTGACATCTAAATAGAAAAGGGCGTCCATTGGACGCCCTTTTTTGTTACAATCAAGCTTTACACAACCGCTGCGACAATATCGCCAGACAGAAAGACAAGATCGAACACGAAACGATATTGCGCAACATTCTCTCTCAGAGTAACAGAATTACCAAGACGACCAAAATTGGAGGAGTCATCCATGGCACGTACAGCACTCGTAACCGGCGGTTCTCGCGGCATCGGCGCAGCAATTTCCAAGGCGCTCAAGGCCGAAGGATACAATGTTGCCGCCACCTATGCGGGGAATGACGAAGCCGCAGCAAAATTCACCGAGGAAACCGGCATCGCCACTTACAAGTGGAACGTGGCCGATTATGACGAATCCAAAGCGGGCATCGAAAAGGTCGAGGCCGAGGTCGGTCCCATCGACATCGTCGTCGCTAATGCGGGCATCACGCGCGACGCACCTTTCCACAAGATGACGCCTGAACAGTGGCATCAGGTCATCGACACCAACCTGACCGGCGTGTTCAACACCGTACACCCCGTCTGGCCCGGTATGCGCGAGCGCAAATTTGGCCGCGTCATCGTCATCAGCTCGATCAACGGTCAAAAAGGCCAGTTCGCTCAGGTGAACTATGCCGCGACCAAAGCCGGCGATCTGGGTATCGTGAAGTCGCTGGCACAGGAAGGCGCGCGTGCGGGCATCACTGCCAACGCGATCTGCCCTGGCTACATCGCCACCGAAATGGTTATGGCCGTGCCTGAGAAGGTCCGCGAGTCGATCATCGGCCAGATTCCGGCCGGTCGCTTGGGTGAGCCTGAGGAGATCGCGCGCTGCGTCGCCTTCCTGGCATCGGACGATTCGCAGTTCATCAATGGGTCCACCATCTCGGCCAACGGTGCTCAGTTCTTCGTCTGATTTCAGAGCACTGAACGAAAACGGGCCGGTCCTTTTGGACCGGCCCTTCTTTATCCCGTAAGTCCGCGCGCGCTGCGGTCAGCGGGAACCAAACACCCATCCCAGAACTTTGTGAACAAGCCTGCTGCGCTCTTCATGGGCACGACGAATTGCAATCTGGACAGACGGGTTTGTTGACATCTCGATCATGGCAGATCCCCTTTGCTAAAGCTGAACTTGACTTGCCCTAAACATGACCCTTGATTGAAAAAGGCACAAACGAGAGTTTTCAAGCATTCAGATAAGTATTACTTAAGTGATATGAGTGATCGCCTCCCCCCTCTCACCGCTTTGCGTGCCTTTGACGCTGCCGCGCGACACATGTCTTTCGCCAAGGCCGCAGACGAGTTGAACGTCACGCCAGCGGCGTTGTCCTTCCAGATCAAATCGCTTGAGGATCATTTGGGCCACCCCTTGTTTCGCCGCCTGAACCGCGCGGTCGAGCTGACCGAGGCGGGCAAAGCCCTCGCCCCCGGGGCCGCCGAGGGGTTTGCGTCACTCAAGGCTGCTTGGGCCGCTACGCGAAGGCTTCAGGACAACACCACCCTCACCGTGACGGCCGGACCTGCGCTGACGGCCAAATGGCTGGCCCCGCGCCTTTACGATTTTGCCCGCGCCCATCCCGAAATCGACCTGAGATTTTCGGCCACCCTGCGCAATATGGACCTTGAGAGGGACGACGTGGATGTCGCGATCCGGTTTGGCTATGGCGGGGATGATGGCCTCTATTGCCTGCCGGTTCGCAAAGAGTGGCTAACCCCTGTCATGACACCCGAACTGGCCGCTGAGTTCACGACTCCCGAAAGCCTGCGCAACGCGCCTCTGATACATGACGATTCGATTGCGTTTTTGAAACCTCCGGCGGATTGGCCGACGTGGTTCCGCGCTGTTGGCGTCGAGTTCACGCCGACCCACGGGGCGCATTTTTCCAACGCAGACCACGCGATTGACGCGGCTGTCGCCGGAGTGGGCGTGGCCTTGGGGCGACGGGCGATGATCATCAAGGACATGATGGAAGGGCGGCTTGTCGCGCCGTTTAAAACCGCGATCGAGACCAAAGGCCGCTTTCGATTTCTCTGCCTGCCCGGCGCGGAGAACCGGCCTCAGGTCGCAGCATTTCGCGATTGGTTTGTTGCGGAGATTGAAAAAACCGCTCATATCTCGGATGAATTCACCATCGTTCCCGTAGAAGACGTCTCATCCACATGACCAGACAACGCGCCACCGCCATCGGCTTCATTGCGGTTTTGCTTTGGGCGCTGCTGGCCCTGTTCACAGTCGGGTCAGCCCCAACACCGCCGCTGCTGCTGAATGCAATCTGCTTCAGTATCGGCGGTACTTTGGGGCTTGTCTGGACGTGGCGATCGGGTGGATTGTCCCAGCTGCGCCGCATCAGCTGGAAAGTCTACGCCTTTGGAACGGTGGGCCTGTTCGGCTACCACGCGCTATACTTCTCGGCCCTTCGGATGGCCCCAGCGGCCGAGGCAGGGCTGATCGCCTATCTCTGGCCGCTGCTTATCGTTCTGTTCTCTGGCCTGTTACCCGGAGAAAACCTGCGCGCAGGCCACCTGATCGGGGCGTGCTTGGGCTTTGCCGGGGCCGCGCTGATCATCACCGGAGGCGGCAGCGCCGGGTTTCAAGCCGACCACCTACCGGGATACGCGCTGGCGTTCCTGTGTGCCCTGACATGGTCAGGCTACTCCGTGTTGTCGCGGAGACTGGGTGAAACGCCCACAAGCTCGGTCGCTGTGTTCTGCGTGTTCACGGCGATCGCCTCATGGGGCCTGCATTTCGCGCTTGAGGCACCTGTCTGGCCGGACACCACGCTCAGTTGGTTATCGACACTGGCCCTTGGTCTGGGGCCGGTCGGTCTGGCGTTCTATGTCTGGGATATCGGGGTCAAGCAGGGCGACATTCAGATGCTGGGCACCAGCTCTTACGCGGCGCCTTTACTGTCTACCGTGGTTTTGGTTTTTGCCGGGATCGCCATGCCGACATGGACACTGGCGATCGCGGCGGTCTTGATCACCGGCGGGGCCGTGGTTGCGGCGCGCGCCAGTCTTAAAGGTTAGGTCGATAAGCGCTCGATCTCTTCCTTCAGCCTTAGCTTCTGTTTCTTTAGCTGGGCGATATGAAGATCATCAATGCCTGGCGCGCGTTGAGCTTGTTCCACTTCGAGACCGAGAGATTCGTGCTTCTTCTTCAGTTCTGTCAGATGTGCGCTCACGCTCATGGCGATCCTCCTTGTTTACGTGTCTAGATGTCACGTAAGAAGTTGAGCATATCGTTTCCACCCTGTCACGCCGCAGACGCGAAGAAAAAGTGATAAATCCGACAAATTCGGCTGGTCATTGCCGATTGACGTGAAACGGCCCCAACGCAGCGCCTTGCCGCAGCACATCCGAGAGTTCTGGAGTATAGCTGTCACCGTCGCGCTCATGCCGTTGACCTGCATGCAGGATGATAGGCGCATGCAGCCGGAACGCCGCCCGCCCGCCTTTGCGGGCCCGTAGAATCACAAGCTCAGCCTCGCGCCCCATGCGGGCCGCAAGCGGCAGCACTTCGACCGAGCCCAGACGTCCCCGACAGGCCAAAAGCATATCTTGCAGGCGATCCGCCTTTTGGATCATGTGCAGATAGCCGCGCGGGGCCAGTCGCTTGGCCGCCACTTCAATCCAATCGGCAAGAGGCGTCTCCTCCCTCAAAGCCACACTGCGCCCTCGGTCCATGGCTGCGCTGTGGGCCCCGGCGCGATAGTAGGGCGGGTTGGCGATCACATGGTCGAATTGACGCTGCTTCAGATCGGAGGGCAGCTCGGTCAGATCAGCCGAGACGACCTCCAACACCTTATTGTTATCGGCGGCATTGCGGCGGGCCAGATCCGCATAGGCCATTTGCAGTTCCACGCCGCACAGGTCCAAACCCGGGACCCGTGTCGCAAGACACAAGATTGCAGCGCCGGCCCCGCAGCCAAGCTCCAGCACCGACTGACCAGAGGTTGCGGGCACGCTGGCCGCCAGCAAAACAGGGTCAACCCCTGCGCGATAGCCCGACACGGGTTGCCACAGGCGCAACCGCCCGCCGAGGAAATCGTTCCGGCTTAGCTCATCCTCCTTGAACCCGGTCATCGCCCCAGCGGGATCTCGTTGTCGCGCATCACACGCTCTGCTCGGGTCAGGTCGTCAGCCCGAACCATCAGACGGCGTGGGAAAATTCCGATGCCGCCTTCGAGGATGCTCATATTTACGTCCATCTGAAAGCAGTCTATATCCTCGCCCTCAAGAAGAGCGGATGCAAAGGCCAGGATTGTCGGATCGGTGCTGCGCAATAGTTCTTTCATGGGGATGGATGTAAGGGCAAGGCAAGGCGAAAGTCGAGCCTTGTATCAGGAGTGTGATGGGCATCAGCACAATCTCGAAGCCGCACGAACGGCTGGCCGAAATGTTGACCGGCGAAATGGAGGCGGTGAATACGCTGATCCGGACCCGGATGGCGTCCGAACACGCGCCCCGTATCCCCGAGGTGACCGCGCATCTGGTCGAAGCGGGCGGCAAGCGCCTGCGCCCGATGCTGACATTGGCGGCGGCCCGGCTGTTTGGCTATTCGGGCGAGCATCACGTGCGTCTGGCCGCGACGGTCGAGTTCATTCACACCGCGACCCTGTTGCATGACGATGTGGTCGACGAAAGTGCTCAGCGGCGCGGGCGGCCTACGGCGAACCTGTTGTGGGACAACAAATCCAGCGTGTTGGTGGGCGACTATCTGTTTTCCCGCAGCTTCCAGTTGATGGTTGAAACCGGATCGCTACGCGTTTTGGATATCCTAGCCAATGCCTCGGCCACGATTGCCGAAGGTGAGGTGCTGCAGATGACCGCGGCCACCGATCTCAACACGGATGAGAGCATCTATCTGCAGGTCGTACGCGGCAAGACCGCAGCCCTGTTTTCCGCAGCGACCGAGGTTGGCGGCGTGATTGCGGAAGCCTCAGACGCGCAGGTCAAAGCGCTGTTCGACTATGGCGATGCCTTGGGCATTGCCTTCCAAATCGCTGACGATCTGTTGGATTATCAGGGGGACAGCAAGGCAACCGGCAAGAATGTGGGCGACGATTTCCGCGAGCGTAAACTGACCCTGCCGGTGATCAAAGCCGTTGCGCAGGCCACCACCGATGAGCGTATCTTTTGGGAGCGCACGATCGAGAAAGGCCGCCAGCAGGACGGCGATCTAGAACATGCGCTTGGGCTTATGAGCAAATACCAGACGCTCGAGGCGACCCGTCAGGATGCGCTGGGTTGGGCGAAGAAGGCCAAAGCCTCGCTTGAGGTTCTGCCTGATCACGAAATCCGCACTCTGCTGCGCGATCTGGCCGACTACGTGGTCTCGCGCCTTAACTGAGCATCGTTGCGCGGCACCACCAATCGGGCTGGGCCGCGCCGATCTCATAAGCTGCGAAATGCGCGGCCTTCATTGAAGGGTAGAGCGCAAAACAGGTAGAGCCTGACCCCGACATTCGCGCCAGCAACACATCCCTTGTGTCCGCCAACTCCTCCAACACACGCCCGATTTGCGGGGCCTGGCTTGTGGCGGGCTGTTCAAGGTCGTTTCTCTGGTTCGAGAGCCACGCGGCGCAGTCTTCCACGCCCGCGAATGAGGGGATTTGATCTTGCAATCCCGGATTGTCCCGCGACGCCAATGCGCCGAAGACCGATCCGGTCGGAACCTCAACCCCAGGATTGACCAGCAGGGTAGGCAATGAGGGCAAAGCGATCCGGTCCACCTGTTCACCAATCCCACGCATCCGCGCAGCCTCGGCCACCATGCAGACCGGTACATCGGCCCCTAACGCGGTCGGAAGATGCGGCGGGATATCAAACCCTTGCGCCGCCGCGTGGCGCAGAACGGCCGCCGCGTCCGAGGACCCTCCGCCGATGCCTCCACCATGAGGCAGCACCTTGTTCAACGTGATTTGGCCTGTCCACCCAGTGCCCTCGGCCGCTTTCCAGACCAGATTTCGGCTGTCCGTCGGAACCCCGTCGGCATGCTCTCCGCTCAAGGAAATCGAAAAGCCTACGCCCGGCTCAAACGCCAGCTGATCGCCAATGTCGGCAAAAGCCACCAGCGAATCCAACAGATGATAGCCATCTGCGCGCTGGCCGGTGACATGCAGGGTTAGATTGACCTTGGCGGGCGCAAAGGCGCTAGTTGCCATTGGCAACCTTCAACGGATCCGCGCCCTCTTCGGACAGAACCGTATCCAGACCGACCTCAAGCTTGCGTCGGATGCGTTCGGGATCAGCCTCACCATCGGTGTCTTCGGGATCAACGAAGGACAGGGCCCGTTTCCACTGGAACTCAGCCTCGCGGGCGCGTCCGACGGCCCAGTAGACATCGCCCAAATGGTCGTTGACCACCGGATCCACCGGCATCAGCTCAACCGCGCGCTCCATATGCTCGACCGCTTCGTCATAGCGACCAAGGCGGAACAGGACCCAGCCCAAGCTGTCGACGATATAGCCACTGTCGGGGCGAGCCGCGACAGCGCGCTCAATCATGTCCAGCGCCTCATCGAGTTTTTCGCGCCGTTCGACCAGCGAGTAGCCCAGATAGTTCAGAACCTGCGGCTGATCCGGGTTTAGCTCGAGCGCGCGTCGGAAATCGGCCTCAGCCTGATCCCATTGCTTGAGGCGCTCATGAGAAATCCCGCGCGCGTAGTGCAGGAACCAATTTGCCGCCGAGACACCCTCGGCCAGATCAATCGCCGTGTTGTAGGAGTCAACGGCGGCGGCGTAGTTTTCCTCACGGCGCTGCAGATCGGCCAAAGCGACATGGACACTCGGAAGATCAGGCTTTTCCGCAGCCAGCGATTGCAGAACCTCAACCGCCGCATCGGTTTTGCCGGATTGCCCCAAAACATCGGCCCTACCCAGTTCAGCCACGTGGTGATCGGTGCTGTCCTTAGGAACTGCGCGATACGCCTCAACCGCCAGATCAAGCTGGTTGAGTTCCGACAGAAGCTCGGCGCTCATCAAAAGGGCGTCGACGTGATCGGGCCGCAGGAAGCTAGCCGTGCGGGCATAAAGCAGAACGTAGTCCGGAGCGGCCTCCTCATTCAACGCAGCACCGACCGAAAAGAAGATCTCGGCCATGCCGTCTTGCGCCGTTCTGACATGGGTGAAGGGCAGTGTTTCGCCATCTGACAATCGGCTTGTATAATCTGCGATCGACGGGTCGCTTCCGGCCTGAAACACATCGGCCAGGAAGGTCAAAGCGTCCTCATTCCGGTCAAGCTGCGACAGAACCTCGGTCCGGGCCAGCGCGGCGCGGCGTGTGAACCGGGCCACGACCCCGTCATCGGCCGCGAAAATCGCCTCAGCCCCTTCGAAATCACCGATCGACGCCAAAGCCATCGCTTTGTGATAGAGGGCAAACTCGCGCAACCCTTCCTGGGTTGTAACCGAGTCGAACTGCTCCATCGCCTTGGTCATCTCACCCTGACCAAGATAGGCCCAGGCAATCATCAACCCATCGACCAATGGACCCACGCCCTGCGTTTCAGGATCACGTGACAGCAGGGTCTCCCAATCGCCCTCCGCGATCAGGTTTGCGGCGATGGCAATCCGGGCTGCTTGGCTCGGCAGGCCATTCTCTTCAATGGTCTGGGCGATGGGCAGTGCGCGCTCAACTTCGCCCAGCGCCAGCCGCGCGACGACGACGCTTTCCAACAGCAATGCGTTCTGCGGATCAGACCGCAACGCCTGCGCATAATACCTTTCGGCGGCGGCATAGTCGTTTTCGTAGATTGCCTGACGTCCGGCCAAATAGGCCCCGGACCCGGTATCCGAAAATGCCGGGATTGCGACCGAGGATGAAAGCAGCGCGGCCAGTGCCACGCGACGAACCAGGGAAACCACCAAAATCCTGCCTTGCTATCGTTGACTGCACGTTAAGCTAGGGCCTCGGCCCGCAAGAGGCAATGGCTCAAGGTTCACGACGCCGCCATTGCACCGGTTTTCGCCTAAGAACTGGCCGCCCTGTTGCACGGATCAAGCAGGAGCGTCGTCCAACACTCAATGGCATCTCATCGATAGGGCTTTTGGTTGGCTCACTCTAGCCGCGAACTGGGGTACCCTGAGCGTATCAAAAGGCGCTTGTTTGGCTTGGGTGATTTCAACTCATTCAGAGTGAAATATTTTTGCGATTGCGCAAAAGGCCGAGTGACGGAATGGTGCTTCCAAACACTGTTGGCAAACCAGACACGGTATAAACATACGATGAAGTCACATGCGAAAGTAGTTGTGGTCGGGGGCGGCTGCGTTGGGGCCTCGATCCTGTATGGTCTGACCGAACATGGCTGCACGGATGCGGTGATGTTGGAGCGGACGACGCTGACGTCAGGGTCCACGTGGCATGCGGCCGGTTTGCTTGTGACTTTTGTGCGGTCGCGAAACGTGTCGAAAATGACCATGGAAACCATCCGCATCTATACCGAGGTTGAGGAAAAGATGGGCGCCTCGGTGGGCCTTCGCAAAGTGGGCCAGCTGCGCGTTGCCAATACCGAAAAGCGCTGGGATGAGTTCCAGTCCTATATCTCGATCGCCGAAGCCGCCGGGGTGCCCTGCAAGCTGCTGACACCGGAAGAGATTGCCGAGGTTCACCCTCTGCTGAACCAAAGCCCGGATATTCGTGGCGGCATCCTGCATACCGAAGACGGCTATGTGAACCCCGCCGACATCACCATGGCGCTGGCCAAGCTGGCGCGCGATGCCGGGGCCACGGTCTATCAGAACACCGAAGCCACCGCTTACGAAAAGCTGGAAAACGGCCACTGGAAGGTAACCACCAACCAGGGTGAGATCACCTGCGAGCATCTGATCTTTGCCACCGGCAACTACGCCCGTGAAAACGCGCGCCGTGTGGGTCTGGACCTGCCCTGCATTCCCATCGTTCACCAATATTGGACGACCGAGACCGTGCCCTTGCTGAAAGAACGCAAGGCACAGGGTCTGCCGGAATTCCCGATCCTGCGGGACGAGGATTATGGCGCCTATCTGCGCGAAGACGTGGGCGGCATCCAGTTTGGCCCCTATGAATTCACCAAGGACCTCAAGCTGTTCGCCGAAGATCGCGTGCCACCGAATTTCGGCGCCGACCTTCTGCCCGAAGATTTCGATGCCGTGGAAACCCAGTGGGAACGCGCCATCGAACGGGTTCCGACGCTGGGCGAGGTTGGCATCAAGGCCAACACCCGCGGCCCGTTTCAGATGACCCCGGACGAGCTGCCTCTGGCTGGCCCCGCGCCGGGGCACGAGAACCTGTGGCTGGCCGAAGGGATGCCCGGCGGCATCCTGTGGGGCGGCACGGTCGGGAACCGTCTGGCCAAGTGGATCGTGGATGGCGATCCGGGCATGGACATGTCGGAACTCGACCCGCGCCGGTTCTCGGACTATGCCTCGAAACGGTGGACCATGGACAAGGTCCGCGAGACATGGGGAACCCATATGGATGCCCATGTCCCCGGTGAGGATTTTCCCGAGGCCCGCCCGATGAAAACCGCGGGCTCCTACGATCTGTTGACCGCGCAGGGTGCCGTCTGGACCAGCTTCAACGGCTATGAATTCCCGCGCTGGTTCGCCAAATCACCCGAGGAGGCGATCCCCGAACACTCCTTCCGCCGCACCAATCATATGGAGCTGGTTCAGGAAGAAGTGCGCCGCACGCGGGAAGAGGCAGGCTTCATCGAGATGTCTCCGATGACCAAATTCACCGTGCGCGGGCCGGGCGCGGCCAAATGGCTTGACGGCCTGATGGCGAACAAACTGCCCAAGGTGGGGCGCATGACCCTGTCGCTGATGCTGAACGACAAGGGCGGGATGGATGCGGAATACACCATCGTGCGCTACGCCGAACATGACTTCTACCTGATCTCGACCCCGAATTGGCAGGCCTATAACTGGGACCAGATGCAGCGTCTGCTGCCCAAAGACAGCTCGGTCGTGATGGAGGATATCTCGGAACAGCTGGGCGTGATCGCTCTGGCCGGTCCGAAATCGCGCGAGATCCTGTCGAAATTGACGGACAATGATCTTTCGAACGAGGCCTTCCCGTGGCTTTCGGCGCAAATGGGTGAAGTCGGCTATGCCAAGGGCGTTCACCTGCTGCGCGTCTCCTACACCGGTGAGCTGGGATGGGAGCTGCACCATCCGGCGGGCTACAACCGTCATCTCGTGAATCTGTTGCTGAAGGCGGGCGTGAAACCGTTCGGTCTTGAGGCGCTGGAGTCCATGCGGCTCGAGAAATCCTACCGTGCCATCAACCGTGAGATCTGTAAGGACCTGACTCCGTATGAGGCCGATCTGGGCCGGTTCGTTGCCATGACCGAGAAGATCGGCGGGCAAGTGGTCGAGCGGGACTTCATCGGCAAACCCGCTCTGCTGAAACAGCGGGACGCGGGGGGATACAACACTCTGGTCACGTTGAAACTGCCCTATTGCGATACCTCGGTGATGTTTGACGAGGGTGTCTATTCCGACGGCAAACTGATCGGGCGTGTCACCTCGGGCGGGTTCTCATATTATTGCAACCATGACATCGCAATGGCGCTGGTGCCGCAGAACATGACGGCGCCGGGCACCAGAATGCAGGTGTTGGTCCATAACGAGATGCGCGAGGCCGAGGTCATCGACACCTGCGCCGTGGACCCCACCAGCGCCCGCGCACGCGCCTGACAAGAACAACAAGGGGGCTTGCGGTCCCTTTCACGAACACAAGGACAGGATTTGCCAATGACCGATATCTCGACGAAAACGCTCTCACTCCAAGAGGTTAGGGAATTGGCGAAATCCGTCCTTGTGGCTGCGGGCATGGACGAGACGGGCAGCGATATGATCGCTGAGATCGTCGTGAAATCCGAACGTGACGGCCCGCGCAGCCACGGTTTGCGCATGCTGCCGGTCTACGCGCAGAGCTTTACCTCGGGCTATGCCAACCCCGCTGCGCACCCCAAATTCGAGCGTATCGCACCGGGCGTTCTGCGCGGCGATGCGGACAACGGGTACTACCAGATCGCCGCAGCCGCAGCTCGGGACGAGCTGATTGCGATGGCGCGCGAAAACGGGATCGCCGCCTTCACCTGCGCCAACAGTCACCACCTAGGCGCGTTGCGCTTTGACACTGAACCTCTGGCCGAGGCGGGGTTGGTGGCTTTGGCCGTCGTGAACTCACTGTCGATGGTGGTGCCGCAGGGCGGTGTGCGCCCGGTCTTTGGCACCAACCCGATGTCTTTTGCCTGCCCGCGTGACGGTATGGAACCGATCGTCTGGGATCAGGCGTCCTCGACAGTGGCCTTGATGGATATCCGCATGGCCGCCGCCGAAGGGCATGACCTGCCGCGCCCTGCAGGTCTGGCCCCGGACGGCCAGCCCAGCACTGATCCCAACGCGATTCTGGAAACCCGCAGCCTGTTGCCGTTCGGCGAACACAAAGGGGCCGCGATTGCCTTCCTGATCGAGGTCATGGGCGCGGCGCTGGCCGGAGGGACCCTCTCGGTCGACAATGCCGAGCGCGAGGCGCATGGCGCGTTGAACGTCAAGGGCGGCGCGACCCTGATCGCGATTGATCCGACACGGTTCGGAAATGCCGCCTTCAACGATTATGTCACGCGCATCTGTGCCGTGATCGAAGGCAACGGAACCGCGCGCGTACCCGGTGACGGGCGGCTGAAAAACCGCGCCGCGTCTCAGGCCGAGGGTGTCAGGGTCAGCACCGAATTGCTGTCGCAGTTGCAAGACTTGCGGTAAGCTCTCGAACCGTTGGCGCGGGGGTCAGGGCAGGCTCAGCTTGGCCATCCGCCCGCCATCGACCGTATAGACCTGCCCGGTGATAAAGCCACTTTCTTCGGCGGCCAGAAACGCCGCCAATGCAGCCACTTCTTCGGGCCTGCCGGTGCGCGCGACCGGGTGGATCTGGCCGATATCCCGGCGAAACGCATCCGGGTCGGGCGTCGACTCGATAAAGTCGAGGTTCAACTCGGTGTCGATCCAGCCCGGAGCGATCGCGTTACAGCGAATACCCTCGGCTCCGTGATCCACCGCCACGGCGCGGGTCAGCCCGTGCAACCCGGCCTTGGACGCGCAATAGGCTGCGTGGCCTGGATTGCTGCCCAGTCCCTCGATCGAGCCGGTATTGACGATGCTGCCCTTTGTCTTGCGCAGATGGGGCAAAGCGGCCTGGATCATCAGAAATGGCGCGGTCAGGTTGACGGTCAGGTTTTTCTGCCAGTCATCCAACGTCATCTCTTCGACGCGGGCCTCCTGCATCATCCCGGCGTTGTTGACCAGAACGTCCAGCTGCCCGGCGCGGGCAATGACCTCGACCACCACCTGTGCAGGCACAGCTGGATCGGTGAAATCGGCTGTGATCCCTTCGAGCCGGTCATCTCCACCACGCTGAGCGGTGAAGACGCGCGCGCCCTCCTCCGTCAGCCGTGCCGCGATTGCCTGTCCGATCCCAGAGCGACCGCCGGTAACCAGCGCGACCTTGCCCTCAAACCGCCTCATGCGACCGGCTTCCCGCCATTGACCTCAACCAGCGTGCCGCACATATAACGCGCCGCATCCGAGGCGAGGAACAGGACTACATCAGCAATATCCTCAGGCTCGGCGATCCGGCCCAGAGGCACTGTCTTACCCAGTTCAGTCACGGCCTCGTCTGGATCAAACCCGCGCTTGGCAAAGCCCGAGCGCAGCATCGGCGTGTTGACCTCATTCGGGCAAACGGCGTTGATGCGGATGCCCTGATGCGCGTGATCCATCCCCATACATTCGGTCAGCGAGGCAATCGCCGCCTTGGTCATGCAATATAGCGCATGGTTCGGCCCCGGTGCCTTGCCGCCCCAGCAGGAAGCGGTGTTGACGATGGCTCCACCGCCCGCCTCGGCCATCAGCGGAATGGCAGCGCGGCATATCCGGAAAGGTGCCTCAACATTCACACCCAAGGACAGGCTCCAGTCGGCGTCCGAGGTCTCGGTGACCGGGCCGCGGGTGATGACGCCGGCATTGTTGATCACGATATCGAGGCCATCCAAAGCCTGTTGCGCGTTGGCAGCCAGTTGGTCGCAATAGGCCGGGTCCAGAAGATCGCCGGGCAGATGCGCCTCGGCTTCGATCCCATCGGTCGCGCGATCCGCAACCGCAACCCGAGCGCCCTGCGCGCGCAGCTGTTTGACGATGGCCTGCCCGATCCCTCCGGCCGCGCCGGTGACGAGGGCATTTTTGTCCTGAAACATGTCTTAGTCTTCCCAGATTGCAACGGCCTGCCCCAGCAGGTCTCGGTTCATTGTCACGCCGAGGCCCGGCGCATCGGGCGGCAGAACACCACCGTTTTCGATTGGGGCGTCGAACGCCCCGGTCTGGATCGTCACCATGTCGCGCGGGTCCAGAACACAGCGCAGCAGCCGTTCGGGCACGGTCGCACCCATATGGAAGATCGACGCGGCAGACAGGGTCGATCCCACCGTGTCCTGCACACTGATCGTCAGCCCTGCGGCGCGACAGATGTCGCGGTGACGGCGGGCATGGGTCAGCCCCCCGGCTTTCGAGATTTTCAGCCCGATGCCATCGGCCACGTCCAGCGCCACCAGCTTGGCGATGTCGCCATCTTCTTGCGCCAACTCGTCCAGAATGATCGGCACGTCACAGCGCTGGCGCAGGGAAAGCGTCTCGCGCCATGTGGCACAGGGGGCCTCCAGCACGAAATCCAGCCCGTTCGGCAGGGCGCGGAGCATCCGCAGCGCGGTTTCCGGGATCAGGCCGCCATTGGCATCAACGATGAAATATTCGCCCGGTTGCCGATCCGCCAATGAGGCTGCGATGCGTTCGACGTCCAGCGCCGGGCCGCCTTCGGAATCCATCGCACCGACCTTGACCGAATGGCCCATATAGCCCATCGCGCGGTGTTCCGCGACGCGGGCGCGCATATCCTCGGGCGTGCCCGCGTAGATCGAACTGATCGCGGGCAGGCGATTGCCCGTCGCACCGCCCAGCAGTTTATAGACGGGCAGGCCAACCGATTTGCCGAACAGGTCCCAACAGGCCAGATCAAGGGCTGATTTCGCGTGGTTGTGGCCCAAGAGAGCCTCATCCATCGAGTCATTGATCCGGTCCACATCGCGGGGGTCACGTCCGATTAGATAAGGCGCGATTTCCTCGACCCCTGCCCGCGCTCCACGCGCATGGGCAGCGATGTAGTTCGGGCCGAAGGGCGTGGATTCGCCCCATCCCTCGGTCCCGTCATCGGCGGTGATACAGACGATGACACTGTCAAACCCGGTGTAGATACGCCCACCCGACAGCTCATAAGAGCCGCCTGCATAGGGCAGATGCAGTTCAAAAAGCTCAATATTGCGGATTTTCATGAGGTTACCTGCGGCGGGATCAGCACCAGCTGTCCGGTATGTGTTTTGGTCAGAAACTCTTCCTGCGCTGTCGCAATCTCGCTGAGCGGGTAAGTCTTGGCGACAACGGGGCGGATTTCTCCGGCCTCGATGTATTTCACGAGGTTTTCGAACACGATGTCTTCCTGAAAGGTGCAGCCAAACAAGGTGAGGTCTTTGAGGTAGAGCGTCCGCACGTCTATTTCACAGATAGGTCCGGCAATGGCCCCGGCGGTCGCATACCGCCCGCCCCGGCGCAGCACGTCCAACAGGCTGGGCCATTGCGGACCGGCCACCAGATCGACCACCACGTCGATCGAGCCTTCACCCAGTTCAGCCACCAGATCGGCGTTGCGGTCCAGCACGCGGTCTGCACCCAAAGCTAGAACGGCCTCGGCCTTCGTGGGCGAGCACAGAGCGATCACATACGCGCCGCGCCGTTTCGCCAGTTGCACCGCAGCCGAACCAACACCGCCCGAGGCGCCGGCAACCAGAACAGTGTCGGCTCCAACGCTGGCGCGGTGCAGCATGCCCTCAGCCGTGGAATAGGCGCAGGGGATGGCGGCCAGTTCCACATCCTCCCAGTCGCAATTCACGGCATGGGTTTCCTGCGAAGGTGCGACGCAGAACTGGGCAAACCCCCCATCACATTCGCTGCCGATGGTCCAGCATTCATAGGGGCGGTAGTCGACATAAGTCCGCAGCATGTTGCGCACGATCACACGCTCGCCAATGCGCGCCGGGTCGACCCCATCGCCTACGGCAGCAACATGGCCACAGACATCCGCGCCCTGAATGCGCGGGAAGGTCAAGGGCGTGCCCGACCAACTGGCGTCGTCATCGTCCACGGTCTCAAAACCCGAGGCACCGCCGGTATTGGTGTCCTCGGTGACAGCCTTAGAGTACCAGCCGATCCGCGTGTTGATGTCGGTGTTGTTCACACCCGCGGCAGCGACCCGGATCAGCACCTCTCCGCGCCCCGGCGTCGGGACCGGCACGTCCGAGCGGTAGTCCAGCATCTCAATACCGCCATGGCCGGTCAGTTGGACCGCATGCATGGTCTCGGGGATCATTGTGTTCTCCTTAATATGAGGCGACAGGCGCGCCGAACAGCGTTTCGTCGGGGGTGACGCCCAGACCCAGCCCGGTCGGGCGTTGGATGTGACCGCCTTGGATAGTGATGCCGTTTTCGGGATCGTAGTTGCCTTCGATATAGGGGGCGGCGAGCCATGCGCCCTCCATCAGCGTCGGACGCACGGTGGATGCAATCTGCGTGCAGGCGGCGGCGATGATGTCCCCGCCCCAGCTATCATCGCAGGTATGCGGTAGATTGCGCGCTTCGCAGATGTCGCGGAAGGTGCGCATGTTCTGCAGGCCGCCGATGCGGGTGACTTTCATGCCAAACCCGTCCACCAGCCCGGTCCCGGCAGCCGAGATCACGGTGTTCAGGTCGACGCTGTTTTCATCCATGTAGATGCCATGGGTCACCTGAGGGCGGATCTTTTCCAAGTCCTGATAGGTGTTGCAGGGCTGTTCCATGATGAAGGGCACATGCGGGCATTCGCGGCTGACGCGCAGCGCATCGCGCGTGGTCCACCCGCGATTGCCATCGACCGCAAGGCGCATGCCTGTTCCGCCGACAACCTCCCAGACTTTGCGGATGGTTTCGATATCAATCTCGACCGGACGGCCACCCACTTTGATTTGCAGGCGAGGATAGCCCTCGGTCAGCTTCTCTTTGGCAAGGCGCGCGATATCGTCCGGCGCGCCCACACCCGTCGCGTAGTAAGAGGGCACGCGATCGGTCTGCGCGCCGCCCAGCAGGTCGGCGACATTGACGCCCAGTTTCTTGCCAATCAGGTCATGGGCCGCGATGTCGATGGCCGCCTTGGCATAGTTGTGCCCATTGAGCAGCCCGTTCATCCGGTGGTGCAGGGCCACAGGCCACAGATCCGCGCCGATCAGGCCCTCGGCCATTGCCTTCAACGCAGCCCGCGCGCCCTCTGCATGCGCTTCAGCATAGGTTGGGCCGACCGGGCAGGTCTCTCCCCAGCCGGTCGTGCCATCCTCGGCCACCAGCTTGACCAGCGTGGTGTCAAGCGTCCAGACCTCGACGTTTGCCATGGTGTAAGGGCCGTTTTTGACCGGCAGATCATGGGCGTAGATGTGGATTTCCTTGATCTTCATATCCGTCTCTTCTGTCGTTTGCCGGATGCCCGGCCTAGTGAATATCGGCAGCTGCCAGCAACGCGCGGGCACAGCGCATCGTGGCCGAGGTTGCGGCCTCGGCCCCCATCAAACGCGCGCTCTCAGTCAGGCCTTCGTGCAGGATGAACAGAACCTCGGCCAAAGCCTCGACATCGCAATCAGGGGCCACGTGGATCAGCCGGGCGCGGAACATGTCGCGGACATGCTGTTTATGCGTCGTGACAGCGTCGCGGATCGCATCACTTTCGGGATAGGCCGCCAGTGCATTGCGGAACAGGCATCCGGTGTTTGAAACCTCGCGCAGCCAGTCCGCCAGGCGGGTCAGAACATGCAACACATGATCCGCGCCCCGGAGTTGATCCGTGCCAATCCAATCGGAATAGGCGGCATCGCGATGATCCAACGCGCCTATAACCATCGCTTCGCGGCTGGGAAAATACTTGTAAAGCGTGCGAAGGGAAACATTCGCGCCCTCACGCAAGGCTTCAACGCCTTGGGTGGCAAATCCCATCTCTGAAAACTGCCGATCAAGGTTTTCCGCGATTTTCTGCTGTGTCTCAGTCATGTCACGGTGGTAGAGCGATCACTCTACCCGCACATCACCGTTTGCGACACAGGCTTTCTTGCCAACGACAAAAAGTGCCACCGGCGAGACCGGTGGCATGAAAAAGGGGCGGGATGGCGGCAGGGTCGCGCCGCCAGTGCCAGGCTTTCAGTTACATGTTGGGATAGTTCGGGCCGTCGCCACCCTGCGGCGTGGTCCAGGTGATGTTCTGGCTCGGGTCTTTGATATCGCAGGTCTTGCAATGGACGCAGTTCTGGAAGTTGATCACGAACCGCGGGCCGTCGTCATCCTCGACCATCTCATAGACGCCAGCCGGGCAATAGCGCTGCGCGGGTTCGGCGAATTTGGGCAGGTTGACGGCAACCGGGATCGATGGGTCGCCCAGCTTCAGGTGGCAGGGCTGGCTTTCCTCGTGGTTGGTCATCGCGAAGGACACGTTGGTCAGACGGTCAAAGGACAGCGTGCCATCGGGCTTGGGATAGTCGATCGGCTTGTGCTTGCTGGCCTCTTCGGTCGCCTCGGCGTCGTTCTTACCGTGACCCATCGTGCCGAACAGCGAAAAGCCCAGCGTGTTGGTCCACATGTCCAGACCACCCAGCGCCAACGAGGGCATGAGGCCCCATTTCGACCACATCGGCTTGACGTTACGCACTTTCTTGAGGTCCTGACCAATGGCCCCTTCGCGAACATCGGTTTCATAGGCCGTCAGCTCATCACCGGACCGGTCGGCTTTGATGGCGTCAAAGGCGGCCTCGGCAGCGGCTTTACCTGACAGCATCGCGTTGTGGTTGCCCTTGATGCGCGGCACGTTGACCATACCGGCCGAGCAGCCCAGCAGCGCCACGCCCGGAGCGACCAGCTTCGGCATAGACTGATAGCCACCCTCGGTGATCGCGCGGGCGCCGTAAGCAACGCGCTTGCCGCCTTTCAGCAGGTCGGCCACCATCGGGTGGTGCTTGAAGCGCTGGAATTCCATGTAGGGATACAGGTGCGGGTTCTTGTAGTTCAGGTGAACCACGAAGCCGACATAGACCTGGTTGTTTTCCAGGTGATAGATGAAGGAACCGCCACCCGCGTTGCTGCCGAGAGGCCAGCCCATGGTGTGCGTGACGCTGCCTTCCTTGTGCTTGGCCGGGTCGATCTCCCAAATCTCTTTCATGCCGACGCCGTATTTCTGCGGCTCTTTGCCGGCAGACAGGTCGTATTTGGCGATGACTTCTTTGGACAAGGAGCCGCGCACACCTTCGGACAGGAAGACATACTTGCCGTGCAGCTCCATGCCCGGTTCGGTGCCGGGACCGTAAGAGCCGTCTGCCTCGAGACCGAAGACACCGGCGACCACGCCTTTGACTTCGCCATTTTCGCCGTAGACCAGCTCGGAACAGGCCATGCCGGGGAAGATTTCCACGCCCAGCTCCTCGGCTTGCTCGGCCATCCAGCGGCAGACATTACCCATCGACACGATGTAGTTGCCGTGGTTGTTCATCAGCGGCGGCATCGGAGCATTGGGGATGCGCAGCTTTCCGGCCTCACCCAGCATGTAGAAGTTATCTTCGTTCACCGGCGTATTCAGAGGCGCGCCTTTTTCTTTCCAATCCGGGATCAGAGCGTCCAACCCGCAGGGATCCAGCACCGCGCCCGACAGGATATGCGCACCCACTTCCGAGCCCTTTTCCAGAACCACGACATTCAGGTCTGCATCCAGCTGTTTCAGACGGATGGCCGCCGACAGGCCCGCGGGGCCTGCGCCCACGATCACCACATCGTATTCCATCGCTTCGCGTTCAATCTCGGCCATCGCGGGCTCCTTAGCTAACTTTCCGAATTGGCGCTTTTCTCATGCGGTCGGCGCAATTTTGTTTCTCGGCTGATTACATGGTGAGAAAGACTCAGGTCAATCGAAACACGGCGTAACAATGCCGCTATTCGACACTTCACGTGTTTGGCGAGTCGCCCATAAGGTATCTGGGACCGCTACCATGTGATTTGGCACGGTCATCGGGGTTGTAAAGGGCGCATTTCGGCAGGCTGAGGCACCCGCAGCCGATGCAGCCGTCCAGATTGTCGCGCAATCGCGTCAGGGTATTGATTCGCTGATCCAGATGGGCGCGCAGCGTGACACTGATGTCTTTCCAGTCCTGCGGCGTAGGGGTTCGGTTACCGGGCAGGCCCGATAGCACCTCACGGATCTCGGGCAGGGTCAGGCCGAATTGCTGGGCGATCATCACAAAGCTCAATCGCCTGATATCGGCCCGCTGATACCGCCGCTGCCCGCCTGCATTGCGCCAGGGCGAGATCAACCCTTGCGCCTCATAGTACCGGATCGCCGACACCGCCAACCCGGTACGCCGTGCCAAAGCGCCAATTGCCAGACCTTCGGAAACTGCCATTTCACCCTCGCAAGAAATACCTTGACCTAAAGTTAGGTTTAGAAATTACGCTGAGTCGTGACAAGCCTGAAAAAGGAAAGGACCTGCCATGATGGCCACGCTTGAACACACCAACTTCACCGTCAACGATCCCAAAGCCTCGGCCGCGTGGATGCACAAAGTGTTTGGATGGGATATCCGCTGGGAAGGAGCCGCGATGGCGGGCGGCTATACGGTGCATGTCGGCACCAAACACACCTATCTTGCCCTCTACCGCCCCGAACACCCCGAGCCATCAAACGAAAGCAGCTATGACGTGGTCGGCGGCCTGAACCACGTGGGCGTTCTGGTCGAGGATATCGACGCGACCGAGGCCAAGGTGCGCGCGGCAGGTTTTACACCGCATAACCACGCCGATTATGAGCCGGGCAAGCGGTTCTATTTCGACGATGACAACGGGATCGAGTTCGAGGTGGTGCAATATGATTGAGATGTTGTGGCTCTGCACCCCGTCACAGCGGTGGCGCAGGAACAAGCCCCCGGACCACCGCCACAGGCGCGAACCGCCTCAGCGGAACGGCGTTAAGTCGCAAATCGACGTGTGACGCCCTCTTGGCCTCTTGCATTTCACGCTCCATTTGGGTCAGGTACTGAACGACCCATCATTCGCCCCGACGCTTTCCCCGCGGCGGGGCGGCTCAATTTATGCGTGGACAACAAGATTATGGAAAAGATTCCAATGACGCCTGCGGGCAATGCCGCGCTCGAGGCGGAGCTGAAAAACCTCAAATCCGTCGAGCGCCCGGCGATCATCGAAGCTATCGCTTCGGCCCGCGAACTGGGTGATTTGAAGGAAAACGCCGAATACCACTCGGCCCGTGAAAAGCAGGGCTTCATCGAAGGCCGCATCAAAGAGCTTGAGGGCATCCTGTCGCTGGCCGATGTAATTGATCCGGCCAAACTGTCGGGTGCGATCAAGTTCGGCGCCAAGGTCACGCTGGTCGATGAAGACACCGATGAGGAAAAGACCTGGCAGATCGTGGGTGAATACGAGGCCAATATCGAAAAAGGCCTTCTGAACATCAAATCGCCCATGGCCCGCGCCTTGATTGGCAAGGACGAAGGCGACAGTGTCGAAGTTCGCACGCCCGGCGGTGTCCGTTCCTACGAAGTTCTCAACATCGAATTCGCCTGACCCGGAGGGTCTGTCATGTCGGGGCCACAACCTGACCAGGAAAGCGAACGGCCAACCTCGCTGGGCATCTATGATCGTCCTCAGCGCCCGTCTGTGACCTCGATCGAGATTGCGGCCGGGGTGCTGAGTGTCATCTGGCTGGTGGTCTCGGTCCTGTTCCTTGTACTGCCCGACCAAACACAGGGCGGCGGGTTCATTGTGACCCTGTTGGCGGTTTTCCTGCCGGTGGCGATGATCTGGGTCGCGGCGACGGCGATGCGCGCCAGCCGGGTCATGCGCGAGGAAAGCGCACGGTTGCAAACTGCGATTGATGCGATCCGTCAGGCCTATGTCGTTCAGCAACAGCGCGCCGCCAGCTCGTATGAGCCGACGGTGTCCAAAAAGCTGGACGAAATCGCCGCTGTGACCAAAAAGGCCGAAGACGCGCTCGCCACCTTCTCCAGCAAGCGGCGCGAACCCTTGCAGGTCGCCCCGCCTGCGCCGGGCGGGCAGACCTCGCTGGCGCTGGGCACCACCGCCGAAGAGATCACGCCGCCTCTGACCACCGATACCTTCATCCGCGCGCTGAACTTCCCCGAGACCGAGAAAGATACCGAAGGGTTCACTGCGCTTCGGATGGCGTTGAAGGATCGAAAAGCCTCCAAACTGGTACAGGCCTCGCAGGATGTTCTGACCCTGCTCAGCCAAGAGGGCATCTATATGGATGACCTCCGCCCCGATATGGCGCGGCCCGAGGTCTGGCGTCAGTTTGCGCAGGGCGCACGTGGACGCTCGGTCGCGGCTTTGGGCGGGATTCGGGATCGTTCGTCGCTGGCGCTGACGGCGGCGCGGATGAAACAGGATCCGATCTTCCGGGATGCCGCACACCATTTCCTGCGCCGCTTTGACAACATGATCGTCGAATTCGAGGCCAATGCCAGTGACGCGGAACTGACCGCCCTTGGTGATACAAGAACCGCGCGGGCCTTCATGCTGTTGGGGCGTGTGGCTGGCACCTTCGACTAGGTGGTAGGTACAGGCCAGCTCATCTTGGTGGCGCGGCTGAAGCCGAACAGGTGCCGAAACGGGCCGGTTTTCTCAACACCCACAGGTTTGAACCCTTCGCGTTCATACAGGGCCTGCGCGCGTGGGTTGGTGTCGATCACATCCAGTTGCACCTCGGCCATACCACGGCGCTGCGCCTCAGCCTTGATGGCAGAGAGCAGTGTTGTTCCAATGCCCTGCCCGCGGGCCTCAGCCGCGACAAAGATGCCGTCCATCTGGAACACACCGGGCTGCAGATCGCGCTCCAACACGCTCAGAACCACACCGCGCCAGATCGCCCCGAACCAGCCATAGACGCGTGCAAGGTCCGACAGGCTGCCACCCGCCAAGCCGCCATTGTTGGTCTTGAACCCCGCAAGGCCCAGCACCCGGCCATCAGCGTCACGCGCAACCAGTGCAAATTCCGGATCGAGGGCCGTTTCAAAGAAGGCCAAACCTTTTTCATCCGGCCCCATCACCTTGTGCAGCTTGGCCGCAAAGGCATGCCAGAACAGGGCAGCGGCTTGGGGTCTTTCAGCCTCTCTGAAGCCTTTGGAAACCGTGACCGTCACAGCCCAAAACTGCCGTAAGGGATAAAGCGCACCAGATCGCCCGGTTGAATGTGGCGCGCGCCGTCTTCGATCTCGACCAGCCCCTCGGCCCAGCTTAGCCCGCTGATCCGGCCGGAGCCTTCCGAGTGAAAAACCTCGACCCGCCCCTCGCGAATACGCGCGCGCAGATATTCGCGGCGACCGGGTTTCTTGCGTTTCTCAAAAGCGGCGGGCACTTCGAATCCCTGTGGCTCTGCCCATCCCTGCCCCGACATCTGGCAAAGGGCCGGTCGGGCGAAGATCAAGGTACAGACCTTGGCGGCCACTGGGTTGCCGGGCAGGCCAAAAACCGGCGTGCCCGACCAAATGCCCAACGCCAGAGGGCGACCGGGTTTGAGGGCAATCCGCCACTCCTGCATCGCCCCCGCCTCGCGCAACAGGGCCGAGACATGGTCCTCATCCCCCGCCGAAGCGCCGCCGCTGGTCAGGATCACATCGGCTTGCGTTGAGGCCTCATCCAACTTCGCTCGCAGGGTTTCGCGGTCGTCGGCGACACGTCCCAAATCGACCGGCACAAATCCCATGCGGTCGATCAAAGACAGCAGCATGGGCCTGTTCGCGTCAAATATCTCCCCGACACCTGCTGTCTCGCCCGGCTCGACAAGTTCATCCCCGGTGGACAGAACGGCCACGCGCAGAGGTTTGCGCACGAGCACCTCGGAAATACCGACCGCCGACAAAAGCGCCATATCGGCCGGTGTCAACTTGCGACCGGCTGTCAGGGCGACCTCACCCGCCGCTATATCTTCCCCCGCGCGACGCGTGTTTGCTCCCTGCTTCAACGGGCCGTGGAAGGCAATGTGGCCATCCTGAACCGTCACGTCCTCTTCCAGAATGACCGTGTCCACGCCTTCTGGCAGAGCCGCGCCGGTCAGGACGCGCAACGCGCGGCCTGAGGGAACCGTGCCATCGAACGGAATACCCGCCGCTGCGCGCCCCTCAGTCAGCGGCATCACCTGCGCGCCCTCGGCGATTGGGCCTGCGAACCCATAGCCATCCACAGCCGTGTTGGGCTGCGGCGGGTTCGAGCGCTGCGCCACCACGTCCTCGGCCAGAACGCGGCCCATCGACTGCGCAAGCGGCACCTCCTCGGCCCCTGTGACGGGGCGCAACCGATCCCGCAGCAACGCGAGCGCATCATCTACGGGCGTCCAGTTCACCCCCGCAGGCAAGGCAAAACAATCGTTTCGCAATGGCGGAGACGAAATGTTCGGTTTGTCCTGCGCTACACCCAAGATCCACCCCTCCTCTAAGGCTGAAACGTTCAACTGTCCGTCCAATTCCTGATCCGTCATCCGCGACAGAGTCAAGGCAACCTGTTCGACCTGCCACGCATCCTTGATCCGATCCGGCGGCGCTGCACCAAGGTTGAGCGAGGGCCAGATCTCGACAAACGCCACCGGTTTATCCAGTGGCTGAAAGGGCCAAACGGCGATCTTGCTGGCGAAAGCGTGACGTAGCCGGTTTAATACGGGCAGGCCCATCATAACTTGCCCACCGACGGCCCCTGCCCCGGCCATTTGCCAGCAGGTAAAGCTGCCCTTTGCCAAATGCTCAACCGCTCGTCGATCCGGAAACAGGTTGTGATAGTCCTGTTTCGTACGCGGCAGGCCAGCGATGTCGCGCCGCAGGCCATTCATCCAGAACGGGCCTTTGCCGCCAAAGCCCATATTGATCTGACCGGCGAGGTCAAAACGGTTGTTGGCGGTCGGGAAATCCTTGATCCGATCTTGGAACCAGTCCCACAACGCAAGCGGATCATTTGTCCCGGTGATCGCTTTGGCAAAGCCTGCGGGATAACCGAAAGGGAAATCAAACCCCAGCATCAGGCGGCGACCTGCAGACAGTTCAGTGTCGATCAGACTGTACAGCCACTCCTCGGCGACCACCCGATTGCGTAGATAGTCCAGCGCCTGTACTGCGCCGTCTCGCACCACACAGGCCCAGATGGCATCTTTGCGAGGACGCGGTCCAGTGTCGTTGCCACCGGACCAATCGACCATCGCAAAGCTGTCGAAAGGGCTCACAAACCAACCTCGGATAGGATGAAATCCGCGATAGCGGCCGTGTCGTTCAGATCGAACACGGGTCGGTCCAACTCCAGCGAAGTATCACTGGCCACAGCGCGGATCGTGCCATCTGACGGGGCGATCAGGTTATTGCCCGGCTCGGCGCGGAAGGCCTCGACCTTGGGGTGGCGTTCGCGTTTATAGCCCTCGATCAACACAAGATCGACGGGAGAGAGGCGGGCCAGCAGAGAAGCCAGCGTAGGCTCCTCCGCGCCGCGCAATTCCTGCATGAGGGCAACGCGTTGACCCGAGGCCAATAGAACTTCGTTGGCGCCTGCCATTCTGTGGCGATGGCTGTCGCGACCCGGCTTGTCCACGTCAAAGGAATGATGCGCGTGTTTGACGGTCGAGACGGTGAAGCCGCGTCCGGTGATCTCGGCCACCAGCCGCTCCATCAGCCCGGTTTTGCCTGCGTTCTTCCAGCCGGTGACGCCGTAAATTCTCATGCCTGCTCCAACAGTTTTTCAGCGCGTGCAAGGTCGTCCGGTGTGTTGACATTGAAGAACGGATCGAACGGGTCTGCAGGAAACAGCGCCTCGCGCCCGTCATTCTTGTCGGTCCACAGCACAACCTTGCGCAGCCCATCGTTCAAAGCCGCACGCAGATCATCACGCAGCGCCACAGGCCAGAGGCCGAATGTCGGGTGCCGATTGACCTTCTTGCCGCCTGACTTCAAGGCCTCGTCTCCGGTGCGGGGCGTCGTGGCAAGGACGAGCGAGTGCGTTTGACCTTGAGCAGCCTCGGTCAGCCGCGCAACCAAATCACGCGGGAAGAACGGCGTGTCTGCAGCGGCGGTGACGATACTGTCAGCCCCCTGCTCTGCTGCCCAATCCAGCCCGGCCAAAACCCCAGCCAAAGGGCCTGCAAACCCTTCAATCGAGTCCGGCAGAACGGGCATATCCCATTCCGCAAACCGCGCTGCGTCTCCGTTGGCGTTCAACGCAAGGCCATCCACCTGCGGGCTGAGCCGGTCGATGACGTGCGACAACAGGCTCTCCCCCCCGATCTGCAAAAGCCCTTTGTCGCCGCCGCCCATCCGGGTCGCAAGGCCACCTGCGAGGATCACTCCTAGGGGTTTGGTCATACCATCAGCCATTGGCACTTTTCCTGCGATGTTTCTTGTCCTCGACGGCCACGCTCGCCGGGTCCACGTCGCGTAGCAGGCGATCCTCGCCGGACAGGCAAACAAAGCGCTGCCCGCGCATGCGACCGATCAGCGTCAGGCCGACCTCGCGGGCGATCTCGACGCCCCAGGCGGTGAAACCGGACCGGGAGGCCAGAACCGGAATGCCCATCATCGCCGTTTTGATCACCATTTCCGAGGTCAAGCGCCCTGTCGTGTAGAGGATCTTGTCCTCCGCAGTCTCATTCTCGGACAGCATCCAGCCGGCGATTTTGTCGACGGCGTTGTGGCGACCCACATCTTCCATATACACAAGCGGCCGGTTTTCACGGCAGAGAACCGTGCCATGGATCGCACCGGCCTCAAGGTACAAGGAAGGCGTACGATTGATCTTGGCAGCCAGATCGTAGAGCCACGAGGTCCGGACCGACACCTGTGGCAAGCGCACGTCCTCCAACCCCTCCATCATGTCCCCAAAGACCGTGCCCACGGCACAGCCGCTGGTGCGGGTCTTTTTCTTCAGCTTGTCCTCATAGGAGGTTTCGCGGGCCGTCCGCACAACCACGGTTTCGAGGTCATCATCATAGTCGACCCGAGTGATTTCATCATCAGCCAGCAACATCCCCTGATTGCGCAGGAAGCCCAGCGCCAGATACTCGGGATAGTCGCCAATGGTCATCGCGGTCACGATTTCCTGGGAATTGAGGAAGATCGTCAGCGGGCGTTCCTCGACCACCGAAATCTGGCTGACTTCGCCATTCTGGTCCACGCCTTCAACCGCACGCGTCAAACGGGCCGCGCCGGGATCGGGGGCGATGATATAGTCCGAGACATCCAGTTCTGTCACCAATTGCAACCCCTTCCCAAGACCGCTACTGCTGCTGCGAATACCATAGGATTTAGCCATGGCAGACGCCACATCCAAGTCATACTTCTGGAAAGGGTTTCGCGACGGGACACCCTTCATTTTTGTCGCGATTCCATTTGGCACCCTGTTCGGGGTTTTCGCCGCCGAGGCCGGGCTGGATATCGTGCAAGTCGTCGCCTTCTCGGCCACGGTTTTCGCCGGAGCAGCGCAATTCACCGCCCTGCAATTGCTGCAGGAGAACGCGCCGACAGCCATTGTCTTGGCCTCGGCTCTTGCGGTGAATTTGAGAGTGGCGATGTATTCAGCCTCACTGACGCCGTTTCTGGGGGCTGCCCCCATGTGGCAGAGGGCCTGCGCCGCCTATCTGACGGTTGACCAATCCTATGCCTGCTCGATCGTGCAGTTCGAGAAAGAGCCAAAGATGACCGTGCCGCAGCGCATGGCTTACTTCGTCGGTTCGGTCACGCCGATCACACCCTGTTGGATTTTGGCGACCTATCTGGGCGCTGTTCTGGGCACGCGGATTCCCGAAAGCTGGGCTTTGGATTTCGCCCTGCCAATTACCTTTCTGGCCATGCTGGGGCCGATGATGCGAACCCTGCCCCATGTCGTTGCAGCCCTTGTGGCGCTGGTCATGTCGTTGCTGGCCGTGAGCGTGCCGTTCAATCTGGGCCTGCTGATCGCCGGAACCGCAGGCATGATCGCAGGTGCTCAGGCTGAGGTGATCTTGGATCGTAGAAAGGCGCACGTATGACGCAGATCGACCCCACCACCATGTGGACCGTCATTATCGGCCTGGCCATCGGCAGCTTTGCCCTGCGCTTTGTGTTCATCGGCTTTGTCGGAGACCGCCCGATGCCACCCTGGCTGCTGCGCCACCTGCGCTACACCGCCGTGGCGATCCTGCCTGCGCTGATCGCGCCGCTGGTCGTATGGCCCGCCGCGACCGAGGGCCAACCCGATGCGGCCCGAATGGCGGCTGCGGCAGTGACGCTGTCTGTTGGAGTGTTCACCAAAAACGTGCTGGCCGCGATCTTTTCAGGCGCGGCCACACTTTACGGTCTGCTTTATCTACTGGCTTGAAGCCGCGTCCAGCTGGTTCAGAGCGGCGTTATTGGCTGCCAGACCTTTTTGCAGATCGGCATCGTCATTCTCGCGATATTCTTCAGTGATGACACCGGGAATTTCGGCGAACTGTTCCGAAAGCTTGATCGGAAAGAAAGTCACTTCGATCTGCTCGAATCCGGGTACCTGCTGCAACAGCCGCGCGGTTGAATTGGCGCAAAAAGACCCTGCGACAGGCCCGGTCTGCTTGGCCAATTGCAGCGCGATCTCAGCCTGTTGCGGCGTCACCTGAATGGTCTGGATGCGGGCAAAATGCGTCTCGCGCGCGTGAGAGCTGCGATAGGCGCGCTCAACCGCTGGGGTGATGCCGTATAGAACATCATCCCGCACCGGAACGATATCCGCCCTGAACGAGCCTGCTGGGTCAAAAATCACCCTCTCGCTAGCACCAATCATCAACGAGGTATGCGCCCCCGAACCGGAGCGCGTGTTGATCATCGTATAGAGCGTCAGGGTCGACGGCCCAGGATCACGGTAGGACCGCGATACGATCTCAGCCTGATCTGCCTGAGGGCGTTTAGAATTCGCGCAGCCAGCCACTGTTGCCGCCAAAAGGCAGGCGATCAAAATCCTGAACACGGTCGACCCCGAAAGATTTAGGACGCGTAAAGCGCCAGCAGGAACGCCAGTATCGCGATGGCGACGCAGCACCAGACGGTAGCCTTGATGAAGCCCTCAAAGGTTTTGGTTTGAACGGTGATGTCCATTTCGCCGTGCTTGTGTTCAGCCATGAGTCTCAGATTCCCAGTTCGCGTGTTTAACCGCTGGATAATCGAAAATTTCGGGCCTGTCACCACGTCATTCCAGCGCAGGGGCCCTGTCACCCAACACAAAACACCCTGGATAGCCAAATCCCCAGCGCCACGGCAGTCCGCTGCAGGGGCCGCCGCCGAATCGGACCGCGCCGTAGAGGGTGTCCGAGGTCAGCGAATGGACCGAGCGGATCTGCTCGGGCGTCATGTCATAGCGTTCCGCATAGGCCTGCGCGTGGGTCTCGCCATGGGTTTCGACACAGACCTGCAAAGCCTGATCGGCAGCAAGGCGCGCGTCATAACTTTCTCTGGCCGTCTGCGCACCACCGGCGTTGTGATAGGCACGGTCATGGGTAACGCAGCAGTACTCCCAAGGCGGATGTTCCTGATACAGCTCGCCGATCTGAGGGAACGTATCGGCCACCCAGCGCCAGCTGGCCGACAACCCGCCCGAGCATCCGTCAGTTTCGAACGGGATCAGCTCGGCATCGCCGCGTTGTGCGATCATGGCACGGTGCGAGGGCATCTCGACCGCGCGCATCAGGTCTTGAGACGTGGCCGGGCTGGCCAGCAGAAACAGACCCAGCGCCAGTTTACGGGCTGTCATCGCGCATCGCCTCGGTATCGACGGTCATGCCGAAAGTTGTGGCCAGCCAAAGCAGCACGCGTTCCGCCGGGCCCATCTCGGCGCGGACGCGTAGAACTTCGCGCGCCATGGCGGGACGGTCCGTAATCAGCCCGTCCACCCCCAACGAGGCCATTGCCGACATCTGCAGCGGGTCGTTCACCGTCCAGACATAGATCTCCTTCCCCGCCGCGTGGACCGAGCGGATCAGTCCCGGGGACACGGTTGCCGCGTTCACCGCAACAAAATCGCCTTCCAGTCCCGCCAGATTGCCCACCGCCGTCGCCGCCAACACACCCGCGCGCCAATCCGGGCGCAGCGCTTTCATCTTTTGCACGGCCGGATATTTGAGCGACATGGTGGCGATGTCGTCCTGCATTTCGAGCTCTTCGACCAACGCGGCGACCCGGTTTTCCAGATCGACATCGTGGCCGTAATATTTCAGCTCGATAATGACCTTGGATTTGCCTTTTGTCGCCTCCAGCACCTCACGCAGGGTTGGGGTGCGTTGGTCGGCATATTCAGGGCCAAACCAGCTGCCGATGTCGATGGTTTCAACATCCTCCATCGTGGCGTCCCAGATTTTTGTCGGGACCCCGGCCAGTTTCATGAAGTCACTGTCATGGGCCACGATGACAACGCCATCGGCTGTTTCCTGTACGTCGATCTCAACCCAATCCGCGCCATCTTCGATCGCTTTAAGAACGGAGGCCATGGTGTTTTCGGGCCGCAGCAGCGCAGCCCCCCGGTGGCCAATAACATCGGCATGATCCTCGGCTTGAACGCGTTCCAGCAGATTGTGGCCAAACCAGCCACCCAGCAGAAGGGCAGCTGCCGCCAGCCCGACCGCCGTGAACAGCGAGGCCTGCATGCGGCGCGGCTCGGGGTGGGGCGGCTCATCCGTCTGAGGTTCAAAGAACTTGTCCAGCAGAACCGCCAATGCGCCGAGCGCAGAGGCCGCCAGAACCAGCCCGGCCAGAGACCACAGCCCTGCAATCGCGAGGCTATAGGTCAGCGCCAATTTCAAGTTACTGCTGCCTTGCAACGGCACCAGTCCAAACAAAAGCCCGGCCACCCATGCAATCGCCGCCGCAATTGCAATGCGCATCGCCAGCCATGCGACCAAGACCAGTTTCAAGCGCCCGCGTTTGCCCTCCATCCGGGACGTGCTGATATTGAACACATGCGCCGGGTGGACGTTTTCAAACAGCACCAGATGAAGTGACAGAGCCCAGCCCGACAGCTTGCGGATCAGCACCCACGCCATGGCCAAAGCCACCGCACCGATCAGGGCCACAGCCACCATAAAGGCGGGCGGGTGGAAGGTCAGGTAGTAGTTGATGTCATATTCGGTCAGCGTCCACCATGCGATCAACGCTGCGACCGCGAGATATGGCAGCGCCAATAGCAGAACCCGCAGAATAAACCGGGCCGCAAAGCCAAAAAGCGACGGCAGGCGCGACAGGACCAAGCCGATCGCCGCACTGCCCGCGCGCCACGGATCGGCCTCTCCCATTCTCAAAGAGGCTGCCATGACCGCGAAGACAAACACCTCGGCCAACAGAAACAGGCTCAGCACTACGATGGCCGCGACGAAACCGGCGGGCGAAAGGATGAAGGCCGCGATATCCTGATCCGTCAGCGCAGTTTGATCGGACAGTGAAACCGCCAGATTGACCGCCAGAGCGACACCGGGCGCGACCAGCGCGATCAGCAGCAGCCGCACCGCCAGATAGATGGGCACAAAGACCCTGCGTCTTGCCCAGGCGCCAGAATAGGCATTTGTAACGGTTGAGAAAATGGACATGTAAACACCCTTGAATGATGCATGCATTCAAGGGTGTGCAGGCATGAATTGCAAGTCAGCTGTCTTCGAGATCCGCAGCCAGACGGAACCCGATGCGGTTGGCGGGCTTGTCCTCGACCGATTTGGGCAAGGCGCGCAGCATCACGTTCAGCTGGCTGACATGCTGCACCAGCTGCGTGCGCGCGCCTGTTCCATCCGAGCCGAAAAACGTGATGATATCGGGGTCGAAATAGCCCATCCCCTGAATACGCATCACACCCGCGTCACCTCCGGTAAAGCCCATTGCGACCTCATGATCGCCATCCAGCGTTTTCTCGAAGTTCTGGATATAGAGGATCAGACGCTCATACGCCCATTGCGCGGCGCTTTTGGTTTCAACAGGTTTTTTCAACTGCCCCGGCAGGGGCTGGGTGCCGGACTCGGCCTCGGAATCTGCATGAACCTCATAGCACCGCGGCAGGGCATCCGCTTCGGCGGCCTCAGCCGAGGTTTCAATCTTGTCCTGCATGCATCACCCTTTGCGCTGAAACGTCCACGCCCCGTCCGCGCGTCGCGTCCGGGTAACAGCTCCACTGTGATGAAGATGGTTCATATGTGCAACCGCTTCGACCAGCGCCAGCCCGTATTCACCTTCACGAATGGTACGCTTGAACAGCGGGGCAAAGCACTCGGCTGCGGCTTTGGGTTGGTCCAGATATTCCAGCAGACGCTCTAGCGCGCCGTGGTGGTTCTCGATCAGCTGACGCATGCGCAGCGGCAGACCGGTAAAGGGCAATTTGTGGCCACCCAGAACCAGATGATCCGGGCGTGCCAGCTTTTGCAGCCGCTCGCAGGCCTCGATCCAGTCCGAGACCGGATCGGCCATGGGTTCAGTTGCATAGACGCCCAGATTGGGGCTGATCGAGCCGAGGATCTGATCGCCACTCAGCACCAGATGATCATCGCGGCTCCAGAGTGTTACATGTTCGGGCGCGTGACCGTTGCCCATATGCACGTCCCACTCGCGCCCACCGATACGGATTACGTCGCCCTGTTTGATCCGTGTGAAGCCGAGGGGCATGGGATAGACCGTATCGGCAAAGTTGAACGGACGATCAGCCTTGCGCTTTTCCAGAAACGCAGGGTCCATACCCGCGCTTTGGTAAAAATCCAGCGTCTCCTGCGGCCAGTTTTCCTGCACGTCCAGCGTCAGCATCCGCGAAAACAGCCAAGCGGTGCGGCTTGTCACCAGCTCGACCCCATGTTCGGCCTGAAACCAACCGGCATTGCCCACGTGGTCGGGATGGTGATGGGTGACAATAGCGCGACGAATGGGCTTTCCGGCCAGAGGGCCCGACATCAGCTCAGCCCAGATGCGACGCGTTTTTTTCGAGGACATCCCGGTATCAATCACCGTCCATCCGTCGCCATCGTCCAGCGCGTAGATATTCACATGATCCAGCGCCATCGGCAGCGGCAAGCGCATCCACAACACGCCTTCGGCAATCTCGATGGCTTCACCAGGGGCGGGCGGCTCAGGCCACGGATATCGGATGCCCGATGGCTCCACACCGTCCATCACGCGCCCAGATCCTCGGCGCTGAGGGCAAAGAGGTCATCCGCCCCGTTCTGCGCCTGCGCCAGCAGACCGAGATATTCTGGGAGCAAGGCATTGATGTAGTAACGCGCCAGTCGCGCCCGCGGGCCATCCGGATCGGCAAGCGCAGCGGCCAGGTGGTAGTGCCCGCCCAAAACCCGCGCAAAGGCGCGCAGATAAGCCGCCGCACCCGCAAAGCGCGCGTTCATATTGTCCTGCGCCACCATCCATTCGGTCGCTTCGCGCAGGGATTCCGTAGCCTCCCACACCGGACCGGCAAGATCGGGCATCTTGGAGCGGGCCTGTTCGGCGTGATCTTCGATCTCATCGAGCAAGCTGGCAGCAGCGTCTCCGCCATCCATCATCTTGCGGGCGACCAAATCCATTGCTTGGATGCCGTTGGTTCCCTCATAAATCGCGGTCACGCGGACATCGCGGTAGTACTGGGCTGCCCCTGTTTCTTCGACGAAGCCCATGCCGCCATGAACCTGAACACCGGTCTCGGCGACGCGCATCCCGGTCTGGGTGCCAAAGGCCTTGCCAATCGGGGTCAGCAGAGCAGCCCGCGCAGCCCAGTCGGCATCTCCGGTCGCGTGCGCCATATCAATCGCTGCGGCATTCGCCAGCATGATCGACCGCGCCGCGAATACATCCGCCCGCATTTCGGTCAGCATCCGGCGCACATCCGCGTGGTCGATGATCGTGCCCGAGGGCGTCTTGCCCTGTTTCCGCTCCATCGCGTAGGCCAGCGCGTGCTGATACGCGCCCTCGGCGACGCCGACACCCTCGCCACCGACACCCAGACGTGCGTTGTTCATCATGGTGAACATAGCCGCCATACCGCCATTCTCTTTCCCAACCAGCCAACCCGTGGCCCCGTCATACTGCATAACACAGGTCGGAGAGCCATGGAGACCCAACTTGTGTTCCAGCGACACGACGCTCAGATCATTTGCCGCGCCGGGGTTGCCCTGTGCGTCGGGCAGGTATTTCGGCACCAGGAACAGCGAAATCCCTTTGGTGCCCGGAACCGCGTCGGGTAGACGGGCCAAAACCAGGTGGCAGATATTCTCGCAGAAATCATTGTCGCCCCAGGAGATATAGATCTTCTGCCCGGTGACCGCATAGGTGCCGTCCCCTTTGGGTTCTGCCCGCGTCGTCAGGGCACCCACATCCGATCCGGCCTGCGGCTCGGTCAGGTTCATCGTGCCTGAATAGGCGCCCGACATCAGCTTGGGCAGGTACAGCGCCTTGAGTTCGTCACTGGCATGCGCCTCAAGCGCTTCGATCTGACCCTGCGACATCAAGGGGGCCACCTGCAGCGACAGGCAGGCCGCGCTCATCATCTCATTGACCGCCGACGTGACGGCCATGGGCAGACCCATGCCGCCATAGTCGGGGCTACCGCTCATACCGATCCACCCGCCCTCGGCGATGGCTTTCCAACCGTCCGAGTATCCGGGTGAGGTGCGCACGACGCCATTTTCCAAACGCGCCGGTTCCAGATCACCGGGGCGTTGCAGCGGGGCGAGAACCTCTTCGCACATCTTTCCCGCTTCGGTAAGGATAGCGCTGACCACATCCGGGGTTGCGTCAGCGAATCTCTCCGTGGCCGTGATCTGATCCAGACCCACCACATGGCGGAACAGGAATTCATAGTCAGAAACTGGAGCGCTGTATGGCATGGCTTCCCTTGCAGTCTGTCGGCACGGCCGCACTTGGAATCTGCGATCAGCGCCGGTATGCATCTTTGCGTATTGGGATTACCTACTCTTCCCCATGTTGCAAGCAACCAAAACGCGGCGTCACCAGATATGATCCCCACCACTCTTGAGCTGACAGCCGACCCCGACGGCATCGCCCGCGCCGCTGATCTTTTGCGTCAGGGCCTGCTGGTCGCCTTCCCGACCGAGACGGTCTATGGCCTGGGTGGCGATGCCCGAAACGGTGAAGCCGTGGCCGGGATTTACGAGGCCAAGGGCCGGCCCAGTTTCAATCCGCTGATCGCCCATGTCGCTTCGGTCGAGGCGGCGCAGCGGTTTGTTCAATGGTCGGATCAGGCCGAACGTTTGGCAAATGCGTTCTGGCCCGGTCCGCTGACCTTGGTTCTGCCGCTTAAGCCGGGGCACGGAGTGTCGTCGCTGGTCACTGCAGGGTTGGATACTCTGGCGGTGCGCGTTCCCGCGCATCCAACGGCACGCGCTTTGCTGACGGCGGTCGACGGGCCGGTCGCGGCACCCTCGGCCAATCCCTCCGGTCAGATCAGCCCCACGACGGCAGCACATGTGCATGCGGGCTTGGGTGGTCGGATCGCGGCCGTTTTAGATGACGGACCCTGCGGTGTCGGGTTGGAATCCACCATTGTCGGACTGGCCGGAGAGCCCAGCTTGCTGCGCCCCGGAGGCGTCGCGTTGGAAAAGATCGAGACCGTCCTGAACACTCGCCTTCACCTGTACAAAACGGGGGATACGCTGACCGCTCCGGGGCAGTTGCAATCGCACTATGCGCCGGATGCACCGGTCCGGCTGAATGCTGAAACTGCGCAAGGGGATGAGGTTTTGTTAGGGTTCGGTCCGGTCATCTGCGACATGAACCTGTCTGAAACAAGCAGTCTGACCCAGGCTGCGGCCAATCTGTTCGCCGCGCTACACAGCCTGAATGAAACCGGGCGTCCGATCGCCGTCTCTCCGATCCCCGATCATGGGCTGGGGGCGGCGATCAATGACCGTCTGCGCCGCGCCGCCGCGCCACGCGACGCCTAGTCAAGCACGCCCCGCGCTGGCCGATAGGGTCAGCGGGTCAACACCCAGCGTGGCCAGGGCCTTTTCCCATTTGTCGTCATCGGGCACATCGAACACCAGCTCCGACGATGCATCCGTCGTCAGCCAGCCATTCATCGCGATCTCATCCTCCAGCTGGCCGGGCCCCCAGCCGGAATAGCCCAGCGTCAGCATCGCGTTCAGCGGGCCACGCCCCGCGGCCATATCCTCTAACACATCCAGCGTGGCCGTCATGCTGAAGTCTTCCGAAATCTGCATCGAGTGCAGGTTGGCATCATAGTCGGAGCTATGCAGTACAAAGCCCCGCGACATCTCGACCGGGCCTCCGAAATGCACCAGACGCTCGCCTATTATGGGAATCCGACACGGGATGTTGAGCTGCCCCAGCAGGGTTTTGAACCGCAGATCAGAGGGTTTGTTGATGATCAACCCCATCGCCCCATCGTCGCCGTAGCTGCAGATATACACCACCGAGTGGTCGAAGCGCGGATCGCCCATCCCCGGCATCGCAATCAACAGTTTTCCGGTCAGGTCCATGCGAGGTTTCTCTTGCTCGTTACCCCTCAACAATGGCCCTGCGGAACTGGTATTGGCAAGGGAGCAAAGCTGATTTCAGCAGATTTCACACAGGTGACCCGAACGTGACTTGGATTTCAGGTCCGCACGGCGCATGTAATAGGGTATGATGACTCGCATGAAATCCTCGGTTGCCTTTCTGATCGCTTGTCTGGGCCTGTCCGCGCCTGCCTCAGCGCAGGGTTTGGATGGGGTTGTTTCGCTGGATGTTCTTGATGGCGGGCGCACGGCCAATGGGACCTATCTGGGCGCGCTGCGTCTGACCCTCAAAGAGGGGTGGAAGACCTATTGGCGCGCGCCGGGCGACGCCGGGATCCCGCCGCAATTCGATTGGAGCGGGTCCGGGAACTTGGGCGACGTGCGTATCACTTGGCCCGCACCCGAAATTTTCGACCAAAATGGCCTGAAATCCATCGGCTACGAGGATCAACTGGTGCTGCCGGTTGAGATTACGCCCAAGAACCCAGCCAAACCTGTGCGCTTGCGTGGTGAGATGGATTTGGGGGTCTGCAAGGACGTATGTATCCCGCAGCGTCTGGATTTCGACCACAAGGTTGACTCCGATGCCGGGCGCAACCCCGCAATCGCGGCCGCGTTGGCGCAGCGCCCCTACTCGGCCCGCGAAGCGCGTGTGGCAAAGGCCAGCTGCCATCTGACCCCAACCTCGGACGGAATGCAGATCGAGGCGCGGGTGACCATGCCTTCGGCCGGAGGGCAAGAGGTTGCGGTGATCGAGCCGGGGAACCCGGTCCTTTGGGCCTCGCAACCCGAAACGCAGCGGCAGGGTGGCACACTGATTGCCCGATCCGAGGTGATCAGCGCCTCGGGCGCACCTTTTGCGCTGGATCGGTCCGAGATTCGGATCACGGTTCTGGGCGCCAACCACGCTGTGGATATTCAGGGATGCTCTGCAGGCTGACCCTATGACGCAATCCCCCAAGATCGGTGCGCTGGCCGTTGTCCTGCATCAGGAAAACGTTCTGCTGGTGCAACGCAGCAAGGAACCGGATCGAGGCTTGTGGGGGTTTCCCGGCGGCCATGTGGAGTGGGGTGAGACCGTACTTCAGGCCGCAGAACGGGAATTGCTTGAGGAAACATCGGTCACAGCTGAACCGCTGCACTATCTGGACAATTTGGACCTGTTGCGGAGAGGTGAGGACGGGCAGGTTCTATCGCACTATTTGCTGGTCGGGGTGGCATGTCGGTACCAATCGGGTTCGCCTTTGGCCGGGGATGACGCGCTGGACGCGCAATGGTTTCCTATCGAGCGGATCCTCAAAGGCGACCTGCCGATGAGCAACCGTGTGGCCAGCCTGTTGCAGCTTGCGCTGAAGGAGCGTTAGGCCCCGACCCGGTTTTTGAACCGGGCATAGAATATCCCGGACAGCAGCACGCTCAGAATCACGATGGGGATCGCTCCGGCCACAAAGGCTCCCAAACCCATGCGCAGAATCTCGGGGGCGTCCGAACCTCCGTAAAGACCGACCAATGGGTCTGCAGGCGCACCTGAGACCATCGGCCAGATCAGCGTCACAGCAAACCAGAGCATCAGACCCAAAGCGGTCGCGCCAAGTGCGGCCTGCACCACGCGGTCCCGCGCATAGATCGCCCGCCGCATCGCGGTCATTGGGCGCGCGAAATCGTTCAGGATCGCCAGCAGAGCGGGCACCAGAACCAGCACCAGCACCATTCCAAAACCCAGCCCATAAACCAGCGTGATCACCGTTGGCTTGAGAAACTGTGCCTGTTGCGAACCCTCATACAGAAGCGGCGTCAGACCCAGCACCGTCGTCAGCGTGGTCAGCATTACGGGGCGCAACCGGTCGGCTGTACCTTCGATTATTGAGGGCACCAACCCCCTCTCCTGCTGGTAGCCGTCAATAGTGGTCACCAGCACAATCGAGTCGTTGACGATAATGCCCGTCATGCCCAGAAGTCCGACAACGGTGAACATGCTCAGCGGCACGTCCCAGATGTAATGCCCCCAGATCGCGCCCACCAATCCGAACGGGATGATCGACATCACCACCAGAGGTCGTGACCAGCTGGCGAACACCCAGGCCAGAACAAGATAGATACCGGTCAGGCACAGGATCAGGCCGGTGCGCGCTTCAGATAGGAACTCGTCCTCTTGTTCGCTCAGACCTGCCATGCGCCAGTCGACCTGATGCTCGCCCGCAATGCGCGGCAGGATCTCTTCATTCATGGCACGACCGATTTCGGCGGCACGGGCGGGGTCATCCTCGGAGATGTCGCCATTCACCGAAATTACCCGCAACCCGTTCTCGCGCCGGACGGTCGAAAAGCCTGATTTACGCTCGACCGAGACGATGTCGGCCAGCGGGACATAGACCCCGTCTGGCGTGCGCATGAGGGTGCGTTCCAGGAAATCGGCGGTCAGCTCGCCCTCGGGCAGTTCCACGCGGATTTCAGCGCTGCGGGGGCCGTCGGGGAAGGTCGCGGCCTCGATCCCGTTCAACCGGTTGCGCAGCACGCGGCCCAGCGTTTCGATGCGGAAGCCCAGCGCCTGACCCTGTGCCGTCAGGTCGAGGATGTATTCCTCTTTGTCATAGGCCAGATTGTCCTCAAGCGCCGAGACCTCGGGGTATTTTGACAATTCGGTCTGCAAGTCCTCAGAGGCGGCTTTCAGCGTGTCTACATCCGCGCCGTAGAACTGCACATCAATCGCGTCCCCTCCGGGACCCGAACGCCAACCCCTGAAGCTCAGCAGCTCAACCTTGGGATGGCGAGGGACGAAATCCTGTAACTCGCCCACAAATTCGAAGCTGGAATAGGGGCGCAGGTCGGCGTCGATCAGCTCGATCGAGATACCGCCCAGCAGATCGTCATCCTTGCCCTCGGCCGCGGACAGACCGAACCCCGCACTGCCGCCAACCTCGGCCAGAACATATTCCAGAGGATTGCGCCCGTGGCGGTCCTCGTAGATCTGACCCAACTCTTCGGTGGCGCGCTGCAATTCGCGCATCATGGCAATCGTGTCGGCGCGGGTTGCCCCTTCGGCCATGATGAAATTGCCGGTGACCGAGCCACGCTCGGGCGCGTTGAAAAACCGCCAGTTCACATCGCCGCGAATGAACAGGGCAGCCTGCGTCGCCAGGATCACCAGCATCAGTGCAACCACGACATAGCGCGCCCAGATGACCCAGCCGATAAAGGGGCGAAACAGAGTGTCCCGCACCCAACGGAAGCCCCGGTTCACCACCCGGTTGGGCAGGTCATACCAGTGTTCCTTGGCCGAATGTGCAATGGCGTGGGACATGTGGTTCGGCAGGATCAGGAAGCATTCGATGAGTGAGGCCGCTAGCACCGCGATCACCGTAAAGGGGATATCACGGATCAACTCTCCGAACCGGCCACCCACAAGGGTCAGGCCGAAAAAGGCGATCACGGTGGTGATCGTGGCGGCAAAAACCGGCATGGCCATCCGGCGGGCGGCGCGTTCGGCGGCCACGATAGGCGGCTCCCCCAATCGGCGGGCTCGGAAATCGGCGTGTTCGCCCACAACGATTGCGTCATCCACCACGATCCCAAGCGTGATGATCAGACCGAACAGAGACACCATGTTCAGCGACAAACCACCGATATACATCAGCGCAATCGCTGCCGACATCGCAACCGGAATACCCGCCGCAACCCAGAAAGCAATGCGTGCGTTCAGGAACAGGAACAGCAGACACACGACAAGGCCAAGGCCGACCAGACCGTTGTCGATCAGAATATCCAGACGGTCGGTAATGGCCTGCGCGCGGGTACGGATCATCTCGACCGAGACACCTTCGGGCAGGCTGGCCTGCATCTCGCTCACCACATCCTCGACCGTGTGCTGGATCGCGATGGCATCCCCCAGATTGGACCGGTCCACCCGTACCGACATGGCCGGGTTGTCGCCGACAAAGTAACTGCGGTTGCGATTGACCCCTTCCACCCGGATCTGCGCCACGTCGCCGACAAACAGTTTCGATCCGTCCGCAAAGGTCCTCAGAGCGATGGTCTCGATCTCTTCCGGCGTACGCTTTTCTGCGCCGGTCCGGATGCGCGCGTTGGCGCCCGTCACGTCCCCCGCTGGGCTGGCATTGACCTCAGCCGAAATAGCCGAGGCGATGTCGGCCAAAGCCACATCATTGGCAATCAGCTGCGCTGTGGGCACCTCAACCACCACACGCGGGGCGGCCAGACCGCGGATCGTTGTCCGGGTCACGCCAGCGGCAAACAGGCGGTTGATCAGCTCATCGGTGAACTTGGCCAGTTGGTCCGGATCAACCGGGCCGGTGACGACAACATCTGTCACCCGATCGCGCCAGGCCCCCCGTCGGATCGTGGGCTCTTCGGCATCTTCGGGCAGATTGGTGACGCTGTCGACGGCGGTGCGCACCTCCTCAACGGCGCGGGACATGTCCCAGTTCGGCTCGAACTCCAGCCGGATACTGGCAGAGCCTTCACGAGAGGTCGCCGTGGTGCTTGCCACGCCTTCGACCGCCAGCAATTCAGGTTCGAGCAGTTGGACGATGCCATTGTCGACATCTTCGGGACCGGCCCCTTCCCATTCGACATTCACGTCGACTCGTTCCAGAACCACATCCGGAAAGAACTGTGCACGCATATTCGGAATGGCCGCCGCCCCCAGAACCAGCATCACCAGCAACAGAAGGTTGGCCACAGTTTTGTGGCGGGTGAAATAGCTCAGGATACCTCCGGCAGCGCTGGGAATTTCGCGCATCATGGCGTTTAGCCCCCGGCCCGGTTTTCAATACGGCGCACCAGCGAGGCCGGAACTTTCGCCTCTTCCAACTGACCGAGCATGCGTGTTTTCTCGGCCTCGGGCATATCCTCGCTGGCCTCGACATGGGTGATCAGTTCGGCCCGTTTCGCATCGGTCAATTCCACCAGATCGGGATCGGCACTGGCCTCGGCGCGCAGGGGGCGCACGCGAACCCCGGACCCCAGCAGAGGGGTGCGGCCTACGACGACCTCGCGCCCTTCCAGCCCTTCGCCGCGCAGCAGAACCTCATCGCCCTGACGGCGGATCAGTTGTACAGGCAGGGCTTCTAGGCGATCATCCGCACCCAGCACCAGAACGGTTCCGGCGGCATCCAGAACCGAGGAAGGCAGGCGCACGACCTGCTCAAGGGGCTGCTCCTGCACCGTCACGGTCACGAAATCGCCGGGTTTGAACCCGGAGGCATCCTCGAGCCGCGCATAGATCAACCGCCCGGTCTGCCCCTCACCCGCCGAGCCGCTGTCGCGGCTGATCCGGCCCGTAGCGGTCAGGTCGGTTCCCGTGACCTCAAGCGAAATGGTGACTGGTGCGCTGATCAACTCTCCGTCTTCGTCCAACAAACGCACGAATTGCGCGGTTGAAACGCGGAAGGCCACCTCCAACGCGTTGGGATCCACCAATTCGGCTAGCTTCTCATTTGCTGAAACCAGGCGCCCTTCGACCAGCGTGACATCTGTCAGTGTGCCTCCGAACCGGGCGCGGATGGTCATGTCCTCCAGATCCCGCTCGGCCGCTTCCTGCGCGATCCGCGCGCGGGCCAGCAGGGTCGTGGCCTGATCCACCCGCGATTCCGCCTGCGCCAGCGCTATGCGACGTGCCAGTACGGATTGCTGAGCGGCGGCGGCGGTCAATTCGGCCTCTTCGACGCTGGCGGTTGCTCCCACGCCACGAGATTCGAGATCGCGCTGACGCTGCAGTGCCCTCTCACGTAGCTCGGCCTGCGCCTCGGCCGATTTCAATTCATCCTGCGCCAACAGCAAAGACCGTTCGGCGTCGCGTTCTTCGAACTGGGCATCCAGAACGTCCGACTTGGCACGATCCAGCGCCGATTGCGCATCCGCCGGGTCAAGTTCAACCAAGACCTCACCTGTGGTAACGGTGCCGCCATCTTCGAAATCATCCGCCAATGAGATTACGCGACCACCCAGCGCTGCGCGTAACTCCAGACGCCGGCGGCTTTGCACTTCGCCGAAGGCTTCGAGATTGGGCGTGACGGTCTCAAAAACAGCCGGGCGAACAGTCACCGCAAAGACCCGCTCGCGCGCTTGGGGTTGTTCATTCTCGCGGGTCAGGACCTCTTGCACGGCACCAGTGACGATCTGAACGGCAACAAACAGCAAGGCCAGCGTCAGCGACGCAAGAAACACACCGACCAGACTCTGCCTTAAGAATCGCATCTTCTATTCATCCCGGTTGCAAATGGGCTGCCCTGCGGAAAATGTAGCGGAGGCAGGAAATATGCCAAGCCACAAAGCGGTTATAAGGTGTTGAACGTGCGACCAGTCTACTTCCGTCGCAGATGTTCGTCCAATCTGGGCATTATTTCCACGAAATTGCAGGGGCGGTGGCGATAATCGAGCTGTTTCTCGAGGATACCGTCCCAAGCGTCCTTGCAGGCGCCGGGGCTGCCCGGCAGTGCAAACAGGTAGGTGCCGCCCGCAACGCCACCCGTAGCGCGCGACTGAACCGCCGAAGTTCCGATCTTCTCCATCGAGACGATGGTGAAAACCGTCCCGAATGCGTCGATCTCTTTCTCGTAGACGTCGCGATGCGCCTCGACCGTAACGTCCCGCCCGGTCAGCCCGGTGCCACCGGTCGAGATCACCACGTCGATCCCGGCATCCGCCACCCAGGCGCGCAGTTGATCGGCGATCTGGGCACGCTCGTCCCGGATGATCTTGCGATCAGCAACCACATGCCCCGCCTTTTCGATGCGGTCCACCAATGTCTGGCCCGAGCGATCCTCATCAACCGAGCGCGTGTCCGAGACGGTCAGAACCGCGATGCGGATGGGAATGAACTCAATCGTTTCATCGATACGTGACATCAGGCGTCAAGCCCTTTCCATGATAGCAAGCCGCAGCGCGAGCGCGGTGAAAATCCCGCCCGTCACCCATCCCATGATGCGTGAGGCGCGCGGGTTTCCGATCAGCAACCGGCCGGCACCGCCTGCGAACACGCCAACCAATCCGTTCACGACAAAACCACCAAATGCGATTATCGCGCCAAAGATCAGGAATTGCCCAAGGATCGGGCCTGCCGCGGGATCAACAAATTGAGGGATAAAGGCCAGAACAAACAGTATGATCTTGGGGTTGGTCAGGTTCACCACCATCCCATCCCGAAACGCCATGCGCGTCGACCTTGCTGGCCCTTCGGTCGAGACCGCTCCGTTTCGGATCGCGCCCCAGGCCAGATACAGCAGATAAGCAACACCCATCCAGCGGATGACATCAAACAGCCATGGCATTGAGTTGACCAAGACCCCGAGGCCCAGCCCCGCGAGCAGGACATGCACCATCAGACCCAGTGATATCCCGGCGCTTGCCACCAGCGCCGGTCGGGGTCCGGATTTCAGGCCCTGCCCGAAGCAGAACATCATATCCGCGCCGGGTGTGAAATTCAGCAACATCGCGGCAGGGATAAAGGCCAGCAGAGTAACGGTCTCGATCATATCGCAACCTCAAACCAATTTGTTCTGGGGCCAAGATTGGCGATTTCTGAAGGACCCAATGACCCGCGATAGCCCCAGCTATCGTGGATATGCCCACAAAAGACCAGTTCCGGTTGCAAGCGTTCCACCGCATCGCGCACGGCGACCGATCCGACGGACATCCCTTGTGACGTAGTATCGCCAAACCCCTTAGGCGGAGAGTGAACGACAAGCACATCTGTCCCATCGCAACGGTCCAGCATCTCTGCGGCTTCGGCCTCGGTCAGGTCGCAGGACCAGTCGCCAAACGGCGTGACCGGCACGCCGTAGCCCAAGCCAAAGAGGCGCAGCCCGTCGACCGTCATCCCTGTTCCGTGCAGCACATGGACCCCCTCGGGGGCCGCGTCCGTCAACTCAGCCGCGCTTTCGGCATTGCCCGGGACCAGAACCAGCGGTGCCGCTATGTCCGAGAGCATCTGCATCGCCTCATCCAACCCCTGCCGCATGTTGCAATAGTCTCCGGCCCCGATCACCAAATCCGCATCAGTGCTGGCGGCCACAAGATCAGCCGCCCGGTTACGGGCCATGTGAAGATCCGAGAACGCCAGGATACGCATCAACCGGCCCCCAGTCGCGCCTTGAGTTCGAGCAGATCCGCCCAAGCCTGTCTTTTCATCTGCGGTTGTCGCAGTAGGTAGGCGGGGTGGAACATCGGGATGACGGGCAGGTCCAGCGCCTGATCCCAGTTCCCGCGCAAGCGTGTGATGCCGCGTTTGCCCAAAACCGCCTGACAGCTGATATTGCCCATCACCACAAGCACCTCGGGCTTGGCCAGCGCCACGTGACGCTCCAGAAACGGCTTCATCATGCCAATCTCTTCGGGTTTGGGATCGCGGTTTTGCGGCGGGCGCCACGGCAGCACATTGGTGATGTAGACATCCTGCGCGCGGTCCAGATCAATTGCCGCCAACATACGGTCCAACAGCTGCCCGGCCCGACCAACAAAGGGTTTGCCTTCGCGATCCTCATCCCGGCCCGGAGCCTCGCCAATGATCATCACCCGCGCACCCGGAGTACCATCGGCAAAGACCAACTGCCGCGCACCGCGCTTCAGCTCACAATGATCGAACGCCTCCATCACCGCGCGCAGCTGGTCCAGAGACCCGGCACCTTGGGCGGCAGTTTTGGCAATCGCAACCGGATCGACCTGTTTGGGTTTTTCCGGCGCGGCTTGAGGGGTTGCGGGCTTCTTCGCCTTGGGCGTCGTATCCGGCAAGGCATAGCGATCAATCGGCGCGTCCCCGATCGCCTCGGTCGCGCCCAGTTCGATCTGCCATTCCAGCAGCGCCTTTTCAGTGTGATAGTCCAAGCCCGATTCCATGCCCCTCAATCTAACCAGCTTTTGCCTGAGGGAAAGCGAATAGACCTTGCCTCGGCACCGGGACAGACCGACCATGCGGGCGTCATGCTGTCTTTTCTGCGATTCCTTCTGGTTGCTCTGGCGCTTGCCCTCGGCGGCGAGCCCGCCTCGGCCCAGTTGCTTGGCGGGACGGATCAATGCCGGGCGGGTCAGTTTGCCTGCGGCAGCCGCTGCTGCTCGGGCGGGCAGAGGTGCAGCTTTGATGGTCACTGCATTCCCTTGGGCGGAACCTATTGCGGCGGCGGTCGCAGCTGTGGCGCGTTCGAGCGCTGCGTCGCGGGTGGCACCCGATGTGCGCCTGCTGGGGCAAACGCTTGCACCTCAAGTCTCGATTGTCCCTCAGGCAGCTTTTGCAGTGCGCGCGGGCAATGTGAAAAAACCATACCCGACTTGAACCCCAGCTTGCCTGAGGCCCTTGACCCGCCGCAGATATGCGACGATGGCCTGACCTGCGCGCGCGGGTCGTCGTGCCTGCCGGGGGGCGGATGCACGCGTCCCGGATGGTTCTTGTGCGAGGAAACCGGATCGCAATGCCGCCCCGGCTTCAAATGCTCGGAACATCAGGGATGCGTTCCGATCAAGGCCATCGACTGCGGCTACGGCAAGTGGTGCAAACCCGGCGAGCAATGCCTGCCCGAAGGCGAGTGCGAGAAACTGCCCGAAGGGTCGGAACCATAGAGCGTTTCGAGTTTAACTTGAGACACGAATACCCTGCCACGCCTGCGGCGTTCGGGGGCACATTCGCGTCGCAGAGTGATTCATATAAAACCCGAAACGCTTTAGGTTGCCTCTGCCCGCGTGGCTTTCTATAAGCGGTCCGATTGTCAGACAGGAGCCCGCCATGCGTTTTGCCCATCGTCACCTTCTTGGCATCGAGCATCTGTCGCAATCCGATATCACCGCCATTCTGGATCTGGCCGAAAAATACGTCGACCTGAACCGCCAGTCGACCAAGCATTCGGACGTTCTGTCGGGGCTGACGCAGATCAACATGTTTTTTGAGAACTCGACCCGTACCCAGGCCAGTTTCGAACTGGCGGGCAAGCGGTTGGGCGCGGACGTGATGAATATGGCGATGCAGGCCAGCTCGATTAAAAAGGGCGAGACGCTGATCGACACCGCCATGACACTGAATGCGATGCATCCCGACCTGCTGGTGGTGCGGCATCCTCATTCAGGCGCCGTGGATCTGCTGGCGCAGAAGGTAAACTGTGCTGTGCTGAACGCAGGCGACGGGCGGCACGAACACCCGACTCAGGCCTTGCTGGACGCGCTGACGATCCGCCGGGCCAAGGGCCGGTTGCACCGTCTCAACATCGCGATCTGCGGCGACGTTGCACATTCCCGCGTGGCGCGATCGAACCTGATCCTGCTGGGCAAGATGGAGAACCGCATCCGCCTGATCGGCCCGCCAACGCTGGTCCCCTCGCAATTCGCCGAGTTCGGGGCCGAGATCTATGACGACATGAACGAAGGCCTGAAAGACGTCGATGTGGTCATGATGCTGCGCCTCCAGAAAGAGCGGATGGATGGCGGCTTCATCCCCTCGGAACGCGAATACTACCACCGCTACGGGCTGGACGCGGCCAAACTGGCGCAGGCCAAGTCCGATGCCATCGTCATGCATCCCGGCCCGATGAACCGCGGGGTTGAGATCGACGGCACGCTGGCAGATGACATCAACCGCTCGGTTATTCAGGAACAGGTCGAGATGGGCGTCGCCGTCCGCATGGCCGCGATGGAGCTTCTGGCCCGCAACCTGCGTGAGGTCGCATGAGCGATCTGACCGTCGCCCCCCATGAACACGGCGTGATCCGCCTGTTCGCGCTGGACATGCGCCCGGAAGAGGCCAAGTTCCTGCGCGAACCCGGCGCGGCCGATCAGGTTCTGGGTGTCGATGGTCTGGACGCCGATCAAATCGACATTTTCCCGGTCTCCGACCTCGAAGACCTTGGGCTTTATGGCTATCTGCACGAGGGCGGCGGCGTGTCCGAGGATCAATTGGATCGCAGCATGCTTGAAGCCATCGAAGGCTGGGTCATGGTCGTGCGTAGCGCAGCCTTTGGCGGGCGCTCAGCGCAACTGAACCCTGATCCTCGCCTGCATTTGCTGGGTCTGTTCACCGAAGAGGCGACGAACTGGAGTGGAGGTATGATCCAAACCGAAAGCGCCAAGCCCTATTCGGCAACAAGTTTGCCGCCAAAAAAAGCTCGCGCTCGGGCTCAACGCCTAGGATCAGCCATCTTCGCCTTGGTCATAGCTCTAATACTCGGAGGTGCCCTGTGGCTGATCCTGTAACCTTTGCGCCCGACAAAGGCGCGTATGTCCGCACAAACGCCTGGCTGGCGGCGGGGGCGATGGCGGGTGCGATGCTGGTGTTGTGGCTGATTGGCAACCCCTATGTCTGGACCGGCGCGCCCGCCGGGCTGGCCGCTATCGGTTTTCGCGCCTGGTATCTGGCCTCGGAAGAGTTGAACAATACGTGGGAATTGTCTGACACCACCCTCACCGGTCCCGGCCCTCGGGTCGTTGCGCTGAACCAGATCGAAGCCGTCAATACAATGGGCAGCTTTGTTCAGGTTGTGACAAGAGGCGGCGACAAGCACCTCATCAAATACCAGGCGAACCCCGCCGCCACCAAAGCCGCCATCGAAAGGGCCGCGGGATGAGCGACGGGTGTTGGCGAACCCATATCCCTGAGGGCGAAGAGATCCTCTGGACCAGGCAACCGCATCAGGGGTATTTTCCGCCTCATGTGGGATGGGCCTACCGGCTTCTGATCCTGAGCCTCGGTCTGGCATGGCTGGCCAGCCCGTGGTTCGCCGACACCCTGCGCGACTATTGGAAACTGATCGGGTCCACGGGTTTCGTCATATTCCTCATTTGGTACGACCGCCCGCTGCGTAGGCGTCGTGTCTATGTGGTGACCACCCGCAATGCATGGTGGATCAGCAAGATCTTCAAGCCCAAACACGTCCCGATCGACCACGCGTTGAACTACCATCGCAGCGGTCAGAGCGTGGTGTTTTCGCGCCGCCTGTTTCTTGTCTTCGAATACCTGTCCGACCCTAATGCCGCTTTGGCGGCTTTAAACCAAGCCCGAGAGGCCTCAGCATGACTTCTGTCGTTTTCACCAATGCCCGCTTGATCAACCCGGAAACCGGCACGGACAGCCTGGGCTGGCTACACGCCGAAAAGGGACGCATTGTGGCGCTGGGGGGTGGGGACGCCCCGGCCGTCGACGGAGACGTCATCGACTGCGACGGCAAATGCCTGGCCCCCGGCATCGTCGATATCGGCGTCAAGGTTTGCGAACCGGGTGAACGGCACAAGGAAAGCTACAAATCCGCCGGTCTGGCCGCCGCTGCGGGCGGTGTGACCACCATCGTCACCCGCCCCGATACGCTGCCTGCCGTCGACACGCCAGAAACGCTGGAATTCGCCACAAGGCGGGCACAAGCGGATGCGCCTGTCAACGTCCTACCGATGGCCGCCCTCACCAAAGGGCGCGAAGGGCGGGAGATGACTGAGATCGGATTTCTACAGGACGCGGGCGCGGTCGCCTTCACCGATTGCGACCATGTCATCACAAACACCAAGGTATTCTCCCGCGCGCTGACCTATGCCAAATCCTGCGGCGCGCTGGTCATTGCGCACCCTCAGGAACCGGGGTTGAGCAAAGGGGCCGCCGCCACAAGCGGCAAGTTTGCCGCCTTGCGCGGGTTACCAGCCGTCTCACCCATGGCAGAACGGATGGGGCTGGACCGCGACATCGCCCTGCTAGAGATGACCGGAGCCGCCTATCACGCCGACCAGTTAACGACCGCCCGCGCCCTGCCCGCACTGGAACGTGCCAAGCGCAATGGGCTGGACATCACCGCCGGGACCTCAATCCACCACCTGACGCTGAATGAGCTGGACGTGGCCGACTATCGCACCTTCTTCAAGGTCAAGCCACCGTTGCGCTCCGAGGATGACCGGCAAGTGGTGATCGAAGCGGTGCGGACGGGCCTGATCGATATCATCAGTTCGATGCACACGCCGCAGGACGAAGAAAGCAAACGCCTGCCGTTTGAAGAGGCCGCCTCGGGCGCGGTTGCGTTGGAGACCTTCCTGCCTGCAGCTCTGCGCCTGTTCCATGCAGGGCAATTGGATCTGCCCACTCTGTTCCAGGCTATGGCGCTGAGTCCGGCGAAACGATTGGGGTTGGACAGCGGGCGTCTGACGCCGGGCGCGCCTGCCGATCTGGTACTGTTCGACCCGGATGTGCCCTTTGTGCTGGACCGGTTTGCCCTGAAATCGAAATCTCAGAACACACCGTTTGACGGTCAGCGCATGCAAGGTAAGGTCCTTGCAACCTATGTGGCCGGCAAAGACGTCTACCGGAGAACCTGATGCCCGAAATCGACAGCTCAATGACCGTACTCGCCCTGTGGGCGGCCTTGGGATACCTGATCGGATCGGTCCCTTTCGGCCTGATCATCGCGCGCGTCATGGGGCTGGGCAATCTGCGGCAGATCGGATCAGGCAATATCGGCGCAACAAATGTTCTGCGCACCGGTAGCAAACCGGCCGCCGCGCTGACGCTGCTGTTGGATGGCGGCAAAGGGGCGCTGGCGGTCCTTTTGGCACGCGCCTACGCGGGAGAGGACGCAGCGCAGATTGCCGCCCTGATGGCTTTTCTTGGCCACTGCTTGCCTGTTTGGCTTGCCTTCAAAGGTGGTAAGGGCGTTGCAACCTTCATCGGCCTTTGGCTTGCTTTGGACTGGCGCGTCGGCGTTGCTTGCTGTCTGACCTGGCTGGTTTCAGTCGCGATCTGGCGCATGTCCTCGGCCGGAGCGCTGGCCGCAGCGGCTTTGTCGACCACCTGGATAATTACTCTGACAGACGGCAAGACATTCATCCTCGGGATCGCCCTCACCTTCCTGATCTACTGGCGTCACAAGGACAACGTGGCCCGCATCAAATCCCGGACCGAGCCGAAAATCGGGAAATCGTGACCCCGCCAGAGGATTTTCTGACGGCATTTTTTGCCCTGCCCACCGGTACGTTCACTGGCCGAGCAGACACTAAGCGCTACGTCGTGACGCGGCAGGTTTTGGCAGCGGGCAAATCCCACAAGCTGGTCGCACATGAACTGGGTGGGACAGACTATATCAGCCTGAACCTCTATCAGACTAGAAACAGCGGCGCGCTACTGCGCCCCTGTGAAATGCCCGCCCCCAAAGTGGTGGATTTCGTTTTGGCGTTGATCCCCGATATCTGATTGATATTCCGTATTTTTGCACAGCGCCTCTGTGTCTCGGCACAATCACAATTCATTGTTTTGAACGTGATCAACCCGCCTCCCATCTGCAGTCCGTGGCGGCCAATTACCGGTCTCACAAGATAAAATCCCGGGTCCGCAAATCGCAATTCAGGCGAGGTCGCGCGGCCCTTTCACGAAAGGTGAAGCTATGAACACGTTTAAATCTCTGATCGGCGGCGTTGCCCTGTCTGTTGCTCTGGCCACTTCGACTCTGGCCGCTGGTGTTGAACTCAACGCAAGCTCGACAGGTCTGGCGATGCAAGGCTATGACCCGGTTGCCTATTTCACCGCTGGCGAAGCAACCAAGGGCGACTACCGCATCACCACCCTGCACAACGACGCTCTGTACCGCTTCTCGTCGGAAGAAAACAAAGTGGCTTTTGAAGCCAACCCCGAGGCCTACCTGCCCGCATATGGCGGCTACTGCGCCTTCGGCGCGGCCATGGGCTTCAAGTTCGATGGCGACCCGAACCACTGGAAAATCGTTGACAACAAACTGTACCTGAACCTGTCGCAAGACATCCAGGAACGTTGGGAAGGCGACATCCCGGGCTTCATCGAGCAAGCCAGCACCAACTGGGAAACCATCGCAGACAAAAGCCCGGCTGAACTGCAGCAATAATCCGCTGAAATTGACAGCACGCGTCGGCGGCAGAGTGATCTGCCGCCGCATTTTATTTGAAGCTTTGAAAACGCTAACTATCTTATTGAGACAAGCCCGGGTCTAACGGGCGGACATCGGGCCAAACGGCCTGAACGATCCAAGACCTAGTACGGAATATGCCACAAGCGATGATCCGGTCCTGAGGCAGGGCCGTATTTGAGTATGGATATGCGTAGCCAGACCCACAAATTGGCGCGCGATAATTTGGAATGAAAGGATCAAGACATGATAGGCAGATTGGCACTTGTGACGGCGGCGTCCACCCTAGCGGCAGGGGCCGCGATGGCCCAATCCTCGGGCAGCTGGACGGGGTTCTACGGCGGTCTGCAGCTGGGTTATATCGACGTGGATACCAACGTTTCTGGTATTGATGGCGATGCTGCGATTGGTGGTATCATCCTCGGATATGACTATGATCTGGGCGACTGGGTCGTAGGCGGCGGCTTTGACTACGACTGGACCAATGTCGACCTCGGCCCTGCAACGGTCGAGGATGTATGGCGCATCAAAGTGCGCGCAGGCTACCAGGTGAATCCTCAGGGTCTTCTTTACGGTGTTGGCGGCTATGCGGATGCAGGCACCGACAATCTGGGCAGCGACAACGGCTGGTTCATCGGCGCAGGCTATGAGCAGATCGTGGCCCCGAATGTCAGCATCGCTGGCGAGTTGCTCTATCACGAGTTTGACAACTTCAACTCGTCCGGTGTCGATGTTGACGCCACAACACTTCAGATCCGAGCGGCCTACCGCTTCTGATTTTTCCGGTTTTGTACTGGAACAGACCCGGCGTTCTGCGCCGGGTCTTTGCGTTTACAAGTCCAGAATTGTGCTGCCGGTGGTTTGCCGCGCCTCTAGCGCGCGGTGCGCTTCGGCAATCTGATCCATAGGGAAGCGTTGGTCGATATGGATCTTGACCTCGCCGCCCTGAACCTTGCCAAACAACCGCCGCGCCATCGCCTGACAGACCGCATGGTCCGCAATATGCGTGAACAGCGTCGGCCGGGTGATCTTGAGCGAGCCTTTTTGCCCGAGAATGCCGATATTCACCGGCGGCACCGGTCCGGATGCATTGCCGAAGGAAATCATCATGCCCAAGGGCTTCAGACAGTCCAATGAACCGTCAAACGTATCGGCCCCGACGGAATCCATCACCACATCGACACCCTTGCCGCCGGTCAGTTCGGCAACGCGTTCGGCAAAGTTCTCGGTCCGGTAGTTGATGCAATGGGCCGCTCCGTTGAATTGCGCCAGGCTGCACTTCTCATCCGTTCCCGCGGTTCCGATCAGTTTGATGCCCTCGGATTTCGCCCATTGGCAGGCGATCAGGCCGACACCGCCTGCAGCGGCGTGAAACAGAACCGTGTCGCCGCGCTTCAAGGGGGTGGTGCGATGGAACAGGTATTCGACCGTCAGACCTTTCAACATCATCCCGGCGGCTATTTCGAAGGGGATGCCATCCGGCAGTGGGCATACCTGTGCCGCGGGCATCACCCGCGCCTCGCAATAGGCGCCGGACGGAGCGCTGGCATAGGCCGTGCGTTGGCCCGGCTGCAAATGCGTCACGCCTTCACCGACAGCCTCGATCACGCCCGCAGCCTCCATGCCCAAAGCATGCGGCAATTCAAGAGGATAGAGGCCCGTTCGTTGATAGACATCTATGAAATTCAACCCGCAAGCCTCGTGGCGAATGCGAACTTCGCCGGGGCCGGGATCGCCTAAAGGCTGGTCCTTGATCTGGAGGACCTCGGGTCCGCCGAATTCCTCAATGACAACTGTACGCGCAGTTTGCTGCATTCTGACCTCCTCTTGCCTTTGCTCAAGCTAACACGCCTGCGCGGCAAGACAATCCGGGCGATGCGGCGGCGGCAATTCGGAAATTCCCAAAACTGTGCTATACTGCATGCAGGCGTTGCCGGCTGGTCCGGCCACGAGCAACCCTCAGCCGGATCCATTCCGCGGCGCACCACTCGCCAAGGAAGGGAACAAAATGGCAAAAACTATCGGTAATCCGATCAGCTGGGCGGCCCAAAGCCTTGGAGCAACTAGCGATCACGTCTCGGAAAGCGTCTCGCACCTGGGCAGCTCGGACGTGCGCCACCTGCCCATGGTGCAGCCACTCACATTCGACGACCTGAAATACTGCCTCAGGGCCGGATACGCTGACTTTCTGGAAACCCGCGCGGATGCGATCTTTATCGTGCTGATCTACCCTATTGCCGGGCTGTTGATGGTGGGCTTTGCAATGAACATGGATCTGGTGCCGTTGCTGGCCCCCCTGATCGCAGGCTTTGCCCTGATCGGCCCTATCGCAGCCGTTGGTCTTTATGAAATCAGCCGCAAGCGCGAACAAGGCGGAGAGGTCCATTGGCTGGACGCGTTCGGCGTATTCCGCTCGCCCTCCTTCGGGGCCATTCTGGCGCTTGGGTTCTATTTGGTCCTGCTGCTGCTTGTCTGGCTGATGGTCGCCCAGAGCGTCTATGCGCAGACGCTCGGCCCTGAACCGCCTGCCTCGCTGGGCGCGTTTGCGACCGAGGTTCTGACCACCGGCGCGGGGTGGACAATGGTCATCTTCGGCACCGCTGCGGGGTTCTTTTTCGCGCTGATTGCGCTGGCGGTCAGCGTTGTCAGCTTCCCGCTTCTTTTGGACCGTAAAGTAGGGCTGCCCGTGGCCGTTGTGACATCCGTTCGCGTGCTGCGCCACAATCCCGGCGTCATCATGGGCTGGGGCTTCATCGTCGCGACCCTGCTGGTGCTGGGCGCGATCCCGATGCTGCTGGGACTGATCGTCGTGATGCCCATTCTGGGCCACGCAACATGGCACCTCTATCGGCGCGCTGTTGCGTGACCCAAAAGGTCTCTAGCCCGCGACGTTCAGAACGATCTTGCCAATATGCTGCGAGCTTTCCATGAGCGTGTGCGCCGCAGCGGCCTCGGCCAGAGGGAATTCGCTGTGCATCACCGGCGCGACCTTGCCTGCAGAGAGCAGCGGCCAGACGGCCTCGTGCAGGTCCTGAGCGATCTTCGCCTTGGCCAGATCGCTTTGCGGCCGCAAGGTGCTGCCGGTCAGCGTTAGGCGTTTCACCATCATCAGGGCAAAGTTCAGCTCGGTCACGGGTCCTTGCAAAAAGGCGATCTGAACCAGACGTCCATCCTCGGCCAGCGCTTTCACGTTGCGCGGGATATAGTCGCCGCCAACCATATCGAGGATCAGGTTCGCGCCCCCTTCGGCCCGCATAACCCCGACAAAATCCTCATCCCGGTAGTTGATCGCTTTTTCGGCGCCCAAGCTGCGGCAGGCCTCGCACTTCTCAGCCGAGCCCGCAGTCGCAAAGACACGCGCGCCAAACGCGTTCGCCAATTGGATCGCTGTCGTCCCGATACCGCTGGAGCCGCCATGGACGAGGAACCGCTCACCCGCTTTTAGGCCGCCGCGTGTGAAGACATTCGACCAAACGGTGAAAAAGGTCTCTGGCAGGCAGGCGGCTTGCTTTAGGTCCATGCCATCGGGGACAGGCAGGCAATGCGCGGCGGGCGTGGCGACATACTCGGCATATCCGCCGCCCGGAAGCAGCGCGCAGACTTTGTCACCGATCGAGAGCCCCTCAACACCCGCGCCAAGCGCAACCACTTCGCCCGAGGCCTCAAGCCCCGGCAGATCGCTTGCACCGGGAGGTGGATCATAGGCCCCGGCGCGCTGCAACGCGTCCGGTCGGTTCACGCCAGCATAGGCCACTTTCAGAACAACCTGCCCGGCCGCCGGCTCGGGAATCGGTCGTTCGGTCAGTTGCAGGACGTCAGGGCCGCCGGGTTCGGTGATTTCCACGGCACGCATTGTCTGGGTCTCGGGCGAAGTCATAGGCAAATCTCCTTTGCCCAATGCCTAGCAGGCCAAAAAGCAAAGGCCCAGATGCTTACTTGCGCGGGTTCAGCATCCCCGGCAGATCAGCCCGCATCTTCATCGGAGGTTTCACCTGAGCTGCAAACCAATTGGGAACGGCCAGCAAGGGCTTGAGCAGCGGGTTACCGTTCACCTGCGCCTTGAACTTTTCGAACTGCATCACGTTTTCGATGCGACGATCCAGAAACGCCCAACTGTTCTGGTGATCAGGCGAATCATCCCCCAGCCAGAACAGCAGCGTCGACGAATAGACCCCCGACAGGGTTGCGCGCTTGGTGTACCAGTTTACATCATCCGACGTATCACCCAGCGCGTCCCAGATCAGATCGCAAGTACCCCAAACGGCCTTGGCCCCGTCTGCCGCGTGGTTAGGCAGCGAAAACAGGGTCATGCCCCGGCGCACCAGCTCCTTGTCCTCGACCGCCTCAAGCCGGAACCGAACGGCGGCGGCGACCTTTTCGCGAAACTTCAGCTCGCTCATGTCAGTGGACTTGATCCTGTCCAACATGACCTGATCGCCCCGCGCGTGATAGGTCAGCGCCAGATCGACCGCGCCGCGCGGGCAGATCGCACGGGCCAGACCGTCATCCAGATCGCAATCGACAACGGCCGCGCGAAAACTGGCCTCGGACCAGCCATCGAACGGAACATGCATCAGAATCGCATCCAGCAGCTGTTGTTTGGTGTCTTCGTAAGTGACGGTCATGGCGGTTCTCCGGTGCTTAGGCACAGTACTAGACAAGATAGAGCGGCTTTGCTATACGGCCAACTCCTGCAATTTCCTTGCAACTCTATCTAGAAAGGTGGTGACAACCACATGCAGGTTAGTGTTCGCGACAACAACGTCGATCAGGCGCTTCGTGCCCTGAAGAAAAAGCTGCAGCGCGAAGGCGTGTTCCGTGAAATGAAGCTGAAGCAACATTTCGAGAAGCCGTCCGAGAAAAAAGCGCGCGAGAAGGCTGAAGCGATCCGTCGTGCCCGTAAACTGGCACGTAAGAAAGCACAGCGCGAAGGTTTGCTCTAAGCACCTGACGCTCGTCCAGCTTTGGATGACACTATTTGACGACCCCCGAGGCATCGCCCGGGGGTTTGTCGTTTCTAAGTGCGTTTTTGCCCGCGCCCCTACACAACCAGTGCGATAGCTCGCCGAGCCTTAGTCTCGCCTCTTTCTCGGCGTTTTCCAGCGCAGCGAATCTGCGCCCGACTGCACCGACCCGCCGAAAAGCGCCGATTTTCATCGCCTCTCTGTTCATGTCTTTGGTGCCCCCGATAACTGGGCTCGTCCACTCAGACAAAACATAAAACGGAGGCAAAAATGTCTACAGCAAGTGAAGTAGAACGAGAGATGCTGGCGCTCATCAACCAAGAGCGCACATCCCGCGGTCTGGACCCCCTGCAACTTGAAAGACAGCTTAACGAGTCATCAGAAGACCACAGCGCATGGATGCTGAATACAGACCGGTTCAGCCACACCGGATCGGGCGGATCCAGCGCAACCCAGCGCATGCAGTCGGCCGGTTTCGATCTGGAAGGCAGCTGGCGCACGGGCGAGAATATCGCCTGGCAATCCGAGCGCGGCGCCCCAGGCATCAGCGATGATGTCGCGCAACTGCATCAGAACCTGATGAACAGCCCCGGCCACAGGGCCAACATTCTGAACCCCGATTTCAAATATATCGGGATCGGCGTTGAGACGGGCGACATGCAGGGCTTTGACGCAGTTATGGTGACGCAGAACTTTGCCACCACTGACGCAGAGGTCATGTTGGACATTGACGACACCGCCATGACGCCGCCCCCGGTTGAAGATCCAGTGCCCGAGGAACCGGAAACAGATGTGACCGAAACCGAAGATCCAACTCCGGAACAACCGGCAACCGATGTCACCGAGACCGAAGACCCAGAGCCCGAGCAGCCTGAAACTGACGTCACCGAGACCGAAGACCCGGAACCGGAACAGCCCGAAACCGATGTCACCGAGACCGAGGACCCGGAACCCGAACAGCCCGAAACTGACGTCACAGAGACCGAAGATCCGGAACCTGAGCAGCCCGAGACCGATGTCACCGAGACCGAGGACCCTGATAGCGGTTGTTTCGACGTCGCAGCTTTCCTCGCCGAAATTGAGGCGTTCATTCAACAGCTGCAGACGCAGTTGGATCAATTCGCCTGGAAAGACGACGCCATGACTCCGGAAAAACCTGAGGATGACTTGGATCTGGTGATGGTCGACGATATGGACCCATCCTCGGATGACACTTCGTGCCCGGAGATGGCGTCTGACGACTCCGGAGACGTCTTCTTCGTCAACTTCTTCAATTTCGATTGCATGATGGACGTCGCCTGACGGCCCATCCTGATGCGAGGCAGTCCGCTGCCTCGCATCCTCCAAGCACGATCAGTAGATCTTGGGTACGTGCAGCTCGTCCGGCAGAACGCGGCGTTCGTAGTCCGGATTGTAGCGGCGATCGGGCAGATTGACCCTCTCATGCGGAACATCCGTATAGGGGATCATGGTCAGAAGATGCTCGATACAGTTCAGACGCTCGCGTTTCTTGTCATTACCTTCCACAATGTACCACGGCGCCTCGGGGATATTGGTGCGGAAGAACATATCTTCTTTCGCCTTGGTGTAGGATTCCCACCGGATGCGGGATTCCAGGTCCATCGGCGATAGCTTCCACTGTTTCATCGGATCGTGGATACGCATGAGGAATCGTAGCTGCTGTTCTTCATCCGTGATCGAGAACCAGTATTTCAGCAAGATGATCCCTGAGCGCACCAACATACGCTCAAATTCCGGAACGTCCTGAAAGAACTGTTCGACCTGATCCTCGGTCGCAAAGCCCATCACCCGTTCCACGCCTGCACGGTTGTACCAAGACCGATCGAACAAAACGATCTCACCGGCCGCAGGCAGGTGCGGCACGTAACGCTGGAAATACCACTGGCTTTGTTCCCGGCGGCTGGGGGCTGGTAGGGCGACCACACGCGCCACGCGCGGATTGAGGCGCTGGGTGATCCGCTTGATCACACCACCCTTGCCCGCACTGTCACGGCCTTCGAACAGGATACAGACCTTGGCACCGGTGTGCTGAACCCAGTCCTGCACCTTGATCAACTCAGCCTGAAGGCGCAGCAGGTTTCGGAAATAGACCTTCCGGTCCAGCATGTCCGGATGCTGTTCCCGATAGATCTTGCGAACTTCCATCGACAGCATCGGCTCGCTGAATTCTATCTCGAAGTCTTCATCCAGCGTATCTTCCAGCTCAGCCTCCAACCAGTCTTTGGGGGCGCCATCGTTTTCGTAGGCCAAGGTCAACTCCTTATTATTCTTCGGGTTCCCACCCTGGCAGGTTTGTGTAACCGCCTGATGTCATCAGATGAATTGATGACATCGCGCTGCCGGGATCACAGGGAGGCGCAGCGCAAGGGTCTCGTCGTTTCAATTTTGGACGCGCCGCCCCGGGGATACAAGCCGTAGAATTGACGCAAGGCAGTCCTTTGCCTTTCTTCGCGCAGAAAATAGGCGCCGTTCACACCGGTAGGGCGGTTGTCTTGAACACCGTGCGCAAAGCGAACGAACTTTGCATCTGCGCCACTTTGGGCAGCCGCGACAGGTATTGACGGTGAATCCGGGCGAAATCCTCGGTATCCTCGGCCACCACTTTCAGGATGTAGTCAGCGGTTCCAGCCATCAGGTGGCATTCTAGAACGTCCGGGATGCGCGAAACCGCCTTTTCGAACGCGTCCAGAACTTCTTCGGCCTGGCCCTGCAATGTGATCTCGACAAAGACGGTCGTCGGCACATTCATCTTGCGCGCATCCAGCAAAGCCACGTAGTTGCGGATATAGCCGTCAGCCTCAAGCCGTTGCACCCGGCGATGGCACGCCGAGGGGGACAGGTTCGCCTGCTCCGAAAGCTCGGCATTTGACATTCGACCATTGCGCTGCAGTGCAGAAAGTATCTTCCGATCAGTCGTGTCTAGGCTCATTGCTGCAAATCCTTTGCGAGATTTTAGCAGTTTACGCGAAAATCTTCCGACAAAAAACACAAAGCCCCGTCTTGTTTCACAAAAATTGCGCCTTGAATTGCACATAATTTAGGCAGTTTATGAACGGAGACGGTGCAGATGAAAATCGGTTGCCCCAAGGAAATCAAACCCCAGGAATTTCGCGTCGGCATGACGCCCAACGCCGCTCAGGAAGCGGTTGCGCGCGGACACGACGTGCTGATCGAATCCGGTGCTGGTATTGGCGCAGGATTTGACGATGCCGCCTATGTTGCTGCTGGCGCGGGCATCGTAGACACGGCAGAAGAGGTCTTTGCCACGGCCGACATGATCGTGAAGGTCAAGGAACCTCAAGCCGGTGAGCGCAAGATGCTGCGCGAAGGCCAGTTGCTGTTCACCTACCTGCACCTCGCGCCGGACCCGGATCAGACCCACGACCTGCTGGCCTCGGGCTGCACCGCAATCGCCTATGAGACTGTCACGGACGCAGGCGGCGGTCTTCCTCTGCTTGCGCCCATGTCCGAGGTTGCGGGCCGTCTGGCGCCTCAGGTCGGGTCGTGGACCCTGCAGAAGGCCAATGGTGGCCGAGGCGTGCTGATGGGTGGCGTTCCCGGCGTTGGTCCGGCCAAGGTCGTCGTGATTGGTGGAGGTGTCGTCGGCACTCACGCGGCTAAGATCGCTGCAGGCATGGGTGCAGATGTGACGGTTCTTGACCGCTCACTGCCTCGGCTGCGCTATCTGGATGACGTGTTCGGCGGGCAGTTCAAGAACCAATACTCGACGGCTGGCGCGACGGCTGAACTGATCCAGGACGCCGATATGGTTATCGGAGCCGTTCTGATCCCGGGCGCTGCCGCTCCGAAACTGATCAGCCGCGAGCAGCTGTCGACAATGAAGCCCGGTGCGGTGCTGGTGGACGTGGCTATTGACCAGGGTGGCTGCTTCGAAACCTCGCGTGCAACGACCCATGCCGACCCGATCTACGAGGTCGATGGTGTGATGCACTATTGCGTGGCCAACATGCCGGGCGCGGTGGCCCGGACCTCGACCATCGCTTTGGGCAACGCGACGATGCCGTTCATGCTGGCACTGGCGGACAAAGGCTGGAAACAGGCCTGTCAGGACGACCCGCACCTGCTGGCGGGTCTGAACGTTCACGCCGGGCAACTGACCTATTATGCGGTTGGTAAAGCCCTCGGCATTGATGTCGTTTCCCCCAATGTGGTGATCAAGTCGTAAACACTCCCACACCTGAAATCGCCTTTTTGCCAAAAGGCGATTTACAGCGTTGGGCATGGCGCCGCGCCTATCGGCGCGGCGTGGTTGGTCTTGAATGATACCCTATCCGCAAAACGAAAGCGCCGCACGAAAGTGCGGCGCTTGGCCCAACGGGAGGAGGGCATTTCCAATGCCCGCGCGACGGGCGGGAGCGTTCAGCCCTCTTTGTGGATCTCAACCGAATGTGGGTAGGGGATCGAGACGCCCTTCGCATCGAAGGCTTCTTTCACAGCTTTGGTCAGCTCGAATTTCACATCCCAATAGTCCGCCGCTGCGCACCACAGACGTGCTGTCAGATCGACCGAGCTATCGCCCAGATTGGTCACACGCACCCAGGGCTCCGGATCTTTGTGAATACGCGCATCCGCGTTCGCAACGTCCAGAATGATCTTCATCGCCTCATCCGCACTGTCGCCATAGTCGATCCCGAACACCAAATCCACACGGCGCGTGTCATGTGCCGAGTAGTTGGTGATGATCGACCCCCAGGATTGCCCGTTTGGCACGATGATCTGCACATTGTCCGGCGTCACCAATTCGGTCGTGAACAGGTTGAGGTCTTTCACCGTCCCGGCTGTCCCGCCGATGTCGACAAACTGGCCCAGTTTATACGGACGGAACACGACCAGCATCACACCAGCTGCCAGGTCGCTGAGTGTCCCTTGTAGCGCCAGACCAATCGCCAGAGACGCGGCACCCAGAATAGCCACGATGCTTGTCGCCTGGATCCCGAAAATCCCGAGAATAGCAACCAGAACCATCGCCAGGATCGCCCATTTGACAAGGCTGGCCATGAAGTTCCCTAGTGTCGGGTCGATCTGCGGTGTCGCGTTGATGCGCCGCCGCACCATGCCAGCGATTGCTCCAGCAACGATCCAGCCCAAAATCAGTACGATCAGCGCCTTGACCGCGCTCATGATCAGAGGCGCAAAAGCACCCACCTGTGTTGCAACTTCATCCACGCGCATTTCCTTTCTCAAACATCAATCCCGCGGCTTTCGCGCGGGACTCGCTGAATTGTGAGTGAAAAACGCAATTCGGTCTAGGTGCGAGTTGCGGCGGTTTTCCCCATTGTTCGCCAGCAAACAACCGATGACCTACACCGCACAGCTTGGGGGGCTGACAAATACACGACTCCATGCCTAACTCGAACGGAACCGCCCGAACAGGAGCTTTCACATGCTGGACACCGCCTCTTTCCCGATCATGGCCAAATGGCCGCCGCAACACCCCGATCGCCTTCAGCTTTATTCCTTCCCGACGCCCAACGGAGTCAAAGCCTCGATCATGTTGGAAGAAACCGGCCTGCCTTATGAGGCACACAAGGTCACCCTGGCCGATGCCGATGTCAAAAGCCCCGAGTTTCTGTCGCTGAACCCCAACAACAAGATCCCCGCGATCATTGACCCCAATGGCCCGGATGGCACCCCCATTGGTGTGTTCGAGAGCGGCGCGATCCTGCTCTATCTGGCCGAGAAAACCGGGCAGTTCATTGGCCAATCCGCCACCGACAAGCATCGCATCACACAATGGCTGATGTTCCAGATGGGGGGCCTTGGGCCGATGCTCGGACAATTGGGCTTTTTCTACAAATTCGCTGGCAGCGAGATCGAAGACCCGCGCCCGCGCGAGCGCTATATCAATGAAGCCAAGCGCCTGCTCAACGTCCTGAACCAGGAACTCGAGGGGCAGGACTGGATCGCCGGAGACTACTCGATCGCCGATATGGCCATCGCACCCTGGCTGCGCGGGCTGGATTTCTATGGCGCTAAAGAGGTCGTTGGGTGGGATGACCACGCCAATCTCACCGCCTATCTAGATCGGTTCCTTGACCGCCCCGCCGTGCAAAAAGGCTTGGTGACACCCGCACGCGACTGACCCCAAAGGGGCTTGCCACCATCCCGGCGCGCAAGCCCTTTTCGCAAGCTAGCCCGGCAGTGCGCCGGTCAGAACATAGCGCAGGATCTCCACCACCTGGCGCGGTTCCTCCGCGACTGCCAGCGCGGCGGCATCGACCTCTTTCAACGCGTGCTGATGATCGGGGCCGTGCAGCACAATGATCGACTTGCCCAAAGCGGCGGCGTAGCCCGCATCAAAGGCGGCGTTCCACTGCTTGTATTTGTCGCCAAACCGGACAACCACAACGTCTGCGTCCGAGATTCCCTTGCGCGTACGGATCGCATTCACCATCGCGCCCTTGTGGTCGTGCCAATACTTGTTCGGCTCTGCGCCCAAGACGGCGACACCACAATCATCACTGGCCGCGTGATCGGTCACTGGGCTGCTGAACGTGACATCCAGCCCCTCAGCACCCGAAATGATCTGCTCGCGCCAATCGGTGTGAATCTCACCAGAAAGATAAACTTTCAACATCTTGCGTTTCCTCCCATGAAAAAGGGGCGCATTCGCCCCTTCATCTTTCTAAAAATCTTCTGACCGAGGGTGGATCACCCCTAGCCGCGCAGAACGCCGCCTGTAGCTTTTGACACCTTGGCGATTATCTTCTCAGCCACGGCCTCGATATCCTTTTCCTTCAGCGTCGCCTCTTTTGGCTGCAACCGCACGGTGATGGCCAGAGATTTCTTGCCCTCACCGAGGCTCCCGCCGATGAACTCATCAAAAACGCGAACGTCTTCGATCAGAGCCTTGTCGGCCCCCGCCGCAGCGTTCACCAAAGTCAGAGCTTCGACAGTATCATCGACCACAAAGGCAAAGTCACGCTCGACGGCTTGCAGATCGCGCAGTTCCAGCGCGGCGCGGGTTGCGCCAGATTTACGCGGCAGCGGAACCTCATCCGGCCAGATGGTAAACGCCATCGCCGGACCTTTGATATCCATCGCCTGCAGGATGCGCGGGTGCAATTCACCGAACACGCCCAGAACCTTTTTCGGACCCAAGCAGATCTTGCCGTGACGACCCGGATGCCACCAGGCGTCACCGTCGCGCAGAATCTGAACCTTGGCGGGTGCGCCGATTGCGGCCAGAACCGCCTCGGCATCCGCTTTGGCATCAAACAGATCAACAGCGCGAGACGCGCCGTGGACGTCTTTAGGACCGTTGCTGCCAACAAGCAGGCCGGAAATCTGTGTCTTTTGATCACCGGGCTCGCCGTCATGGAAGACCGGGCCGACCTCGAACAAGGCCACGTCAGCATAGCCGCGCGCCTGATTGCGCGCCGCCGCTTGCAGCAGGCTGGGCAACAGGTCCGGGCGCATGTGGCTCATCTCGGACGAGATCGGGTTTTCCAGACGCGTTGCGTCATCTCCACCGCCGAACAGCGCAGCAGAGGCCTGATCAATGAAGGTATACGAGACGCATTCGTTATACCCCAACGCGGCACAGGTACGTCGCGCCATCGACTGACGACGCTGTGTCGGGGTCATTACGGGCTTGGGAATGCCATCGGTCACGCGGGGCAAGGGCTTGCCCTGCAGCTTAGTCAAAGACGCGATCCGCGCGACCTCTTCCACCAGATCGGCCTCGCCCATTACATCTGGACGCCAGCTGGGCACATGCGCCATCTCGCCTTCCAGACGGAAGCCCAGACGGGTCAGAGTCTGGCGCTGCTCGCTTTCGGGAATATCCATCCCGACCAAAGACTGCACACGCGCCGCATCCAACTTGTAGGCCCGTGCATGGTTCGGAGCCTTGCCGGCCTCAACCACTTTGGATACCTCACCGCCGCAGATATCCAGGATCATCTGCGTCGCCTGCTCCAACCCTTCCAGCGTGTATTCCGGGTCGATACCGCGTTCGAATCGATATCGCGCATCCGAGTTGATCTTGAGTGCACGACCGGTCAGCGCGATCTGCACGTGATCCCAGAACGCGCTTTCGAGGAAGACGTTCACTGTTTCTTCGGTGCAGCCGGTTTCCTCACCGCCCATGATACCGGCGATGGATTCAGGGCCATTGTCGTCCGAGATCACCATCATGCCGGGTTGCAGCGTGTATTCTTTCTCATCCAGCGCCACCAGTTTCTCACCGCCGTTGGCACGGTGAACGCGCAGATTGCCCTGCACCTTGTCCGCGTCAAACACATGCAGGGGGCGGTTCTGGTCGTAGGTCATGTAGTTGGTGATATCGACCAAGGCCGAGATCGGACGCAGGCCGATTGCCTTCAACTGATCCTGCAACCACTGCGGGCTGGGGCCATTCTTGACGCCACGAATCAGACGGCCTGTGAAATGCGGCGCGCCGTCCAGCGTATCCTCATCAATTGTCACCTTGATCGGGCTGTCGAAATCGCCGGGTACCGGCGCATAGGCGCGCTCTTTCAGCGTGCCAACGCCGCGCGCGGCCAGATCTCGCGCAATCCCCGCCACGCCCAACGCGTCCGGGCGGTTGGGGGTGATCGCGATCTCGATCATCGGATCGATCTTGGACGGGTTATTCTCGGCCAGCCAGTCGACGAATGTGTCGCCAACCTCGCCCGAAGGCAGTTCGATGATGCCGTCATGCTCATCCGACAGCTCCAGCTCGCGCTCCGAGGCCATCATGCCAAAGCTCTCAACGCCCCGGATCTTGCCGACGCTGATGGTGATATCCAGACCGGGGATATACATGCCCGGCTTGCAGACAACGACCGTAATGCCTTCGCGCGCGTTTGGGGCGCCGCAGATGATCTGCAGATCGCCCTCATCCGTCGCCACCGTGCAGACGCGCAGCTTGTCGGCGTCGGGGTGTTTCTCCGCATGTTTCACATGGCCCAAGGTAAATCCCGCCAGACGGTCCGCCGGGTTCACGACCTCTTCGACCTCAAGGCCAAGATCGGTCAGCGCCTCAGTGATCTCTTCAACCGACGCATCGGTGTCGAGGTGGTCTTTCAGCCAGGACAGAGTGAATTTCATTGCTCGGGGCCTTTTTTGGCAAACATCCAGTCGGCACAGGCAATGACAAAGAATGCGCCAAGGTGCAAGCGCTGCGGGTCACGGATAGGTGGGGGTGCGGCCCAAAAGCTCGTCCAATTGCCGCCCGATCCAGCCATGCGGGATGAAATGCCCGCCCGGATGGGTATCCAGCACCACCTGCCCCTGCGCGCAATCGGTCCATTCCACCCGGCTGAGGGTCAGGATCGGCACCACGCTCCAATCACCGCGCGGGGTCGCGTCGTGGCAGTTGTATTTCGCACGCCAAAGGGCCACCGGATAGGTCGTGTCGCCATTCGCGCCATAGGGAAAATCCATCACTGTATCGCTGAGGCCATGCACATGGCGCGCCTCACTCGGGGCTTCGGGGCAATCCTCGGTCTGGCGAATGCTGCCGGCAACGGCCAGCAGGGCGGCAACGTCGTTGCCCGACTGGCACACATAGCGCCACGCCATCGCGCCGCCGAAGGAATAGCCCGAGACATAGATACGCTCCGGATCAACCGGATAGCGCCTGGCGACATCCTCCAACACCTGGTCAGCAAAGGGCACATCACCCGTGCCCGAGGTCCAGAAATCCCAGCTTTTGCCCAGCCCGTTCGGGGCCACCAGCAATACGCCCCGCAGCTTGGTCGCCCCGGCAATGCGTTCATGGTTCACCACCACAGTGCCCTGCCGCGCCCAGCCGTGGAAATGCAGCAATACGGGCAGAGGTGTTTCGCCGTCCCACCCCTCAGGCTCCAGCACATGGTACGAGCGGTCGCCGACCTCACAGGCCGTATCGCCATGGCAATCGGATTTCCAAGGCCCCATAGCGAGGGCCGGGGTTGAGGTCAGCAGCAGAAGAAGCAGTCGATAAATCATAGGCCGGAGCCTAGCCGCCTGACGCCAACTGTCACGTCACAACCCTGTGGGAAGCTGTAACAAGTCGCGCGATCGCCCATTGGCCATATCAGATCACGAGCCGCACTATCGCCAGACCGCGGGATGGCGATCCTTGGTCTGTATAGAGCACTTTATGCCAGCCAAATCCGAGCACCGTTCGAGCGGTGCGCGGGCGGAGGCAAATCGCCAGCCCGTGCGCGCGGTCTGGCGATAGCGCGGCGGCCTATCGGCTTTTGCTCCGCACTTACCTTTTGTACCATCCGATGAGTTTCTTAGTTTTCCACAACTGAGATTGTTGATCTTTCAGTTCGCGCATAGCTCTTTCTCGCTGACGCTCAGCTCGGTGGTGTGCCAACATAAAGAGACCAAGCGTCGGTGTTGAAACAATCAATACAATTCCAGATACCCAACCCGGCACAATGTTTAGGATCACAACAAACCCTGAGAGCCATACAAAATGTACGGCGGCTCCAACCCAAAGCCCATGTCTGCTCGCGAGAGCAAAGCACCAGTCGTAGTACTTCGAGAGGTACACCCTAAAAAGGTACACTTACCGCGACAAGCCACCATGCAGGTTCGGCATATCCAGCGCCGCGAACCCATAGTGCCGCAGCCAGCGCAGGTCGGAATCAAAGAACGCCCGCAGATCAGGAATGCCGTATTTCAGCATCGCCAGACGGTCGATGCCAATCCCGAACGCAAAGCCCTGATAGACGTCAGGATCAATCCCTCCGGCGGCGATCACCTTGGGGTGGACCATGCCGGAGCCCAGAATCTCCATCCAGTCGTCGCCCTCGCCGATCTTCAGCTGACCGTTATCCCATGAACAGCGGATATCGACCTCGGCCGACGGCTCGGTGAAAGGGAAGTGCGAGGCGCGGAAGCGCAGCTCGACATCGTCGACCTCGAAGAAGGCCTTCACGAACTCTTCCAGAACCCACTTCAGGTTCGCCATCGAGATGTCTTTATCAATCGCCAGCCCCTCGACCTGATGGAACATCGGCGTGTGGGTCTGGTCATAGTCGGCACGGTACACACCGCCCGGACAGATTACGCGGATCGGTGCGCCCTGCAACTCCATCGAGCGGATCTGCACCGGAGAGGTATGCGTACGCAGCACATGCGGCGGGCGATCATCGCCCTCGCCGCGATGCATGTAGAACGTGTCCATCTCGGCCCGTGCAGGGTGGTGACCGGGGATGTTCAGCGCATCAAAATTATACCAGTCGTCCTCGATTCGAGGTCCTTCAGCCACGGCAAAGCCCAGTTCGGCAAAAATCGCGGTCAGCTCCTCGGTCGCCTGACTGATCGGGTGGATCGAGCCCTCACGGCGCGCGCGGGTCGGTAGGGTGACGTCCAGCCATTCGGTGCGCAGACGCTCATCCAGTGCGGCGTCGGCCAGAGCGGCCTTCTTCGCGGAGAGCGCCGAGTTGATCTCATCCTTCAGGGCATTCAGCGCGGGGCCTGCGACCTGGCGTTCCTCGGGCGTCATCTTGCCTAGCTCGCGCATCTTCAGCGCGACCTCGCCTTTTTTGCCCACGGCAGCGACGCGGATCGCCTCAAGCGCGTTCTCGTCGCCGGCCTCGGCGATTTGGCCCAGATATTTTGCCTTAAGATCGTCCATGACGCCCTCTGAATTTGGTCGCCAACCTGCTATCGGGCCAGCCCCGCGAATGCAAGCGGGACCGGGCGGATCAATAGCTGTATTCGGGGAAAATCCGGGTCAGGTCGCCGTTCCAGTCGCCATTGTAGTGTTCCAGCAACTCATCGGCAGGCACCTTGCCGGTGTCGATGCTTTCCTTCAACGCGTTCAGGAAATGTGTCTCATCCGGGACCAGACCGCCAGCACCGGGGAAAGCACGGGCTTTCAGACCGGCCTCAGAGATCGCCACGACCTCACGCGCCAGATCGTGCATGTTGATGTCTCCGACCTGGGCCTGCAGGCCTTTGACCGCCGCCTGAACACGCAGTTCCTCGCGGGTTTCAGCATCCCAGCCTTTGACCAGATCCCACGCCGCATCCAACGCGGTTTGGTCATAGGTCAGGCCGACCCAGAAGGCCGGCAGCGCGCACAGACGACGCCACGGACCACCATCGGCACCGCGCATCTCCATGAATTTCTTGATCCGCGCTTCGGGGAAAGCCGTGGTCAGATGGTCAGCCCAATCGGACAGAGTCGGTGTCTCACCCGGCAGAGCGGGCAGCTCGCCCTCCAGGAAGTCGCGGAAGGACATGCCCAGCGCGTTGATATACTGGCCGTCGCGATAGACGAAATACATCGGCACATCGAGCGCGTATTGCACGTAGCGCTCGAACCCGAAACCCTCTTCGAACACGAAAGGCAGCATGCCGGTGCGCGCATCGTCCAAATGCCGCCAGATATGGCTGCGCCAGCTTTTCTGGCCGTTCACCTTACCTTCAAAGAACGGAGAGTTTGCGAACAGCGCGGTCGCCACCGGTTGCAGCGCCAGTGCCACGCGCAGTTTCTGCACCATGTCGGCCTCGGAGCCGAAATCGATATTGACCTGAACCGTGCATGTGCGGCGCATCATGGCGCGGCCCATGGTGCCGACTTCTTCCATGTAGTCGTTCATCAGCCGATAGCGCCCCTTGGGCATCAACGGCATCTCTTCATGGGTCCAGATCGGAGCAGCGCCCAGACCGATGAAGCCCACGCCGATCTCATCGGCGATATCCTTCACCTCGCGCAGGTGGGTGTTCACCTCATCGCAGGTCTCGTGGATCGTCTCGAGCGGAGCGCCTGACAATTCCAGCGCGCCGCCGGGTTCAAGGCTGACATTTGCGCCATCTTTTTCAAGACCGATCAGGTGGCCCGCTTCGCGCACCTCGGCCCAGCCATGGCGGTCGCGCAGCCCTTCAAGCACCGCAACAATGGACCGTTTGCCTTCGAAAGGCAGCGGTTTGAGGGTGTCTTTGCAATAGCCGAACTTCTCATGCTCGGTCCCGATACGCCAATCGGCCTTGGGCTTGCAGCCCGATTCCAGATATTCGGCCAATTGCTCGTGGCGCTCGATCGGACCGCCGCCGGACTGAGGGATGGACATGAACCGATCTCCGATCCTGATGTGTCTGTCTTATCGGTCAGTCCTGAGCGCAAACCGCGCCAGTGTCAATGCAGCCGAAGGTGGGCCGGGCGTGAGGAGGTTTTTTCCCAGATCACCACCGGATGGCGCGACCCGCCGTGGAGTTCGGCCAGCATCTGTTGCGTTTTCAACCCCGGCAGCGCCGAGAACACATCGAACAGCGCCTCGGCCCCTTCTGCATTCACAGGAATGTGAAGCGTCGGTTGCCCCGGTTGGTCCAATACCCAATGCGCCGGGCTTGAGGTCGGATCAAGCGCGAGTCGCTCGATCTCGCGCGTTGCCACCATGCCGCCATCCAGCGGGCCGAGATAGGTGATCTGCCCCTCGTCGACGCTGACCACGCCCTGCCCGCCTGCGTCGGTGCGGAACCGGGCACGCTGCACGCCGATCACGGCCAGAGCGACTGCGACAGCCACCAATACCCAGCCCAGAACACCCAGCAGACCGCCGGGTCCACTGACCCAGCTGAGGCCCAGAACCAGAACAAAACCGGCAGCGACAACCTCGCGCCAGCGCCAGAGGGCCAATTTGGCTTCGGGTCGAATGAAACTCATATCGGTGTTCCTGTTTCAGCGCTTGGACGTGATGGGCGATCCCCAGTCCCCTCAAAATCGGCCCGAGCGGAGCATAGTTCAAGAGGGTTCTTCGTATCTCGGACTAGTCCCGGAAGGCGCGATCTTTGACGCGGATCACCGGTTTGGTCAGATACTCCAGCACCGTCTTCGGCTCAGACAGCATATCGACCTGCGCAACCATGCCGGGGATCACGTCCAGTTTCTGCCCATCCGCATCGGTCAGAGAGCCGTCCAACTGGATTTCGACCACATAGACCGAGGTTTCCCCATCCGGTGCCAGAATCGTATCCGCGCCGATCCGTGTCACCCTCCCATCCAGCGCGCCATAGCGCGAGGCATCATAGGCCGTGATACGGACCTTCACATCCTGATCGGGCCGGATTAAGGCAATGTCATCGGGGGCCACATAGGCCTCGACCGTGACGGTGTCGCCAAAGGGCACGATCTCGGCCACGGTCTGGCCTTGCTGCGCCACTCCGCCCAGCGTCGAAATCAACACCTGGTTGACCACACCTCGCGCCGGGGCCCGGATTTCCGCACGCGCCAGTCGGGCCTGAAGCGCAGGAATGCGGGTTTCAAGCGCAGCCAGCCCGGCCTGCGTTTCGGTCAACTCCCGGTTCGCGATCGAGCGAAATTCACGCTTGCGGGCGACAATCTGGCTGTCGATCTCGGTCAGGGCAGCCTGCGCCATCAGGATGCGGTTTCCGGCGTCACTTAACTGCCCGTTCTGGCGGCTGAGTTCCCGGCGCAGGTCGATCATGGCGATGGGGCTTTCGATCCGACGCTCGACCAGAGGCTGGATCACGCCGATCTCTTCCTCCAGCAGGCCGATGGTCTCATTGTTCACATCCTTGCTGATCCGGGCGGCCTCGATCTCGGCCAGCTTGATCTCACGCCGGGCGTCCAGAACCTCAAGATCGGCGGTCAGATGTGCTGCCATAGCCAGGAACAGATCCCGTTCCGCGTCGAGCAGTTTGCCCTCGACTCCCTCACGATCAGGCATGTCGAACGGCTCTCCGGCAATCTGCGCCTCAAGCCGGGCGCGGCGCAGGCGCAGGGCGGTGGCCTCGGATACGGCGGTGTCCAGCTCGGCCCGCAACAGCGCGGGGTCGAACCGCATAAGGACATCCCCGGCCTCAACCGTGTCGCCGACGCGGTTGTTGATCTCGGTGAAGGTACCGGTTTGCGCTGCCTGAACCACCTGCACAAGCTGCGAGGGCACCACGCGCGCCTCGGCCCGCGTCACATCGTCGATCTCGGTGAAATAGGCCCAGGTCAGCACAACGGCCAGCAGGGTCACGACCGACAAGAGTATCAGGCCACCGGCTGCACCGCGCCTGCCGCGCAGCTCGCGCGCTGTAGCTGTGAAATCAGCACCGGCCATCCCTACGCCTCCTTCACGGCGCGTGCCGCAGGGCGGTTGCGGACCAACATATCGTCCTTGCTGCCGTCATAGGTGACTTTGCCACCGTTCAGGACAATCACCCGGTCCACCAATTGCAACAGGCTGGTTCTATGCGTCACCAGCACCAGCGTCCGGTCATCCGACAGCCAGCCTTTCAGGTTCTCGATCACCTGCGATTCCGTCTGCACATCCATGCCCGAGGTCGGCTCGTCCATCACAAGTGTCGGTGGATCGCCAATCAGTGCGCGCGCGATGGCCACCGCCTGACGCTGCCCGCCAGACACACCTGCACCGCCCTCATGCACCTGCATGTCGTAGCCATGTTGATGCGCCGCCGCGATACGGTCGGCCAGAGAGATGGCGGCCTTGCTGTGAACCTCATCATCCGTCACCCCAAATCGTCCTGCGTTGATGTTTTCGCGCAGCGTTCCCGAGAACGGCCAGCAATCCTGCAACACCGCCCCGATATTGCGCGTCTTGTCCGCAGGATCCACGGCGCGGGCATCCAGACCGTCCAGCAGAACCGCGCCGTCATCGGGTTCGTAGAGGCCCAGAACAAGGCGCGCCAGAGTGCTTTTGCCCGACCCGACAGGGCCGAGAATGGCAACCTTCTCACTGGGCTTGATGGACAGGTCGATATCCTTGAGGATCGAACCCAACGCCTCATCATAGGCAAAGCTGACGCCTTTGAATTCGATCTGCCCCGCGATCGTGCGGCGCGAAAGATAGCGGCGACCGGCCTCACGCTCGACCTCCTGCTGCATCAGCGCATCGATCTGGCCATAGGCGACCCGTGCCTGATTCAGCCGCGTCAGCACCTGCGCCAATTGCGACAGCGGGGCCAGTGTCTTGCCCGTCTGGATCACACCGGCGATCAGCGCGCCCATCGAGATCACCCCGTCCCGAATCAGGAAAACGCCATAGAACACAATGGCGACCTGCGCGATCTGTTGCGCCAGAAGCGTCAGGTTCACCGTGCCCTGAGACACCAACCGCGTCTTGCCAGAACTGTCCGCTTGCGCCCGCACTGTATCGTCCCAGCGGACGCGCATGACCGGTTCCGCCCCGGTTGTCTTGAGCGTCTCCATCCCCGTCAGAGTTTCCATCAGAACCGATTGTTTGGTCTGCCCATCAACACTGGATTCGCGCGCATAGCGGCTGAGGAACGGCTGCGCCAGCAGGCCGGACAGCAAAGTAATCGGCACCTCAATCGCCGGGACCAGCGCCAGCGGCCCGCCGATGGCCCAGATCACCCCGATGAACACCGGCAGGAAGGGCAGATCGACCAGCGCCACCAACGAGGCCGAGGTGAAGAAATCCCGCACCACCTCAAAATCCCGCAGGATCGATGCCATGCGCCCGTTCTGCCCGCCCCGCGCTTTCATCTTCAGCGCCATGAGTTGGTTGAACAGACGCTCGGCAATCTTCATATCCGCGCGTTTTCCGGCCGTGTCGATAAAGCGCGACCGCAGGTTCTTGATCAGAAAGTCGAACAGCAGCGCGAACCCGACCCCGGCGACCAGCGCCAACAGGCTATCCACGGCCTCATTCGGCAGGATGCGGTCATGGACCACCATGGTGAACAGTGACGTCGCCAGCCCCAGAATACTGGTCACCATCGCCGCGAGGATGATCTGAACATACACGCCACGCAGATCGCTGAACGCCGACCAGAACCAATGGCCTTGCGGGGTCGTGCGATCTTCGTCCGAGCGGCGGGCGCGTGACGCGCGCAGGATCCAGCGCGCTTTGGCAATGCGTTGGTCCTTGCGTCGCCAGATCTGAGGCTCCGACGATCCGCTACTGGCGTCAATGACCAGAAAACGGTCCTTGTCTTCGCGGTCGAGGACCACAAACGGCACCCCATCCGCGTCGAAGGCCAGAACCGGGAACAGGATCGGGTCCAGCTTGGTCAGCCGTGCCTTGCCGAAATCAGCCTTGTATCCTGCGGCCTCAAGCGCGCTGACCGCGTCCTTGACTGCGTATGTCTCACTACTGCCTTTGAAAACGCGAAACAAATCCGCCTCGGACAGCCCGTGGCGCAACCGCTCTGTCAAAAGCTGAAGATGTGTGATCAGCGGGTCTGTGGCGGTTTGGGTCATGGGGATACCACAAGGTTGGGTCGGTCGGCTGTGCGACGCCCAGCGCATCCAGAATGTCGCCCGTCACCGCAAGCACCTCATATTCGGCCCGGCGCGCATGGGCCTCAAGCTGGATGACCCGGACCTGCGCCAGGTTCAGCTCGCGCAGAGCGTCCAGAATCTGCACGATGGTCGAACGCCCGATGTTGAACTGCCCCCGCGCGGCATCAAGCGCCTGTTCGTTAATTTCAACGGCGCGGCGGGCCGTCGCAAGACGCCGCTGGATCGAATTCGTTTCCTCCAGAGCCTGTGACAGATTGCGCTGTAGTTCTCGGCGCAGCTCTTCTGCATCGGCCTCACTTTGCTGCAGATTGGCCCGTGCCGTTTCCACATTGGCGCGGGCAGATCCACCCTGATAGATCGGAACATTCACACCCAAACGGGCCTGCGCCCCGTTGTCGATACTGCCTTCGTTGAAGTCGGTCTCGAGGATCGCGGATAGGGTTGGGCGCGTCGCACGCTCGGCCACGACAACCTCTTGCTGGCGCACCTCACTGACGGCGACCTGTGTTCGTAGACGCGGGCTGCGTTCGACCATAGCCTGCGAGGTTGTGCCCGCCAGAACCGGAGCCGGAGGGATGGTTGGAATGGCACTCGGGCGGCTACCGAACACTTCGATCCAGATGGCGGTTGCCAGTTCGACATCTGTTTCGGCCTGCGCCAGCTCGGTTTCTGCATTGGACTGGCGGCCCTGACCGGCCAGCAGATCCGCCACCGATCCGGCACCGGCATCGAACCGGGATTGCAGATCGCTGACCAGTGCCTCGGTACGTTCAAGGTTCTGCCGGGCCTGCTCTTCAAGACGCCGGTTGCGGTCAAGGTCGATGATGGCCTCAATCGCCTCAAAGCTTTGGGCGCTCAGCTCGGACAGCTCGCTCAGCCAGGTCTGGCGCGCCTCGATCTGGCGTAGCCCAACACGTCCTGAGACCTTGCCCCCGTCATAAATGATCTGGCTCAGGCGTAGAATTGGAACCGTATCCCCTTCCGACGTCAGAGAGGTCTCGGCGTTCAGCTGGGGCCGGAACGCGCCCCTTTCGGCCTCGATCCGCGATTGGGAAGCCAGAACATTGGCAGTTCCGGCCGCAGTCGTCGGAGAGGTGGCGACGGATCTACGCACCAGCTCGGCAAATTCCGTGCGCGCGACACTACCATTCAGGTTGCTTCGCGCCGCCACGGGCTGCGCGACGGGTTCGGCCGCAGGGTCAAACGACTGCGTGCCCTGCAAATCCTCACTGCACCCCGCCAAAACGATTAAGGTCATCACAACCGACAACCAAGTCTTCATGGTGCCAATGCTCCTGGTTTCAATTCAACTTTGAATAGCAACAAATCGGTTAAAAGATTCTTAAGAACCGCTGGGACAGCTCAGCGTCCCGGCTGACCGGTTCACCTATCTCGCCAACACAAGCTGGGTCCTTCCAGTTGCCAAAGATGTGACCTTCAACGATAGGAAAAACTGAAAACCTCAGCAGCAACTGACGTAGACTCAGGAATGGTACGTCGCCCTGCAGCAAAACGATACTTTGACAATCCAGTGTCATTTCGGCCAGCCACAACAATCCAAATGACCCCAAGGCACATATTTTGCAAAAACCATTGTCGAACAGGCGCCACCAGCGCGAACAAACACTGTCCTGAGCGAGAGGTTGCAGCTTGGTGGAAAGAATTCGAGCCTTTCGGACGGAAAGATCCTATTTTTTAGTGGTGTAGCTAAGACAGAAATCCGTCATTTCTTACAGGGGCGCTTCAGAACCAATCCCCTAAGGCCTGCTGCCACATGGTCAATGCAGCCACCGCCGCTGTATCAGCGCGCAGGATTCGCGGGCCGAGGCTAACCACATGTGCGAAGGGCAGTGCGGTCAAACGGGCGCGTTCTTGGTCCGAAAACCCTCCTTCGGGGCCAATTAGAATGGCCCAGGGCTGGCCTTTTTCCTGCGCGGCCAATCGTAGGGCTGAACCGACCTCGGCCTCATTGCAGAACATCAACCGCCGATCCTGAGGCCAATTCTCCAGCACGCGGTCAAGTTTTTGCAGATCCGCGACCTCGGGCACAAAGGTACCGCCGCATTGTTCGGCGGCCTCAACCGCATGCGCCTGAAGCCGGTCTTGCCGGATACGCTCGGAGTTTGTGTACTCTGTCTGCACAGGTAGAATGCGCGCGGCCCCCATTTCTGCGGCCTTCTCGACAATGAAATCCGTGCGCGCCTTTTTGATTGGTGCAAACAGGAACCACAAATCCGGCGGCAATTGCAAAGGCTTGGTCTGCTGCAGGCAGGACAGAACGCCGCCGCGCTTGCCCGCCTCAGAGACTTCGGCCAGCCATTCGCCATCCCGGCCATTGAACAGCGCAATCTGCGCGCCGACGGATTGCCGCATCACGCCGAACAGGTAATGCGCCTGCTCACGCGTCAAAGGAACCGATTGCCCCTGACCCAAGGGCTGCTCTACATACAGTCTGATCTTCGCACTCATGAGACCCTACATATGCAAGGCAATGCTCCAACACCAGACGGTCAGGTCGCTGATGCTGTCTCCGGCAATTGGGTGGACACTCGCGCGCCCACCTTCACCCGCCCCTACCTGCGGTTGAGCAGGGCGGACCGGCCCATCGGAACGTGGCTGTTGCTGATCCCCTGCTGGTGGGGGCTGGCGCTGGCGATCCTCAGCGATGGCACGCCACGGTTGGAGGATGCATGGATCGCGATCGGCTGTGCTATTGGCGCCTTTTTGATGCGCGGCGCGGGATGCACGTGGAACGACATCACCGACCGCCATTTCGACGCGCAGGTCGAACGCACAAAATCCCGCCCGATCCCCTCGGGTCAGGTTAGTGTGCGGCAAGCCGTGATCTGGATGGGTCTGCAGGCGCTTATATCGCTGGGGATTCTGCTTAGTTTCAATACTGGAGCTATCCTCATGGGCGTTCTGTCACTGTTGCCAGTTGCCCTCTATCCCTTTGCCAAACGCTTCACATGGTGGCCGCAGGTGTTTCTGGGACTGGCCTTCAACTGGGGGGCGCTGCTGGCCTGGGTTGCCCATACCGGATCGCTGGGCTGGCCTGCGGTGATGCTGTATCTGGCGGGTATCGCGTGGACGCTGTTCTACGACACGATTTATGCGCATCAGGATACCGAGGACGACGCGCTGATCGGCGTCAAATCCACCGCGCGGTTGTTTGGGGCGGATACGGCCAGATGGCTCAAGTATTTTCTGATCGCCACAGTCTCGCTGATGGGGCTGGCGATCATCGACGCAGGTGTGCCGGAGTCGCCGTTCTGGATTGTCACGATTGCATTGGGCGGGCCATGGGCCATGGGCTGGCACATGTTGTGGCAGCTGCGCAATCTGAACATCGAGGACAATGCCAAACTTCTGATGCTGTTCCGGTCGAACCGGGATACCGGCCTAATTCCGCTGATCTTCCTCTGCGTCGCGCTGCTGCTCTGATTGCACCTGCGCGCCGGGGTCTGTACAACCCCGCCCAAACGCCCGAGGAGTCTGAAGCCCGCATATGCGTCTGCCCTATTTTGTAGCTGTTTGTCTGATCTTCCTTGTCTCTGCAGGTCTGTCCCTTTTGGCTGCGGGCTTTGCCGTGAAAAAGGTCGAAGACGCCTCGGAATTCGCCGTCCGACGTGCACTGGACCTGAAAGGTCACAACTGGGCCGAGGTCGAATCCGACGGCCTGCGCGTCATACTCACGGGCACCGCGCCGGATGAGGCGATCCGCTTCAATGCCCTGACCGCTGCTGGGACCGAGGTCGACACTTCTCGCGTCATTGATGAGATGGACGTAGCCGCCACATCAGCACTGGCCGCCCCCAGGTTTTCCGTAGAAATCCTGCGCAATGACAGCGGTGTCTCGGTAATCGGCCTGATCCCGGCCAGCGAGGACCGCGAGTCCCTTATGGACGGGTTACAGGCGCTGGACAGCGACCATTCCGTCTCAGATCTGGTCGAAACCGCCGACTACCCGAAACCCGATGGCTGGGATGATGCGCTGGCCTATGCCGTGCTGGCCCTGTCCGATCTGCCGCGCGCCAAGATATCGGCCAGTCCCGGCCTTGTCCGGATCACTGCGATTGCCAACAGCCAGCAGGAAAAAGAGCGGTTGGAGCAGGACCTGACCCGCGCCGCGCCGCCAAGTGTTCGGATCGGTCTGTCCATATCAGCCCCGCGCCCAGTGATCACGCCCTTCACTCTGCGCTACCTGATTGACGAGGCCGGAGGGCAGTTTGACGCCTGCTCCGCCCAAGATGAAGACGCCCGCGATCAGATCATCGCAGCGGCAGAGGAAGCCGGTCTTGCCGGACCCTCGTTCTGTACCATTGGTCTGGGTGTACCCTCCCCCCGCTGGGCAGAAGCCGCAGAAAAGAGCATCAACGCGCTTGCTGAAATCGGGCAAGGATCGGTGACGATGTCGGATGCGGATATCACTCTGGTCGCGGCTCAAGGCACGAACTCGGAGCTGTTCGACCGCGTCGTGGGTGAGCTGGAAAACGCACTGCCCGCGGTGTTCGCCCTTCATGCCGTGCTGCCCGAGCCCGAGGTCGCGGATGAAACCGGACCCGTGGAGTTCTCTGCCACCCGCAGTCCCGAGGGTCTGATTCAATTGCGCGGCCGCGTCGGTGACGACGTTCTGCGCGACATGGTCGACAGCTACGCCCGTGCGGCGTTTGGGTCCGACAATGTCTATACCGCGACCCGTATCACCTCGGATTTGCCGATGGACTGGCCCGTACGTGTTCTGGCCGGGCTTGAGGCCCTGTCCCAACTGCATAACGGTGCATTGACTGTAACGCCCGAGTTGGTCGACCTGAACGGCATCAGCCATGATGAAGAAGCCAAGGCCCGGATCGCCGGTCTGCTTTCGGACAAGCTGGGCGATGCGCAGAACTTCACCCTGTCGATCACCTATGTCGCCCCGCCCGAACCCGAAGACGCCCTGCCCGATCCTGAACTTTGTGAAGAAGGTATCGCAGAAATTCAGGCCACCAGCAAAATCGCGTTCGAGCCGGGCTTGGCCACGATTGCTGCGGAGTCGCGCGATACGGTCAATCAGATCGCCGATATCTTACGTGATTGCGGCCCGATCCGGATGGAGATTCAGGGCCATACCGACAGTCAGGGCCGCGAAGAGATGAACCAGCAGCTCAGCCAGGCGCGGGCGCAGTCAATCCTGAACGAGCTGCGAGGACGGCGCATTCCGACTTCAAGCTATACAGCCGTCGGCTATGGCGAAACACAGCCAATCGCCGACAATGACACCGAAGAGGGCCGCGAAGAAAACCGCCGCATTGAGTTCCGCCTGATCCGGCCGGAACCCACTGAGGCCGCGGAAACCGGCCTTGAGGCGCTTGAGACCGAGGCGGAAGACCAGACCGAGACGTCCGCATCAGAAGACCAAACTGAGACGACCGCGCCGGATGCGGAAGCAGAGGACCAGTAAGTTGAACAGAGTAGAATTCATCATCGCCACCGCCGTCATCCTGTTCGCGGCTTTCTGCATGGGATGGTTTGCCAACTGGCTGGCCCATCGCCTGTCCCGCGTGCGCCAAAGCGACGTGGCCGATCTGGACCGTATGAGCCAGGAACTGCACGAGGCCGAGGAAACCCGCGATCAGGCCATCACCTATCTGCAACAGCGCGAGGCCGAGCTGACCAACCAACTGACCCAAACCGAGGCAGAACTGGCCGCTGCCATGGACGGCCTCCGCGCCGCCCGGCAAGAGGCTGAAGAAATGCGCGGACGCATCAACAACGTGGACTAATACGACCCCCTGAGTCTTTTTCTCGCGCTCCGTTCAGACGACCAAACGGAAGCTTTCGCCGCCGTGGGAGTTAGTGATGGCGTTTCGGATTTTTCCTGAGTCATCCGGCAACACGAACTTCCCAAGACTGCTGAAAGCGCGGCAGAGTCTTCGCATCCCGGGCTAAACCCAATGCGCCTGCGCGGCTTGGGTCGGCGGGTTTTAGCCGATCTGACTCCGGTTTCTTTAGTTTTTCAACAAATTCAACATAATGAATGAGTGTGTTTTTGCCTGCACACAGAATTGTCCTTTTTCTGTAAAACTGGAGTCTATCATGAATTTCCAAGTTACTTTGAAAACCGCCGCTACCCTTGCCGCATTTGGCGCAACTGCCGCCTTCGCCTCAAGCGATGTGATCCCGTCCGAGAATGACACGTTTTCGAAATGGGGCGAGGAATCCGGTTGGACTATCTATGTCGATGATACCCGCGGCTCTTGCCTGATTGAGCGTGTCGACGAAAATAACAACGTCGTGCAAATGGGCCTGACCAAGGATCAGGAAATGGGATACCTTGGTGTCTTCACTCAGAATGACATTGGCCTGAAAGGCAAAAAGGAAGACATCATCCTGTCGCTGGATGGTAATGTCTACGAAGCCAAAGCCTACAAGAAGACCAAGCACCTCGCGGAAGGGTATACAGGAGGCTATATTCTGGCCAACAACCCGCAATTCGTTGAGGACGTCATGAAAAAGTACGACATGACAGTCTTCCCGGAAAAAGAGAGCGGGTTTACCGTAAGTCTTGATGGCACCTTGAAAGCGATCGAGGCGGCGCGGACCTGCAATACGGAACAGAATAGCTAGGCTATCCCGTTTGGCCCGGCACTTGGAAACGGGTGCCGGCGCCGACCTCTACCATCGCGTCAGCGCGTCTTCGTCTTCGTCCTTGGCGGCCACCCATTCGGCACCTGAATTGGTGATCTCTTTCTTCCAGAACGGTGCGCGGGATTTCAGGTAGTCCATCAGATATTCTGCTGCCTCGAACGCATCCTTGCGATGCGGTGCGGCTGTCGCGACCATCATGATCCGGTCGCCCGGAGCCAGCCGCCCGTGGCGGTGGATCACCAGAACATCGCCCAACGACCAACGTTCCTTGGCCTCCTGAGCGATCTTTGTCAGAGCGCGTTCGGTCATGCCGGGATAATGCTCGATCTCCATCACATCCAGATTGCCCGAGGCCAGATCGCGCACGACACCCGTAAATGTCACGATAGCCCCATTGGCGTCGTCGCCCGCTGCAAAGGCGTTGGCTTCGGCCCCCAGATCAAACGCCTCTTCCTGAACCGCGATCCGCATCTCAGCCGCCCGTCATTGGCGGGAAGAACGCAACCTCACGCACACCGGCCAGAGGGGCATCAAAATCCGACAGCTCCTGATCCAAAGCCACTCGAAGCGCAGAGAGATCGGCAAAGGCCGCTGCATAGCGATCCTCGCGCGCGCTGAGTTCGGCTACCAGATCGGAAACGGTCGCAGCTTGTGTTTCGACCTTTTCTTTCGGCAGGCCGATGCGTTCGCGAACCCAGGCGAAATACAGCACGTCCATCGGTTAGCTCTCCTTCAGATGCGGCATGGCTTTACGTAGGTAATCATAGCCGCTGATCAATGTCAGCGTGGCGGCAATCCACAGCAACCATAGACCAATACGCCCTGACCAGAACATCCCCTCAAGGTGCCAGCGGATGTTGTTGATGTCCTCAGCCTCTCCGGTCAAGACCTGATCTATGATCGTGGGATCCATGCCGAAGGTGGCCATGACGAAGTTGTGCTCAAAAATCCCCTGCGAGAACAGAATGGCGATGGCAAACATCTGGGCCGTGGTCTTCCACTTGGCCAGTTTGGTCACCTTGAGTGTCCCGGCCACGTCACCCAGATATTCACGCAGACCCGAGACGAACACTTCGCGAAACAGGATCACGGTGGCGGGCAGCACCAGCCACGGGGTCCAATGCTCGGTCGAATAGCCGACGAGGATCATCAGCGCGATCACGACCATGGCCTTGTCGGCAATCGGATCCAGCATCGCGCCCATCTTGGTTTCTTGCTTCCATGCCCGCGCCAAGTAACCATCGAACCAGTCAGTGATCGCGGCGGACATGAACAGGATCAGGGCGAACCAGTCGGCATAAGGACGGGTGAAATACAAAAACATCACGGCCAGACCGGGCGCTGCCAGCAGGCGGAGCAAGGTCAGAATATTGGGTAAGTTCCACTTCATGAACCGACACTACATCGCCACCCAAGGACAGAAAAGACAGACAAATGAAAAACTGACCCGTTCACAGAGGGTTGTGGGGAAAAAAGTCAAAGGGTCGCAATCAGGAACTCTCGGCCAGTTACGGCTTGGCCCGGGGCAGCTTTGCAGTCAGATTGGCGCACGGCTCAGCAGCGACGGAAGAACATGACCGCACATATTCGAACCGACCCCCGATCAAACCTGATCGGAAGCGCATGGATGATCGCAGGCATGGCACTGTTCGCGCTCGAGGATGCACTGTTGAAAGGCGCCTCGGCGCATTTGCCGATCTGGCAGATCCTGATCCTGTTCGGTGCCGGTGGCGCGATCATCTTTGCCGCCGTCGCCCTGCTGCGTGGCGCCAGCTTGTTGCATCGGGATGTGCTGTCACGGCCCATGAAGGTGCGCGTTCTCTTCGAGATCCTGGGGCGGATTTTCTACGTGCTGGCGATCACGCTGACGCCTTTGTCAGCGGCAACCGTGATCCTGCAGGCGACGCCTCTGGTCGTGGTGGCAGGTGCAGCGCTGTTCTTCGGCGAAACTGTCGGCTGGCGACGGTGGAGCGCGATTCTGGTTGGTCTGATTGGCGTCGTGGTCATCATTCAACCGACCGGAGACAGCTTCTCGGCCCTGTCGATCCTTGCCGTTCTGGGCATGCTGGGCTTCGCCGGGCGTGATCTGGCCAGCCGCGCCGCGCCCGCGACACTGGGGACCGAGGTCTTGGGCTTCTACGGCTTCCTCTGCATCATCGTCGCCGGTCTGGCCTATCAGTTCTGGGAAAGGGTGCCGATGGCTGCGCTGGACCTGAACACTAGCCTGCACGTGGGCGGAGCGATCCTGATGGGCACTGCCGCCTATGCCTCGCTCATGAAAGCCATGCGAACGGGTGAGGTCTCAGCCGTGACGCCGTTCCGCTATTCCCGCCTGCTGTTTGGCGTTGGGCTGGGCGTGGTGATGTTTGGCGAAACGTTGGATCAGACCATGTGGATCGGCAGCGCGCTGATCGTGGCCTCCGGGCTGTATATCCTGTGGCGCGGCCGAAAGGGCTAGGGTCCTGACCCTAGCCTTTGTCGTGGAAGAAATCATAGACCTTCTGCGCCAACCCGGCCGAGATCCCCTCGACCGCTTTCAGATCCGCCAGATTGGCCCGGCTCACCGCCTTGGCACTGCCGAAATGAGTGAGCAGCGCACGTTTGCGGGCTGCGCCCACGCCAGGAATTTCGTCCAGTGGTGTCGCGCCCACGGCCTTGGCCCGTTTCGCACGATGGGTACCGATGGCGAACCGGTGCGCCTCATCCCTCAAGCGCTGGATGAAATACAGCACGGGGTCGTTGCGCTTCAGGGCAAAAGCACGCTGACCGATCCGGTGGAATTCCTCTTTGCCGTGATCCCGGTCGACGCCCTTTGCCACGCCGACCATCGGAATGTCTTCGACGCCATGCTCGACCATGATCTCATGCACGGCACTCACCTGCCCGGCCCCGCCGTCGATCAGCAGGAGATCTGGCCACATGCCCTTTTCACGATCCGGGTCTTCCTTTTGCAGACGGGTGAAACGACGGGTTAGAACCTCTTTCATCATCCCGAAGTCATCGCCGGGCGTCAGATCATCGCCACGAATGTTGAACTTGCGATAGGCGTTTTTCATGAAGCCCTCGGGTCCGGCGACGATCATCCCACCCACTGCATTGGTGCCCTGAATATGCGAGTTGTCGTAGACCTCAATCCGACCTGGAGGGTTATCCAGATCAAATGCCTCAGCCAAACCGCGCAGCAGCTTGGCCTGCGTCGCGCTTTCCGACATGCGGCGGGCTAGAGATTCACGCGCGTTGCGCAGGGCGCCCGCGACCAGTTCCTGTTTCTCACCGCGCTGGGGCACGAGGATTTCCACCTTGCGCCCGGCTTTCTCGGCCAGCGCTTGTTCCATCAGGTCAGCGTTTTCGATCCCGTCCGACAGGATCAGCTGACGTGGTGGTTCCTTGTTATCGTAGAACTGGCCGAGGAACGCCTCCATCACCTCAGCCGGGGACACATCCGCACCGACACGAGGGTAGAAATCCTTGTTCCCCCAGTTCTGGTTCGCGCGGACGAAGAACACCTGCACACAGGCCTGCCCGCTATCCATATAGAGGCCAATCACATCCGCCTCAGTCACGCCGCGCGGGTTAATGCCCTGACTGGTCTGCACCTGCGTCAGCGCACGAATACGATCCCGCAGGCCGGCGGCACGTTCGAACTCCATCGCCTCCGAGGCGGCCATCATCTGTTCGGCCAACTCCTCCTGCACCTTGGTGGACCGGCCCGAGAGGAAGCGTTCGGCATCCTTGACGCTTTCGCGGTAGTCACCCTCGGAAATCAAACCGACACATGGTCCCGAACACCGCTTGATCTGATAGAGAAGACAGGGGCGCGTGCGGCTGTCGAACATGGAATCCGAGCAATTGCGCAGAAGGAATGCCTTTTGCAGCTGGTTCAGCGTCCGGTTCACTGCACCTGCGCTGGCGAAAGGGCCGAAATACGCGCCTTTCTCTTTCTTCGCGCCTCGATGCTTTTTGATCTGAGGATAAGCATGATCCTTGGCGACCAGAATGTTCGGAAAACTCTTATCGTCGCGAAGCAGCACGTTGTACTTGGGCTTAAGCTGCTTGATCAGGTTCTGCTCAAGCAGCAGCGCCTCGGTCTCGGTCCGCGTGGTCAGAAACATCATAGAGGCGGTCGAGGCGATCATCTTCTCGATCCGCCCGGAATGCCCAGGCCGCGTATAGTTCGACACCCGCGCCTTCAGGTTTCGCGCCTTGCCAACGTATAGAACCCGACTGTCCGCATCCAACATCCGATACACACCGGGCGAGCTGTCCAGCGTTTTCACATAGCGCTGAATGCAGGCATAGCCGGTGGGCTGAAGCTCGGATGTCGATTCGTCCTGGGTTGTCATGGGCCTGAGATATGATTCTCTGTCTATGGCTGCAATCTTGGGCGCTTCAGTTCAAGAGAAAACAAATCCACGGTTTCTGTGGATAAGTATGAAGATAAGTTTCCGTGAGCGTAGAATCTTCCTTGTTTCCTTGCTTGTTCGTCAATTTGCACAAAAAACAGGCATATACTTAAGTGATTGTTTTTTATTGTTATTTTTATACACGCTTAGCAAGTGTATGAAAAATAAGACGTTTTTGTAACGGCTAAGTAACGCAAAAGAGAGCGGTGCAAAACTTGCAGCGGATTTACTTATTCTACGCCCAGCACATCCGGCGTTTGCCATCCCAAATGCTGCCCACCATCCACGCACAAAAGCTGCCCAGTGACAGCATGCGCGTCCAGAAAATAGCCCAGTGCTGCGGTGATATCTGACGGGTTCGAGCCCCGCTCCAGCACTGTGTTGGCGCGCTGCGTTTTGAAGTGCTGTTCGCTCTGACGATGTCCCTGCATGGTCGGTCCGGGACCGATGGCATTGACACGGATCGCGGGTGTCAGCGCTTGGGCAGCTGTGCGCGTCAGCGCCCACAGGCCCATCTTGGCGATGGTGTAGCTCATGAATTCAGGCGTCAGTTTCCGCACCCGCATATCGACCATGTTGACAATCAGGCCAGAGGCCTGCGGCTCTCCCTGTGCATCCGTCTCAGGTTGCAAGCCCTGTTCGGCCATGGCCTGAGTCAGAACAAATGGTGCGCGCAGGTTGCTGTCGATATGCCGGTCCCAGCTTTTGCGCGTGGCCGTGTGGATATTGTCATACTCAAATACCGACGCGTTATTGACCAGACATGTGATCGGCCCACCCAGAGCCTCAGCCGCGCGAGGCAGCAGGGCGGTCACCTGTTCCTCATCCAGCAGGTCGGCCTGTAGCGCCACAGCTTTGCGGCCCAGCGCCTGGACTTCTGCAACCGTCTCAGCCGCAGGCTGTTCCGAAGTCGCATAGTGGACGGCGACATCATACCCGCGCCCTGCCAGATAAAGAGCCATGGCTCGGCCCAAGCGAATGCCGGCTCCGGTTACTAGCGCTCGGGACATGGATACCTCTTTCCGTCAGATCACATCAGCAATGTGGTGACATAAAGCGCATAAAGGAAAGTCAACACCAGACCCCAGATCCGCGAAATATCCTGTTTGAAGAACACAAACGGGATCAGCAGCAGCGAGGCGCCCAGCATGACCCACAGGTCGAACTCAAGGAATTCCGGGTCGACCGGGATGTCTCCGAACCACGTGGCAATGCCGACGATGGCCAGCAGGTTGAACATGTTCGAGCCGATCACGTTGCCAAGCGCCACATCGGCCTGACGCCGAAGCGCCGCCATAACGGTCGTTGCCAGTTCAGGCAGAGAAGTTCCGACAGCCACAAGTGTTAAACCGATCACCGTTTCGGTGATCCCGTACATCAGGGCGATTTCGGTGGCGTTTTCGACCAATAGATGCGCGCCCATGGGCAACCCGATCAGGCCAAGGAACACGTAGATCGATATCTTCCAATAGGGCATGTTCGGATCGGCCTCTTCCAGACCGTCCAGCTCTTCGTCATCGGCGCATGCCCCGGCTGCATTAGCGCAGGCCTTGCGATGCGCCTTGGCTTCGCGAAACGCGTTCCACAACACCAGCCCAAGGGCGGCCAGCAGAATGGCACCGCTGATCAGATTGAACACGCCGCAGAAGGCCAGGCCGATGAACAGAACGCTCGCCAACAGCATGAAGACGTAGTTCTTGCGGCTATCGCATTCGCTGGTGTGCAGCGTTGCCAACAAGGCAGGCAGGCCCAGAACCAAAAGGATATTCGCGGTGTTGGAGCCGACGACGTTACCCAATGCGATGCCCGGTGCGTTTTCCTTCACCGCGCTGATCGCAATCAAAAGCTCGGGTGCAGACGTCCCAAAGGCAACGATCGTCAGGCTGACGATCAGGGCGGGCACGCCCAGCCGCAGGCTTAGGTTGACCGCACCGCGCACCAGCGCATCACCTGCCAGCAGCAAGATCACCAATCCGAGGCCGGAGAGCAGCCATGCCGTCATGTCCGGCCTCCTTTTTCACAGGCGCAGGGGCCTTTGCCGATCCTGAACCGACCGCAACGCGGACATTTGGCAGAACTCAACCGATTTTGCCCCGGAAAGCGCAGCTTGCCGAACATCGCCAAAACACCCATGGCGACCAGAAACAGAGTGACGATCTTGATGATCACGTTACAGACCGAAACGCGCGAAGGCCGCCCGCTCCTCTAGCCCCGCTACGGCGTCCTGCGCCAGTGCGGCCCCGAAACGTGACCAAAGTGGTTTACGCACGCCGTAACGGCGGAACTTCACCTTGTCGCCGAAACGCTCCTGCATCTTGGGTTTAAGATGGGCAATGCCTTCGATCAAGCCCAGCTCCTGCGCGCGTCGCGCCAGCCAGATTTCGCCTGTGAACAGATCAGCATCTGCGTCCAGCTTGTCGCCACGACGGGTTTTGACATGCGTGATGAAATTCTCGTGGATGTCTTCCAACAAGCGTTCCAGCCGCGCGACATCCTCTTCCTTTTCCGGGCGGAACGGGTCGAGCATGGATTTAGATTTCCCGGCCGTATGAACGCGCCGCTCAAAACCTTGCTTCACCAGAAATTCATGTGCGCCAAATCCGGCCGAGATCACCCCGATCGATCCAAGGACCGAGCTGTCATCGGCCCAGATCTCATCCGCTGCCGCCGCCAGCCAATACCCACCCGAGGCCGCAACGTCTTCGACAAAGGCCACCACCGGTATCTCAAGCTCGTCCGACAGCCGCCGAATACGCGCGCCAATCAGAGAGCTTTGCACAGGCGACCCGCCGGGCGAGTTGACCTCGAGCGCGACGGCCGCAGGCTTGCCTTTGCGAAAGGCCTTTTCCAGCACAGGCGCCAGAGAGGTATCATTCAACGCGCCACGCCCGGCCATACCGATGGCACCGGACAGGCGAACGATGGCCACAACGGGCGGTTTATTGACAAAAGGCAGGCTGAGTTTCATGGGTGCCGATGTAGAGTGCCCCCATCGGCTAAACAAGGGACTCGCGGAACGCAAAACGCGGCGTTAGACAATTTCCTCACACCGATGGGCAAAAATGCAACGCCATAAAGCGTTTTGCGTTTTAGCTGAGACAATGCCACCGAGATGCGCGTTCGACCGTAGGGAGAGACAGCGCATTTCGGTTCAAATCAAACGCAAAGCGATCTAGCTGCGGATGCGCCAGCCTGTTTTGAAGATCCACCAGATGATCGCAAGACACAGTCCTGTGAAGGCCACGATGGCCAAAAGACTGAACACGATCGGCACATCTGCGAGACCATAGAACGACCAGCGGAAGCCGGAAATCAGATAGACCACAGGGTTGAACAGGGTGATCGTCTGCCACAGCGGCGGCAACATCGAGATCGAATAGAATGTGCCCCCCAGAAAGATCAGCGGCGTGACAACCAACTGCGGCACCAGCGACATCTGCTCAAAATTGCTGGCCCATATCCCGATTATGAACCCCAAAAGCGAAAAGCTGAGGCAGGACAGCACCAGAAACGCCGCCATCGCCAGTGGATGCTCGATCCGGATGTCGACGAAGAATGTCGCCGTCACAAGGATCACCAGACCGACAAACAGCGCCTTGGTGGCGGCCGCGCCTACATAACCTATGACAATCTCGATGAAATTGACCGGGGCCGAGAGCAACTCATAGATCGTGCCCAGAAACTTTGGAAAATAGATCCCGAACGACGCGTTCGAGATCGCCAGCATGACCACCGACAACATGATCAGCCCGGGCACGATGAATGCCCCGTATGAGACGCCCTCAACCTCTTGAATCCGGCTGCCGATGGCCGTGCCGAAGACCACAAAGTACAGCGAGGTCGACAGGACCGGCGACAGAAAGCTCTGGGCTAAGGTGCGGAAAAACCGGGCCATCTCAAACCGGTAGATGGCGGCAATGGCGGTCCAGTTCATGCGGCCTCTCCCGATACCAGATTGACGAAGATTTCTTCCAGACTGGATTGCCTTGTCTGCACATCCCGCAGGACTAGCCCCGATTGGGCCACGTCATTCAGCAGCGTTGTGATCCCGGTCCGATCCGCATTGGTGTCATAGGTATAGATCAGCGCATCGCCATTTCCGTTCAAAACCAGATTATGCGCGGCCAAACCGTCCGGGATTGCCGAGATTGGCTCGGTCAGCATGACCTCAATCTGTTTCTTACCCATCTGCGTCATCAAGGTTTTCTTGTCCTGCACCAGCAGCAGCTCACCTTTGTCGATGACACCCACACGGTCAGCGATGGCTTCGGCTTCTTCGATGTAATGCGTTGTCAAAATGATGGTGACGCCCGCCTGCTTCAGCTCGGCGACGATCTCCCACATATCCTTGCGCAGCTCGACGTCGACACCGGCGGTTGGCTCATCCAGAAACAGAATGCGCGGTTCATGGGCCAAGGCCTTGGCGATCAGAACCCGGCGCTTCATGCCCCCGGACAGTTCCTTGATCGCGTTCTTGCGTTTGTCCCAAAGCGACAGTTTGCGCAGGATCTCTTCGATCCGCGCGCTGTCATTGCCATAGCCAAACAGCCCGCGGGAAAACCGGACCGTGTTGTAGACCCTCTCGAACGGCTCCAACGCGATCTCCTGCGGCACCAGCCCGATCATTTTACGGGCAGCGCGGAACTCAGCCTGGATATCGTGCCCACCGACCGAGACACTGCCCGAGGTCGGCGTGGTGATCCCGCAAATGGTCGAGATCAGCGTCGTTTTGCCTGCCCCGTTCGGCCCCAGCAGAGCAAGGATTTCACCTTCCTCGATGTCCAGCGACACGCCTTTCAGCGCCTCAAACCCGTCCGCATAGGATTTGCGCAAATCCTTGATCGACAAAATGGTGGTCATGCCTGTTTCCCCGTTCTGGCAGAGACCCTATCGTTTCGCCTCCCGGTGGAACAGGCCAATTTCGCACAGAGTTCTGCGCAGAATTGCTGTAGGGTCCGGGGAACGCTGCACATACCGGAGAGATCCATGCTGAACGGAATACGCATTATCGAGGTCGAAGGCCTGGGCCCCGGCCCCTTCGCGGCCATGCTGCTGGCTGATCTCGGTGCAGATGTGATCACCATCCATCGCAAGGGCGGCAGTGTGACACCCGGCATGCCGGAACGCTCGGTGCTGGACCGGGGCAAACGGTCCATTGCGCTTGATCTCAAGGATGCAACCGACCTGAACACCGCCAAGGAACTCATCACCACCACCGACGCACTGATCGAAGGCTTCCGCCCCGGCGTGATGGAGAAACTGGGACTGGGGCCTGACATATGCCATGCGCTGAACCCAAAACTGGTCTACGGCCGCATGACCGGCTGGGGACAGGACAGCCCATTGTCCCACACCGCTGGGCATGACCTGAACTACATCGCCCTTTCAGGCGCTCTCTGGTACGCGGCGCAACCTGAAACACCCCCACAAACCCCGGCAACCCTCGTCGGCGACATTGGCGGAGGCGCGATGTATCTGGTCACAGGACTCCTCGCTGGTTTACTCAACGCCCAGCGCACCGGTCAGGGCACCGTCGTCGATGCGGCCATCTACGATGGTTCGGCGCATATGATGAACCTGCTGATGAGCATGCGCCAAACCGGCAACCTGTCAGAAACGCGCGGCCAAAGCCTGCTTGACGGTCCACATTGGAGCCGCACCTACCGCTGCGCCGATGATGGCTTTGTGACGGTCCAGTGCCTTGAGCCAAAATTCTATGCCGAATTCCTGAACATTCTGGGCTTGTCACAAAACCCCGACTTGCAGGAGCAATTCAACTCCAAACTCTGGCCGGACCAAACGAAGAAACTGACAGACCTGTTCCTGAGCAAACCCCGAGACCACTGGGCCGCGCTGTTTCACGAAACCAATGCCTGCGTCGCCCCAGTCCTTGATCCGGTCGAGGCACAAAACCACCCCATGAACACCGCCCGCCAAACTTGGCAAACCGTGGATGGCACCATGCAAGCCGCCGCAGCGCCCCGTTTCTCGACCACGCACTGGAGCGCTAAACCTAGCCCGGCCAGAGGCGAACACACACAGGACATTCTGGACGAACTCTCCGACCAGAACCAATCCGCCCCTTCATCTGGCTAAAAATATCCCGGGGGATGAATTGGCCGAAGGCCAAGAAGGGGGCTGGCCCCCTTCCCTCTACCGCCCGCGCACCGTGTCGATCATCAACTGCACGTTCTCAGGATCCGCATCCGGCGTAATCCCGTGGCCGAGGTTGAAGATATGCGGTCCTTTGGAGAACGCCTCAACAATCCGCCGCGTCTCATCCAACAGCGCCTGACCGCCCGTCACCATATGAGACGAGGCCAAGTTCCCCTGCACACAACCGTCCACCTGCACGTGCGCCGCCGCCCAGTCAGGCGCGACCGAGTTGTCCAGCGCCACACAATCCACACCGGTTGCCTTGGCAAACCCGACATAGCCCTCGCCCGCCTCGCGCGGGAAGCCAATGACTGGAATACCGGGATGGCGTGCCTTAATGGCCTGCGTGATCACGCGGCAGGGCTCAACCGCGTATTTCTGGAAGGCGTCGCCTTTCAACGACCCGGCCCAGCTGTCAAAGATCTTGACCACCTCGGCCCCGGCGTCGATCTGAGCCGACAGATACTCGATCGTCGCCAGTGTGATCCGCTCCAACAGAGCCTCAAACAGAGCGTTATTCTCCTCGCGCAGCGCATGCGCTGGACCCTGATCCGGCGTGCCGCGTCCTGCGATCATATAGGTCGCGACAGTCCACGGCGCCCCTGCAAATCCGATCAAGGTCGTCTCGGACGGCAGTTCCTTCGATAGGATACGCACAGTTTCATAGACCGGGGACAGGGTCTCATGAATGTCCTCAACCGGCTTCAACACGTCAAAGTCGGATTGCTGCGTGATCGTCGAAAGGCGCGGGCCTTCGCCTGTTACAAACCACAAGTCCGCACCCAGCGCTTGAGGAACCAGAAGGATGTCAGCAAACAGGATCGCGGCGTCAAACCCATAGCGACGAATAGGCTGCAACGTGACCTCGGCCGCCAGTTCAGGATTGTAGCACAGCGACAGGAAATCCCCGGCTTGCGCGCGTGTTGCGCGATATTCCGGCAGATACCGCCCGGCCTGACGCATCATCCAGATCGGCGGAATGTCCTGAACCTCTCCGGCCAGTGCCCGCAGCAATTTCTTCGTCTCAGCCATCATCGCCCTCAATCTTGCGTTTCGTCCACGGGTCGGCGCTCAGTGGCAATTTGTCAAGCACTGCCCCCATTGTCAGGGCAATGTGACGCGACTAAAGCTGGTGTCCATGACACTGACTCTGCCCACCCCCGCATCGCCGCTGAAAATTGGCACCCGAGGCTCTCCGCTGGCTTTGGCGCAAGCTTATGAGACCCGCCAGAGGCTGCGCAATGCATTTGGGTTGAGCGATGAGGCGTTTGAGATCGTGGTGATCAAAACCACCGGCGACAACCGCGCCATGATCGACGCAGATCGCCCGTTGAAAGAGATCGGCAACAAAGGCCTTTTCACCAAGGAAATCGAAGAGGCGATGCTGCGCGGCGATATCGACATTGCCGTCCATTCGACCAAGGATATGCCCGTCGAACAGCCCGCTGGGCTGGTGTTGGATACGTTCCTACCGCGCGAGGATGTGCGTGATGCGTTCATTTCCCTGCAATTCACCTCGATCCACGACCTGCCCGAGGGCGCTGTTGTCGGCACCTCATCCCTGCGCCGTCGGGCGCAATTGCTGAACCGCCGCCCGGACCTGAATGTGGTCGAATTTCGCGGCAACGTTCAGACCCGCCTGAAGAAACTGGCGGACGGCGTGGCCGATTGCACCTTTCTGGCCATGGCCGGCATCCGAAGACTGGGGATGGAGGACGTCCCTGCCACCGCAATTTCGACCGACGATATGCTGCCCGCCATCGCGCAAGGCGCGATCGGCATTGAACGCCGCGAAACAGACAGCCGGGCCGCCGAACTGCTTGAAGCAATTCATCACGCTGAAACCGGTCAACGGCTGACAGCGGAGCGTGCGCTGTTGGCCGGGCTGGACGGGTCTTGCGAGACCCCCATCGCCGGGCTTTGCGAAATCGAGAGCGGCCAAATGCGGCTGCGGGGCGAAGTTCTGCGCCCCGACGGGTCCGAGGCCATTGCGGAAAACACAACGGGCGCAATTGAAGACGCCACCGAGATGGGCCGGGAAATGGCCGACACTCTGCTGCGTCAGGCAGGCCCCGGTTTCTTCGATTGGAAAAAATCCTAAATAATTTTAGCCAAAGTGAACTTGTTCACTGTGGCATTCCGAAAAGACAGGCATTAATAGGCCATACCGGTTGCAAGACTGGATAGCCTCGAAAGTATCGAAAGTTTTCAGATTGTTGGTGTTTTAACAAGTATTCGAGGGGGCGAGGCTACGCCCAGACTGCAATAGGTGAACGGGTCGCTGTCAATTTCGACAGCGGCCCGTTTTCTTTTGATTAGCCGAGTACCGCGACCGCTCGCTTCACCGCTTCGCGCGTTTGCTCCAGATCGGCCTCTGTCACGGCAAGAGACGGGTAGAGTTTGCCCGGCGATTTGAAAATCCCGTTCTCCCGTAGAACATCATTGTAGAGCTCGTTCCGTTTGGGGTCGTCGTGTCTAGCGCTGCGGTAGTCGCGGCAGGGGGTTTCGGTGAAATAGACGTCAAACAGCGTTTCGTCGCCGCAGATCTGATGAGGAATACCCGCTTTGGTTAGCTCATCCACCTGCATCTGCTGCAAGGCCGCGCCTGTTGCGCGCAGCTGCTCATATGTCCCCTCGCGCCGCAGAATCTCCATCGTTTTCAACCCGGCGACCGAGGCCACAGGGTTACCTGACAGAGTGCCCAGCTGCATCAGCCATCCGGCTTCACTCACCAGCGATTTATCGAAATGCTTCATGATCTCAGCGCTTGCGCCCAGCGCAGCCAGAGGAAAACCGCCGCCGGTGATTTTACCCAGCGTGCAGATATCGGGCGTCACACCATACCGTTCCTGCGCCCCGCCATAGGCCAGACGGAATCCGGTGACGATCTCATCAAAGATCAGCAGCACATTGTATTTGTCGCAGAGCGTGCGCAGACCCTGCAGATATCCCGGCATCGGAGGAATGATACGCTGCAAAGGCTCTGCCATGATCGCGGCGATATCGTCATGTTCGTTCAGTAGGGTCTCGACGGCCTCAAGGTCATTGAAAGGCGCGATCAGCATCTGTTCGGCGACGCCTGAAGGAATACCAGCACTGTCAGGCACGGCTTGCGGGAAATTCACCTCACGGCTGGGGGCGAGGCTCATCTGCGCTTCGGCGCTCATGCCGTGATAGCCGCCTTCGAATTTCAGGATCTTGTCCCGCCCGGTATAGGCGCGGGCCAGACGAATCGCGTACATATCAGCCTCGCCGCCCGAAGCGACAAAGCGCATCTGTTCACAGCAGGGCACGGCGTCAATGATCGCCTCGGCTAGTTCGACACCTTTGCTGTTATTGGCAAAGAAGGTCATGCCCTTGGGCAGTTGCTCCATAACGGCCTCAAGCACTTCGGGGTGGCCATGACCCAAAAGCATCGGGCCGGAGCCGATCAGGTAGTCGATGTATTCGTTGCCATCCTCATCCCAGACGCGGCTGCCTTCGCCGCGTGAGATCATGATGCCGGGGTCGAAATTGCCGAAGCCACCCGCAGGCAGAGCCGCCTTGGCGCGGTCGATCCATTCGGATTGAGTGTTGATCTTGAGCATATCACGCGATCTCCATCGTCAAGAAAATCAGAGTCTGTAAACGGCCGCCGGGGCGCCCAGAGCGTCTTCGTCGGGATGCACACCAAGGCCGGGCGTGTCGGGCAGATGCAGATGGCCGTCCACGTTGCGCGGGCCGCGCCCGCCTGCGATGTCGACGGTGATCATGTCCTGACAGGCCCAGACGGCGTGGCAATTGTCATCTGGGATGGTGGCGGCCAGATGCAGCGCCTCGGTATCGGCCAGCACGGTCCCTCCGGTCGCCATGACGAACATGTCGATCCCATGGGCTAGCGCGATGTCCCGCATCCGCGCGGCCTTGGTCAGCCCACCGACCCGGTTCAGCTTGATCCCGAATATCTCGGCCAATCCATCCCGCGCAATCCGGGCGGCATCCTGCAAGGTGACAAGAGACTCGTCCACCGAGACAGGTGACGCATGTTTCGCCGAAATCGCTGCGATGTCATCCAGCGTCTCGCCCGGCTGCTCAAACATCACATTCAGGTTTTCACAGGCGCTCATCACCCTCAGGGCCTGTTGCCGGGTCCAACCTCGATTGACGTCATAGAGGACAATTTCACCCGGTCGGCGGAGGCTTTCCACATCCCGAACGCGGGCGATGTCGCGCTCTACATCGCCGCCGATCTTGACCGAATGCGCGACGTATCCGCGGCTGCGATAGCGTTCGATGACTTCGCGGGTTTCCTCAACGGTCTTTGCCCCGACGGACGAGGCAATCGGGCGCGGCGTGCGGGAGCCTCCGCCCATCAGATCAGCAATCGGCAGGCCCGCCGTCTGACCGGCGATGTCCCAGCAGGCCATATCGATCGGGCTTTTGGCATAGAGGTGACCGGGCAGAGCAAGGTCCATCGCGCGCTCGACCTCCATCACCTTGCGGGGATCAAGACCCAGAATGAACGGAGCCATGGTTTCGATCCCAGCCCGGATACCCGGCCCATGCGCGGGCACATAGGTGTGGCCCCAGGGAGTGCCTTCGCCCCATCCCGTGAGGCCCGCATCCGTTTCAACCTTCACAATCGTTGCGTCGAGATTTTCAAACTTCAGCCGCCCACCAGACAGCCAGTAGGGATGCTCCAGCGGCAGATCGACCTGAAAAACCGTTAGTCGAGTGATCTTCATTTCAGTTCCACTTCGACAAAGGACATGGAGTGGTCCCCCGCGTTTATCACATTGTGCTCGACCCCTTGGTCCCGGCGGTAGGATGTTCCGGCAGGCACTGTCACCTCATTGACCGTTCCATCAGGCAATTCCAAACGCATGTGGCAATCGGTGACGGCGGTGATCACATAGTCCATCGCATGGCGGTGCCAGCCGGTTTCAGCGCCGGGGGCAAAGTCAAACCGAGTCACTCGTACGCGCGCGTCGTCAATCATCTGGGTTGCTTTGGCTTGGTCTCTCACTGGCGGAACTCCTCTACCGGTGCTCCGAGGCTTTCAAAATCCGGCGTCGCCCCCAAGCCAGGCTTATCCGAGGCATAAAGCTTGCCATTCCGAGCCTCCGGGCCGCCAATTCCGGTCGACCGAGTGTTGTAGTTCATCAGGTCAGTCGTGTTCTGAAGATACTCGGACGGAGTCGAGGCCGCAAAATGCGCCACGACCGCGCTTGTGATTTCACCTCCCCAGGTGTCTTCGCTGACCACGGGTATACGGTTTTCGACCAGATAGTCCCGCACCCGCCGCGCCTTGCTGAGCCCACCGAGGTTCGAGATTTTCAGACAGCAGATCTCGGCCCCACGGTCGGCGACAATCCGTTGCGCCATGTGGATACCCTTCACGCATTCATCCAGCTTCATCGGCTGTTCTGCGACACGGCGGACCTGCTGGCATTCCTCATAGGTGCGGCAGGGCTGTTCGAGGATGAAATCCAGATCTCGCGTGGCCCTCGCCACCCGGATCGCATTGTCGACCCGCCAACCCTGATTGGCATCCGCTATCGCCTTTTCGCCCGGCTGCAGCAAGGGAACCGTGCTGCGGATACGGTCAATATCGGTGGCCCAGTCACCACCAACCTTGATCTGAAACTGCCGGTAGCCTTGATCGCGATAGGCATTCATCTCGGCCACGGTCTCATCTACCGCCTTTTGCGGCGCGACGCGGTACATGGGCGCGCCATCGGTCAGCTTTCCACCCAGCAGCATCCAGACGGGCTGATCACAGGCCTGCCCCAAGATATCCCAGCAGGCCGCATCGAACGGAGCCTTCGCGTAGCCATGCCCCTGCACCAGATGATCCATCAATTGCTCGATCCGGCCAACCTGACGGGGGTCTTCCCCCAGCAAGTGCGGCGCGACCAGTCGTGCCAGCGCGACAACGCCTTCGGAATGCGCGACCATGTAGTTCTCGCCGCAGGGCGTGAACTCACCACAACCCTGCAAGCCTGCATCCGTGTCGATGACCACGACCGAGGCCGTGGCCGTCTCGATGGCATTCCCCGCGCCCCAGACATAGGCCCCGCCGACATAGGGCAGCCCGGTTTGAAACACGCGGATCCGGGTGATCTTCATGCTGCATCCATTCTGGGCAGATCGCCCATCCCTTCGCCGCGCCAAAGCACAAAGGTCAGGATCGGCTGATCCGTCGTGGTCATCGCGTGGCTTTGCCAACTTTCATGACTGCGGGTCTGACCCTCGGCTACAAACGCCTCATCCCCATCGACTTTGAACAGAGCACCCCCAGCCAGCGTCAGGTAAAGCTCCTCCGCCTGATGGCTGTGCCAGTCATAGGCCAGACCCGGCCCCCAATAGCCGACATAACCGCGCAGCTGGGTTGAATGAAAATGACCGGTCGGGCCGAACAATTCGTAGTAGCCATAGCGGCTGAGGAACTCGGCACCGACCTCCTCCACCGTGTAGGTGTGTTTCCACTGGGCCAAATGCGCAGTCGCCTTGATCGCCTCGACCAAAGCCTGCGTCACAGCACTTCCTGGAAGGGTCAACTCGCGCACCTGATCCGCAGCAGGGATATGGTTCGGCTCAAGTTCTACCGCCGACAGGTCAGACGGCCACGCGCCAAAGGCGGACAGATCAGGGTGCGTTTGATGCACCAAATACGCGGCCTGCAGCACATCATCCAAGGTCATGGGATCACCACGATATTGCCGGTGTGTTGCTTGGCAATGAACGCAGCTTGCGCTTCCCGAAGCTCCTCAAGCGGATAGGTGGCTGCCAAGGCCGGTTTGATCTCACCCGCTTCAAGGTACTTCACAAGGTTCTGCATGACCTGCGGGTCAATCACAGTTGAGCCTGTGAAGGTCAGATCGCGCAGGTAGAACGTACGCAGGTCAAATTCGACCATCGGGCCAGCGATGGCACCCGAACAGGTGTAGCGCCCACCTCGTTCCAGAATGTCGATCAGCTTCGCCCAGTAGGGACCACCGACCACGTCGGCCACCACGGTGATCTTCTGATCGCCCAGCGCAGCACGCAGATTTTCCGGCGCACGCGGCAGGATCATGTCTGGACCCAGAGCGGCAACATCGGCGTGTTTCGCCTCGGACGCCAACGCGATCACCCGCGCGCCACGCCGCTTGGCCAGCTGCACAAGTGCGCCACCAACACCACCAGAGGCTCCCGGCACCAGAACCGTGTCTTTGTCCGTGACATTTGCCCGGGTCAGCATGCCCTCGGCCGTGGAATAGGAACAGGAGAAGGTCGCCAGTTCGGCATCCGACAGGTTTGATGTGATCGGCACCGCGTTGACGGCCAGCGTCGTTGCGTATTCAGCAAAACCGCCATCCCGTTCGGACCCATAGTAGCCCGTTTTGTCCATGTTGCTGGGATCATCCGGATCGCGCAGCCAGCCATCGGTGATCACCCTTTGGCCAATCCGCGCAGCATCCACACCCGCACCGACGGCAACGATTTCACCGCAAATATCAGCACCCTGAATGCGCGGGAAAGTAATCGGTGCGCCGCCCCAGGTCGGGTCATCCTCACCCACCTCTTCAAACGCGCCGCCCGTGGTCGCATCTCTGACAGTCTTGGAGTACCAGCCCGAGCGTGTGTTCACATCCGTGTTGTTCAGCCCGCAGGCGGCAACCTTGATCAACACTTCACCCGCAGCAGGCTCCGGGCGGGGCCAGTTTTCATGCAGCACCATCTGCTCCAACCCGCCGTGACCCATGGTCACCATCGCCTTCATTGTGTCAGGCAAACTCATCCAGTAGTCTCCTCAAATGCGCCGCAGGTCGGCAGAGGTGTTTCGGGGGCCACATACCGGCGTTTTCGACCATCTTGGTGCGCCCAGTGTGCGAATCTGCTCGACAGGCTAATTTCACAAGTGTACCACGGTCAACAATGAATGACACAAATGTATCATCAATCGTTCTCGACCGTCTGGCCGAGGAATGGGAGGCCCTGACACCCGAGGCCCAAAAGGCCGCGCGCTATGTGTTGGAGAACCCCACAGCTGTCGGTGTCTCGACCGTGCGTGAAATTGCCGAAGCCGCCAATGTCAAACCCAACACCTTTGTCCGCATGGCGCGACAAGTCGGCTTTGAAGGCTACGAGGATTTTCGCGCCCCGTTCCGACAGGCGATCCGACAAGGATCGGTCTCATTTCCTGACCGCGCCCGGTGGCTTCAGGACATCGGCAAGTCCGGCGAGCTGGGCGGGCTTTACGCCGACATGATCGGCGCAGCGATCCGCAATATCGAAGAGACCTTTGCCAGGATCGACGCCAAACAACTGCGGGCAGCCGCCGAAGATATCTGGAATTGCCGCCAGATCTTTACGCTGGGCGTCGGGGTAAACAACTCGAACGCCCGCAACTTCACCTATCTCGCCTCGACCGGCATGAAGCAGTTTCATGCCATCCCCCGTTCCGGCTCAACCCCGGTGGATGATCTGGCCTGGGCGGATGAACAGGACGTACTCATTGCGATCACCTGCCACCCCTATCGGACCGAAGTGATCGAGGCGATCAAGCTGGCGCGCCAGCAGGGTATGACGGTCGTTGGCATCTCGGACAGCCCGGCCAGCCCAGTAATCCTGAACGCACAGCACGGGTTTGTTCTGTCTGCGGACACGCCACAATTCTTCCCCTCGTCGGTCTCGACAATTGCTTTGCTTGAGACGCTTCTGTCCTTCGTGATCGCTGTTTCCAGTGATGAGATCGTCGATCGGGTTGCGCGGTTCCACCAGCGCAGGCATGAGCTTGGCCTCTATGCGGAAGAGCCCGAATAGTCACATCCGACCTCGCTCTGAAACCCTGTCATGAAATCGCCACATGGGCGCGACAAACACGGGTCGCACACCCGCCTTGGTCAATCCATGCGCGAGGCGCATTCTACCGATTGCGTGCCTGACGAGAGTGAACTAACGATAGCTCAATGCGTTTTTTGACGGCCTTATTTCTATCGTTTCTTTTCTGCGCTCCCATAATGGTGACAGCGCAAGAAAAAGCGCTTTCGCCGACTGAACTTAGCCCTTCGGGACAGGACTATCTAAAGGCCGTTCGCTATCGCGGGATCGACACGGATGTGGTGTATTTCGACCCCACCCAACCGGCCCCTCCGCTGGACACCAAATTCTCACCCACACCTGACGAAGAGTCTCAGACCGTCTCGCTTGATACCAACTGGACGATGGGGATTGTCTCGGCGCTGGTTCTGGCCCTGTTGGCCTGGATCCTGTACCTCAGCGTTGGCCGCACGTCGGTTTCTTTCGGGTCGGGGGCAGGCAACGCAAAGCGCGCCGGAAAGCCGTCAGTGGACGCGCCCGAGACAGACGAGGAATTGCCCGATCTGGACGCCATTATGAGACAGGAGGATCGCAACCAGGCCGTCGTTGGACTGGCGCAACTGGTCCTGACCCGCTGCCTCAGCGCCAATGAGGTTTTGTTCAAGCGCAGCTGGACCCACCGCGAGGCGCTGCGCAGCCTGCCGCCGAGCCTCTGGTATATTCCCGACTTGCGCGCGCTGGTGCTGGAAAGTGAAAGGGTGCATTTCGGCCATCGCTCCATCAGCGACCCCGACTTCAACGCGCTGCTGGCGCGTATCCGCCCCATCCTGCGTGAGGTCCGCGCATGAGTGATACGGCCAACATTGCAGCAACCAAGCGGGTCCGGGTGGACTGGATCATCTTTGGCATCATCGGCGCATTGTGCATCGGCATATTCCTTTATGTGATGGCCGGTCGACAATATGCGCTTCGCGACTCTTCGACCGGGTTCGACGGGCTAGAGCTGTGGCTGCGCGATCAAGGCCACACCGCTCAGACCTTTACCGGAGGCTGGCCGCTGGACCGCAGCACCATCGGCCTTTTGATCCAGCCCATCTATGACACTCAGCCGGGCAAAGATCGGGCGCGCGCGCAGACCAAAGACGAACTGCTACTGCAACCGAATGAGTTCGATCAGACTCTGGACGTGATCCGCGACAAGGCGCAGTCCACCCCCAGCCTTGTGATCTTGCCTAAATGGCGCTCGGGCCTGAGGCTGACGGGGTTGGGGCACCCTATTCTGTTGTCCCCCGAAGAAGGGATCGAGGCGGTTCTGCATGGGATCGTTGGTTCGAATGTCGGCACAATCCGCTCGGCCCGAGTTCCGTTCACTGACTTTGACGTGGCCTCTGACGATGCGCTGACCGCCCGCCTCTACGCGGCGCAGGTCTTTGACGGGCAAGGCTGCGAGCCGCTGGTGGGACGTTGGGGCGCTATGGTTCTGGGCCTTTGCCCGCTGCCCGGCGACGGCGAACAGCAGAACGTCCATGTTCTGTCCGACCCGGATTTGATGAACAACCATGGGCTGGTTCTGGGCGACAATGCCCGGATAGCGGCAAAGGTGCTGCCCGAGATCGCGGGCGAGAAGCGGATCATCATCGACTATAGCGATCGCAACTGGCTGACCGACCCGCAACAGCACGTCGCGCGCGAACGCACCTGGGACGATCTGAAACGCCTGTTCGAACCGCCCTTCCTGACCCTGTGGATCGGCGCGGGGCTTCTGTTGGCCCTTGCGGTTTGGCGCGGCGGGGTGCGCAGCGGGCCGGTTGCTGATCTGTCACTAGGCCTTGGGACGGGGAAACGGACCGCTAACCGGGTCCGTGCGCGGCTGATGCGGATGACCGATCAGGACGGGGCACTGCTGTCGGATTTCATCGACACCCGCCTGCGCGCCCGCGCGGCATCTGTGTTCGGTACCTCGCACGCCCTGCGCGGCGCGCCTGAGGAGGCGTACCTCAACTATATTCGCACCCGAAGACCGGACCTGACCGCGAAACTGGAAGATCTGATCGCATCCATCCGCGCCCTGCCCCCGCATCTGAGGCCGGAAAATGCCACTCCCTATGTGGACCAATTTGAGTTGATACTGGAGCAACTTGCCGATGACGCTTGATGAATTGTTTTCCCATGCCGAAAGCCTCAGGGCTGAGATCGGTAAAGTTGTGCAAGGCCAGGAAGAGGCGGTTGACCTGCTGCTGACGGCGCTGTTTGCGTGCGGTCACGTGCTGCTTGAGGGCCCTCCGGGCACCGCCAAGACGCTTCTGGCGCGCAGCTTTGCAGGAGCACTGAACCTTGAATTTGGGCGCATTCAGTTCACGCCTGACCTGATGCCGGGCGACGTTCTGGGCACCTCGATCTACAATTTTCAAACCAGCGAGTTTGTTCTGACCCAGGGCCCCGTCTTCAGCCAGATCCTGCTGGCCGATGAGATCAACCGCGCGCCGCCCAAGACCCAGGCCGCCTTGCTGCAGGCGATGAACGAACGCATGGTGACCATCGACGGCACCGACCATTCGCTGGGGTCCGAGTTTATCGTTGTCGCCACTCAGAACCCGATCGAACAACAAGGCACTTACCCGTTGCCAGAGGCGCAGCTGGACCGCTTCCTGTTCAAGGTGAACCTCAGCTTCCCGCCCGAAGACGTCGAACTTTCGATCCTGCGCAAACACGCCAATGCACCACTGGATCCCCTGAGCGCAACCCAAGCAGTGCGCCCTCTGCTAGACGCTCCGACGATGGCAGCGGCCCGGCAGTTGATTGATGAGATCGTGCTGGATGACGATATTCTCGCCTATATTCTGCGTCTGGTGCGCGCCACACGGGAAAGCGCGGATATCGCCTTTGGCGCCTCGACCCGCGCCGCGGATGCCATCGCCGGAGCGACCCGCGCAACGGCTGCTCTGAACGGGCGCGATTTTGCCATTCCTGATGACGTCAAAACCCTGATCATTCACGCGCTGCAACACCGCATCGTTCTGTCCCCTGCCGCGGAAATCGAAGGGCGCGGGCCGCAGCAGGTTTTGGAAAACATCCTCAACCAAATCGAGGCCCCCCGCTGATCCGTCCCTCACGCATATTGCTGGTGGCGGCCTGCGTGGCGCTTGGCCTGTCGCTGGTCGCCGTTGTGATGGGCGATGCAACCCGCGCTGTGGCCGGGGTGCCGTGGGTGGTTCTGTGCGTGCTGGCCATCGGTGACCTGCTGCTGTCCTGGCCGCGCCGCCGTTCTGTCTCGGTCGAGCCGTTGGGTGATATCTTCGTGGGCGAACAGGATGATGTCGCATTGACCGTCACACCTGCGACCTCAGGCATGACCGGGCAGTTGCGCTGGCCCGAAGGGATCGAAGGACCGGCCCGGTTCGACCTTTCCAGCGGTCAGGTGCGCATTCCATTTCGCGCCATTCGCCGGGGAAAATGGAGGCTCTCACATCTATGGCTGAGCTGGTCGTCCCGATTCAAACTGTTCGAATTCGTCCCGAAAATCGCCTTTGGTCTTGAACTGGCGATCGTGCCCAACATCCGCCGTGTACAATCGGGTGAGATTTCGACAACGGTTCAATCCCGCCTGTTCGGCGTAAAAGAAAACCGCGCCATTGGGGAGGGCACCGAGTTTCATCAATTGCGGGATTTCGTCCCCGGCATGGATGCGAACTCAATCGACTGGAAGCGGTCCGCGCGGCATCGGTCTTTGGTCGCCAAAGAGGTTCGGGCCGAGCGCAACCACCATGTCATCATCGCCTTGGACAACGGCTATCAGATGCGCGAGGAAATTGCGGGCCTGCCCAAGATCGACCATGCCATCACTGCGGCACTTGCCACCGCCTGGGCCGCAGCCATCGGGGGGGATCTGGTCGGGCTCTATGCCTATGACGCCAAGCCGCGCATGTTCCTGCCCCCCGAACCGGGCCGCGCAGCGTTCACCCGACTGCGCAGCCGCACGGCCGAGCTGCAATATGAAAGCGTCGAGACCAACCACACCCTCGCAATGACCGAGCTGAACGGGCGCACTCCGAAACGCAGCCTGATCATCGTGTTTTCGGATTTCGTCGACACCACCTCGGCCGAGTTGATGGTCGAGAACATAAACGCGCTGGCCAAGCGGCACCTGATCGTTTTCGTCACCCTGCGCGATCCGATCTTCGAGGCGCAGGTCAACACGGCTCCGCAGGACATGAACGACGTGGCCGAGACCGTCTCGACCGGGCAGCTTCTGCGCGAGCGTCGCCTTGTTCTGGAACGGCTGCAACAGATCGGCGTGACCGTAATTGACGCCGAACCGGGCGAGATCTCGGCTCGGCTGATCTCGACCTATCTGGAAATCAAAGCGCGAGAGACGATTTGATGTCTGACGCTGATCTGATCCGCTCGGCCCGGTTCCGGCAGGAACGCGAAGGCGACTGGCGACGCTTGTCCGATCTGGTCGACAAGGCCGAAGGTCAGGGCCTGCACCGCATGAGCTTTCAAGAGGCGCGTGATCTGGCCGACCTCTACCGGCAGGCCACAACATCACTATCCATCGCGCGCGAAATCTCATTGGACCGTGGGCTGCTGGAATATCTCGAGGCGCTGACAAGCCGCGCCTATCTGAGTGTCTACGCCCCGCAACAACGGCTGGGCGGGATCATCCGCAAGTTCCTGACCAGTGGCGGGCCGCAAGCGATGCGGTCCTCCTGGCGCGTCACCCTTCTGGGGTTTCTGTGCATGGCCGCAGGAGCTATCGCCGGTTATTTCTTCTTCTTCGACAATCCCGAATGGTTCTTTGTCTTCATGCCCACCGAACTGGCCGGAGGGCGCGGACCAGATGCCAGTACGGACTATCTGCGCTCGGCCATCTATGGAGAGGAAGACGGGTCCGGGCTGGGGGCTTTTGCCACCTATCTGTTCTCGCACAACACACGCATCGCGATCTTTGTGTTCGGATTAGGGGCATTCCTCTGCGCGCCAACGGTTCTACTACTGTTCTATAACGGCTTAATTTTGGGCGTGTTTTACGCGCTACACATTGATCGGGGCTTGGGCTGGGACCTGTTTGGTTGGCTGTCGATCCACGGCGTGACCGAGCTGTCAGCGATCTGCATCGCAGGCGCGGGCGGGTTGAAACTGGGCCTCGCCGTACTGTTCCCCGGCCAGCTCACACGCCGCGCGGCATTGCGGGCCGCCGGGCATGACGCAGTGAAACTGGCGCTGATCGCCGCGATGATGTTGGTCGCCGCTGCTCTGTTGGAAGGCTTCGGCAGGCAGTTGGTACAGGACCGCACCACGCGCATTGCCATCGGCTGGGGGATCGGCGCGCTGTGGTTGCTGTGGTTCTGCAAGGGCGGAAGGAAGCGGTCATGACGCAACTCAAGCTCGACCGTCTGCTGCCCCCCGAGGGTGTACCACTCTACTTCCGGGTTGCGGGTGTGGGCGTGCGCATGGCCGCCCAATTCGCCGATATCCTGATTACCGGGGTCGGTGCCATCGCCCTCTTCCTGCTTTTGCTGGCCATCGACGTTGTCCCGCCCGAGGCGCTTGTGGCCGTTGCCGCGATGCTGTTCTTCGTCATCCGCATCCCCTACTACGCCGCGTCCGAGCTGGTGTGGAACGGCCAGACCATCGGCAAGCGCATGATGAAGATCAAGGTGGTCTCGGCCGATGGTCAAGCGCTGACAACGCAATCGCTTGTCGTTCGCAACCTGATGAAAGAGGCCGAGATTTTCCTGCCTGGCACGCTGGTTCTGACCCTGAATGCCGAGGCTTTGATCCCGTCTCTGATTTCACTGGCCTGGATACTGGGCGTGATTGCAGTGCCCGTGTTCAACAAGCGCAGCCAACGGCTGGGGGATATTATCGCAGGTACCTATGTGATCCACCTTCCCAAGCCGATCCTGCTCCCGGATATATCCAAAGCGATCAAACCCGCCACCGCCACCCAGCCCCGGTTCCAGTTTCTGACCCATCAGCTTGAACATTACGGCGCGTTCGAATTGCAGACCCTCGAAGGGTTTCTGCGCGGCGCGGCACGCTCGACCGGGCCCGAGGCACACAAACGGAAAAAGGAAACCATGGCCGCAATTGTCGAGCAGGTCCGGCGCAAGATCGACTATGCCGATGCGGTCCGCCCCGAAGACCAGCTTGCCTTTCTCGAGGCCTTCTACAAAGCACAACGCGCCTTTCTGGAACAGCGCCAGTTGTTCGGCGACAAACGCGCCGATAAATTCCACGCCGAGGCAGACAAGCAAGGCTGACCACGCCTGTTGCAGATTTACCCAAGCGAGAAGCAGAAAACCGAAACTCGTCTTGAGGATGAGCCCGTTCTCAAGGCTCTATCAGAGACAGAACATTAGAATGGTTTGGATAAAAAGATGACAGATACAGGCAATCCCGAATACCCCGAGGCTCACATGCCTCTTGGCGTCGGCGCCATTGTCGGCGAGACGTTTTCGATCTTTTTCAAAAAGATCCACCTTGTGCTTCTGCTGGGATTCATTCCGGCGCTGATCGAGGTCATTGTGAACAACTATACGGTGGGGCAATCTTTCGACGACATTGGCACCGCCGGTTTTGACAATACCGCCTTCTATTCTGGCGTGATCGTGTCGGCTCTGATCACATTGCTCGCATATGCCGTCACCACGGCCGTGATAATACAGTTCGCCTATGACGCAAAATTGGGGCGCGCTGCGCGCATTGGGAGCTATTTCTCGGCGGCTGTCGTCAACCTGCCCGCCATTGTAGTTCTGTCGATCGCAACGACGATCTTGTATTTTATCGGCCTTGTATTTCTGGTCGTGCCGGGTATCTGGATCTACGCCGTGTTTTCCGTCATCGTACCGGCCATTGTGATCGATAGGGCCGGGTTCGGCGCGATGGGACGCAGTGCGACTCTGACCAAGAACTACCGTTGGCCCATCATCGGCACGCTGATCCTGATGGGTCTATGTATTGTGCTGGTCGTCATGGTAGTCACATTCGTTTTCGCAGCTGCGTTCGGGTTCTCCGGAATTGCTGATCCGACGGCATCTTTGGGTCCATGGGCCTTATTCGAGGCCGCACTCAACGCGATTGCCTATGGTTGGCTCAGCATAACCATCGCTCTGATCTTTGCCCGCCTAAAAGAGATCAAAGAAGGCGTCAGCGTCTCGGATCTGGTAGACGTGTTCAAGTAAGCCCACGACCCGCAGCCCAACTACGGGGCTGCGGGCATCCGCACGTCTCTGCGTGACATTTTCGCGTACATTTCACAGGCCAATCACACCAACATGTCCGCAACGGCTGGCGGCGCGTGCTTTGCTGCTGTATCACTCCGGTGGTAATGCAGGACGGCGGGGTCATATCTTCACAACAACAGGGCGATCTGGGGCAGCGGCGTCAGGTCTCGGTCCTGTTCGCGGATATGGTTGGCTATACGTCGATCGTCTCGAAACTGGGCGAAGAACAAGCGCTGGAGTTTGTGCGTCTGGTCTACGACACCCTGTCGGGTGCGGTATCTCAGCATGGCGGCACGGTCCGCGACTTTGCCGGGGACAGCATCATGGCGCTGTTTGGCATCCCCGACGCGCTAGAGGACCCGGCCGAACGGGCCTGCCGCTCCGCCGACGCCATCCATCAGGCTTTCCGCACATCCGCCCAAAAGATTGAGGCCCGCTTCGGGGTGCGTCCTCAGATGCGGGTCGGCATCAGTTCCGGCACCGTTCTGATGGCTGCCGTACAGGGTGCGGACGGGCCTGCAACAGCGGTGGGCAGCACGGTCAACATGGCCTCGCGCATCGAAAACCTGGCACCCTCGGGTGGTACGCTGATCTGCGACAAGACCCGCAGCCTTGTCGAATGGGTGACTGAGTTGCGCTTTGATGGGGAACATCAGCTCAAAGGTCTCGCTGCCCCTCAGAAACTGTGGCAACTACAATCCGTACGGGCCGATGCCTCGCGATTTGATGCCTCAGTCGCGCGTGGTCTCAGCACCTATGTGGGGCGTGACAGCGAGCTGACCCAATTGGCCGATGCGCTGGCTCAGGCGCGCAACGGCGTTTCGGTGGTGGATTTGGTGGCGGAACCAGGCTTGGGCAAAACCCGGCTTGTGTTCGAGTTCCTCAACCGCCTGCCCCGCGATCAGATTGACGTCCTGACTGGCTATTGTTTTGCGGATCGGCAGCAGGTTCCCTTCCTACCAATCATCGAGATTGTCCGAACCGGTTTCCGCATCAAGGATCAGGACAACCCAACCCGCATCGCCTACAAGATCGAAACCGGCCTGAAGGCTTGGGAGTGCTTTTCTCAACAGAACCTAGGCCTGCTGATGAACCTGCTGGGTCTAACGCCCCCTCCAGACGCATTGGACGGGCTTGACGGCGTTCTCATTGGCCTACGCACCCGTGAACTACTGCCTGAACTGCTTAAGGCGCGATGCGCCAAGCAGCCCGTGATCCTGTTCATCGAAGACAGCCACTGGATCGACAGCGCCTCGGAAGAGTTGCTGCAGGGCATCGTCAACCGGTCGGACCTGACCAACCTGCTGCTGATCCAGACGCACCGCCCGGAATACACACCTGCGTGGCGCGACGACGACAAGGTCCGGACCATCGCACTGAAACCGCTGGTGACCGAGGATTTCGCCAACCTGGCGCGCAACCGACTGGGCGTAACTACTCTGCCTGCGGGGCTCGACAAGCAACTGGCCGAACGTGCCGGTGGCAATCCGCTGTTTGGCGAAGAAATCCTAACCTATCTGCTGGAACAAGGCAGTCTGCGGGTCGACGCGGCCGAAGCGCATCTAGATATCGACATGGCGCAGGCCGACCTGCCGGCCAGCATGTTGAACCTGCTGACTGCCCGCGTTGATCGTCTGTCGACCGAAGATCGAGACCTGCTGCAAGCCGCCGCCGTCATTGGGCGACGGTTTGATCCGGGTCTGCTCTCACAACTGGCGAAAGACCCTGCTGAAACCGGTGACGCCCTGCAGCGACTTCAGGCTCAGGACGTGTTGTATCGCGACGAAAACTCCTCGGACTACGTGTTCAAGCATGTTCTGCTGCGCGATGCCGTTTATCAGAGCCTTGTCGCCACCCGCCGCGCGGGCCTGCATCTGGAAGTGGCCGAGTGTCTGGTCCTGCGCAACGCAAACCGCCTGCAGGAAGTGGCCGAAATGTTGGCCTACCACTACGGCCAGACGGACCAGACCGACAAAGCGTTTCGATACACGGCGATGGCCGGGGACAAGTCTCTGGGCGTCTATTCGCTGGATGAGGCCAACAATTACTACACGGCAGCCTACGCCCTCTATGAAAGCGACCCGGACTGCGCCTCAAAGCCCGAATTCGCCGCGTTTCTGGCCAGCTTTGCGCTGTGTTCGAACATCTCGCTCAGGGTCAAAACGATCATTGACCTTGCCGGGTCCGTACGCCCCATCCTTGAGCAGGTGGGCGACAGCTCTCATCACGCGCTGTTCCTGCACCACTACGTGTCCTGTCTTGTCTGTAATGGCAAATACCGCGAGGCCCACTGGGTGCAACAGGATCTGACCGCTATGGCCGAACGCCTTGGCGATCCGGCCTCACGGGCCTATGCCATGGTGAATGAGCTATCGGTGTCGATCTATTTCTCGCCGATTTCAAACGCCGAGTTCGAAGCCAAAGCGCGCGTGATCGAGGCCGAACTGGAAAAGATCGACGACGCCTATATCCAGAACTTTTACCTCGCCACCATCGGTTGGAACGAACTGACCCGAGGACGCGTGGCCCGCGCACACGCCACCGCAGACAAGATGATTGCGCTGGGCAAAAAGACCAACGACCCAAGGGCTTTGGGCTATGGCACAGCGATGAAAGCCCTGATCGCCATGGTCGCCGATGACCACGAAAAAGCGCTGGCCATCGCGGAAGAGGCGCACAAGGCTTCAAAAGTCGAGTTCGAGCGCGCCATCGCCGAGGCCGCCCGCGTATCAGCCATGGTGCCCACGGAAACACCCGGCGCGATCGAGATCATCGAGGCCCATATCGACAATTGCAATGAACACGGCTGGACCCTGTTCACCATGGGCCCGGCAACGATGCTGGGGGTTGCCTATGCTCTGAAGGGATGCATCGCCGACGGGCTACGGCAGATTGAGTGAGCCGTTCAAAAGCGCACGGACGAAGGCACCAAAGTGTCGGCCGATTGGGCGCGTCTGTTCCTTTGCGAAATGTACCTTGCCATCCTGACCGGTGAGGGCGGAGCGTCGGCTGGCGTCTTTCTCCGGAACTTCCGCTCAATCCTTTGGGTGCTGTTCTTTGGCGAAAAGAAACTGGTTGCTATGCTGGACGAGGTGCGCAGCAACCCCCAATTCGACGACAAAGGGCACTATATAGCCCGCTGCGACATGATCCTTGGGTTGCTCTACAAAGCCCGCAAGAAAAAGCAATTGGCCGTGCAACACCTGAGCAAAGCCCGCGTCATCGTTGAGACTGCGGGCCAATCTCCGATGCTGTCCCGGATCGACGCGGCTCTAGCCGAGCTGGCGTAGCAATCTATTCGAAAGGCGCCAGAATCAAAGGTTATAGCGGAGAAGAAGTCAGAACAGTTAAACTAACAAGCTTATGTTAAGTATACATAAAATTGAGATATTGAGAAAATACCACAATACATACCACACAATGCTGGATATCAAGCGAGGCATAGCAGAAGCTGTCATGTGACAGAACGTTGGTTAAACACTTTAGAACAGACACTCACGTGGCCTGCAGCAAACAACTGCTTTGAACCCATCGGACCGATGCTGAAAGATGAACGAAGGCCTGCTGTGCGGAGTTGTCGCTTAGGATGCCGCGAAAGGTCCAAGTCAACCCAGTCTACACGAAGGTCTGTTGTCCGGAATTGACCACGTGGCGCACACTACGGTAAAAGTGAACAAAATCGTGGCGGCCGCATTAAGGCTGCAATCACCGGGCAGACAGTTGCGATGAAACAGGCTTACGAGCATATTCTAAGAGTTGGCCTAGTTGTTCTTTGTCTGGCATTGGTCGTCTGGTCCGTAACCCCATCATTTACCCACGCACCGGTGGTTTTTGAAACGATCCAAGATCATCTGGAAATGGTCGAGGATCATGGCCATTCGCACGGGTTCGAGGAAGACCTTTTTTGGGCAATGCACGGCCATAGCCACGATGTGGCCGATCACGACCACAACCAAGCGTTTCTTTCCAGTGGTCCCGGCGCCGCTCCTGAATTGCATATAGTAGAGGCGTGGCGACGGCTGCCTTCAGTCAACGGCCCCACCCGTCAGTTCCGCATAGACCGGCCTCCGCGCGCTTGATCGGCACTGCGCGGCTCTCGCGCTCTACTGATCAATCCAACTAATAAGCGGAGTTAATCCATGAGAACCCTCAATGAGGGCGACAGACGCAGTTCTAAGCGTCTCGCGTTCTTCATCCTATCCATGTTGCTGCTATCGACAAGCGCAGCATTGGCGCATGATGTTACGCCTGGCGATGCTGGCTACATCCAAGAAATCTGGGGCGTGCACATCATCCCCTTCATGTATCTCGGCGCCAAACATATGGCCACGGGCTACGACCACATCCTGTTCCTCCTCGGCGTCGTCTTCTTCCTCTATCGGTCGAAAGACGTTGCAGTCTACGTGAGCCTCTTTGCATTGGGGCATTCCATCACGATGCTTGCAGGCGTCTGGTTTGGCTGGGGCATTAGTTCATACATCGTGGATGCCATTATCGGGCTGTCCGTTGTCTACAAGGCGCTCGACAACCTTGGGGCCTATCAGCGGTGGTTCGGTTTCCAGCCTAATACCAAGGCGGCGGCTTTCATCTTCGGCCTGTTTCACGGCACCGGTTTAGCCACGAAGATATTGGACTACCAGATCGCACCAGACGGGCTTCTGCCTAACCTTCTCGCGTTCAATGTTGGCGTCGAGATCGGTCAACTGCTGGCACTTGCAGCCATCCTCATCATCATGGGCTATTGGCGCAAGAGCGCCAAGTTCTTCGAACAAGCCTACACTGTCAATGTCGTCATGATGACCATCGGCTTTGTGCTGATGGGGTACCAACTCACTGGCTACTTCGTGGCCGCCTAAGGAACAGTACAGATGTTTAACGCAAAGAAACCGAGCCTCGAAGAGTTACCAAGCTCAGCCCAACTCCTTCTGTCCACCATCATCGCGGCTGTCAGCGCCGTGGCGATACTGGTCGCTGTTGTGCTGCCTGCGGAATATGGGATCGACCCAACGGGTGCAGGCCGCGTGCTTGGCCTGACCGAGATGGGTGAAATCAAGCAGGAACTAGCGGATGAAGCAGAACAAGACCAACAGCTTCACGGGGCTGATCAGTCGTCCGGTCTATGGGATAACGTGTTCGGTCTGTTCGTTAGTACAGCACACGCTCAGGAGGCGTGGCAGGATACAATCACGTTCACGCTCGAACCGGGTGAGTTCACCGAGATCAAGGCAACCATGGAAGAGGGCGAGACCCTGTTCTATTCTTGGGTGGCTGAAGGTGGTCGTATCAACTTCGACCTCCATGCGCATGCGGGCGACCAAAACGTGACCTATGAGAAGGGGCGCGGTCAAACCGAAGGCGAGGGCAGTTTTGACACCCCCTTCGCCGGTGATCACGGCTGGTTCTGGCGCAATAGGGACGATGAGGCGGTAACCGTCACACTCAACCTAAATGGCGCTTACTCGGACATTGTTCAAAGCGAGTAATATCGCAAGCCGCGCATCAAAACAGTGGTGCGCGGCGTCAATGCGGTCATTCGCTGCTTTGCCGTCAACGGCCGTTTCGTCCACATAGCGGCCGTTAACGAGCAGTAGCAGTGAACTGTAGCTGCGTGGCTATGTGGGTCAAACAGCTATTATGTGGGTCAAACAACTATAAAGGCTGCATTTGCAGCTAATGTCCAGAAAGCGGGCAGCAACCGCAGTTTCAAGCCTCGGGTATGTGCGTCCGCTCTAGGCCGAACTTGCAATTCGCTCACTGCTAAAAAATTGGTCGTAGTTCGCTGAAAGCGGTCCAGAAATGGAGCAGAATGATCACTAACATCAAATCAACTAGACCCTTTGTGCTAGAACACCCTAAAGTGTTCGATGGCAAATTTGAACTTATGTTATCATCTATCCCGGGGGCATGAGCATGATCATCAGGGTTTTTCCTATCGCCACCGTCATTTTGATCGCCCTCTCCGGCGCTCTTGTGGCTCAGCAGGGTCCTCCACCCGTGACGGTGGCAAAGCCGGTTGTGAAGTCCATAGTTGAAGATGATGAGTTTGTCGGTCGCTTCGGCGCCGCGGCTGACGTGGACGTTCGAGCGCGGGTTTCCGGTTTTCTGGACCAGGTGCATTTCAAGGACGGAACTCTCGTCGAACAGGGCGATTTGCTCTTTACGATCGACCAGCGTCAGTTTCGTACTGCATTGAGGCAAGCCCGGGCACAGATCAGCATTGCTGAAGCAACAAGTGCCTTTACGACTGATCAGCTTGAACGCGCTGAGGCTTTGATCAGAAATGGAAACATCGCGGAGAGCGTGGTGGACCAACGTCGCGAAGCTTTTCTTGCGGCGCAAGGTGTTCTGGAACAAGCGCGCGCTGCACTGGAATTGGCCGAGCTTGATCTGGAGTACTCGGAGATCCGAGCACCAATGTCAGGGCGTATCGACCAAGCCCGGGTTGATCCAGGAAACCTGATCATAGCCCAGGACACCCTGTTGACATCGATCGTTTCGACCGACCCGATTTATTTCTATTTCGATATAGATGAACGTTATTTTCTGGCATACGCGCGGGATGCGCGTGCCCGGGGATCCGTTCTGCAAGAAGGAGCGGACAATCTTCAAGTTCAGGTAACAGTGGCTGACCGGAGTATACCACCTCAAAACGGAATATTGGATTTCTCGGAAAACCGCATTGATGACGAAACTGGCACGATGCGCGTACGCGCAGTTCTGCGCAACCCGGATGAGCTTTTGACACCCGGTCTGTTCGGACGCGTGAACGTTCCCGGATCGCTTCCATATGAGGGCATTCTGATCCCGGATGAGGCGATTGCTTCCGATCAGAACCGAAGACTTGTGATGACAGTGGATGCAGAAGGCAATGTCATTCCAAAGGAAATCCGACCGGGCCCCAGAATAGACGGCTACAGGGTCGTGCGTGAAGGTTTGGATGGTTCGGAGACACTGGTCATCGAAGGTCTTGTTCGCGCTCGTCCGGGCACGGTCGTTGCTGCGGAATTGATCGAGCTGCCGTTGGTCGCAGAAAACTGATATGGGGCGTTTTTTTGTCACTCGACCCATCTTTGCGATCGTTGTCGCGGTTGTGACAACCATCGTTGGGTTGCTCGCGTATTTCGAACTGCCCGTTGAGCAGTACCCGGAAATCGCGCCTCCATCGATTGTGGTCAGGGCGAGTTACCCCGGAGCAGACGCTGAAACGATTGCCGCTACGGTCGCGACCCCGTTGGAGCAAGAAATAAACGGTGTTGAGGGCATGCTCTACATGTCTTCCTATTCGACGGCTGACGGGTCTATGTCGCTGACGATAACGTTTGAACTGGGCACCAATCTCGACGCTGCTCAGGTTCTTGTCCAAAACCGCGTTTCTATCGCTGAACCGCGCCTTCCGCAGGAGGTCAGGGCGCTCGGCGTCACGACGAACAAGTCTTCACCCGATCTCATGATGGTCATACATATGCTCTCACCCGATGAGACTTTTGACCAACTTTATGTATCCAACTACGCCCGTTCGCGTGTCAGAGATCGCCTTGTGCGTCTTGATGGTGTTGGCGATCTGATTATTTTCGGTGAACGGGAGTTTTCGGCGCGCGTGTGGTTGGACCCGGACCGGCTTGGCTCGCTAGGATTGACGTCCGGAGATGTCGTCGCGGCGCTGCGCGAACAAAACGTTCAGGTTTCGGGCGGTTCCTTGGGATCACCGCCCAATGCGACCGACAGCGCCTTTCAAGTGACGCTCACAACGCAAGGTCGATTGGAAGATCCACGCCAATTTGGTCGGGTTATCGTCAAGTCGACTGACGACGGGCGCGTCGTACGAGTTAGGGATGTGGCGCGGGTTGAAATCGGAGCACGCTCCTACGTGACAAACTCGTACCTTAACAACAAACCGGCTGTGGCCCTCGGCATTTTCCAACGACCAGGTTCGAACGCATTGGCGTCGGCGGATGAGATTTTGGCGGTTGTGGAAGAGTTGTCACAGGATTTCCCATCCGGGCTTGAGTATCAGGTGGTGTACAACCCTACAGAATTCATCGAAGCCTCGGTGAACGCGGTCTATCGAACTTTGTTCGAAGCCGTATTGCTGGTTGTTGTTGTGATCGTTGTTTTCCTTCAGAGCTGGCGAACGGCCATAATACCGTTGATCGCCATTCCCGTGTCACTTATCGGGACATTTGCCGTGATGTTGGCGCTTGGATACTCTCTGAATTTGCTAACGCTGTTCGGGCTTATTCTGGCGATCGGGATCGTCGTTGATGATGCCATCGTTGTTGTCGAAAACGTTGAACGAAACATCAAAAACGGCATGTCTCCGAAAGATGCGTCCGCCCGCACCATGGACGAGGTCCAAAATGCGATCATCGGGACAACACTGGTTCTGATTGCTGTCTTTGTGCCAGCCGCTCTGGTTCCCGGCATTACCGGCCAATTCTACAGGCAATTTGCTGTCACGATTTCCGTCGCAACAGTTATTTCGACCATCAATTCACTTAGCCTTTCGCCAGCGTTGGCCGCCGTGATCTTGAAGCCAAACTCCAGTGCACCAACACGAAATCCGCTGGCCTTTGTCACAGACCCACTTAGCAACGGGTTCAACAGGGGGTTTGACGCAATGGCGTCCGCTTATGGTCGGACCGTGCGCGCATTGTCTGGTTCAACCGGGATGCGCAGCATCGTCCTTTTGGTTTTTGCCGGATTGATGGGCGGAACATATTGGATCACGACAAAAGTACCGACCGGTTTCATCCCTGAAATGGACCAGGGGTACGCCATCGTTGTGGTGCAACTGCCAGATGGTGCAGCACTGGACCGGACCGACGATATCATCAAGCAAGCGACTGAGATAGCATTGGAAACACCCGGGGTCACAAATGCTGTGGCATTTGCGGGTTTCTCGGGGGCGACGTTTACCAATGCAAGCAATCAAGGTGTTATTTTTACCACCTTCGAGAGCTTCGAAAGCCGTCAGGAAAACGGGCTGACTGCAGGTGCTATTGTGGGCCAGCTTTTTGGCCGGATGCAGGCCCTGCGCGAAGCCTTTATCATCGCCATTGCACCTCCGGCGGTCCGCGGGGTCGGCACTGGTGGCGGTTTCAAGCTTCAGCTTCAGGAACTTGAAAGTGCAGACATGTCACGCGTGTTGCAATCTGCCTATGCAGTCATGGGCAGTGCAAGCCAGTCGGACAAGGTTCAGGGCGTGTTCACAACCTTTTCGTCCGGATCACCGCAGCTGTACCTTGAGATCAATCGCGTTCGGGCACAAATGCTCAATGTCCCGATTGGCGAAATATTCGAAGCACTCTCGATCAACCTCGGGTCTGCCTATGTGAACGACTTCAATGCTTTCGGGCGTCTTTTCCAGGTGCGCGCGCAGGCGGACGAGCCGTTCCGTCTGAACCAGAGTGATATTCGAAGTCTGCGAGTCCGTTCCGCAACAGGAGCTTTGGTTCCGTTGGGTACCTTGGTTACCGTCCGCGAAACCGCGGGGCCCGCCTTGGTTCAGCGCTATAATCAACAGGTGTCTGTGCCGGTTCAGGGCTCGCCAGCACCCGGTGTGTCAACGGGTCAGGCATTGCTGGAGATGGAAGCACTCGCAGAAGCCGTCATGCCGCCGGGGTTGGACTTTGAATGGACCGAGCTTGCTTTGCAGGAACGAAATCAGGGCAATACGGCAGCATATATTTTTGCATTTTCGGTGCTGTTTGCCTTTCTTTTTCTCGCGGCGCTCTACGAAAGTTGGACGCTTCCGTTGGTCATTATTTTGATCGTTCCACTGGCTGTATTGGGCGCGATGCTGGGGGTGATGTTTCGAGGTATGGACAACAATATTCTGACGCAGGTTGGATTGATTGTTCTAGTGGGGCTTGCCGCAAAGAATGCCATTCTGATCGTGGAGTTCGCCAAACAAGCGCAGGAAGAACGTGGGTTGTCGGCTATTGATGCCGCCGTCGAAGCCAGCCAATTGCGCTTGCGGCCAATACTGATGACCGCATTCGCGTTTATACTCGGCGTTGTGCCCTTGATGATTGCAGTCGGCCCCGGTTCAGAGATGCGACAGGCTCTTGGAACGGCAGTGTTTTTTGGCATGTCTGGCGTAACTCTTCTTGGGTTGTTTTTCACACCTGTTTTCTATGTGGCCATGCGCACGGTATTCCCGATGCGACAAGCCACGACGTAGACCAATGGTGCAGTGATAGATGCCTTCGCGAGGCTCGCTGCGCAGGAAGCAGCATGCAAAACGTCGGTAGGTCTATGGCGGCAGCCCTAGTGCCAAGTGAATAGGTGAAAACCTCGAAATAGCCGCTAGGTCTTGTAATAGCGCTGAACGTCAGGAGAACTACACATGGAGAGTCTTGCTGCCAATCTTCGCGAAATGACGCGAACGCCTTTGCATCAGAGCCATGTCGAGACCTTGAAAGCGTTAGGCACTGAAGTGAGTTTTGAGGCAGGCCAAATGATCGCTGAGGTTGGCGATCCAATGGACCAGTTTTTCTACATTATCACCGGTCGGGTTGAGGTAATTGATCCACAAACGCGAGAGGCTTATCTACCTACGTCCCTTGGGCCAACACAGTTTCTGGGGGAGATCGCGTTTCTCAGCGGCGGGGTCTATTCGCTGCCGATGCGTGCGCGAGAGGACACGCACGTTATCTCCGTGCCGCGCGAGAAGATGCTGGACGCAATGTCGCGCATTCCAGAGATGTCAGATATCGTCATCACTGTCTTTTCCGCACGTCGCCGACGTCAAATCGAAGACAACGACAGCTCTCTGAAACTGATTGGCGCTGACCTGGATCGCAACATCCGTCAAATCGAAGAGTTTGCTATCCGAAACAAGATCCCGTTCCAAACGATGGACCTAGGTTCTGAGGGCGCATGTGAGGTCGCGCAGTCCTGTCACCTGACAGGCCATCAGCCGGCGGTTATCTTTGGTGACAGCCTGGTGGTTGACAACCCGACCCCAGCCAAGGTCGCCCGATTGCTCGGGCTCGAACAGTCTTACGATTGTCGAGAGGTCATAGATGTTTTGATTGTTGGAGGTGGTCCGGCCGGGGTCGCGGCTGCGGTCTACGCTGGTGCGGAAGGGCTGTCTGCGATTGTTGTGGAGGACCTCGCAGTTGGGGGACAGGCTGGGACATCTAGCCGGATCGAGAATTACATGGGCTTTCCGACAGGCATCTCGGGTGCAGACCTTGTATGGCGAGGCGAAGTCCAAGCCATGAAGTTTGGCACCCGATTTGTTCGCCCAAAACGGGCCACTCAATTGCAACGGCAATCTGATGGCGTGTTTTGTGTAACGCTGGATGATGGGCAAAAGCTAAGGGCACGTTCGGTCGTAGTCGCCACGGGAGTCCAATACAGACAGCTGCCGCTGGACAGGCTGAAGGACTTTGAGGGTTTAGGCATCTACTATGCCGCGACTGAAATGGAAGCGCGCTATTGCAAGGGCGCAGAAGTCGTCGTCGTTGGGGGCGGAAACTCCGCGGGGCAGGCGGCGATGTATCTGTCGCGATCCGCAAAACATGTCCACGTATTGGTGCGAGGAGACAGCCTGGCTGCATCGATGTCCGATTACCTGCTGTCAAGGTTAGAGGCGGACCCGGCGGTCACCATCCACTACAAGTCCCAGCTAAAGACACTTCTTGGGGGCAAATCCATGTCCAAGGTTATCATCGAGCGTGACGGATCGGACTGGCCACTCGATTGCAGCGCCGCTTTTGTAATGGTTGGGGCTGCACCCAACACCGAATGGCTGTCGCAAAGCTGCCAGCTGGACTCACGCGGCTTCGTGGTCACGGGCAACGAGGCCAATGCCGGATCATCTTTCGCAACGTCTTGTCCCGGGATTTTTGCCGTTGGCGATGTGCGCGCAGGGTCGGTCAAGCGCGTTGCCTCTGCGGTGGGCGAAGGGTCAGTTGTCATATCCCAAGCTTGGGAATACCTGCAAAACTGAATGCTTTTATCCGCGTAAGAGCTACTTCGCTGTCGTGCCTAGGCTTGCCCAGCTACAACCAGACAGAGTTTTTCCTTTGTCGACGCGGTCTCCAGTCAGGCCTTTAATGCTAGGCTATTTTGGTCCTCAGAGAAGCTTGGGTCAAAAAAGTGTGCGCTTCATTCGCGTTTTTTTTGCTCGTTGGTCAGGAAGGTATGAATGTCAGTCACGATACACTTTGTATATTGTGCAAACTAGAAGCAGAAGCCCTTGCGACCTGCGACGGCAGTGTTTGACTTAATTCCTATTCGGCGGAGCCAGATTTGACCGACATCGACGCGCGAAAACTCGCAATGGAGGCCGAAAGAAGACTCACAAAGGCAGAGCAGCGCGGACTACGCTTGGCGATTGCCTGTCGCACCTTCATTACCGCTGCAGCATTTTTCTGGTATTTGGGTTCGACATTGTTGTTTCCTGAGTTCAGTGCGCGCCAAGTCACGACTTTCGCATTGTTCGCGTTTACTGCAATTGGCGTCGCCCATCTCGTGTTGATTGGCACCAGCTATGACAGGGCATGGATCAAATATGCCGTTTACGCACTGGATTCATTGGCGATCTGTTCGCTTTTTGCGCTCGTCCCCATCAGCAGGGCCGACGACGTGCCGCAGATCATCGCGTTCCGCGCCTATGGAATATACTACCTCTTTCCAATAGTGGCTTTGTCGTGCCTCAGCCTTTCCTGGCGTCTTGTGCTCTGGACTGGAGGCCTTTGCGTAGTTGGATGGTGGGCGGCATTCATTTGGGTCACGTTGCCGATGGAGAGGACGCTGTCATGGGCAGATATGTCAACGATGGCCACCCGCGAAACCTATGAGGCTGTGTTTCTTTCCATTGATTTCATCGGTCGCGGCAATCGTATCGAAGAAACCGGGATGCTGCTATTTGCGACGTGCATTTTAGCAATTGCTGTATTCAGAAGCCGAGCGGTCTTCTTTGCGCAAGTTGAAGCTGATCTGGAGCGCGGTCGCGAACGCGCAAAAAGACAACATGTCTCGGACCTTCTTGGCAAATACCTGCCGGAACAAATCGCGAAGAAGCTCATTGACGACAATGCTCCGCTGAGACCTCAGAAATCATTTGGTACGGTGCTCGTGATGGATATTGCTGAGTTCACAAGATTTTCCTCACAGCATTCTCCGGATGAAGTGATCAAACGTCTGGATCTCTTTCTCACAAACGCGACTGAGGATGTTTCAGCCGAAAATGGGATTGTGATTTCCTATCTTGGCGACGGATTTCTTGTCACATTCAACGCACCAGTCAAAGTCGAGACGCCAGCGGATGCGGCGCTAAGAACTGCAGAAGCCTTGCACGCGACCGCCGCCAGGCACGGGCTTTCTATTCGGATTGGCGTCGCAAGCGGAGAGCTAGTCACAGGCACGATTGGGTCCGACACCCGCCAGTCGTTCACGGTGTACGGAGATCCTGTAAATCTTGCCTCTAGGTTAGAGGCCAAATGCAAATCGCTCGGCGCGGCGATGCTTTTGGATGCCGCAACCAATGACGCTCTATTAGGGATTGATCGGCTAATGAGCTTTGGTTCGGTTGAGATCGATGGTCTGGCCGAACCTGTCGCCGTATTTGGTACTGACAAACCGTGATTGATGCCGAGAAATCTACCTGAAATGAATGGAAACAAGAAAACTATGCAATTGCGTTTCCTTGCGGAGTTCTTCGGCTAAACTCGATTCAATTCAAGTTCCGCACGCGTAAAGATCACCACCGTGCCGCCGGAAACACCAGCGGCCTCAAGCGCATCATCTATTCGGCTAATCTAAGTGTTTGTATGAAGTAAAATATCGGCCCAACGCCGCTTCCAGTAGCACCATCAAACTCCTCGGATGCGATGTTTGGATAGTAGGTCTGCGTATTCGCAGGATAGATGAAAAACGGAGCGTCTTCGGCACTCTTCGCTTCGATAAAGTCGATAGCCTTTTTCGTCAGGTCGCCATCGATCTCGCCGCGATAGTCCAGATTGTAGTCCCGCGCTTTGGTTATTGGCTAGCCTGCAACACTCGCAAAACAACAGGCTCTTCCATTTCGGCTTCAGCAAATCCCGAAAGCGTGCGCCAGACTGTAACGTCCGTGGTCTCAACTGCTTAAAATTCGTCGAATCCTTGATTCGTTGGATAACGTCCTTTGGTCTATCCAAGGTGCCATTTGCCGTACATGGCTGTGTTGTAGCCTACCACCTTCAGCATCTCGGCCATCGTGATTTCCAACTAAGTTAGACCGTAAACGCCGCTTCCTAGTGGGACCTTATGCTTGACCGCAACGTCCTGTCATGGTCGCTGACCGTGACGGCGTGCACTGGCTTTCCACGTTGAAGTTCGTGTGTCGTAATCCTTCCGCAGCGAGAGCGTCAATCATGGGGGTCGCCGCGACACGGATTATGCCGTCTCCATGAGCCTAGGTTCGCACCAGCAAAAATTATCTTGAAATATGAATATGATGTTGGGCTTATCTTGAGCTGAAACGACCGAGGCAAATAAAAAGGTATAAGGACAATAGGGGTGTTCGCGACAACCTCTTTACGGCAAGCCTCCGATCAAGGTCTCGGTTTCATGACTTGCGAGCCAAGTCACCAGTCGTCAAGAACGTCCACTCGCAGGGGTGCTTTTCACCGCATCTGAGCGTCAAAGTTATGGGCGAAGCTGCAGCCCGGGACTAGTCGAACCTCATCCGGGGTCTTTTGAGCCCACCCAAGAAAAACCTTTGTTTTCCTTGACGAACAGCCGGGTCAGATGTTGCCATAGACTAGAATTCAGCTCGGCTGGGAGGTTCAAATGAAGATTTTTCTTAAGACATCGACAGCAATAGTTTCCGCAGCGTTCATAGCAGGCACTTCAAATGCTCAAGACGCCGCACAAGGCGGGCAAGTTGGAGAGATGACCATATCAGTTGATGATATGCGTGAACCAGCGCCGACTGATTTTTCGCCATATGCAGGTCGAGATTTTCCGACACGCCCGCTTTGGGGTGACACTCACCTGCACACGTCAAACTCGCTCGATGCGCGCGGATTTGGCGTCATTCTGAACCCAGACGATGCCTATAGGTTTGCACGTGGTGAGGAGGTCACCACATCGCATGGCCTTCGTGTGAAGCTGTCACGTCCGCTCGACTGGCTTGTCGTATCCGATCACTCTGATGCCATGGGGGCTATGAATGAGATCGTGGCGGGGAACTCTACGCTTATGCGTGACCCAACGCTTCGAGACTGGAACGAACGCCTTAATGCCGGCGGCGACGTTGCTCTGGGTGCAACCATGGAAGTGATTGAAACCTTTGCTGGCATTACCGGGGATGCTCTGCCAGAGGCTGTTTCAGACCGCAGGTTTGTACAATCTATTTGGGACGAGTTCACGCAAACTGCGGATCATCACAATGCCCCTGGCACATTCACTGCGTTCATTGGATACGAATGGACGTCCACCGAAGCTGGCAACAACCTCCACCGCAATGTGATCTACCGGGATGATGCCATTCGCGCTCGGCAAATGCTGCCCTTCACAACCGCAGAAACCTTTAATCCGGAACGGTTGTGGGACTGGATGGAAACATATGAACAGGAGACTGGCGGCCGTGTACTGGCCCTTGCACACAACGGCAACGTCTCTAACGGCCTGATGTTTCCGGTCGAGACAAACCCTGAAACGGGTGAGCCTTTGACAGCAGATTACGCAGAGCGGCGTGCCAAGTGGGAGCCGATGTATGAGATCACCCAAATCAAAGGTGACGGAGAAACGCATCCGTTTTTAAGCCCAAACGATGAGTTCGCAGACTATGAGACTTGGGATAAATCCAACCTCGGACCAACTCCTAAAGAAGACTGGATGCTCCAGTACGAGTATGCCCGAGAGGCTCTGAAGAACGGACTGAAGCTTGAGGCTCAACTCGGCACAAATCCATACAAATTCGGAGTGGTAGGTTCGACGGACAGCCATACCGCTTTGGCAACGGCGGAAGAAGACAATTTCTTTGGCAAACACTCTGGCGTCGAACCGGAGCCCGGTCGTTGGCAGCACGTCGTTGGTGAGTTCGATACGACAAGAATTCTTGGATGGGAAATGGCAGCGTCTGGCTACGCCGCAGTCTGGGCAGAAGATAACACACGCGAAGCAATTTTCGACGCAATAGAACGGAAGGAAGTCTATGGGACGACTGGCAGTCGAATTGCAGTTCGCTTCTTTGGTGGCTGGGACTTTACCGAAGCTGATGCAAGGTCTCGTTTGCCCGCCGAAATAGGATATGAAAAAGGCGTTCCGATGGGAGGGGACCTCGCAGACGCAACAGAAGGCGCGGACGCTCCAACATTTCTGGTTGCAGCGCTTAAAGATCCGTTTTCTGGCAATCTCGACCGTGTTCAGATTGTGAAAGGTTGGTTAAATGCCAATGGCGAAACTGAAGAGCGGGTCTATGACGTGGCTTGGTCGGGAGACCGAATACTTGATGCGGACGGCAAGCTGCCAACGGTTGGGAACACCGTGGATGTTGCAACGGGCACGTTTACCAATTCGATAGGATCTCCAGAGCTGATCAGTGTTTGGACGGATCCTGAGTTCGATCCTTCAGTTAGGGCTTTCTACTATGCCCGTGTCCTAGAGATCCCCACTCCGAGGTGGACAATTTACGACGCCGTTCGGTTTGGAGACGAGGTGCCTGCCGAGGTGCCTACGTCAACGCAGGAACGTGCTTACACTTCGCCAATTTGGTATACTCCCAACGGCTGAAGTGTAACTAGTCCCTGCGTCGCTTCTGTTAAATCTCGGCAGTTCCTGTCGCTGCAGCATTGGACTAGTCGGTTTGTGCGAACGTCCACTTAGGGCTCGCAGCGGCCATCGAAACGATTCTGTCCAATGACTGCTATGCCTTGGTACTGATCGGCGCTGAGGCCGCTGATTAACTTCTGTAGTTCCTTGACAGCACGGATCAGTTCGCGGATCGCTTTGCGCGTCAGCTCGGCGCTTCGTGATCTCTCTCCATGCTGCCATGAAGGGTGACCTGGCCTAGTAACATGCCCACCTCTGTCACCATGCACGCGACAAACACTCCAGCCTCGAACAATAGGCGCGCGGCACCTCTTGCAAGTAGACTTCGGCTTTGCCGTATATCTGGGCGCATAGCATTCGGGCGAAAACACTATCTTTCCTCGTCAATTGTTGCTCCGCAAACGAGCAAAAAGTAAGACCAACCCAACTTCAATTCTCGCCGCCTTTCCAACAAATCCCACCGCGCATAAGCCCGCTCCACATCGGACCCAACGTGTTGGGCCAAAAAACCGCCTCTGCCAGTCGGCGCGGCGCGTTCGCCGCCTCTGCCGCCCAATCCCGAAACGATCTGCGGAAGCCATTCATGGTAACGCCATCCTGCCGCATCCGGCGCAGCGGCATCAGCATGGATATGTTCGACAACGGCTGGTGCCGCTTTTGCCCCTCAAATACATAGTCAGTGGCCAGCGCACGCAGAGGCTCCAGAATGGCCAGCTTTTCGTCGTTGAGAGGCACGCGATGGACCTGCCCGCCTTTAATGAGCTCCGCAGGTGTGGTCCAAAGTCGCGCATCGAAATCGACCTCTGGCCATTTCATCTCCAGCACCTCTGAGGTCCGGCAAGCGGTCAGGATGGTGAATTGCAGCGCCTTGGCTGCCATGGCTGAACGGATCTGTAGCTCGGCAAAGCGCGCGGGTACTTCCTGCCACGGCGGTGCGTCATGGTGCTGCACCTTGGCTTTGACAGAAGGCAGCACCTTGAGTTCGCGGATCGCGGTCACCGGGTTCTCGCCCGAACGGAACCGTCGCCATACCGACCCGGGCCCGGATTCTCTACCAGCTTCTTTGTCAGCTTCCCGTAGAGCGCAGCCATGAAAATACCATAAAAAATAACCTTCCATTATCTTGATAGGTGCCCTATCAAGCAAAACTTTTTCAATGTTGAAAATGGCAGCCCCAAACAAGGTGGAGGGTTTCTATGAGGTCAAACTTGACTTGCAGTAGAAATCGGTGTTTTGGAGCAAGCTGTCAAAGCAGGCATACCTGCGGTACTTTGCAATCTAACCAATGTAGTTAGATATGGAGATGTTTGTCTCTTGGGTGCGGACGATCCCGTACCAATTGAAGTAAAGTCATTATAAACAAAAGATAAACGTGCGAGACTTCGAAAGAAGAAACTTGCAACATTGGCGGAGTTTCTTGAAACAGTTCAGGCTTCAGAGTTTCGTGGTTACCCAGTAACTACACTTCGCATTGAGACAACTCTGCCTCTTAAGTCTTATTCTGAAGAACTTGAGGCGGCGATACATAATGTAGCACCCAAGGGCACCGTTGTAATTGATGTAGACGAGTGCCTGAGAGTCGGTATCTTTGCAGGCGATGATCCGGATATCAACAGACTAATGTAAGGTGTCGACGGCGAACAATCACTTTGCAAATTCGTCAATCGAAAAAAGTTCAATATGCTTTGGCGATGCTACTACCCCTACGCGTTGTCCAACAAACACACCGAGAATTTTGCTAAATTTGTCTATGGAGAGGTAGCTATCGTGACTATTCTCGAAACGGGAAAGTTTGAATAAAAGCTGGCATTCGATGGATTTGAACTGAAGCTGAAAGCCGATGAGAACACCATTCAGTGTCTAACTGAGTTTCCGGAACTCTTAGATGAATTCGAAGAGCCTTGTTTCTTTGTTGGTGATAATATGATGGCTGGAATGTGGACCGACTTTCTTAACCCGAGTTGGATCGTACAGAATTCGATCGAGATGATGATGCAGCCTTTAGATGCAATAAGAGAGTTGACGGACGGCGTTAATGACGCTGATCCGCATTAGTAAGGAAAGCGCAAGAGTATAGAATTCACGTTAGTTCACGATGATCCTTCTGCAAGTGCAACGTGGCATGAAAACAAATTTACCACGAGCATTTGACGCCTGATTCTGTGCCAGTTTCATGCTATGATAGGCTCTTCCGTAGACCTACCTTTGAAATAAAAGTGAAAATCGAACAAGCCGGTCGACTGAGAGATCTAATTTTCGGCAGTGCGGCGTAAAAATATTATCAATTAAATAAAAGCTTTATGGCGGAGACGAAGGGATTCGAACCCTCGAAACCATTCCTGGTTTACTCCCTTAGCAGGGGAGCGCCTTCGACCACTCGGCCACGTCTCCGCCCATGGGTATATCCGTGCAAGCAGCGGAAGTACAAGGTCATTTCGTCAGGGATTGGAATTTTTTGCAGACCCACGCGAAACTATTGAAGTTGCGCGAAATAGCGCTTTTTGACGACGGGCACCGGCCCGTTCAAACTGCGCGGTACAGTTCACGATAATGATGAAACGACAACAGAATCTAAGTTGTTCAGCGTAGACGGTGCATGTGGCCTCGGTTCAAAGACTTTCGATCAGTCGACGGCCACACCATGCTGCCAGAATAGTCAAGTTTTCTGCGGCGTTGCCGCACCAGAGGGCCCATACCGGATTCCCTGATGTCACTGGCGGATGACAAACGAACCCGTCGTCACTGCGCTCTGGCGGCGAAGCACGCGGCAGCACTGGCCACCCTCTTGAGCTATCCCATGTGCGTCAAAAACCTCGCGGACCTTGACTTGGACGAATATTTGATCCCCTCCCGCTCGGGCAAGCACACCTATTATTCCATTCGTATCGAAGGGATTGAAGTCAAGAATGGCGAGCCGATTGAGGTCAAGCTTAACGCCCGCAACTCCAAACTCTTGCGCCGGTATATCATGCAGTTCCGACCGTGTGTGTCGCAGACATGTGGACGGGCTCTGTTTACCCACAGTAGTGACGGAAAGTCCCGGTCGCGCACGAACTTTGACGGTGATCTAACCCGTCGCATCTTTCGTGAGACCGGGTTGAAGGTTCATCCGCATCTGTTTCGGCACATCGCTTCGAAGCTGTATCTGGAAGAGCGTCCCGGTGATTTCGAGACCGTGCGCTGCCTTCTCAAGCACAAGCGGCTTCAACCGGTTAACAATCAAACGCGTGGACCTCGACGCTTGCGTCTTCCCCGACCTAAAAGAGCAATTGCTGCACCCCGATCTGATCGCGGAATTCACCAACGCCTATCAAGAGGAATACAACCGTCTTGCCGGGTCCATTTGGCATGAGAGGATTAACGCGACACGTGATCTGGCGCAGCTCGAGCGTACGATCGCACAAACCGTCGACGCGATCAGCGACGACATGTTCCACCCCAGCATGAAGGAAAGGCTGACAGCGTTAGAAGCAGGCAAATCCGAACTCCAAGACATCATCAATTCTGCGTTGGATAAACTGCCAGTTTTGCTGCACCCCGGTCTGTCCGATCTCTACCGAGAACAGGTCACCAATTTGACCACGGCGCTGCGCGATCCCTCTTCACAGGGTGAAGCGACATCCATCATTTGCGGGTTGCTGTCTGAGATTCGATTGGTCTCTGACGATGGGACGTATGCGATTGAACTTGTTGGGGAACTGGCAGGTTTGCTTGC